>JAJZTA010000016.1 GCA_021849295.1 Pseudomonadota bacterium | reverse complement strand
TACAACTTCGCCAAGCGGCTTAAAACCCTGAAAGGACTCACGGCCTATGAATACGTCTGTAAAATCTGGACAAAAGAACCGGATCGCTTCAAAATAAATCCGCTCCACCATATCGTGGGACTAAACAGCTAGAAATTTCAGGCGCGCTCGCGGCGCTGTTTCTTGTCGGTGTAGAGCACGGCGTCCGCGGCGTCGTAAACCGACGTGAAGAGGCTTTCTTCCGTCACTATCGCCGCGCCGACGCTGGCGGAGAAGGCGATTTTTTTGCCTTGCCAGTCGATGGTCGTTTCCGCGAGCAGGGCGCGGATCTTCTCCAGATGTTCGGCGGCGTTTTCCGGCGGCAGCTGGGTCAGCAGGATCGCGAATTCGTCGCCGCCGATGCGCGCCGCGCCGTCGAGCATGCGGATCGACTGCAGCATCTTCCGGCTTAAGGCCTGCAGGCAGGCATCGCCCGCCATATGGCCGTAGGTATCGTTGATGGGTTTGAAGAGGTCGAGGTCGATGAGGACCAGAAGCGCGCCGGGCGAGTGCTTGCGGTGGATGCGCGCCTGCTCCATTTCAAAAAACTTTTCAAAGCCGCGGCGGTTCATCAGGCCGGTCAGGGGGTCGGTGGCGGCGAGGTCTTCGAGCTCGCGGATGCGGCGGTCCTGTTCGGCGATGCGGCGCTCTGACGCGCCGAGCAGGTGATAGGCGTGTTTCAGCAGCGCGAGCGTCGCGCTTTGGGTGCGCCACCAGCCGTCAGCCGAGGTTTTTTCGGTGTGGCCGAGGTCACTGTCGTTCGACGGCAAGGGCGCCAGATTTGGAGGTTCCATGTTCGTCATATCACACTCCCGTGCTGCATTATAAATAACATAATATTTTTAGAAAGCAAGTAAAATCGAGGACATAGCTCTTTTTATTATTCATAATTATTATATATCTTATTGATATTAATATATATTATATCCAGTCATATTCTTCTGTCGTATTTTGTATATTTTCGGCATGACGCCGCTGTTTATGGGCGTAGAGCGCCTGATCGGCCAGTTTGTAAACCTCGGCGTAAGAGCGCTCTTGCGTCACAAAGGCGCCACCGAAGCTTGCGCCGAAGTCGATTTTCTGTCCATACCAATCCAGCGACAGGTTTTGCAGCGCGCGTCCGATCTTGCCCAGCACGCGACCGGCGGTGGCGGCGTTGATCTGGGTGAAAATGACCACGAATTCGTCGGCGCCCAGCCGCGTCCCGCGCCGTCGAGCACGCGCACGCAGTCATTCAGCTTCTGCGCCAGCGCCCTCAGACAGGCGTCGCCCGCCGGATGGCCGTGGGTGTCGTTGATCGCTTTGAAACTGTCGAAGTCGATCAGCGCCATGGGGCTTCCTTAAAATGAACCGCACGGAGGAGGATAAATAATTCCCTACGCTTGAAAAATAACACAGGAGTGTTAAAGCAATCCTAATATTGCTCGGGAGATACCCATTTTGTTCTTTTCCGGCTCAAAATTTTGTTCTATATATGTTCCCATGACTGACGCGCATAAAAACCTGACCCGCACCGGAAAATACAACGCCGCCATCCGCGGCGAAAAATACAATGACGCAATACGCGTCAGGGGCGCGCGCGAACACAACCTGAAAAGCGTTGACGTCGATATTCCCCGCGACAAACTGGTGGTGATCACGGGCTTGTCGGGTTCGGGCAAATCGTCGCTCGCCTTCGATACGGTCTATGCCGAAGGACAACGCCGCTATGTCGAAAGCCTGTCGGCTTATGCGCGGCAGTTTCTGGAGCTGATGCAAAAGCCGGATGTGGATTCCATCGAAGGCCTGTCGCCTGCCATTTCCATCGAGCAGAAGACGACCTCGCGCAATCCGCGCTCGACCGTCGGCACGGTGACGGAGATTCACGATTACATGCGCCTGCTGTGGGCGCGCGTCGGCGTGCCTTATTCGCCCGCCACCGGCAAGCCAATCTCCAGCCAGACGCCGACGCAGATGGTCGATCAAATTATTGCCATGGGCGAGGGTACGCGGCTTTATTTGCTCGCGCCGCTGGTGCGCGGCCGCAAGGGCGAATACAGGAAGGATTTGCAGGAGCTGAAAAAGAAGGGCTTCCAGCGCGTCAAGATCGACGGGAAATTTTACGAACTTGACGACACGCCCGCGCTCGACAAGCAGATCAAGCACGACATTTCCGTCGTCGTCGACCGCATCGTCGTTAAAAAAGACATGGGCAACCGTCTGGCGGATTCTGTCGAGACAGCGCTAAAGATCTCCGATGGGCTGATCGTCGCCGAGAACGCCGACAGCAAGGAAGAGCATATTTTTTCTTCCAAGTTCGCCTGCCCCGTGTCCGGCTTCACGATTGCGGAGATCGAGCCGCGCCTGTTCTCGTTCAACAATCCGCACGGCGCCTGCCCCGAATGCGACGGCCTCGGCAGCAAGATGTATTTCGACCCCGATCTCGTCGTTCCGGACGGGTCTTTGTCGCTGGAAGAAGGCGCGGTCGCGCCGTGGGCGAATTCCTCCTCCGGCTATTACGAACAGACGCTGGAGAGTCTCTGCCGCCACTATAAGGGAAAAATGTCCGCGCCGTGGGACAAGCTGCCGAAAAAATTGCAGGAGGTCATCCTGTCCGGCTCTGGCAAGGACAAGATCAGGTTCACCTATTTTGACGGCCAGCGCGATTACACCACCACCAACAGCTTCGAAGGCGTGATCCCCAACATGCTGCGCCGCTACCGCGAGACCGAGAGCTACCGCGTGCGTGAAGAGATGGAGCAGTACAAAGGCCAGAAGGTGTGCGATGCCTGCGGCGGCCATCGCCTGAAGCCTGAAGCGCTGGCAGTGAAAATCGACATGAAGCATATCGGCGAGATTTCCGCGCTTTCCATCGAGCATGCCTATGAATGGTTCGTCGCGCTTGGTGAAACCTTAAGCAAAAAAGACAAGGAGATCGCTTACCGCATTTTGAAAGAAATCAACGAGCGCCTGACCTTTTTGATGAACGTCGGTCTCGATTATCTTTCTTTAAGCCGCATGTCCGGCACGCTGTCCGGCGGCGAGAGCCAGCGTATCCGCTTGGCTTCGCAAATCGGCTCCGGCCTCACGGGGGTTTTATATGTCTTGGACGAGCCCTCCATCGGTCTGCACCAGCGCGACAACAACCGCCTGCTCGATACGCTGAAACGCCTGCGCGATCTTGGCAATACCGTGCTGGTCGTCGAACATGACGAGGACGCCATCCGCACGGCGGATTACCTGATCGACATGGGGCCGGGCGCAGGGGTTCACGGCGGGGAAGTCGTCGCCGCGGGCACGCCCGCAGAGGTGATGCAAGACAAAAAGAGCCTGACGGCGCAGTATCTCAACGGTATGAAGGAAATCCCCTTGTCGAAGCGCCGCCGCGAAGGCAAGACCATCAAGAGCAAAAAAGGCGTCCAGACCCAGTATATCGAAGTCACCGGCGCGCGCGAGAACAACCTCAAGAATGTTCACGCCAAAATTCCCGTGGGGACTTTCACTTGCGTCACCGGCGTTTCCGGCGGAGGCAAGTCGTCGCTGATCATCGACACGCTCTATGCCGCGGCGGCGCGGCGGCTGATGAACGCGCGCACCCATCCCGGCGCGCACGACGACATTCTCGGCCTTGAATATATCGACAAGGTCATCGACATCGATCAGGCGCCGATCGGCCGCACCCCGCGCTCCAACCCGGCGACCTACACCGGCGCCTTCACGCCGATCCGCGACTGGTTCGCGGGCCTGCCAGAATCAAAGGCGCGTGGTTACAACGCGGGACGGTTTTCCTTCAACGTCAAGGGCGGGCGTTGCGAGGCCTGTCAGGGCGACGGCGTGATCAAGATCGAAATGCACTTTTTGCCCGACGTGCACGTGACCTGCGATGCTTGCAAGGGCAAGCGCTACAACCGCGAGACTTTGGAGATCAAATATAAAGACAAAACCATCGCCGATATTCTCGACATGACGGTCGAGGAGGGTGCGGAATTTTTCAAGGCCGTGCCCGCGGTGCGCGACAAACTGGAAGCATTGAAAGAAGTCGGTCTCGGCTACATCCATATCGGCCAGCGGGCGACGACGCTCTCCGGCGGCGAGGCGCAGCGCGTCAAGCTGGCGAAAGAGCTGGCCAAACGCGCCACCGGCCGCACGCTTTACATTCTCGACGAGCCGACCACGGGCCTGCATTTCGACGATGTGCGCAAATTGCTGGAGGTTCTGCACCGGCTGGTCGATCAGGGCAATACCGTCGTCGTGATCGAGCACAATCTCGAAGTCATCAAGACGGCGGACTGGATCGTCGACATCGGCCCCGAAGGCGGCGACAAGGGCGGCGAGATCATCGTGCAGGACACGCCGGAACGCGTTGCTGCCGAAAAGCGCAGCTACACCGGCACCTATCTCAAGCCGCTGTTGAAGAAAAACAAGGCCGCCTAGAGCGCGCCCAGCTCTTTCAGCTTCGCCTGAATCATCTGCAAATCCTCCCATGCCGCTTTTTTCTGCGTCGGACTCTGCAGCAGATATTCGGGATGATATAGCACTGCCGCGGGCGTGCCTTTATAGTCCAGCCACTTGCCGCGTAGGCGCGCGAGCGGCTCTTTGCTTTCAAGCAGGATCTTCGCCGCCGCGCCGCCGACCGGCACGATCACGGCCGGATTGACAAGCTCGATATGGCGGCGGATGAACGGCAGGCTGATGTCGATTTCCTCTTTCGTCGGCGCGCGGTTGCCGGGCGTGCGCCAGTTGAGGATGGTGGCGATGTAGACGTTCTCCGTTCGCGTGAGGCCGATGGCGCCGAGCATTTTATCCAGCAATTGTCCGTTTGCGCCTGCGAAGGGGACGCCCGCGCGGTCTTCATCCGTACCGGGCGCGTCTCCGATCACCATGATGCGCGCATCCGCGCTGCCATCGGCGAAGACGATTTGCGTTGCCGTGCGCTTGAGTGCGAGACCGTTAAAATTCTCCGCCGCGACGCGCAATTCCGTCACATTGTTCGCCGCCGCCGCCAGCGCGGCTGCCTCCTTCATCGCCTCTATGGCGCCCATCACGGGCGCAGGCTCGTCTTTTTCGGCTTTTCGGCCTTGGGCGAGCGGCAGAACAGTTGATTTTGGGAGTGTTTTTTCCGGAACACGCAGCCTGCTTTGCGCCGCGTCGCCGATCGCCTCGTCGGCGCCGACGGCCTCGTACCATTGCAGCAATTCCGCGAGTTCGGCGTGTTCCAACAGTCTTCCTTTGCAATATGATGTCAGATAAACTACATCTATTCGGCAATGAAGGAAAGCGCGGAAAATGACAAGAGAAATAATGGCTTATGACGTTGTTGTGGTTGGTGCCGGCCCCGCGGGGCTCTCCGCCGCGATCCGTCTCAAGCAGCTGAAGCCGGACCTTTCCGTCTGCGTGATCGAGAAGGGATCGGAGGTCGGCGCGCATCTTTTGTCCGGCGCGGTGTTCGAGCCGCGCGCGCTCACCGAACTGATCCCCGACTGGAAGGAAAAAGGCGCGCCGCTCAACATGGCGGTGACGGAAGACCGTTTTCTGTTTTTGAGCAAAAACAAATCCTTCGAACTGCCGACCCCGCCGCAAATGCACAACAAGGGCAACTACATCATCAGCCTCGGCGTGCTGGCCAAATGGCTGGCGGCAGAGGCGGAGGCGCTGGGCGTGGAAATTTATGCGGGCTTCGCGGGCGCGGAGGTTCTATACGACGACAATGGCGCCGTGATCGGCGTTGCGACCGGCGACATGGGTGTGAACAAAAAGGGCGAACATACCGCCGCCTACCAGCCGGGCATCGAGCTGCGCGCCAAACAGACGCTGTTCGCCGAAGGCTGCCGCGGTTCTCTGACCAAGACTTTATTTGAAAAATTCAAATTGCGCCGCGACTGCGACCCGCAGACCTACGGCCTCGGCATCAAGGAGTTGTGGGAAGTGCCGGCGGCGCAACACCAGCCGGGTCTCTGCGTCCACACCATCGGCTGGCCGCTCGACAAAAGCACCTACGGCGGCGCGTTCCTGTATCATGCCGAAAACAATATCGTCTCCATCGGCTTCGTCGTCGGCCTCGACTATCAAAACCCCCATCTTTCGCCGTTCGAGGAGATGCAGCGGTTCAAAACGCATCCCGCCATCCGTGAAACGCTCGAAGGCGGGCGGCGCATCAGCTACGGCGCGCGCTCCCTGTCGGAGGGAGGCTTGCAGTCGCTGCCGAAACTGTCTTTCCCCGGTGGCCTGCTGATCGGCGACACGGCGGGTTTTTTGAACGTGCCGAAGATCAAGGGCAACCATGCGGCGATGAAATCCGGCATGCTGGCCGCCGAAGCGCTGGTCGATATGTTCAGGAACGGCGATCCGTCCGGCAGGGAATGCGAGGGTTACCGCAAAAAGTTCGAGGAAAGCTGGCTGAAGGACGAGCTGCACGCCGCGCGCAACATCCGCCCCGGTTTCCGCTGGGGATTGTGGGCGGGGCTGATCTTGTCGGCGCTCGACACCTATATCTTCCGCGGCAATGCGCCGTGGACGTTTAAAAACCACGCCGACCACACGTTATTGAAGCTTGCCAAGGACATGCCGCAAATCGATTATCCGAAACCGGACGGCGTTCTGACGTTCGACAGGCTGTCATCGGTTTTTCTCTCCAACACCAACCATGAGGAAGACCAGCCGTGCCACCTGCGCCTGATCGACCCGACCGTGCCGATCAAGATCAACCTGCCGGAATACGACGCGCCGGAGCAGCGCTATTGTCCCGCGGGCGTCTATGAGATCGTCGCCGACGAGCATAGCGAGCCCTACCTGCAGATCAACGCCCAGAACTGCGTGCATTGCAAGACCTGCGACATCAAGGATCCGACGCAGAACATCGACTGGGTCGTCCCGCAAGGGGGCGGCGGGCCGAACTACACGGGCATGTAAAAATCAGTCTTTCGGGAAGAGTTTTCTTTTCGCCGCCTGCGTTTTATGCCATGCGGGAGGCTTGGGCGCGTGCGCGCCGTCCTTTTGATACGGCTTCCAGTTATCTTCCGGCTGCGCCAGACGATCGAGAATGACTTTGACGGCCTCGAGATTTCAGATGCCGGCGAGGTGCCCGCCGTCCGCTTTGAGGGAAACGCTGTCGTCGCTCAGGGCCTCGATCGCGGCGATCAGAAAGTTCGGCGTGGTGTCTTTGTTGAGACCCGCGCCGAACGGCGTATTGATGCTGATCGCGCCGCGCACCAGCTCGGGAAATTCCCGCCCCAGTTCGCGCGCGTAAATGCCGCCGAGGCTGAGGCCGATCACCGTGACTTTCCGGTTGCCGTTGTCGGCATGGATTTTTTTCAGGTGCTTGCGCAAGTGTTTGCCTTTTTCCGCGTTGAAGCCGCTGTTGAGGCTCGCTTCCCAGCCGTAGACTTTGTATCCCATTTCTGCGAGCGCGTCGCGGAAGGCAGCCGTGACGGTATCCGTATAGCCGAAGGGCGGCAGGACCAGAACCGGATGCCCGTCGCCGCGCGGCGCCGAATCGCGCAAGGCGGGCCAGCCTTTGATAAATTTGCGGTATGTTGCTGCAGCACGGAAAGCTTCGGCTGTGTTGAGGGCATGTCCCTTCCAGCTCATGGGTTCTTTTCTCCTCGCGGGAAACGCTATGTGAAGGCCACCTGCATAGCAGTTAAATGCCCGTTTATCAATTTTAATGCTGTTTTTGGGTAATAATATTATAAAAACAGGCCCTCGGTTACGAGTTATTAATTTCTCTGTGCGACTCTGTATCTATAGTGTTGTTCCCGCTTTTGAAGGGTCATCTACGTGCGTGAATTAAGGTTTTTCTATTGTCTGGCGCTGGTGACGGTTGTTGCGGCCGGGCTCGGCGCTTGTTCCTCCCACCAGATCAGCAAAGCGGCCGCGCTGGAAGTGACACCTGCGACAGCCACGTTTTCTGGCAGCTATCTCGCCGGACGATTCGCGCAGCAGCAGGGCGACTGGAACAGCGCGCAGAAATATATGAGTGACGCGCTGGCCTATGACAGCAGCAATACGGCGCTGATGCAGCGGACATTCCTGCTCGCCGTCGGTGCGGCGGATTTCGATACCGCGCGGAGTCTGGCCAAAAGAATGCTGGCGAGAGGCAAGGGCACCGCCATCCCTCCGACAGGCTCGGACGCGCTGGCGCTGATCTTCATGGGTTGCGATGCGATTGGCCGCCACGATTACAAGGGCTCTTTGGCTTACTTGAAAAAATTGCCCGATACGGGCTTCGGCACCTACACCAAGCCCGTGCTCATCGCATGGGCGAAGATGGGCATGCACGACACAACGGGCGCGCTGAAATCCTTGTCCGTCGCCGACGCGCCGGACGGCCCGATGTATGCGATGTATTCGGGCTTGATGGATGAGCTGGCCGGAAACATGAACGCCGCCGCCGACGATTACAAAGGCGCGATGTCGGGCGGGCTGAGCCTGCATCAGGCCGTGCTGACGGCGAGCTTCTTCGCCCGTTACGGCGAGCCCGAGATCAGCCGTCAGGTCTATCATCAGCTGGCCGCACTCTACCCCTACAACCCTTACATCAGCGCGATGGAGCACAGTGACCCGCACCGCATCATTCCGCCCAACCTCCGCACCGCGGCGGACGGCGCGGCGATTTCGCTGTTCGATCTCGCCTCCGTTCTGTATGAGCGTCATGCTTACGACAGCGCGCAAATCTACGGCAATCTCGTCGCCCTGCTGTCGCCCCACTCGCCTTTCGCGCACCTGATGCAGGGGGATATCGCGTCCTTCCACGGCGATTACGCCGCCGCCATCGCGGACTACAGCGCCGTTCCGCCGTCCGCGCCGCTGCGCTGGATCGCGCAGGTGCGCCTGACAGAAGTTTATGAAACGGCCGGACAGACGGACAAGTCCATCGCCATGCTGACCGCGATGGAGAAAAACCCCTTCGCCCGCGAAGGCGCGCTGGTCTCTCTCGGCGACACCTACCGCCGCCACGGGCAATACGCCGACGCGGTGGCCGCCTATACGCAGGTGCTCGCCGCCCGTCCGAAAATAACCAAGAGCGAGTGGCCGATCCTTTATGCGCGCGGCATGGCGGAATCGCGCCTTGATCAGTGGTCCGCCGCCGAAAAAGACCTCACGCAGGCGCTGTCCTTCGAACCGGACAACCCGATGATTCTCAATTTCCTCGCCTATAGCTGGGCGAGCAAGGGGGTTAATCTCGACAAGGCGCTGGCCTATGCCAAACACGCCGTGACGTTGCGCCCCGACGACGGCTATATCCTCGACAGCTACGGCTGGACGCTGTTCCGCCTCGCGCACTACAGGCGGGCAGTCAACTGGCTGAAGCAGGCGGTGGCGCAAGTGCCGGACGACACGACGCTGCTCGACCACCTCGGCGACGCCTATTGGGAGGCCGGAAGCCGCGTTGAAGCGCGCGCCCAATGGCGCCATGCGCGGGATATCAGCCAGAACGCCTCGTTCAGGGCGCTGGCGGCGCAAAAGATCGCCCACGGCATCACGGTGCCGAACGAACTGTCTTCCAGCGCGCCCTAGGGCAAAGCTTGGGCGCCAAGACCCTCGACAACCGCGCCCCGATCGTCTATTTTTTTGCATGCTGCACTCTTTTCAGGTTTTTGCGCCCGCCAAGGTCAATCTCTTTTTGCACGTCACCGGAAAACGTGACGACGGCTATCATACCCTGCAAAGCCTGATGGTGTTTGCCGATGCGGGTGATACTTTGTCTTTCGCCGAACACGGCGGATTTATCATCGAAACGGCAGGGCCTTTCGCGGGGGCGTTGCCGGAAACGGAAGACAATCTGATAGACAGGGCCGCGCGGCTGCTGGCGGCGGAATATGACGTGCCGCGGCGCGGGAAAATCACGCTGACGAAAAACCTGCCCGTCGCTTCCGGCCTCGGTGGCGGATCGGCTGACGCGGCCGCGGCCTTGCGCGGCCTTGCGCGGCTGTGGAATTTGCCTGAAGACGTGGCGCGCCTGCGCACGCTCGGGCTGCGCCTCGGCGCCGATGTGCCCGCCTGTATCGACAGCCGCGCGGTGTTTGCCGACGGCATCGGCGACATACTGACGGCGGTGCCGGACATGCCCGCGCTGCATCTCGTGCTGGTCAATCCCCGCGTTCCTGTGCCGACGGCGGAGGTTTTTAAAAGACGGCAGGAAAATTTCAGCGCTCCCCTGCCGGTGCCGGAAAAAATCACGCCGGATTTTCTCGGTATGTGTCGCAACGATTTGACGCAAGCCGCCTCCGCCGTTGCGCCGGAAATCGGCGATGTCCTGCAGGCGATCGGGAAAACGAACGGATGCCGGCTCGCCCGCATGTCCGGCAGCGGCGCGACCTGCTTCGGGTTTTATGCAGAGGCGTATCTGGCGCGGCAGGCGGAAGAGTCGCTGGCGGCGGCGCACCCCTCCTGGTGGATTCGTGCAGCAAAAGTGATTTAAAGAAGACTATTCGCCCATCGTCGGCGGCATCTGCAAAAGCCTGTCGAGCAAAGATTCCGAAGGCTGGCCGTCCTGGGTCATGCCGAGTTTTTTCTCCGCGGCGAGGATAGCGGCTTGCGTTTGCTGGTTCAGGGCGCCATTCGGCTGACCGGTCAGAAACCCTTGCTGGATCAGGATGCGCTGAATATCGCCGAGCAGGGTGTGCGGTTCGTCGGTGTTACTGCCTGCGGCAGGCGTGATGTCGACTGCGTGCCGCACGGCCTGATCGGCATAGGCTGAATGACCTCCGGCCTTCAGAGTATCGCCTTCGATGCGCCGCAAGGCCGCTTCCGCCTGCGGGTGGCCCTGTCTGGCGGCGATGCGGTACCACTTGACCGCTTCGGGTATGTTGATCGGGCCGATAAAGTTGCTCTCGTAAAGGACGCCAAGGTTGTAGGCTGCCTGCGAGACGCCGGCGTTCGCGGCCTTTTCGAAATAGGCGACGCCCTTGGGGATGTCGGTTTTTGTACCGATGCCCTCGATGTAGGAAATGCCGAGGTTGTACATCGCTTCCGGATGCCCCCGGTCAGCCGCTTTTTTATACCAGTAAATCGCCTTCTTCATATCGGCCTTCACGCCGAGGCCCTGATGATAGATCACGCCGAGGTTGTAGCTGGCGTTGGCGACGCCCTGCAGGGCGGCCTGTTTGAACCAGAAGCGCGCGCGGACATAGTCCTGCGGCACGTCGTTGCCGGCGGCGTACCGCGTCGCAAGGTCGTGCTGCGCCGCCGGAACGCCGGCGTAGGCGCGTTTTTGCAAAGCGGCGAGGTCTCCGGTCAGCGTTGTATCCGGCGCGATGCCGCCGGCCGCGGCCGTCTCCGGAACCGCGCTTTTCGCGGCGGTTTTGACCACTGGCGCTGTTACAGTCTTGGCGACCGCTGTCTTTTTCGCAGGCGTTTTTTCCGTGGCGGGTTTTGCCACGGCCGTCCTTGTGACCGCGGGCTTCACCGCTGCGGTATTCGTTTGCGTCGTTTCCGTTGCGGCAACTTTCGGGGACGTCTGCGTCTCAGGCGCGGCGACTTTTTCCTGCGCGGTTTTTTCCGGCGCAGGAGAAGGAACAGGAGCCGTAGCCGCCGCGGTCGCGGTGTCCGTTATTTGTGCTGGCGGCTGGGATGTCACCGCCGTATCGACAGGGACGGCTTTTACTGTCGGCACCGGTGCAACCGCTGCAGGTTCGGCCAGCGGCGTTGTGGGCGGCGGCGCGATCGTCGGCGTCACGATGGATTGCTGAGGCGCGGAGGGGATTGTCTGCTGCGCTTCGGCCAGCGTCTTCCATTTTTTGCTGTCCGCCTCGAGCTGGGTGAACTGCGACGCGCTCAAGGCGTTCAGCACCGCGATCTGGCTCTTGGTCAGCGGCGGCGCGGACGGACGGAAGAGGACGACGCCGGCGGCGAACAGCGCAAGGGCGATGCTGGCCAGCGAAGCGGGAATGATCCAGCGTGGCGCCGCGGCGGCGACCGGTATTTGCGTTTCGGGATTGACGACGACGGGCAAGTAGAGCTTGCCGGTTTTTTCATCGACGGAGGCCTGTGATTCGATCAGCGCCAGCCGTTGCGCCAGCCGGTCGCGCTCCTCCGACACACGCTCGAGTTTGCGGCCGAGAATCTCGACGGCGGTGAAGATTTCGGCATTGACCTTTGCCTGCCCTTCGAGAGTGCCGTTCGCCGGGTCGAGCAGGCGCTGTGCCTTGATTTTGCTGACAGTACCCATGAAGCGAGACGCCTCCGTCCTTCAAAACACGCCACGGTTGACTTTGCTGTTAAAGATTATGAAATGGAATGTAGCAGATTCTCGCTTAAAAAGACAGCGCTTAACTCTTGATTTTTCGTCAGGATGCCAAAACGGACTTTAATAGGCCGTTGCGGGGTTATTTTTTATACATAATATAGAAACTTGTATTATGTTGACCTTGCGGGGAACGGTTTTTTTTTATATCCTCCCTCGGCTGGAGTCTTCCAGACTCAATCTTTATTGGGGTGTAGCCAAGCGGTAAGGCAGCGGTTTTTGGTACCGCCATTCCCAGGTTCGATCCCTGGCACCCCAACCACCAAGTCCTCCTTTCGACACGACCTGAGCAGATACGGGCAGAAATGGCCGCCAACAGCGCGCTTTCGCGCGCTCACCATTTCCGGCACGCGCTGAGCAATGGTTAATTTCGGCCGAAAATGGGGGCTTTGCTCAGTGGCCAGTTTTGCAGCGTGTCGGCGGGCAGGTTTTGATAAGGGATCGTGATGTTTAAAAAGCAGAGGCGAGGATTTCAAATCCGTCCGTAATGGCGGTGCCAACATAGGATTCGGAGCGCTTCTCGCGAATCGCGATATCCTTGACCGCCGTTCCCGCAAAATGTTCTTCTTGCCAGATGATCCCCTCTACAAGCCTTCTGAGCTTATGGCTGGGAAGGTCTAGAATATCATCGTGCGGCCCTTTCGGCCTGATGACGATGGCGCCTTTAAAGGACTTGTCACGCTTGTATGGCACATGGATAACGAAATTATCCGAACGCATGGTAATGAGTATTTCGCTTTGTCGTAGTTCAATTCGTTCAATTGCTCTGGTTAATTCCTGCGCGGGCAGCTCTTCCTGTGCCTTCAGGTGCTTCCGAACGGCTTGTTCGACAAGTGTCTCGATTTCAAAGGCAGGGATTCTGTTCCCCTTGTTTGTGCGACGCAAGCTTTGTTCGATGTAGTAACGGTAACGCCTGCCGTTCTTGATAGAAAAAGTCGGTCCATAGGATTGCCCATTCGCATCAAACAAAAGTCCTTGCAGTAAATTGATGTCCTTCGCTTTCGTGCAACCGCGTGGAGAAGGTGCCTGTTCTTGTAGTTTCTTCTGGACGTCATCCCATACATCCTGCGGGATAATAGCCTCATGCTGCCCATCGTAGGAATTGTTTTTATGCTTGATTCTCCCGACATAAATGGGGTTCGTCAGAATGTTGTGAACAGCACCTCGTGAAAATTCGGTGCCTCCGTATTTCCATCCTTTTTCGGATATCCGTACGGGGTTTTTAATCTCTTGCGAATTTAGCTCTTCTGTCAGTTTGTATACGCTGCCCAGCGCAGCATATCTATCAAAAATATGCCGCGCCAGTTTTGCATTATTGGCATCGATTATCAGCTGTCGGTTTGTGACTTTGTAACCGATTGGCGGTGTCCCGCCCATCCACATACCACGCTTCTTACTGGCAGCAATCTTGTCCCGAATGCGCTCGCCAGCAACTTCGCGCTCGAATTGAGCAAACGACAGAAGGACGTTCAAAGTCAAGCGCCCCATGGATGTTGTGGTGTTGAATGATTGCGTGACACTGACGAAAGTGACGCCGTGCTGATCAAAAATCTCCACCAGCTTTGCAAAATCCATGAGAGACCTGGTCAGACGGTCAATTTTGTAAACGACAACGATGTTCACTTTACCAGATTTTATGTCTTCGAGCAGTTCTGCGAGTGCCGGGCGGTTCATACTGCCGCCCGAAAAACCGCCATCGTCATATGACTTTTTCAGTGCGGCCCATCCTTCAGATTTCTGGCTTTGAATATATGCCAGACATGATTCACGCTGCGCATCCAGTGAGTTGAATTCCATGTCCAGCCGCTCGTCGGTAGATTTTCTGGTGTAGATGGCGCAGTGTTTTATACCTTCTTTCATGCCCCATCATCCTTGCGCTTCAGGCCAAAGAATACCCATCCGTTTCTGCGACATCCGGTGATCCGGGATGCTATTTCAGAAAGGCTGCTATATTTGGTGTTCTGATATTCGTACCCCTGTGACAGTACGAGGACGACATGCCGTGCACCTTTATGCATGCGCACGAGCCGGGTGCCGGGCTTTATCTCCGGCTCGTTGTCATCGAAACAGCGTGGATTACGCTTGTAATTTTTGATCAGCTGATTAAGACGAGCCTGCTGTTCGGGCGCCAGACCGCCCGTTTCCAGCTCCCGCAGCTTGAACTCAAGGCTTTTCTCCAGCATTGTGCGCCCGATCAGCGTATGTGGCGCCATACCCCAGCATTCGGCCCATTTCATGCGTAATTCGGTCAGTGATAGCTGAGTAATACTATTATCAGGTTTTGTAAGAATCTTCGCCATGTAAGCTACCTCCTACTTACATGGACGCTCTTTCCGGCGCAGAAGTCCAGTCAATAAGCCAATGTCTAGGTTCTGTATCTTCTGCATCAGCCATATTTTTCTCAATGTATTATCATCGATATTATAACGATGATGATCATAACGGTCGTAACAGTGCGAGGATACTTATCTGCAAAATATACGGCTCCCAAAAATAGTATAGATCCTATTGCGAATTGCATTTTAATCCTCCTTGATTATCCTGCTTTTTCAATAAGCCAATCGACAAGTCCTGCGCGTAAAACGTTTTCGGCGAGCGCTTTTGGCCCGATCAGCACTATGTTTGTCTCTTCGGCATTGCACATTAAATCACGTTCTGGCGTATGGTAGACGTAGAATATCTTGTCGGCAGGAAAACCTTCGAACCTATCAAGATATTCATTGAATTGTTGCTGTGTCGTGGATGATTTGACCTGCACGATGGCACGTTCTTCTGTCACCGGCATAATTAATTCAAGATCTTTTGTTTTCTGCGTCCCGCCGATAATGCCAATGCGGCGCCATCCCGATGCACTAAAGATTAAGTCTACGAGAAGCTCAAAATCAAACGGATTTAGATCTTTGATAAGTTTTTTTATAGAGCCGAGTAGTTCTTCTTTATCCGCAAGAACCTTTTCAACCGCAGGTATATTCTTTCCCTGCAAAAGCAGAAAGAGATATTCAAAAGTTGTGGGCTGTAAATCACATATCGTGCCACGAAAACCGGATATCTTGGTCAGTCGCCCGCTCATTTTTCCCATGTGCAATATCTTTCCCATGGATGAGACATCATGCCAGCCCGATACGGTGCGCCGTAAGCGGCTTCCCTGTTTGCTGGCAATTTCTTTATCGTGACTGATAAATTCTACCGGACCGCGTGCCTGACACCACCATAGCTTGTCATCTGAAAACGTAATCCAAAGTGTTTCAGAGCCAGCTGCGTAGAAGTCATGCACTTGGCGGGCATGATTTGAAGCGGCACCGTCTGTTTTTCCTTGTTTTTTATATAGATCAAAAACAGGTTTTTTTCCTTGGGGGGTACTATAATCTGCCGCAACTTCGTCATATCCAAGCCGGAGTGTGCCGTCTTTGAAGCACAAGTTATCCCATTTCCCTTTTTCTCCCAGTTTGATGTATTTCGCTTGGGTGATCTTGGAAAAATCTGTGGTGGGGTTTGGGGGGTCTCGTCGCATCATGCCAGCTCCTTAAAAAACTTTCGGCCGCCAGATTTCTCTGGCGACCGGGAGTTTAGAAGCCGTACGAAACGACCGCGACGGCCTTTACCCTTACGGGCTGGACATACGCCGCCGCCTCCCGGGCATAAAGCTCGAGAAGCGGCGTGATAACGGTCACGCCGACCGTTCGTACGGGGTTCTAAAGTCCCGACAGGGGCGCAGAACGCCCATGCACTTATGACATTAACTCTTTTGCGGCGGGGTATCAACGCGAATAACGCCATCTCCTGAAATCGTCAGGAAATGACGTATTCGTATCATTATTTGTCCAGAAATAACCCCTGTAGAAGTATCATTTTTTTCTGGTTTTAACTGAAATTTTCAAAAAAATTAAAGGGGTGTTACCTGTTCTTTCCAGTATTTTTCTATATTAGCATAGTAACGGGTGATGCGTTCTTTCTTTGAAAGAGTTTCACGCATATCGTGAACATTGTTCGTGTCCGGAGATAAAATGCGTTGTTCGCAATTTAGATCGCTACAGAGAAGATAACTGACAAAAGATGTTCTGGATTTTTTAAGAGAGAAACTGGCGATTTTAGATGCCGGATAGACGGAAAGACACCAGTCACACATACAAGACTTTCCTTGGCTAGCCACCAATGGAGCGCGTTTCAGTATTATCCCTGACAAATGACCATTCCAATTATAGATGGCATATCCTAAATGCCCTGACTTATGTGTCCATGTGATAATTTTTCGGTCTGAAATGCTTTCGGTCGTTGCAATATGTTCCGGGATCCAAAGATGTTTTCTATCTTTAGCGGAAAATGCACCTGTAATGATTTCTTTGTTGCCCGTGGTCATGTTCTATATGGCGAGTATTTCTTCTCCGCGTAGGAATCCACGCGCCGCCTGCATGATCTTTAGGTAAGTTTTTGATACCTCTCCCCGTTCGCGCCAGTTGCACATAGATTGGAGAGAGACAGGTTTTTCTACCAGAGCGTACTCGTTTCCGTTCCATTCTATTCCTGGAGCTTTTATTTCTTTTATTTTGCCTGAGAATAAATCTATAGCACCTTCTATGCTTGCTTCAAAGACGCCATTAACTTCTCCATCTTGAAGGGTCAAGGAGCCGGGTGAAACGCTGCTTTTTGCTAGGAACACATGGCAAAATTCATGATTGATATAACTCCCGCGCAGGGCGATATTTCGAAAGATGCCAAGGTATGTTCTATCTGCTTTCGGGATAGAAATCCCAAGCTCTTCATGAAGTTCTCGAAAACCATCTTCCGGACTCTCTCCTGCCGCGAGGTGACCACTAGCTGATGCGTCAAGACTGCCCGGATCAATTCTGTTGCGAGGACCTCTGAGCTGTAATAGGACAGAATGCTTCTGCGGATTGACGACCCAGCAGGCAAAAGTTTGATGCCAAAGCCCTTTTTTATGTACCTCATCTATAGATGCGGTAGCGGGATCAAGGGGAGTATAAAGTTCGTCAAAAACGTCAAGGTTTTCCATGCGGTATCACTCTTCTAGGGATGTCTGTTTTGTTGTGGAGGTTTTGGTGGAGTAGTCTTTCTTGCTGATTTTTCTTTAATGAGTTTAGACACCAGCGCTTGATATACGCTAGGCGTATTAACGTTACATGAGAAGCCTTTGTCTTTGAAGCCAGAGATAATGCCAGCCTCTATGCATTTTTCAAAAAAAACGTCCTCTTTGCAGTGTCCTTGTTCTACCAATTCTTTAGCAATCTTTATAACCTCGGGAGAAGGGTCTATAATATAGCCTCCGATGTTTATATAGTCATTCTCCGTTGATTTTTTCTTTCTGTCCCATCCTGTAATTTTTCCGCTGTCATCTATGTTGAAGCAAGCCGCCTTTTCTGCGGGGAAACTTTTCGCAACAAGGATTGTAACAGCATTGCCGCTTTTTTCATGGAACTTTTCCATCTCGTTCCAATCAAAATTGCTATAAACGTCTCCGCAACAAGCAAAGACCCGTTTGCCCTCTGCAAGCAACCTCAAAAGGGGCGGCCCAAGAGGTCCAATCATCTTGTCGTCATTTGAAACTTCAACTTTTTCCTGCTCTTCAAATGTTGTCGCCATAAAGTCCATTGTATTCTTGCTGGCAGCTATCTCGATTTTATCGAAGTGAGGTTTGCTTTTTTCGACGATTGCTCCGATGATTGACCCACCTTTTTCCGGTAGCGGAAGAAAATGCTTTGTAAATGGTGCGGCTTTGTCATTAAACATTTCTCTAATGCGAGATCCTTCACCGCCAGCTATCAAAATAAGGTTCTTTAGTGTTGTTTGAGGTGTGGTATCCTTAAAAACAATAGGGCGAGCTTGGAATATTTTTAGGCCATCCGCGCCATATCCCCATTCAACATCCACAGGGCATTTCAGGACTTTTTCAATCTTTTCAATTGCAGAAGTGACTTCTTTACGGATGTTTTCAGGGAGGTTCTTCTCAGGTAATGTTTTCTGCCCTTCAACAACAGCTCCAGCCCCCTTATCGCTGGCTTCTATGACCACACCAGATTTTCCTGTAACCGGATGGTGGCTGAAAGCAACTCCGCCATATTGTTGCGCATAGTAAGGTTGAATAAGGACTGTATTGCCGGGATCTTTTCCGGTATTGAGTTGTTCTACTTTTGTATTTTTATAGGCTTCTATAACTGCTGAAACTGCTTCAGCTAAATCTTTCTTTTCAGACCGGGATACGAGGGAGTTATATTGCCCCGCCATCGATTGGCCCTCGATATCTTCGTTTTCTGTATTGCTACGTACAATAAAAGAATTTGCTACAACGCCATTGTTTCCAAAAACAGCCAGAATATTCTCAGCGATTTTCTCTTTATTAGAGAGGTCGGCTACAGACGCCAGCACAGCTGGTAAGGTGGGTAGGCCAGCTTCACGGAGGAGGCGAAGATTCTTCGCTTTAGCCCCCTTAATTTCATCTATTTTAGCATCTTCAAGGCGCGTGACCGCATTGGCTTCAGTGACTTGATTTTGTACGCGATCAATAACATTGACTATGGATTTAGTCGTATCAATCTCAATGGTGTCTCCGTCCTTAAGAAGGCTCATAGCATTCTTAACATTAATAAGGCAGGGTTTTCCAAGTTCTCTTGAGATAACGGATGCGTGGCTAAGAAGGCCGCCTTCTTCTGTTATGACACCAGCGCAATTTTGAAGGCCAACCATTAAGTCAAAATCTGTGCCATAGGCAACCATGATTTCATCCGGCTGAACTTTGCGGGCTTCTTCTATCGTGTAAACTCTGCGGACTTTTCCCCGTATGACGCCGGAACTTGCTGGGATGCCCTGTAATTCGGTCGTTGATTGTAATTGAGATAAACTGGGCAGCACATTTTCAGAGATAGATACTGCTTCTACGCCATATACTTCATGTTCCTGCCGTTGCAGAACAAGACGGCCTTTTCTTTTTTCTATTTCTTCGGGAGAGAGCTTTTTGTTTTTCGACAAAAGGTCAAATATATCTTTTAAGAAGTAATGGCGCAGTTCTGATCTTTCAATGTTACCGAGTTCTGCGACTTTATTAAGAATATTTGCCCGTACACTTGATACACGCCCCATTAGGGCTTTATTTCTATCGCGCCGCTCCCCTAGCTTCTTGGCAAGTTCCGCAAGCTCTTGAACAACATTGTCTCCGGCGATTTCAACTTTTTGTGCAGGCGCATTTTGGAGGTCTTTTAGACGTTTTTGACGGTCTGCCTCGGGCGTCTTGAACAGTTCCTCTAATCGTGTTTTGCTGTGACTATCAAAATTATCACGTTCCGCACCATAGGCGAGGTGGATGCCGCCAAACTCTTTTTCGTGTATCTCTGCAGCTTGCTCAAGAGATAATTTTCCGGAAGTTATTTGAAGAGACAGATCAATGGCACGCATTTCTTCTTGACCACTAATAGTCAGTTCAGAAGATTTTAGCAGTTTATCAACATCTTCTTTAGGGACATTCAAGATATTTGCAAGGGCATGGCCAAGGGCGTGTTCAAACTGCACCAAATTAATGGCATAGATGCGATCCAGCGCCATATATTGCAGGTCAGAAAGATCATAAAAGGCATCTTTACTGTTAATCGCCGTTTTGTTGTCTTTATATTTTTCTTGTAGCTTCTCCATGAGATTCGTTAAGTCGTCTTGTGAGCGCTCAAGATAGGTTGAAAACTTTTTACGCGCATCCGGATCTTTAACAAGCCGTTCGCCAAGGGTCTCTGCCAAGTAGTCCCACTCTTTCTGTGGCGCGAAACTTCTAAATTCACCGTTCTCTATCACGCATACAGTATTTCGAAAGCGAACTGGATTGAGATCAATCACGGCTTGGTTGTAGAGGTCATGGAGGAACTCTGCGACGACAAGATCACCAACTTGCCTGTAGTTGATTAGCTTCCAGTCATCAGTCTTTCCATCACCTAAAAGCATGCACATTCTCCTTGATTATGGGCTATTTTAACAAGTGACTACCATTATACATGGGATGGTTGAATTCCATGCCTCCAGGCGCCGAACTAAATACATGTAGCGGAGCAACAAGGAGGGCTTCGTTGTTAGTTTCAAAATGGTGAGGGCACATAGGATGTATAATAATTGTAGTGCCCGGAACAATTTTTTGATGATGTGATTGTTCATCTGTGCCGATGATACAAGTCCCCTGTCCTTCGAGAACGTAAGCAACCCGAGCAGTCGAATGTAAATGATGTTCTTGCTCGCTGGAATGTGGTGGAATGTAAAGCAATTGCAGTGTGGGGTCGCCTATACGTTCAGGCGAAAAGATTTGTCGGGTAGAGCAGCCATTAATAAAAGGCAAAGTAGTCATTCGACCTATCTGTGCAGAACGATCTGGAGCGTTATATCCTCGGATAACTGTAGCGATAGCAGAGGACTGTACTTTCACAGGACCCCTTTTTAGGTGGGCAACACCAGCTTCTATATAGTAAAGAGAATCTCCAGCCTCGATATTGACATCATGCTCGCCTACATATGTGGTGAACATATAGAGGCTATCGGCTTTGGATTTGGCAATCATCTTCTGGCCGGGCATATAATATTCAGCGCCGAATTTTTCCAGAGTATTATCTCCGGTCTGCGTATAGCTTATAATAGAATTCACTTTTTATTCTCCATAATAATAAATCGAATAACAATATGTCATTTAGTGGTTAATATAAAGTTAATTTCTAAGCGACTTTTCCAATGAAATAAGATGTTTTGTTCTATCTATATGGTTTTATTAAATATTATTTCGTAATATTTTCTGAAATTTAGCTACTATAGGATTAATTCTCAAATAAATGGTGCCGGACATATCCATGAGTACAGTCAGGAAATGGCGTATTCGCAGCAGTATCTATCCGTAAATTATCTTTCTACGGGTCTTTTCAGCGTTACGCGTTGACCGCGGCGGCTCCCGCTTCCAGCAGGGCGCCGATTTCCGTGCGATATTCCCCGCCGCCGTCTTCTTCGTACTTTTCAACGACGGTATCGGCAAAAGCGCGCACATGGTCAAAGATCTTTTGTGCTGCTTTCGGATCATATGTGGCCTTGTGGAGAGCTTTTGTAATCTGCTTATTGAGATAGTCCATCGCAGTTTCCGCATAATATCTCCGCTGCTCGGCCTGATGGTTCATATCCATCAGGAATTTCGCTGCTTTCGTGTCGCCTTTAAGCGCTTTTTCTGTCTGAGCCATGATAATAGCATCCAGTACGTCTGCGTTTACGGGCTTGCCGTTGATGCGTGCAGGCACACGCTTTCTTAAGCTTTTTATAATCGTGTCGTCTGTACTTCTTGATTTTTTTGGCCTGCCGCCGGGATTGCCGGATTGCCCTTTTTTGAACTGGTACTTTTTCGGGGGACGTCCGTAACCGATTTTTTCCAGTATATCAGTCATTTTCATACTCCTCTTGATTGCGTTGCTGTCTGACCTCTTCAAAGGTCGTTTCTTCCCCCTCCAGAAAAGCTTTTTCGCCCGTTAATTTTTCCCACCGCATGACGACGACGTCGCAGTAGTGCGGATCGAGCTCGATCAGCCGCGCCTGCCTGCCGGTCTTTTCGGCCGCGATCAGTGTCGTGCCGCTGCCGCCGAAGGGGTCGAGAATGATCCCCCGCCTTTTCGAGCAGTCCTTGATGGCGTCTGCGACAAGGAGGATCGGCTTCACGGTCGGGTGCATAGCAAGCTCCTCCAGCCGATCCTTCCGCATGGTGTTGACGCCGGGGTACTCCCAGACGTTTGTGCGGTAGCGCCCGTTTTTTCCGAGTTCGACATTATTTATATGTGGCGCATCCCCGTTCTTGAAGACAAACACGAGCTCGTGGCGGGAGCGGTAAAGAGACCCCATGCCGCCGTTATCTTTCACCCAGACGCATAAATTTTTAAATTCATAACTGCTCCGCATGCCGGCGTGCAGTATTTCGGCCATATGGCGCCAGTCCATGCAGCAGAAAGCAATGGCGCCATCGTCTGAATACGACCGGAAGAGTCCCATCGACGTTGTCAGGAAGGCGGTAAACTCTTCATCCGACATCTCGCCGGCGGCCATTTCGAACTCGGCGTGTTTTATGGCGCCATTGCCGCAGACATGCCCGTCTATGGGGACGTTATAGGGAGGGTCGGTGAAGACCATTTGTGCCTTCTCGTCTCCCATAAGGGCAGCATAACTGGCTCCGTCCAGGCTGTTGCCGCAAATAAGACGATGGTTGCCGAGATGCCAGAGGTCTCCGGATCTTGTAACCGGAGGTTTTTCTTTTTCCGGTTCTATAATTTCATCGGCGGGGTCCAGTTTTTCCTCGACGGCGCCACCAATGATGAAATCGATCTCTCCGGCGCCGAAGCCTGTGATCTCTACGTCGAAATCCAGCTCCAGTGACGTCAGATGCTGCAGCTCGATGGCGAGAATTTCCCGGTCCCAGCCGGCCAGCTCTGCAAGCTTATTGTCTGCGAGGATGTAGGCTTTAATCTCTGCATCTGTCAGATGATCGAGACATATGGTGGGAACGGTCTTCATGCCCAGCTTTCTTGCCGCCTGGCACCGCCCGTGCCCGGCTATAATGATGCTGTTTTTGTCGATGAGAACGGGGTTATTAAAACCGAACTGCTTGATACTGGCGGCGATCTTGCCGACCTGTCTGTCACTGTGCGTGCGGGCATTGCCCTCATATGGCTTTAAGTTATTGATATCTCGTGGTTTAATCTCAAGCATCCTGTTGTCCTTTCGGCACGATTCGTTGTGCCTATAGGATCAGGATGCCAGCTATACCGCGGTATAGGGATGGGCAAAGGGACGAAATTCGTCATCGTCTTTGCCCATGTCCGTTCTTATAAGAATTTTCCTGATTTGAGACTCGGTGTAATTAACGTTATGAATTGCGTGTGTCGCTGTCGCGATGACCGCATTCAGCGGCGTGTCATAGGTATTTTTAAAATACAGCGCCATATCATATACAAACTGCCGCGCCTTCTCCTTTTTATCGATCTTGGCTGTCGGAGCCTTATTTAAGTCATCTTCAATATGCTGAAGGAGCCGGTCCAGTAGCTCGGAAGCTTTCGGTGCCTCGATTTCATTTTCAGCTACGCCGCGAGGATTATCCGGCGAGAATCCTTTGTGAAAATCAAAAATTTTACGACGCCCGGAATAGGCGAGACGATAGTCAAGCCGATAACGCTGCAATATATTTTTTAAATGTCCTGAACGTGTACTTATATTTTCAAAAAGCTTTTTCCTCTGCGTCTTGTTTTGATAGAAATAATCCGGAAGGTCGGAATGGCAGGTCACGTGCATTATAAAATAATGAACCCATGCGCTGTTTTTGAGATGCTGTTTACCGTACTTTTTTCTTTCAGCGTTCTCGAGTGAGATCCACATTTTTTCGAGCGCTGTTGATAAGTGCAGATCCTTCGTCTCGGTCAGTTTTTTCATGACGCGGAAGTAATCATCGTTTCTCTTTCCCAGATCTTTTTTAGCTTTGATAACGGCCGACGGGAAGTCGGGAGACTCTTGGCGGCGGTTTAGAGCTGTTTTCCTTGTGGTCATATAGCTCTCTGGTCAAGATACTAAAATTGTATTCACGCCAGCCAAGCGCTCTAGCAAAAGTTTTTTATGTTCATTTAAAAAGAGCGCTGTCTCTTTATTGGCGGATTCCAAAAGTTTATCAATATCCTGAATAGCTTCCGGTAGTGTTAGCCATGACTTATTATCATTACTCCCGAGAATGCGCTGCGCGCGCAGCCTGTCATGCTTGATACATTCACTTTTCTCCATGAGGTCTGGTCTTTCGGTATGGATCAAACGTTGCCCAAGTTCGCGCAAGCGGACGTCTTGTAACTTTTCTAAAAGGGGTGGCCTATTCTCCCATGGCACAGAGTGAAACTCATCCAGGATACACTGGTCCACTTCAGAGAAGAAATGATCGTAGATTCTTTCCTCGACATGAGGAGAAGTCTCTCGTTCCTTATAGGTAGATTGTGTAGATGCAATCAGACGCTGCCGCAATTCTTCATTTCCCTGCAGTAAATTCGCACGTCTCTCCAGTTCCTCAAGGTCATACTTTTTTGCAGCCGCAATGTCGAGAGCATCTTCGGTTAGCATGAGGATAGGAGCTGCGTTGCTTTTCAATTTTCTTATAGGTTTTGGAGACCGTCCTAAGCGCTTAATGAGACTGTCATGGGACAAGTCGGCGAGATCTTCCGGGTTTATTGAAAGGTCGTAAATATAAAAGTTTGAGCCGTTGTCTGGATCATCGCCAATAGTAGTTACTATTGCTGAATATGGCTTACTAAAAAAGAAATCCGTGAAACAAAAGATATTTTCCGATGTGACATAGTCGATCACTGCAGATTTCTGGCTAAATCTCATAAATGACGACCAGACCTCCGGTGATTTTTCTGCTACGATACGGCAAAGAAATATAGTCGCTTCGACATCGGACATGGCATCGTGCGCGTGCTTGTGATCAAATCCGTTGAGAGGTGCAATTTGGTCTAATTTGAAAGATGGACCTTTTTTGCCCTCAGGTATTTTAAAAACATCAGGTGTGAACAATGATGTTGCCTGAACGGCCCGCAGAGCATCGGATCGAGAGTTCCCCGATGTATTTGTCAGGTAAGGAGAATGGAGAGTTTTATAGAGAGCTTGCCTCAGTAGAGGCTCATCAAATTCCAGGGAGTTGTATCCAATGAAAATAGATGGAGACCAGGAAAGAAGTTTTTCACGTATCGCTCTAACCATCTCATAGTGTGATGGAAGTGATACCTCTGTTAGACGCGCTGCCGTAACACCCGTGATGTGCATAGCCATAGGCGCCGGCACCACATGATCCTGCAATTTGCATCGAATCTCAAATCGGTCAATTTCATTAAATTCAGAATCTGTGCGAATAGCGGCAAACTGAAGGATTTGGTCGAAGGGGACCTTCGTACCCGTAGTTTCGGTATCGTAAAATACAAAGCTCATACGTCCTCTCAAGGCACTGAGCAGTTTATACGGCGCTTTTGCCAATGATTCGCTGAATGATCAGAATATTATAGAAACAGGATCTGCCGAGTCTATTAGTTTTTTGGCTTCTTTGTTTCCTGAGGCAGGTTCCTGATCCTGTATTCCAGCATCTGTCTGCTAACGCGGAATTTTTTGGCCAAGTCATCTAAAGGCTTATCATCGTCAATGTCTGTAGTCATATCTTTCAGTGCTTTTTCAAGAGTTTCCCGTGGCACTAAAAGATTTGCTGCAAAATCATTTGCTTCCATCTCTGTCTGGTCTGTACCGGTAGAAGCTAGATGATCACGCATTAGTATAGGAAACTGCTTGTCCACATGTACTTCTTCAGAAAGTTTTTCCTTGTGGAGAACAATGTGAGCAATTTCATGTGCAATAGTGAACCGTTGTCTGTTCGGATGATGCAAGGCGTTCACACCGATGATGGGCATGCCATCTTTAATATAAACCATCCCAGATAATTCTTTATCGAGGGGCGAAAAGCGGATCTGCGCTCCAAGAAACTTTGCAATTTTTTCTATAGGCACAGGAAAGCTATGAATATTGCATTTTTCAAGAAGTTCTTGAGCGGAGGTCTTAGGATCTTGCTTTTGTTTGTTTGGCATTGATGACTTCTCTATCTTCTGGAGTTGTAAATTGTACATCTTCAAGCAATGCAACAATCTGCTGTCTCTGTTCAGGGTTCAAATCCGAGGGCAGCGGAATCTTTGTAGGTTTCCCTTTTTGAGGCGCCGAGACAAAAACGGGCAGCAGATCTGTTGGGGTCAGTTCGAGCTCACGCGCAATATTGTAGAGCTGGTGCACGGGAAAGTTTTGACGCCCGGTCTCAATATTGGCTAATGAGGCTCGTGATATTTCAAGTCGTTCAGATAATGCATCTTGTGTCAGCTTAAGAATCTTCCTGCGGTTTCTGATAATACTGCCGATGCGTTTATAAATCAGGTCGTTGTTCATGCTATTTCTATATAGGTTGTCATTTAAATTGTCAATGTCTTTGGAAATTCTAATGATATACACAAAATAATTCTATTCAATTTGACATTTAACTTCGAATCGCGTTACCCTTAAAACATCGGGGCAATAAGGTTCAGACCTAGAAATACAAGATATACATAAGTCAAGGTCATGCAATCTGCGCCCTTTCTATAACCTAAACGACGAGGAGTCGAACAATGAAAGACGAAAACGCATCGAACGCGCAGCAGGCAGCCGAAAGCAAAGTCCATAACCAGCTTTTAACCATTGAGGGAAAGGATTTTGATTGGGATCAAGAGACCATTCTGCCAGAGAAGATCGCCGAGCTTGGCGGCTGGGATCCGGCTCAGGGTGTAATTGAGGTTGATAAAGATAACAATGAGCGCACCTTGCCGCCGGGGGTACCCGTAAAAATTCAGCTCGGGCATGGCTTCGGTAAAAAGCATAAATGGAAGCGGGGCCTGATCAGGGAGCGCATCCAGCAAGAACTTGATCTGCTGCGCAAGTACTACCCCGATATCAAGCATAAGGAAGATGGCGGAGAAGATTGGTTTCAAATTCCCGCTTATCCATTTCCTGAAGGATGGCGTATCGGACAAACGCCAATTTCTCATGCGCCAATTACATTCAAGGTGGTCGCAGGGCATCCGTCGGCGGCGCCATATGCTTTTGCGGCACCTGCAGGAATTAATTTCAAAGGAACGCCGCCCAGGAATGCCAAGGACGGCTTTATTACGCCTTTCGGGGATAAATATGTTCTTTTCTCTTGGGCGCCGGCTCAATGGTGCGCGAGCGGCGATATCAATAAAGGGCAAAACCTTGTGCATTGGACGCGTAGCTTTGCGCAACGCCTTAAGGAGGGAGCATGAAAATTCTTCTCAATCTCCCGGATGGGGCGCATGCAGACCTCGTCGGACATCTTTTACCTTCTGACAGCTCACGTGAAGAAGCAGCCTTCTTGTTTGCAAAAGCTCGACCAGAAAACGGCGGTGTTGCTTTCGACGTCGTAGAAGTGGAGATGTTGGCGGCGACAGACTTTGAGACACAAGAGGATGACTATTTGGAACTTCACGACGAAACGCGCATACGTCTGATTAAAAAGGCGCACGATCTTAACACATCCTTGATAGAGATGCATTCGCATCCCGGCCCTTGGCCGGCGGAGTTTTCACGGGCAGATAGGCGGGGGCTTGGCGAGACCGTGCCACACATGTGGTGGCGCCTGCAAAAACGTCCTTATATCGCCATTGTCGTTGCTCCGAGCGGATTTGATGCGCTGGTCTGGCTCGACAATCCGAAGGTACCTAATAAACTTGACGGCCTTATTGCGGATGGGCGTCTTTTAAGCCCGACAAATAATTCAATCGAAGGATGGAAGTAATGACCCTCTCAGAACGCTATCATCGCAATATCCTCATGTTCGGCGCCGAGGGCCAGAAGAAGCTACGCAATACCAGCGTGCTCGTCGCCGGTGCAGGAGGTCTTGGCAGCGCCATTATTCAGCCCTTGGCGCTTCTCGGTGTGAAAAGTATTGCTTCGGTCGATGACGAAGGGCTGGACGAAACCAATCGTAACCGTTTAATCGGAGCTCGCGCTACGGATCCCATCGGTATGAGTAAAGTATTAATTGCAGATCGCAATATTAAAGAGATAAACCCAGACGTCGATAGCATTCCTCTGCCATATAGCATTATATCAGAAGCGGCGTTTGAGGCTGTAAAAGCGGTGGATTGGGTCTTTGGCTGCTTCGACGGAGATGGTCCGCGCGCCATCCTGAACGAGCTTTGTGCAGCCTACAAAAAACCTTATATTGATCTGGCTTCGGACGTGCCGGAGCAAACCGGGTATGGCGGACGTGTATGTGTATCCCTAGGTAATGATGGATGTTTAGATTGCTTGGGCGAGCTCGACCACGATGCTGTTCGTCGATATTTTGAAACGGCAGACAATCTTGCGCAGCAGAACGCTATTTACGGTATTGATAAAATGGCATTGGAAGAAAAAGGGCCTTCGGTTGCGCCACTCAACGGAGTTATCGCCTCGCTTGCGGCAATGGAGTTTATGGTGGCTGTGACGGGTCTGAGGGCCCCAGCCAGCCTTTTGAGATATCGTGGGCATATGTCGATGGTGACCGTAGGGAGAGACCTGCCGCGACCCGATTGTCATCGTTGCAAAGGAATATGGGGCAAGGGTTCCGCGGCGGGCATAGAGCGGTATCTTGAAATTCCACATCTTCGGCGAGTAAAAGCATCTTAATATTGCGAGGAACGTATGATCAATATAGGTATCGAAAAACATAATGGCCTTGTTTATGAAGGCGATGGTAACTATGGGCGTGGTCTTTGGCCAGCGCCCGTGATTACCCCCGCCAAGTTCGTTTACCCGTCTGAAGGAAATTTGAAGGCCCATTCTTCTTCCGATCATTTTGGATATCGATTTCGTGAAGACTCATTCGATCCTATAGCGCGGATCCGGCGTGGACGTTTTTATCATGCGGCCGAACAACAGCCTATGCAATGGACGCGGTGTTCACATCATCCCGGCTTTCCCTTGGATGCGATTGATCCGCAAGTGCATGCAAAAAGCAAAAGTTTAGAAACCTTCCGTGGCAATCCGATCTGGTATACTTTTATTCAGGGAAAGCGGGAGATGCCGCTAGTCCTTTTAGGGATAGATGACCGTTTTACTGCATGGACAATTATCAGCGTGGAATCCATTGTCACGGGCGAAGATCTGGTGACACTTAAGGCGCGGAGTAGCTTTGGCATTCTTCCGGTGATGATTAAGGAGAAAATCCCCGAAGCCTTTCAGGCGAAGCTGGATGAGACGCTGAATACCTTCATGGACGAGGTACATCGTTCTTCGCCGGTTTCTGTCATTGACCGGGCACGCGATGTCGCGACGCATGCACTGCTGTCCCACTATAATTTACAGAAAAATGACGCGGTGGATTTGGGTAAGCTGATTAAGCGTTTAAAGGATGACGAACTCACTATTGCAGGAGATGCCGCTAATATTATTGCTCGTCTGCACGCCCGCGCAAAACCTGCGGAGCAGGAAAAAAGAAATTTGTATCCAATCCGGGAGCAGGATGCAGACTTGGCCATTCAATGCGTAGGAACGCTACTCTGTGAAATAGGCCTTGCTAAGTGGTCATAACATACGAAATCATAAGAGCCAAAATCTGGGATCTCAAAAAACTAGTTGATCTAACTTCTTGCTCCCTGATAGCGAGAATTTTTGTCCCTGTTCTCGAAAATAATTACGCTGATACCCCTCTTAAAATTCCCTGATACTTTTCTTGCTTACTTTTTCATCAGCCTCAAATAAGCCCGATATATCGGGCATTTGCTCCATGTAGGATCATTTTATTGCCGCCGTCAACCGATGAAAATTTCAATATTTTTACCCGAAAACTGGGTAAAAACCCGAGCTTTCCGTTCGATGCGACTTCGGCGCCAACCACCAAGTCCTTACTTTCGACATGTCCCGAGAAAATGCGGGCAGTAATCCCCGCTAGTTTACCGGGTGAGGGCGCTTAAAAAGTGGCGGCGAGAATTTCAAATCCGTTGGCCATGGGGGAAACGGGCTCGCTGTTTTTTGTTCGTTTTATAGATGATGCTATATTGGCGTGATATTGCGTATAGTTAAGTTTCTTGTAAGCTCGCTTTTCTATTCTGTTCATATGTATGCGTGTTGCGTAAAATTTACGGGCTTCTACAGGTGAAGCATCTGCCGGAAACACGAAGGAAACAAGCTTTGAAAGTGCGTTTTCTTCCTGTTGTGCTATCTATGAATTTCTCGTCCGGCTGCCGGATCTCGTTGCAGCCCAAATAGGGAGAAAAGAAGTTCTATGCGCATTGACTTTTTCCGTCGTAGCCAGCGCGCTATTTACGCTGCTCTGGTTGCTGCTGTATTTTTTTCCCCAATCGCGCGCGCAGCCGGTACGTCTGGCCTTATACAAACAGTGCCTGTGCAGGAACAAACGCTGACGCCGCACTTTACCGCTTATGCCCGCGTGTCGCCTATCGCCCTCTTGCATGTGCGCGCGTGGGCAGAGGGAACTCTCACGGGACTGAAAGTCGTCCCCGGCGATCGCGTGCAGGCCGGTGAAACGCTTGCCACGCTCAACGGTGCGGTCATGACGGCCGAGATGGCGCAGGCCACAGCCGCAGTCAATACGGCAGATGCCCGCGCAAATACCGCGAAACAGCTCCTTGCCATCGCTCAAAAAACACTCTCTGACCGTCTCGGCACGCGCCAGACCCTCGCGCGCGCCAAAAGCGATCTCGCCGCCGCAGAAGCAGCGTATACCGCAGCAGAAGCGAATTTGCAGAAACTAAAGGATATGGCGGAGATTAAAGCGCCTATGAGCGGTATTATCCTCGCACGCGCCATAGCGAGCGGAGAACGCGTATCAGGCGGGGAACCCATCCTCACGCTGAGGCCGGACGACAGCTTGTGGCTCACGGCCGAGTTCTACGGAACGGATGCAGAAATGATTCATAACGGCATGCGCGGCGTCTTTAAGCCGGCAAGCGGCGGCAAACCCCAGCCTGTCATCGTGCGGAATGTCTTTGCCGCGATTTCTCCTGACGGCGGAAGGGAAACCGGTATGATGCTCGCTGCCAAAAATGCGGAGTTTCAGGACGGCGCTTACGGCAGCGTAACGCTTGACGGCACGGAGCAAAAGATGCTCGCCGTGCCCACGCGCGCACTTATTCTCGACCGAGGGCAATGGTGGGTGCTGGTGCAAACGGATAAAGGCCCGCAAAAGCGCAAAGTCACAATCGGAGCCGCGCGCGGCTGGCAGACATTCATTAAACACGGACTGAATGCGGGTGCCGCCGTCGTCACGGACAATGCCTACGCTCTGTTTCATCGCGACATCGCCAGCCGTTATCAGCCGCCGGATTAAAGGAAGCGTAGGATTATGAAGAGCCTTTTCTCCCGCCCTTTACTCTGGTTTCTGATTTACGGCGCGCTTGCGGCTTACGGTGTGTATGCCCTTCTCGTCACGCCCGCCGAGGTGTTGCCGAGGTTCAATTTTCCCCAGATATCCGTCATCGTCCATCGTCCGGGCGCTGCAGCGACGGCGCTTGAAACCGAAATCGTGCGCCCGCTCGAAGGGCAAATCCTCGCGCTTCCGGACGTTTCTTCCGTGCGCTCGGTCATGGGCGATGGCGCAGTGGAAATCGACGTACGCTTTCGGCAGGATACGAAGGCGGCCGCCGACCTGCTTGCCGTCAACGGTGCGATTGACCGCGCAAGGGCCGAACTGCCCCCTGACGCGCATCCGCAAGCGAACATCATGGGCAACGCCGTCAACGAAGTGGCGGACTATGCGGCGGTCATTCCAACCGCCGTCTCGCCGGCGGACGCCGAAAATGCCATCCGCGCCAATATCGTGCCAGCGCTGCGCGCACTTGCGGGCGTGCAGCGGGTAGAGGTTTACGGTGCGGGACGCGAAGCCCTGTGGATACAGCCGGACCTTGCAGAACTGCATAGATACAATGTCTCCGTTCCGGCGATCATGCGTGCCCTGAAAGAGTTTGTCGTGACCGTTTCTGGCGGGTATGTCAGCGCAGGTCACCAGGACATCCCGATCGAAGTGCAAAATCTTCCACTGCATATCAGCGATCTTTCTGCAATCCCCGTGACAAGCGCGCAGGGACGAATGATCCCGCTTGGATCCGTCGCGCGCATCGTGCGGGCGGGCGTGCCAACGCACAATGCTGTCTTGCTCGACGGGCATCCCGCTGTCGCGCTCACCATCCTGAAGCAACCGGATGCGGGCACGATGCCTGTCACCCGTGCCGTGCAAAAGACGCTGGTCGGGACGGCGGGCGCACTACCGAAGGGCGTCAAGTGGGTGCGCATTTACGATCAGGGCTATCTGGTGCATCTGATCGGCCGCGATCTGGGCCGCAACCTCGTGCTCGGTGGCCTGCTTGCCATTGGTGCGTTATTGCTCGCACTCGGTGCGGGGAGCGGCGTCTGGCTTCTGGCATTGAGCATTCCCATGTCCTTGTTCATCGGGATCGGCCTTCTGCACGCGGCGGGACAGAGTCTCAACCTCATCACCCTCGGCGCGCTCACCGTCGCCGTCGGGCTGCTCGCCGACGACGCGATTATCGTGCTTGAAAGCATCCAGCACCGTCGCGAGCAAGGCGCGAGCAGGGAGGAAAGCGTTGCCGCGGGCTTAAGTGACATTGCCAGCCCCGATGTCACCGGCACACTTACCACCGTTTCGGTTTTCTTGCCACTGCTCGCTGTCGGCGGACTTGCGGGGCTGTTTTTCATTCCCTTTGCGCTCGCCATGACGTTCGCGCTACTGGCGTCTCTGTTTGTTTCCCTGACGCTGATTCCGATGGGGCTAAGCTTTATCAAAACACGCGCTGCGGTGCATGAAGGTGTTTTTCTGCAGAAACTGAGGCATTTGAATGAAAAATTGTTTCATGCCGTCGCGCATCGGCCACGCCTTAGTCTTTTCGCCTGCGTTGCCTTTTTGTTTGTCAGCCTCGCGGGACTTGTGATTGTTTCTGTCAACTTTCTGCCGTTGCCGAATGAAGGTGTGTTGTTGGAAAGCTTTACCCTGCCGCCCGGTACATCTCTGGCCGATACACGCGCGGCGGTCGATCATATCACGCAAAAACTGAAATCCGATTCCGTCGTCGATCACGTTTATGCCCGCATCGGCTCGGCCTCGGACACGGCCTATACTGAGCCCGCCTATGCAGGGGAAATCCAGATCACGCTAAAATCCGGCGCCGACGCCAACAGTCTCGACGCCCTCGGCGCTCGCCTGCTGAAAGAAAGCCGGATGACGGACGTGCAGGCTGGCATCGACACGCCGACGATCGAGCGCACGGGAGAAAGCCTGTCCGGATTGCCGCAGCCGTTCGCGCTCCACGTCTTCGGCAATAGCATTACGGGATTGCGCATACTGGCAAAAAAAATCTCAAAACGGTTGCACGGCGTACCCGGACTTGCCGACGTTTTCAACAATGATGCCTATCCGGTAAGCACGCTTCAGGTAACGCCGAACGTCGCCGCGCTGGCGGTGGCACATTTTACACCTGCATCTCTTAATGCGCAAATCCGTCCGCTGCTCCATGGCGAAACGGCGGCGCTTGTGCCTGCGGGAAACGTGCCGCTCGCGCTTTACGTGCGCCTTGCCGACGCAACGCAAAAATCACCGCTTATGTTGGAACGACTGCCGGTCAAAACGCCGCAGGGATGGACGCCGCTCGGCGAGCTTGCAAAGCTTAAACTCGTCAGCCGTCCGAACCTGATCCGCCATCTTGACGGCGCACGCATGCTTGACATCCTTGCCACGCCGACCGCACCCCTGAGCGGCGTTATTGCTGCGGCAAAACAGGCATTGCAGGGCATCCGTCTCCCGCAAGGGTATCGCATCGCTTTCGGCGGGTTGTATCCTGAACTTGAACATGCCGCACTCGGCCTTGCTGCCGCGCTTGTCGCCGCGCTGGCACTTATGGCGGGCATCATGGCATTGCAGTTCGAAGGGTTTCTTGTACCCGGTCTGTTGCTGCTGCAAATGCCGCTGGCTCTCACCGGCGGCGCGGCGGCGCTGGTTGTCAGCGGAGTGGGTTTAAATGCCACGGGGTTGATTGCGTTTCTCACGCTCGTCGGCGTCAGCCTCAATCACGGGATAGTTTTGCTCTACCGTGCACGTCGCAACGAAAGGGATGGCATGGACGTCAAATCCGCGGTCGAAGAAGCGGTGCGCGTACGTTTCCGCCCGATCGCGCTTACCACAGCGACAGCAGTGCTTGGCATGTTGCCGACGGCGCTGGGCATCGGCGCGGGCGCAGCGCCGGAACAGGGGCTGGCCGTCGTGATCATGGGCGGCGTGATCTGGAGCGCCCTCTTGAGCACCAACCTCATTCCTGCGCTCTACCTTATGCGACGGTTGCAAACGTAAAGCCATGCCAGCTTCTGTTAATTTTACCGCGGGAAAAATCGGCGGAAATATCCTCTATTTTCCCAGATAAACAGCGTAATGAGCAAACTGTTGGTACGATGGGGCTTCGATGCCAACCGTCAAATCACCAATCCGCCAATCTTTGGATACACCTGCGCGAAAATCCGTGCGGATGGACTCAGGCATATTAGGCAGGCGGCACGATATTGTGGCCGACGGAACCGCTTTCCTGATTGATAAAATCATCGGCGGCGTTCGGAGGATCGTAGGCGCGGTCCTGTTCCTGGAGCGATACGCCGCTGCTGCCGAAACTGAAGCGGATGCCGGTAAGGGCGTAGCCGGAGGAATAGCTGGCCACGCCGCCGTCGGCAAACAGCGAAAACGGGGAAGACATGCGGGGCTTCCATTCGATGCCGCCACCGCCGCTGCTCTCATTGCGAAAGGCCGCAGCGTTCAGTGAGAGCTTTAGGTTTCCAGTGGGATAGTAGCTGACCCCGGCGTTGCCGTAGGTTGTCCCGCCGAACTTCGTGGTGGTGACGAAATTGGCATGGTTCCTCTGGTCCTGAAGGCCGCCGCCGAGATGAAAGGTGAACCGGTCGAGTTAAATTTCGCCTTCGAGGCCGAGTCTGTAAATATCCTGAAAGCCCATGTTCGTCGTTTTAAAATTCCAGTTGTCGACTTTTGCCAGCATGCCTGTCACGCCGATCAGCCCTCGCGCGGGGTCGCGGGCGAACAGGTGCGCCGCAATGGCGCTGCTGTCAATGCTGCCGACAGATGCGGCGCCGCCGATCTGCGCGCCGAATGGACCCGTAACAGGGACAGCGGACTTGCCGGAAACGATGACCGAACTATAGCCGTCGATGACCGCGCCCGCTGCGCCTATGTCGCCGTTGATGGCCGCTACTCCGGGAAGGAAAGTCTTTTTTGCTTGCGCCGCGCACGGCGCCATCGTCAAGACGGTTGCAAGAATGGCGGCAAAATAAAGAGGTTTTCTGTTTGAGGGGGTATAGTGTAAGGCCAGAGATGTCTGATTTCTGACCACACACCCAAAGATAAAGAAACAGCCCCTGCCATTAATCCGGTAGGGGCTGTTTTCTACATCAAGTATCCTTCATTTTGTCCAGATATATTTGCTAGCCTTTGCTTCCTGTTTTAAACAAAGGAAAAGGGCAATGACAAAGCTCCATGCCGCCGCGAAATCCCTTGATGGCATGAGCGAATCAGATGATGCATTGCGCCTAAGAATAGAGGCCATGATGGAAGAAAGCCGCTTGTATTAAGCGGACATGGCATCAAGCTGAATGTGCATTGCGGTACTTTATTGATTAAATGCGGCTTCACGCATTATCCGCAGCAGCGGGAAGAATATCGCTTTTTCCCGCAAGATCGGCAATTACCTTCCCGCCTTAAAACCATGTATGCAGCGCATGGCCTCAGATTGACGGCGGAACATAATAATGGTTCTATTTCTTCAAGGTATGGCATGGGGTCTGAAAAAATAGCCCTGCCCATAGATACTAGGCGTGCCAGAACAATAAACGCTTTTAGTACTCTTCGATTTAAACTGCTTTTCCCACTGGCATATTCCTTCAGGTATCTTTTGTTTTTTTTCCAAATACGTCCATATTCAAACACTTCATAAGAGTGCGCTGCCCGATCCGCGATTTCAAATTCTATTTTAGAAAGGAAAAGGGTTTTGTGCTTCCTGTACAGAGTGAGGACACCCGGTCATAAAGACCGAGAAGCGGCATCCCTGATGCTTTTCTCTGAAGAAATGCATCAGTCACGGCTGATGCCAGCCGCATTGCTATGGGGTTTGAACGCCCCGGATTTTGCACAGACAACCTGTGCAAATCTGCTTGTAATATATGGGAATTTTTGCGCTTGGTCAAGCGTAGAAACGTCTACATTTCAGGGCTTTAATGCTGTTTTTTCTTTATTTAATGATGTGTTTTTGTATATGGCGGCGATTTGCGCAGCTTCTTTGTGTGTTTGGTAACGCTTACGCACTGACAAAAAACAACCCCTACCAAATTAATGGCAGGGGCTGTTTCTTTATCTTTGGGTGTGTGGTCAGAAATCAGACATCTCTGGCCTTACACTATACCCCGGTTTTCTGTTTGAGGGCATTTTTTAACTCTTGTTAAGGGCTTTATGTCGAAAACATGAGCCACTATAAACAAGGGCCTGTGTCTATGAAAGTTTTTTCTAAACATGAGCCAGACCAGAGCATGGACCGTTTTTATTCAGGGAGTGCGCTCTGGGTGGGGTTGAGCCGGACAATAGGGCGCAAATCATTGATCAATAATGACGGAAGAAACGGGTCCGAAAGCGGCGTGGCCTCAGTGGGAACCGCGGGCGGCGTAATTGTCGAGAAACTTCTTTATTTTTTCGAGCGTCAGCGGCTTGACCGCGTATCCCTTGACCTTGTTTTCCTTTGCCGCGTTGATGTCGCTTTCATAGTGGTTCGCGGTCGCCATGATGAGGTAGGCGTCGGGATCGTTCTTCCCGAACAAAGAGGCAAGGTCGTGGCCGCTGCAATCCGGCAGTTCAACGTCGAGAAAAACGATGTCGGGCGCGTTCTCGGTGTAGAGTTTTACCGCTTCCGCGCCGTCGGCTGCCATATGGCAGACATACTGGTTGCCGATGATCGCGCGCAGGAGTTTGCGGGTGATCTCGACATCCTCGACGATCATGATCTCGGGTTTGGTGCGCCCGTTGCGTTTTTTCCGCGCATGCGCGAAGGTCTCCCATTGCTGCTTTGAGAGTGCCTGTTTTTCCTCTTCCGTCAGCGGCGCCGCAGTGCCCTCTTTTTCAATCCTGATCTGGATTTTCTCGCGGCAGACCTGCTGCAGCACTTTTCTTTGTATGGCGCCGTCGTACTGGCGGAACAAGCCGATCGGGTCTTCTATTTTCAGGGCGTTGCGCAGGGTTTTTTCGATCTGGCCGATGGTTTCGCTCGCCTGACCGTTCCACCAGATGAAAACGTCGCCGTCGGCGCAAAAGAACAGCGAACAGTCCTTGCCTGCAAGATCGCCCTGCAGCGCGCTGGCGAGATCAGAAGGGGCCATGCCGTTTTGCAGTTTGCCGAGCTTGCACTGCAGGATAACGCCGGGGGCTGTCTTTTGGCGCGCCTCCTCCAGCGCGCTGATCAGCGCGCGCTCGGCATCCGTTTCGAAGATTACTATAGCCATAACCCCACCAATATTATATCGGCAACATCTATAGTAGCTTTTCTTGGCCTCATGAGTCGATGCCCAAGCAACCAAAACAAAAGCTGTCCGGAGAGCGGATTCTGCTCCGGCGGCGCGCTTTCCGGCTAGGAATTTTTTGCATTGCAGCAAAGGTGAATGCATATTTAATAGATTGAAATATAATGAATTTTTTTAATACTAGGCGTCTTTATGCAAAAACTTCTTGACGCTTCATGAAGGAGTGTACTACATCTGTCAGCTTCAAATTTCATATTCAGGTTAATAACTTGCAAGAGGTGTTGCGATGAGCAACGGCAACCAGTTGAAATCAAGTACCATGTTGAGCAGCAGTGCGCTCTACCAGCGCCAGCTCCTCGACGCGCTGGTCAACGGCGCGGCGGAACGCGAAGAGATCCTGAAGGTGCTCCTCGCCACGCCCGCCAACGACAGCTCGGTCGGCAAGGGACCTTCCAACGACAACGCCAAAGGCGAAACCCGCTGGCAGCGGCTGCGCGAAAACAAGGAACAGATGTCGGTCAATGATCTCGCCGCAGGGCTGAAGGCGCTCGGCGCGGCCGACGGCACGATCGACGCCGCGCTGCTCGGCCAGCAGCGCAAGACGCCGCTGCAGCAGCAGGCCTTTTACAAGGCGCTGCAGGAAGGCCTGACGAACGTCGCCAAGATCAAGGCCGAGCTGGGGGCCCTGCGCGACGAGGCGAAGAAGCAAAAAGGCTATGTGTCGAAAGCCTTCAACGTCTTTTCGCGCAAACGTCCGCTCGACGCCGTTCTGGAGAACGTCGCGTCCTTCGAGCAATACTGCCACAAAAACGGCATCACCTTCGACGAGGTCAGCCAGCAGATGGTCGCCGGCGAAAAGCCCAAAACCGTCTGGGACAAGGTCGGCGATTTCCGCTTCCTCATCGCCGCGGCGGGCGGCGCGGTGATGGGTCTGGGCGGCGTCAACGTGGCGGCGCAGATTCCGGTGCTCGCCGGCGTGCCGGGCACATTCTTCGCGGGGCTGCCTTATATCGCGGTGCCGTTCATGGGTCTCAGCATCTTCCGCGCCTTCGCGGAAAAGAACGTCAGTCAGGAAGCGGAGACTTTCGCCCGCTTCGGCGTGATGATGCTCAGCGGCTTTCTGATCGGCGCCGGCGTCGTGACGCTGATGGCTGGCATGCTGCCGCACCTCGCGGTCGCGGGGGCGGGCGTGGCTGCCGTGAAAGTCGCGGCGGGCGCCGCGGGCTTCAGCCCGTTCCATTACATCATGCAGGTCATGGCGGGCGGCGCCATCGGCTCCGGCCTCTACAAGATGGCCAAGGAAAAAGTGAAGCCCGCCGACGAGCGCGCCGCCGCCTGGGCGAAGAAAAGCAAGCTCGCGAAGACCTTCAATATGGCAGCGCTGCCTTTCGTCAACCGTTTTACCGCTCCGGCCATCGTCAAAGCGGGGCAGTTTGCCGAAAAGGCCGCGGGTTTCACCGACAAGGCCTTCGGCGGCTACATGAATTACGTCGGCGCGCCGGCGGTGTTTTTGATGATGTCGACCACCTTCAGCCACGGTATCGGCGCGGTCATGGGCTACGCGGGCTACTATGCGACGGTCTTCACCGGCATGGCCATCGGCGCGGCGGCGCTTGCCGTCGTGGATTACCTCTATGGCGCGCGTCGCCTGAAGGACGCGAAGGCCATCGGCACGACGCTGGGCACGGCCTTCGGCACATCGTCGGGCATCGCGACGATGCCCACGACCAAGGAAAGCCTGAAAGTCATGGGCGTGCCGCAAAAGACCCGTGACTCGGTCGTTCCCTTGAGCGCGAACTTCAACATGCTTGGCACCTCGCTCTATCTCGGCACCACGGTCTTCGCGGCCAACGCCATCTTCGGCCACACCATGGACCTGATGCACAAGGTCGCGGTGGCGGCCATCGTTGCGCTGCACGGCTACGGCGCGCCCGGCATGCCGTCGTCGAACCTCAGCCTGCTCGCGCCGGTGCTCGGCCTGACCGGTCTTTCCAACGCGGCGATCCAGAAGGTTTACGACATGGTCATCCCCGGCGACCGCATCCTCGACATGTCGCAGACGGCCATCAACGTCTGGGGCGATATGACCATCGCGCTTGGCAAGCACCGCCGCGAAGTGAGACGCCGTGCGAAAAGGATCAAGAAGATCCGCGACAAGCTGAAGGCGGGAAAAAAGGTCGAGGCCGCTACGCCGTCATCCGCAACGGCGCAAGCCGCCGCAGTGCCAGGCAAACAGCCGGCACCGAAAAATGCAGCCCGGCCGCAGGGGCCCGCTTAAGCTTCTCTTTGCCTAGAAATTGTACTCGGCGCGCAGCATGACGGCGTTGTCGGTATAGCCCGTCTTGTAGCGGAAATCGTAGCTTGCCGAGAAATCCCAGTTGTTGGTGCGGTAGAGATGCAGGCTGCCGCCGACATTGAAAGTGCTGCGCGCGGGGCTGGCGCCGCTCGCTGTCCATCCCGCCACGCCGCTGCCAGAAAACTGCGCCGTCATGCTCAAGGCCTGTCCGGCGAAGTCGTAGAGATACCTGGCATGCACTTCCGGCTTCAGCACGTCGCCGTTCTTCTGGCGGAACTTCCAGCCGGACTCGACGCCGATGCCGCCTTGCACCATATCGAGGGTGCTGCTGCCGACGACAAGGTTGGCGCCGGGTGCGCCGGTTTCGGTATACCCGCCCGCCATGTAATGCGACCACATCAAAGAGAGGTTCGGCGTCACCAGCGCATCGCGGTAATGGTAGTGGCGGCCGAATTCGCCCTGCAAGGTGAACTGGTTGGCGTTGTAGCTGCCGTGGGCGAATTTGTTCGCAGCCGGTTCGCGCGAGGTCTTGTTGGTATGGAAGCCGTAGGCCGCCATGCCGCTCAGGAAGTCGCGCGCATCGAGATTGTACCGGCCATAGAGCGCGAACTGGTAGGAATTGACGTCCGTGCCCGCGGTCGTCACCGTCCTGGAGTTGACGTTGGTTTTGGCGTAGCTGACCGCGACGCCGACCACGGCGTTTTTGAACAGGTTTTCATTGTCGACGCCGAACGTCATGCCGTAAGTGCTGGCGTTATAGCCCGAGATGCCGCTGCGGACGTCCTGGCTCGACCAGTCGCCGAAGCCCTGTCCCTACATATGGACGCCGTGCGAAAAATCGCCCGCTGCCATGCCGGTGGTGTTGCCGGTGCCATCGAGCAGCGCATCCTCGCGGTTGCCGAACTGGTCGGATGTGCTGGAGCCGACCCCGAAGGCGGCCATCGCCGCCCCGCCGCCGACGATTGTCTGGTAGGTCTGCAGCAGGTTGTTGACCGCCGTTTGATTCGGCGCGGCGTTGACCGCCGAGATCATCGACTGGATGATGGGGTTGGCCGAGTTGATCTGGCTTTGCAGTGCGGCGGCGACGCCGGAGGTGAGACTGTTCGTCGCCGAGCCTGAAATCGTATGGCTTTGCGTGACGACCAGATAGAGCTGGTTGTTCGTGCCGAACGTGGATGTCGTGCCGTCTTGCAAAGCGAAGTTCCACATGTAGGAGCTGCCGGAAACAGTCGCGACGTTGACGGATTGCGCGGCGCCGTTGACTTCTGTCTGCCCCGTGCCGGTGACGACCATCATGTGGCCCGCCGCGAGGCCGGAGGAACTCGAGCCCACCGCAACGGTGATGCTGCCGGTGTTGGCGATGTTGACGGGGCCGCCGCTGACCGTGAGACTGCCGAAGTTGCCCGCGCCCGTGCCGTTGACGGCCAGCGCCAGCGTGCCGGCGGGCGGCGCCGTCATGGTGTTCAGCTTGACGGCGTTGCCGGCGGAGATCGTCAGCGTGTCGCCGGAGTTGATGGCGAGGTTGGACACGGTGATGTTGCCGCTGGTGGTGAGGTTGGTGCCAAGCGTGAGGGTTGAATGTCCGCCCGTCCAGCCGGCGTCGACGATACCGCCGCTGACGGTGCCGCCGTTGATGTCGATGTTCGTCGCGCTGCTCAGGCCGGTCATGTAAATCGCGTCGGTCGAGCCCTTGATCGTGCCGGTATTGGTGATCGTGCCGCCGCCGCCGTTGATGTAGATGCCGTAGCCCGTGCCCCATGTGTGGGCGACCGTGCCTTCGACCGTGCCGGTGTTGGTGAAGCCGCCACCGAGGGTCGCGTTGTTCAGGTAAAGGCCATAGGCCTTCTCGGATATGCCGGTGGAGCCTGCGTCCACCTTGGCCTTGATCGTACCGCTGTTGGTCAGCGCGCCGGTAACGGTGCCGCCATCGACGGAGAGGCCGTAGGCGGTGCCGGTGTTGGAGCCTGTCGCCGACGCGCCGGCGGTGACAATGCCTTCGATCGTGCCGCTGTTGGTAAAGCCGCCAGTCATGCTGCCGCCGTTCCATATGTCTGCGCCGTATACGATGCCTTTTGCTTTATTGAGGGATGTCGTTTTCAGCGTGGCCGTGCCTTCGATCGTGCCGGCGTTGTCGATGCTGCCGATGCCGCTTTCAAGGCTCACACCCCAGGCCGTAGCCACGGCCGTGCCGCTTTGGGCCGTGAGGTTCGCCGCGGCCGAGATTACGCCGCTGCTTTTGTTGGTCAATGCTGTGAGCGAGGTGGCGCTGACGATGTTCGCGCCGCGGACATAGCCTGTGATCTTGCCGCCTTTTGCGACCACACCTGTCACCGTGCCGGAGATCGTGCCGCTGTTGGTGATGCCGCCCGAAAAGGTGACGCCGTTCAGATACATGCCGCTGGCCGACGCGTAGTTGGTGGTCGTTGCGCCGGTGGCCGTAGCCGTGCCTTTGGCCGTGGCAGAAATCGTGCCGCTGTTGGTGATGCTGCCGATGTTGCTGGTGCCGGTGGCGTCAATGCCCATAGCCCAGTCGTAGGATATGGATTTGGCGGTGACGGTTGCCGTGGCCTTGATGGTTCCGGAGTTGGTGATTGCGTTCGTGACGGTCGAGCCGTGGAGAGCCATGCCTGCTGCGAATACGGCGACTTTGGTTGCGCTGGAGGGGGTCGCGTTTGCCGCACTGACCGTCGGCACGATGGAAACCGTGGCCTCGATTGTGCCGCCATTGTTGTTGACGCTGTTGATCGAGCTGCCGTTGGTCAGTTTGAGGCCGGTCACGGCCGTATCAGCTATGGTGTTGCCTTTCACCGTGCCATAGATCGAGGGAACGGACAGGCTGGCCTTGATCGTGCCGCTGTTGGTGAGCGCGCCGCTGATCGTCGCGTTATTGAGATAAACCCCCGCGGCGGATACGCTGCTGAGCGAGGGGGATTTTGATCCCTCGATAGAACCGGAGATCGTGCCGTTGTTGGTGATGCTGGCAATCGAACTGCTGTTCAGGGCGGCGACGCCGTAGCCGTAGGCGTGGAGATAGAGAGTCGCGTTGGTGACCGATGCGTCGCCGGAGATCGTGCCCGCGTTGGTGACCGCGCCGGTGATGCCGGCGTTGTTGTCGAGATAGACCCCCGCCGCCGTTGCCTGAACCGTCGCGGCACTCTGGCTGACGGCCTTGGCGGAGAGGGTGCTGCCGCTCTGGTTATCGAGGTCCTTGATGGTGCCGCCGGTCATATACAGCCCGTAGCCTTTCAGCGCAGCCGTACTGCCGCTTTGCGTCATGTCCGATTTGATCGTGCCGCTGTTGGTCAGCGCGTTGCTGACGGATGCGCCGCTGGAGATGTAAATGGCGGCGTTCGACGCGGAGGCGGCGTTGTTCGTGAGCGAGATCGTGCCGCTGTTGGTGATCGAACTCATCGCCGCCGTGCCGCTGAGGTAGATATCCGAATATGACGTCGCCTTGATCGTCCCCGTGTTGGTAATGGAACTGCCCAGATTGACGGTCACGGGCTGGGAGCTGGCCGTGATCGACGCGCCGGAGTTGACCGTCAGCGTGTCGCCGCCGCAATTCAGCGTTTGCGCGGCGGCGCCGGCGGTGGAAATGACGATGCTGCTGTTGGCGCAGGCCTCCGCGGCGGTTGGCAGGGCGAGCATGGCGGCCGCGACAAGCGCAGTTGTGGCGGTGAGGTTTTTACGGAATCTACCCATTGTTGTTCTCCAAAAGTATCGAAAAGGTTGGTTGGTATCCGGAATGGAATAGTTCAAAAAATAGTGATGAATCCTGCTATAAAAAGACAACATTTACCCAACAAGATCAATAGACACTTATCATAAAGTCTTATTTTTTTGTCCGGTCCTGATTAAGCGGCCTTCAGCGGTACTGATTTTGGCGTTCTGTTCGTGTTCAATCCCGCGTCTGCAAATCAGCTCAGATCAAATGTGCAGGCGGTATATCAGCAGCAGCACGGCCACGCTGCTGCCCGCGACCAGCGCGTTGCCGGTCAGCACCGCGGGGAGGTGCGCGACCCCGCCAGAAGCGCCGCTACGGCGACGCCGGTGCAGAAAATGACGCCGAGCGCCGTCACGGCGTTGACGTCGGCGGCGGCGTGCAGGAGATTGCCCTTATAATACCAGTCGAGCGGCAGGAACATGGCCATGTTGAACATGTTGCTGCCGAAGATATTGCCGATGGCCAGCTCCGGCCTGTCCATGCGGAAGGCGGCGACGGTGGCGACAAGCTCCGGCAGCGACGTCGCCAGCGCGACCAGCGTCGTGCCGATGAAGCTGTGGCCGAGTCCGCTTATGCGCGCCAGCCCGTCGGCGGAGGTAGAAAAATAGGGTCCGGCCAGAATAATGACGACGGTGCAGCCGAGATAGCCGGGGATGCTTGCGGCGAGGCGTTGCTTCGTGCCACGCTGCTCGATGCCTTCCTCGGGCGGTTGTTGGAAGAGGAGCCAGACGCCGCCGAGATAAAATAAAAACGCCAGCCAGTTGAAAAGTCCGGCGCGAAGAAACGCGACATCGAGGTTGGCGACGATGCCCGCGCCGATGATCGCCGTCAGCACAATGGAGAGTGTGGCCGCCAGAGCCTGGCGCTGCGGGTGTGGCGGCGGCATTTCCGACACGCGGAAAAACGCCCGGCCGCCATCAGGATCAGCAGGTTGAGCAGACTGCTGCCGAGCAGATCGCCGACGGTGATGTCCGGCAGATGCATGCTGACGGCGTTGAAGTTGACGGTGATTTCCGGCATCGATGTCGCGGCTGCAAGAAACAGGCTGCCGGTGAGCAGCCGTCCGAGGCCGGTGCTTTCGACGATGCCGTCCGCGAAACGGGCGAGCCAGACGCCTGCGGCGGTGATGACCGCCGCGGCGAGAAGAAATTGCACCAGAGCTGCCGTCATTTTTTCTTTTCCTTCATGTTTTTCACGCGGACTTCGAGCCATAGCCACAAGGAGATCAGCGCGCCGGTCGCGATGACGGCGCCCCAATCGCGCGCATTGAGAGGCGCGGTGGAAAAGGTTTTTTGCATCCATGGCGCATAGGTGAAAACGAGCTGCAGCGCGACGATCGCGGCAGTCGAGAAGAGCGGCGCGGTAAAGGCTATGATCTTCGCGCCTTTTTGCTCCAGCAGCAGGCTCCAGAGATAATAGACCTGAAAGCAGACCAGCGTGTTGACGGCGGCGGTACGGGCGGCGGCGGTGCTGGCGCCGTGCGCCGTGTAGAAAAACATCCAGATGGTGCCGCCGGCGATAATGGCTACGTGACAAAGGAACAGCAGGACCTCGTTGCGCGAAAAGACCGGTGCTTTGAGCGGCAGCGGAGCGTGGTGCATGACGTCGGGGCTGTAGGGCGCAAAGGCGAAGGAGAGGGAGAGCGTCACGGCGGTGACCATGTTGACCCAGAGGATTTGCAGGGCCGTGACAGGCAGCGTGAATCCTGCCAGCGTGGCGATGACCAGAGTCAGCCCTTCGCAGCCGTCCGTCACCAGCATGAACTGGATGGTGCGGCGGATGTTGCGGTAGACGTTGCGCCCTTCCGCGACGGCATGGACGATGGTGGCGAAGTTGTCGTCGGCAAGGACGAGACTGGCGGCTTCCTTGGCGACCTCCGTGCCATTTTTGCCCATCGCCACGCCGATGTCCGCACTCTTGAGAGCCGGCGCGTCATTGACGCCGTCACCGGTCATGGCCACCACCTCGCCTTTGATCTGCAGGGCCTTGACCAATGCCATTTTATGCACCGGCTGCATGCGGGCGTAGATGTTGGTATCATGCGTGACGGCGGCAAGCTGTTCTTCCGTCAGCTTCTCCATATCGGCGCCGGTCATCACGCGCTCGCTGTGCGGAATGCCGAGCATTTTTCCGATGGCAGAGGCCGTAAGTGCATGGTCGCCGGTGATCATCTTGACGGCGATGCCCGCCTTGCGGCAGGCGGTGATGGCGGCGTGCGCCTCCTCGCGCGGCGCGTCGATGATGCCGAACAGGCCGAGCAGCGTCAGGCCTTCGCGCACATGATCGTGTTTTAACGAGCCGTGATCCTTATTGACGGCGCGGCAGGCCATGGCCAGCACGCGCTTGCCCTGCCGCGCCAGCGCGTCCACCTGTTCCTGCCAATAGGCGGGGTCAAACGCCGCATCGTGCCTGCCGCGGCGTTCGTGCGCGCACATGGCAAAAATATTTTCCGGCGCGCCCTTGACGTAGATGACGCTTTCATCTGCACCGTGATGCAGGGTCGCCATATATCTGTTTTCCGATGAAAAAGGCAGAACGTCGGCGCGCGGCCAGTCTTTTTCGGTTTGTTCGCGCACTTGCCCCGCTTTGAAGGCGAAGGCCAGCAGCGCGCCTTCGGTCGGGTCGCCGTTCATGTCCCATGTGTCGTTTATTTTCACCAGCGCGGCGTCGTTGTTGAGCAGCGCGCCTTGCCCCATGGCGGAAAGCGCGGGATGAGCCGCCGCTTTTGTTTCCCTGCCGTCTTGCGTGACGCCGCCTTCCGGCGCATAGCCCGTGCCCGCGACCTGAAAAAGCCCTTCGCGGGTGATGGCGTCGGTGACCGTCAGCTGGTTCTTCGTCAGCGTGCCGGTTTTATCGGTGCAGATGACGGTGGCGCTGCCCAGCGCCTCGATCACCGGCAGATGGCGGACGATGGCGCTGCGTTTTGCCATGGCGTTGACGCCGACGGCGAGGGTGATGCTGATGACGGCGGGCAGCCCTTCCGGCACGGCGGCTACAGCGATGGCGATCATCACCATGAACATGTCAGGCGGCGGCAGGCCGCGCACCGCAACGCCAAAAATGAAAATTGCCGCTGCCAGCGCCGCCACGCCGCCGGCCAGCCAGCGCGACAACACGGCGAATTTTCGGGTTAATGGCGTTTCCGGCGTTTCCAGCGTGCCGAGCAGGCTGCCGATGCGCCCGATCTGGGTCTCTACGCCCGTCGCCGTCACAACGCCCTTGCCCTGTCCGCGGGTGACGAGCGTGCTGCTGTAAACCATGCAGGCGCGGTCACCTAAATTTGTGTTTTCCGCGGTGGCGGCAGCTGACTTTTCCACATCCAGCGACTCTCCGGTCAGGGCGGCTTCCTGCGTATAGAGGTTATGCGCCGAAAGCAGCCTGAGGTCGGCCGGTACCTTGTCGCCCGCGGCAAGCAGCACGATGTCGCCGGTGACCAACTGCCGCGCAGGGATAAGATGCGTCTTGCCGTCGCGCAGCACCAGCGCCTGCGGCGACAAAAGCTGGCGGATGGCGTCGAGCGCGTTTTCCGCCTTTTGTTCCTGTATGAATCCGATCAGCGCATCGAGAAGAATCACCGCGGCGATCACGCCGGTGTCCGTCCAGTGCCGCAGCAGCGCAGTCGTCAGCCCTGCCGCGAGCAGAACGTAGACGAGCGGATCATGCAACTGGTGAAGAAAGCGGCGCACATGCGATATGCGCGCCGCCGCTGGAACGGTGTTTTCGCCACTTGCCTGCAGACGGCGGGCGGCTTCTTTTTCCGTCAGACCTTGCGGCTGGCTTTGCAGGCGGGGCAAAACGTCTTTTACGCTGAGGGCGTGCCAGGACGTTGCGGCGGAGGCAGGTAGTTGCGACGATATGTCCTTCATGTGCCTGATCCCGCTTGTTGCCATTATAAAAGTAGACGCAACGGGTATGCTATCGCCGCCGGCTTTAAAAGGCAACCGGTGTGGAAAAAGGGGTAAGCCTTTAGAAGTCTTCGAGCGCGAACCGTGCCTTGAAGTGGCGCAAGGTCTTGTCCTTGCCGTAAACGGCGACGGCTCTGGGTAGCGCGTCGCGGCGGACGTAGAGGCCTTTGACGCAATCCGCCACGTAAAACAGGTCTTCCATCTCGTATTTGTTGCGCGGAACGGCGGCGCGGACGAGATTGTGCTGCGGGAACGTCTCTTTTTGCGTTTGCGGATTGAAGGTGCCGAAAGCAAAGGCGCCAAGCTCACAAAGCCGCACCCCTTTGAGCAGCAGCAGCGCGGTGAGAGAAATGCCGCCGAAATGCCCGCGCCTGAATTTCGTGCCTGCGAAAAACTTGTCGGTGTCGATATAGACCGCGTGGCCGCCGAACGGCGCGACGACGGGGATGCCGAGTTCCTGCATATAGGCGCCGAACGCGGCCACCTGACCGATGCGGCCGCGTAAATATTGGTCGCGCACGGCGGTTTGCAGTCCGATGACGATGGTCATGATGTCGCGCCCAGAAAGTCCGCCGTAGGTCGGGTGGCCCTCGACGAGAATCTGGTGGTCGCGGAGTTTTTCCAGCAGGTCGGGATAGCGTCTGACGAGGCGCGAATCCTTGCGGATGCAGAGCGCGCCGCCCATGTTGGCGAGGCCGTCTTTCTTGAACGAGATGGTGAAGCCCTCGCAGGCGGCGAACTCTTCGTGCACGATGTCGATAATCGGCTTGTCCTTATAGCCCTTTTCGCGTTCCTCGATGAACCAGGCGTTTTCGGCGAAACGGCAGGCGTCAAGAAAGAACGGAATGTCGTAGCGGTCGCATAACTTTTGCGTCGCGCGCAGGTTGTCCAGCGAAACGGGTTGCCCGCCCGCGGTGTTGTTGGTGATGGTCGAGAAGACCAGCGGCACGCGGCCTTTGTTTTCTTCCAGCAGCTTTTCGAGTTTTTCAAGGTCCATGTTGCCTTTGAAATCGCCGCCTTCGCCGCCGCCCACATGACCGACAAGATCGCGCGCGTCGATGCCGCAGGCCTCTGCATTGGCGCGGGTGGTGTCGAAAAAGCTGTTGCACGGGACGATCAGGTTCTCGCCCTTGATCTGCCCGAATAGCGCATGCTCCGCGGCGCGGCCCTGATGGAAGAGATAAAACTCCCATTCGTCAAAGCTGATGCCGAAGACGTTTTCCATCGTCTCCATCAGCTTGAAATAGCCCCAGTTGCTGCCGTAGGCCTCGTCGCCCAGCATCAGCGCGGAAAACTGCTCGGCGGTCAGCGTCGTCGTGCCGGAATCTGACAGGAGGTCGCCGCCGGTCAGCCGCTCGGAGGGAAACTGGAACACGTTCCATCCCGCCTTGAGCGCCGCGTCCAGCCGGTCCGCGGGCGTGAAAGGGTGGTGGTGGCGCACCATGGCGTTGGCGTAAGAACGCGGGTGATGCGCTGTTGTGAAATTTGTAAAATCGAGCTGTTTCAGGGTTTGCGATGCCGTCTGACCTTTCATTCTAAGCCGCCTTTTTGAAGCGCGCCTGAAAAAAGCGCAGATGTTTGGGTTCGAAAACCATCTTCAGTCCCTTGACCTTCTTGCGGTTGTCGTAGACGGCGGCGATGCTCTCCGCCATCACGTCGATATGCGCCTGGGTGTAGACGCGGCGCGGGAAGGTGAGCCGCACCAGTTCGAGCCTGGGAAAGTTGTTTTTGCCGGTTTTCGGGTCGCGTCCCGCCGAGACGATGCCGCGCTCCATGCTGCGCACGCCGCCTTCGACGTAGATTTCCGCCGCCAGTGTTTGCGCCGGAAACTGCTCCTGCGGTATATGCGGGAAGAACTTGCGCGCGTTCAGAAACACCGCGTGGCCGCCGATGGGCGTGACGATCGGCACGCTGTATTTCTGCAACAGGCGGCCGCAATATTCCACTTGCCCGACGCGGGCGCGAATGGTGTCGTAATCGACCATTTCCTCGATGCCGATGGCCATCGCCTCCATGTCGCGGCCGGCGAGGCCGCCGTAGGTGTGCATGCCTTCGTAAACCACGACGAGGCTGCGCGCCTGTTCGAACACCTTTTTGTCTCGCGTGGCGAGGATGCCGCCGATATTGACCATCAAATCTTTTTTCGCGCTGACCCACAGGCCTTCGAAGCAATCGCACATCTCTTTCAAAATCGCGGCGATGGATTTGTTCGTATAGCCCTTTTCGCGCGTCTTGATGAAATAGGCGTTTTCGACGGCACGGGTCGCGTCGAACCATAGGCGGATGCCGTGTTTTTTACACAGATCGCGCACCGCCTTGAGATTTTTCATCGAGAACGGCTGGCCGCCCGCCATATTGACAGGCCCCGCCATGAATACATAGGCAATTTTTTTCGCGCCGACTTCCTTGATGAGCGCCGCAAGTTTGTCGAGATCAATATCGCCCTTGAAGGGGTGCGGATTTTCGGGATCGTGCGCCTCGTCGATGATCACGTCGCGGAAGGTCGCGCCCGCCAGCTCCTGATGCAGCCGCGTGGTGGTGAAATACATGTTGCCCGCGACGATGTCGCCGGGGCGGATGAGGATTTTCGAGATGATATGCTCGGCGGCGCGGCCCTGATGGGTCGGCACGAAATAGGGCATGCCGTAGTATTTGCGGATGTTGCTCTCGAGGTAATAGAAGTTGCGGCTGCCGGCGTAGGCCTCGTCGCCCATCATGATGCCGGCCCACTGGCGGTCGCTCATTGCGTTGGTGCCGCTGTCGGTGAGGAGGTCGATATAAACGTCGTCGGATTTCAGCAGGAAAGTGTTGTAGCCGGCGTCCCTGATCGCTTTTTCGCGCATCGGTCGCGTTGTCATCTTGATCGGCTCGACCACCTTGATCCGGTAGGGTTCTGCCCAACTTCTTTGCGTGATTACTTGCGCCTTTTTCCGTGCCGACATGGATGTCTTCGCCCCTTGCGTTATGTTGATAACAGGCAAGGAATCTAACAAACGCGGCGGCTGCGCTCTTGACGCAGATCAAGTAATGCCGCCGGGCAGAATCGACAGGAGAGACGTTGCATCTAGCCCGCGGTTTGGGCAGATAAAAAACGGGGATGTCGGGCGCTTTGCGCCGAAAAATGTATAAAAAACATGTAATAAAAGTATCATCATACCGCAATTATTTATTATGTTAAAAAAATTTAACTTATCTTAACGAAGCTGGCGTACACTAAAAATCAAGTGATCAGGGGATTATCAGGGTACCTGGGTATGTCCACAACAGAGACGATCGTCAAGCAGCGTGACCTTTTTCTGGCGTTTGCCTTTGCATCCGCAGACCTGCTCATCGAGATTGGCCCGGGGGACAGGGTTGGTTTTGTTTCCGGCGCGATAAAGAAGCTGATTGGCGCGGACGAGGCGAACTTGCGCAGCCGGTCATGGATAGATCTCTTTATTGAGGACGACGGCATCATCCTGAAAAACATGATCGGCGGCATGACGCCGGGCCGGCGCTGCGGCCCGCTGATGGTCACCCTCAAAAACGGCGAGAGCGTCCTTTTCTCGGCCATCAAAATGCCGGAGAAGCAGTCCGTCTATATCACGCTGGCGGCTCCCAACGAGCTGATGAAGCGGCACATGGCTCAGGAGGAAACGGTCGCCAGCAAGGAAGAGTTCATCAAAACGACGCAAAAGGCGATCAGCGAGGCGATCAAGTCCGGCAAGCAGGTCGACCTGACGTTGCTCGAACTGCCCGATCTGCAGGACATGAAAGACCGCATGCCGCCCGAAAAATGGGAAGAAATGCACACCATGATGGCGGATCTCATCAAATCGGCGTCGGTCGACGGCGGTACGGTCACGCAACTGTCCGACAACCGTTACAGCATGCTGCGCGACAAAAACACGGAGCTGGATACGCTGCAGGACCAGATTTCGCAAATGCTGAAGCATATAGATCCCGAGCTGCAGGATACCGTCATCAGGAGCGTCTCCGTCGACGCCAACATCGGCAATCTGAACGACAAAGAGGCCTCGCGCGCCCTGCTTTACACGCTGAACGCGTTTGAAAAGTCTGGCGCGGACGCGAAGGTCAAGAATATGAAGGACGGCTTTTCCGGATTCCTGCAGGAAAGCAAAGACAAGATACAGGCTTTCAAGAAAATGGTGGCGGAGAAAAACTTCACCTTCAATTTCCAGCCGATCGTATATCTCAACGGCCTCGGCATTTCGCATTACGAGGTTCTGACGCGTTTTCCCGAGGGTGGGTCGCCTTATGACTTGATCACTTTCGGCGAGGCGGTCGGACTGGCGATGGATTTCGATCTGGCCGTTTGCAAGAAGGCCATCGACATTATTTCAAAGCTCCCGAAAAACCCCAAAAACAACAGATTCACGCTCAACGTCTCGGGCCAGTCGATCGAAAACGACCAATTCGTCAGCGATTTGCGGCGTCTGCTCGACATGTACAAGCTGGAGCAGGGCGCGGTCACGTTCGAGATTACCGAGTCCGCCTGCATCCAGAATCTGGAGAAGGTGAACAACGTCATCGGCCTGCTGCAGAGTGACGGCTTCAGCGTATGTCTCGACGATTTCGGCGCGGGTTCCGCCTCCTACCAGTATCTGCAGAAATTGCAGGTCGACTTCATCAAGCTGGACGGCGCCTACGTCCAGCACATCTTCGATACGCCCAAGGACCAGATGATCGTGCGCCACCTCGCGCAGCTTTGCGCCGATCTCAAGGTCGGCATGGTCGCCGAGCGCATCGAGACGGCCAAGGAGGCGATGCTGCTCAAGAGCATGGGCATCGGCTACGGGCAGGGCTACTGGTTTTCCAAGCCGCGCGTCGCGCCGGATTATAAGCCTGATCAGGAGCAGGTCGAGCAAATGAAACACAGCCCCGTGCAAATCACGCAGGGCAAAACGGGCGGAACCGCTTCCTAGACGGGGTACCGGCTTTGGAGGTCAGCCCGCCTCCCGCTTGTGGACGATCTCCTTTGACGCAGGGTCGAGCTCCAGATCCTTCTGGTAGTATTTCGCCCAGGCGTTGTTGAGCGAGAAGACGAGCTGTTTGCCGACAGCCTTTTCGAGCCAGAGCGGGAGCATGAATTTCCGGTCGTCGCGGAAATATTCGTAGTAATGATGGTCGTCCCACGCCGCGCCGCTGGTGCTGTGCCGCGCGACGAAATCTCCGCAGAACGTCGCCCACGGCAGGCCGACGCAGCCGAGGACGAAGTGCAGCCAGGGTGTTTTTTCATCGCGCACGATGGTGGGGAGCAGGTCGCGCGTCGTATCGATCCGCCCCGGCCAGTACTGGATGAACTCCAGATCGCGCAGCATGGGAAATTTTTCCTTGAAGCGGCGGTGGACGCTGTCGATGACCCGCGCGGAGTTGACGTTGTTCTTCGCGTAGGTCGTGATTATGTCGCCGCCGCCGAGCAGCAGCCGGTTGTCGCCGGTGAGGCGGAAGTAGCTGTAGACGAGGTCGGAATCCCAGCACTGGAACCTTCCTGCGGGAAAGGCCTCGTCGATTTTTTTTTCGCTGATCGGCTCGCTGATGGAAAGAAAGGTCTCGGCATGGTAGACGCGGTTCGCAAAGGGCGTGAGGGAGGGGGCGAGCTTGTCGGCGCAGAAGATGATCTGGTCCGCCGTGACGGAGCCGAGATGGGTTTTCGCGCAATGGCCGGCGACGGAAACGACTTCCGACGCTTCATAGATATGCACGCCGTGGTCGAGCAAAACCCTTTTCAATCCCTGACAATAGCGCATCGAATTGATTCCTGCCGTGTTGGGATAGCGCACCGCGCCGGAATAGGCCTGCGAGCCGATGATGCTTTTCACCTGTTCCCTGTCGTAGAGCGTTTGCGCGAAATCGACGGATTTGCGCGCTTCCATTTCCGCCTTGATGTCGCTCCACCCGCCCGCGCCGATGCCGAGAAACAGGGAGTCCTGCATTTGATAGTCGCAGTCGATGCCGTATTGTTTCACGTTCGCGCCGATGATGTCCGCGCCTTTTTGCCCTGCGCCCCAGAGGTCGAGCGCGCCGGTCTTGCCGAAGCGGCGGATGAGGTCGGCGAGCTCGAGCTCGCTGTCCGGCGTCAGAAAGCCCGAGCTTTTGCCCGAAGAGCTGCCGCCGCAGATGTTTTTCTCGAGAATGACGACGTTGAGACCTTTGTTCATCAGGTGCATTGCGGCGGTGAGGCCCGCCACGCCCGCGCCGATGATCAGCACATCGGCCTCTATATCCGTCGTCAGCGGCGGATTGATCGGATTTTCCACGCCGAGCAGCGTCGTGAACCACCAGTTTTGAAGCAGCATATGTTCCCCCAAAGTTTACTTTTTATGTTCCATGTGTCCGCCGAAGCCAAAGCGCATGGCGGAGAGAATTTTCTCGCCGAACGTGTGGCCTTGTCGCGAGCGAAAGCGTGCGAACAGCGACGAGGCCAGCACCGGCGCCGCCACGGCTTCCTCCACCGCGGCATCGACCGTCCAGCGGCCCTCGCCGGAGTCCGCGACGTCGCCGCTGAAGGCATCGAGCGCTTCGTCCTTCGCCAGCGCGGCGGCGGTGAGATCGAGCAGCCAGGAAGTCACGACGCTGCCGCGCCGCCACACTTCCGCGATGTCGCCGAGGTTGAGATCGAAGCGCTGGTCTTCGGGCAAAGCCGCGCTGTTCCTGTTTTTGAGAATGTCGAAACCTTCCGCGTAAGCCTGCATCATGCCGTATTCGATGCCGTTGTGGATCATCTTGACGAAGTGGCCCGCGCCGGCGGGGCCGCAGTGCAGGTAGCCATGCTCCGCCGTCGGGTTGCGCGCCTCGCGGCCCGGTGTGCGGGGAATGTCGCCCGCGCCGGGCGCCAGCGCGGCGAGGATCGGGTCGATGTGCTTGACGGGTTCGGTTTCGCCGCCGATCATCAGGCAGTAGCCGCGCGCGAGGCCCCATACGCCGCCGGAGGTGCCGACGTCGATATAAACGATCCCCTGTTCCTTTAAGGTTTTGGCGCGGCGGACATCGTCTTTATAAAGCGTGTTGCCGCCGTCGATAATGATGTCCCCGGCCTGCAACAGCCTGCCCAGCTCCGTCACCGTTTCTTCGGTGATTTTTCCTGCCGGCAGCATGACCCAGACGATGCGCGGCGCTTGCAGTTGCGCCACCATATCGGCAAGGCTCTTTGTCGCCGCCGCGCCCTGACCGGCCAGCGTTTTTACGGCATCGGCGCTTTTATCGTAAACGACGCAGCTGTGTCCGTGTTTCATGAGGCGCAAGGCGATGTTGCCGCCCATCCGTCCGAGGCCAACGATACCGAGTTGCATGCCGCGCTCCTGTTTTGCCGTTTTCGGGGAAGGCACCGGACCTCGATGCCATGGCGTTTTGTTTAGTTTCGGTCTAAAATCGCATCGAAACAAGTGCGGATTGGAGAATTTTCATGATCGTCGTGTTAATGGGCGTGATGGGCGCGGGCAAGACGGCCGTCGGCACGGTGCTGGCCGAAGAGATGGGCGTGCCGTTTATCGATGCGGACGACCATCATTCTGCAAAAAACAAGGAAAAGATGCACGGCGGCATGCCGTTGAACGACGAAGACCGCCAGCCGTGGCTCGAGACCCTGAATGGGCTCTTGCTGCAGTGGCACGGGTCCGGCGCGGGCGGGGTGATGGCCTGTTCGGCGCTGAAAGAGCAATACCGCGCGGTTTTGCGCGGTGGGATGCCTGAAGGCGCGGTGCATTTCGTCATGCTGGACGCGGAAAAAGAGCTGCTGGCGGCAAGGCTCGCCGCGCGCAGCCATGAATATATGAACAACGGTCTGCTGCAAAGCCAGCTCGAGACTCTGGAGACGCCGCGGGACGCGCTCGTGATTATGAACGATCTTCCGCCACAGGAGGTCGCCGTCAAGATTATGCGGCACCTGCAGACTGCCTGCTCCGGTGCGGCTTGAAAAAACCACCGGATTGAATCAATATAAAAAAAAACAGGGGGCATCCATGAACACGATCAGTCGCCTTTATCACCGACTGCAGGAAGATGAAATCGCGCTGTTAAAGTAGCTGCGCGACAAACGCCGCGCATGGCTGGAACGTCCGGAATACGCCGCGCCCACCTTAAGCTTCGGCGACCGCATTGCCGACGGCGTGGCGGCGATGATGGGCTCGTGGCCGTTCATCATCACCCAGAGCCTCATTCTGATCGGCTGGATGGTTCTCAACATCACCGCCTACATCCATCATTGGGACCCTTATCCCTTCATTTTGCTCAAACTGGCCCTGTCGTTTCAGGCAGCCTACGCCGCGCCCTTTATCATGATGAGCCAGAACCGGCAGGCGGCGATGGACCGGAATGACGCGCGGCACGATTACGACGTGAATATCAAGGCGGAACTGGAGATCGAGCTGCTGCACCAGAAGATCGACCAGCTGCGCGCGACGGAAGTGCAGGAGCTGATCAATCTCATCAAAAAGCTGGAAGCGGAGATGCTTGCCGCCCGCGGCGCCGACGAAGGCTGACGGTTCAGGGCGCGGGTTTTTTGTTCTGGTTGGCGGCGGGTTTTTGCGGCTGCGCAGACGCGTCCGGATCATACATCATTTTCGCGAGAAACGCCGGAATGTCTTTGGGCAGCGGCAGTCCGGCAAGATGCTGCTTTTCCGCCGTCTTCATCACCGCTTCGGCGATTTTGGCCGAGGCGGCGCGGATGTTTTTCAGCGGCGGATAGAGCGTACCCGCGTCGAGATCGTCTTTGGTGACTTCATTCGAGAGCGCTTTCGCGGCGGCGAGGAACATTTCGTCGGTGACCCGGGATGATTCGCAAGCCAGCGCGCCGAGCGCGACGCCGGGGAATATGTATGAGTTGTTGGCCTGCCCCGCTTTGAAAGTTTGCCCATCCTGCGTCACGGGTGCGAAGGGGCTGCCGGTCGCGAACAGCGCCTTGCCTTTGCTCCATTTGTAAGCCTGTTCCGCCGTGCATTCGGACTGCGGCGTCGGGTTGGAGAGCGCGAAAATCAGCGGGCGGTCGTTGACGTCCGCCATCGCCTCAATAATTTCCTGCGTGAAGGCGCCGCCTTTGCCGGTCGCGCCGATCAGCGTTTGCGGCTTCACTTCCTTGATCGTGTCGAGAAAATTCATCGGCGCGTGCTTTTTGGCGTAGAGTTTTTTTTGCGGCGTAAGATTTTTGCTCTCCTCAGTCACAAGCCCCTTGCTGTCCACCAGCCAGATGCGGCTGCGCGCATCTTCCGTCGTCAACCCCGCTTCCTCCAGCGCCTTGACGACAAGGTCGGCGATGCCGATGTTGGCCGTGCCCGCGCCGAGAAATACGAAGCGTTGGTCTTTCAGGTCTTCCTTGTTCACTTTCAGCGCTGTATAGACGCCCGCCAGAACGACGGCCGCCGTGCCCTGGATGTCGTCGTTGAAGCACAGGGTTTTGTCGCGGTAGTCGCCGAGCAGCTTGTAGGCGTTGTCGCCGAAAAAGTCCTCGAACTGGACGAGCGCCTTGGGGTATTTGTCGTTGACGGCGTCGATGAGCTCCTGCATCAGTTCGAAATATTCTTTTCCCTGCAGGCGTTTTTCCCGCACGCCGTTGTAGAGAGGGTCTTGCAAAAGCGCTTCGTTGTTGGTGCCGACGTCGAACATCACCGGCATGGATTTTTTCGGGTCGAGACCGCCGCAGAGGGTATAAAGCGCGAGCTTGCCGACGGGAATCCCCATGCCGTTCGCGCCGAGGTCGCCGAGGCCGAGAATGCGCTCGCCGTCGGTCACGACGATGGAGCGCACATCCTTTTCCGGCCATTGGTCGAGCTTCTGTCGGATCTTGCCTTTATCGGCGGCTGTGATGGTCATGCCTTTTTTCTCGCTGAAGAGGTGCGAGAACTTCTGGCAGGCTTCGCCGACGGTCGGCGTGTAGATCAGCGGCATGATTTCCGCGATGTTGCGCAGCGCGACGGAATAAAACAGTTTTTCATCGCGCTGCTGCAGCACTGAGAGATAAAGATATTTTTCAATGTCCGATTTTTTTTGCCGCAGCTGATCGAGAACCGTTTTTTCGCGTTCGTCTTGCGCGGGCGCGGCATGGGTGTGCTGCTTCTTGCGCGTCGCCCGCATCACGGGCCACTGCGCCGCGCGTTTCATGAACTGGTCGCGCACTTGCGCTGAAAGCGTATTGAAATGGTACTTCATGTTTTTTCAAGCTTATAGGAAACACCAAGCCGCGCAAGGGTTCACGCGGAGGAGGACGTATTTTTATATATTGCGCCGCAACAAAAAACGCCGTGATGTAAAGCGGCGGTGAAGAAAAAACGAATCAAAAAAGGCCGCCGCCGATTTAAACCTGCGACAGTGATTTTTAACGGGTTAGGAGGCATGCCGCAGGCCCGGCCTTCCCGTTACGGGTCCGTTGACAAGGTTTATGTCCGAGAGTATTAATCATAAAAATTTCCAATAGGCGGCAATATTCCGCAATTTAGCGGCAAAAGGATAATTACTATGAAAAATAATGGCATGATCGTTTATAAACTTCAGGGCCGCAGCCTTGCTGCCGCGATGCGTCTGGAAGAAGAACTGCGCCGCGAGCTCGAAACCGTGCCGGTGCAGAACACGGGCACGTTCAAGGAGATCGGCGACAGTTGGAGCGCTCTCTATAAGGGTTTGCTGGCGCGGCTGAAACGCGAGGCGCCGGAGGTGCTGCGACTGACGGGGCTCAACGACCGCGCCGTGCAAGTCTCGCAGGAGCCGCAGACCCTGCCGCGCGCCTATGCCGAGGTGCCGCATATCTTCCTCTCGCCGGAAAAAAATCCGGAATATTTCATGTATGTGCCGGTCGATTACAAGGGCAGGCACTTCGCGCCCGTCGACGGCATCCTGCTCAACGCTAGGGAAGAGCGGATCACCGGCGATCGCCTGTTCGCCGGCGGCTGGCTCGGCAACGCGCCGATCGTCTCGGTGACGAAGCAGGGCGTCGCCACGCCCGCGGACTATACGCTGCCGTCGCAAAGCGCCTTGCGCAAAGCCTTCCCTTATATAAAGAACGACCGCGTCACTTTTCTGGCCGCAGGCCGCAGCCTTGCCGCCGTGGCCGATTACAACGCGCGCAAGGAGGAATGGCAGCGGCGCCTTAAAACCGCCTGCCATGCGATAGAAGCGGTGGTGGAACAGGACAGGCCGAAAATTCTGGCGGCGTTGCCATCCGGAGAAGATGTGCGCATCAGCGCTAGCTATAGCTATTACAGCAACGGCGGCGGCAAAGCGACCTTGCTGCTCTCCGTCCGTCGCGAAGGGAAGGACGACCTCTGGAACGCGGGCAAGACCGTGCCCGCGCCGCCATCCCCCGCCTTTGTGCTGGAAGCGCGCGGCGGCGGGGAATATATCGTCAAGGCGCGCACCGATACGCCGGAAGGCCGCCGTCTCGCCTCCGTTATCAATGCCGTTCCGGATACGCCCAGCCTTGGCGATTACGCCGCACTGCGCGGGAATTTCGACGTCAGGCAAGACGATATCGGCAAGGCGATGGGCGTGAACGGCATCGTGCCGCAAGTCACCGAATTGGCGGGGCATACCTTTTTGACCTACAACGCCGCGCCGAAAGCGAAGAAAAACGGCTTCTGCCCGCCAGATGCCAAGCCGTTTCCGGCCTCTGCCTATGCGTGGCTGCGCAAGGATGATGAGGACTGCAGAATGGGCACGACTCCTCCGCCGATGCCAAAATCCGTTGCCGATGCGCTGGCGGATATGCAGAAAGCCGCAAAACCGCGTCATAAAAAGCGCCCGCCCGCGCCGTGAGAGCCTGTATGAGATATTTTGCGGCTTTGCCGTTGCTGCTTTTTTCCGCGCACGTTTCCTTTGCCTCTGCGGTCAGGGTAGAAGACGCTTTTTCGCCGCGTGAAGGCGCATCGCGTCTGGTCGAGAACACGATTTATGACGCGAAGAAATCCGTCATCGTCGCCGCCTATTCCTTCACCTCGAAGCCGATCGCCCGCGCGCTGATCGCGGCGCACGATCGCGGCGTCGATGTGCGCGTCGTGCTGGACGGCAACCAGTATAATCACAAGATCGACGCCTATCTGCTGGAACACGGCATCCCCGTGCGCCTCAGTAAGCAATATAACCTCATGCACGACAAGTTCATGGTGATCGACGGAGAAACCGTGGAACTCGGCAGCTTCAACTACACCTATTCAGCGGAATACGACAACGCCGAGAACGTCATGGTCGTCCGTAATGCGCGCGGCATCGCATCCGATTATGCCCGTCAGTGGCAAAAGATATGGTCTGGCGCGCACGGCTGAGCCTTCAGAGTTTGGGCTGCGGATTGTCCGTTCCGGTTTTCGGCGCTTCCTTCGCGGCGGCTTTCGCTTCTTCCTCTTTACGCAGCGCTTTTTTGTCCGGCTTGCCGATCGCGGTGAGTGGCAGGCTGTCGCGGATGTCGACGCGGCGCGGAATCTCGTAAGGGGCGAGATAGCCCTTCAAAAACTCCTGCATCTCGCCGTCGGCCAGGGTTTTGCCTTCCTTCAGCACGACGAAGGCTTTGGGGACTTCGCCGACCTTGGGGTTTTTCACGCCGATGACGCTGACATCCTTGACGGCGTCATGCTTGCGAATGGCGTTTTCCACTTTAAGCGGGAAGATTTTAAGCCCGTTGAGGATGATCATGTCCTTGCTGCGGCCGACGATGAAGACATAGCCGTCGTTGTCGACGTAGCCGATGTCGCCGGTGCGCATGAAGCCGTCTTTTTCCATCACGTCCGCCGTTTCCTGCGGCTGCTTCCAGTAGCCTTGCATGACCTGCGGGCCGCGCAGGCAGATTTCGCCCACGATTTTGCCCGGTTCCCGGTAATCGTCCAGCGGAATGATTTTGACTTCCGTGCCGGGGAGCGGCATGCCGATCGACTTCGGCTTCTTGACGCCATGCAGCGGGTTGGCGATGGCGGCGGCGGAACATTCCGACGAGCCGTAGCCTTCGAGCAATTCGATGCCCGTCACCTGTTTGAAGGCGTCCCTGATTTCGTCGGGCAGCGGCGCCGCGCCGGAGATGCAGATTTCCAGCGAGGAGAGGTCGTATTTTCCGAGATCGGGGGCACTGACGACTTTTTTGTAAAGATCGGGAACGCCCGCGAAGATCGTGGGCTTCTCTTTGGTCACGGTTTCAAGGAACTCGTTAAGGTCGAACTTCGGCATCATGATCAGCTCGGCGCCGATGTTGAAGCTGAGGTTCATCTGCGCCGTCATGCTGAAAACATGGAAGAACGGCAGCACAGCAAGGATCTTGTCCTGCTTTTCGCGCTTTTCGCCGGCGAGGAACCACATGCCCGCCTGATTGACGTTGGCGGCGAGGTTGCCCTGGCTTAGGACCGCCGCTTTGGGAACGCCCGTCGTGCCGCCGGTATATTGCAGCACGGCTGTATCCTTCGGCGAAACCTCGGCCGGCGCGGGTTTACCCTTGGTTTTCACCAGATCGGAGAAGCGCAGGTGGTTTTTGTCTTTTTTGATTTTTGCGGCAGGCTGCACGCCGAGTTTTTTGCCGAGCGCGTCGGCCTTTTTGCCCGCGTAGCCGAGGAAGATGGCTTTCAACGGCTGCGCGTGCGCGATGCGGGAGACTTTATTGAATGTTTTTAAGAGAACGGCCTTTTTCGCCGGCAGAAAATCCGCCATGTCGCAGCTGACGATTTTTTTGAGGCGGGCTTCGCCCAGCATGCGCTCGACCTTGGGGAAGACCTGTTCGAGGTTCGGCACGATCATCATGTCCGCGTCGCTGTCGCGGATCTGGTGCTCCATTTCCTTTTCGGCGTAGAGCGGGTTGAAGTTCACCACCGTCGCGCCGACTTTCTGTGCGGCGTAGTAGGCGATGATGTAGAAAGGCGAGTTCGGCAGGCAGAGGCCGACTTTCGAGCCTTTGCCGATGCCCTGGTCCTGCAGGCCCTTGGCGAAGCGGTCGACCATCTCTCCGGTTTCCTTATAGGTGAGCTTTTTGCCCATGAAGCTGAGGCAGGGGCGGTCGGCGTATTTTTTGACCGCTTCGTCGAACATGGCCGGAATGGTCGTGTCGGGAATCTCCGCGTCCCATTTCAGTTCCTGCGGATAGGATTTTTCCCACGGATGCGGCGTTGTGTCTCTGGGAGCCATGAGGTGCGACCTTTCATATACGTCAAAACGGAATTCCTGAAGGGGTATTACTTATCATAATCTTCAAAAAACTGGTAGAGATTTCTTGTTATTAAAAATCAAGGGTATATGCAGAGGGTATAATTATTCCATAATAACATTGACAAAAATTGCATTTTGTAAAACAATGCCGCCAGAGGTGAAATATGGGAAAATTCTGGCGCAGAACCGCAGACGCGGAAGGCAAAGCGCAATTGCAGGAGGTGCCGCTCGATCAGGTGCGCATCACAGCGCCGACGGTGATTTATCTCTCCGGCTTTCTGACTAACAACAACCGCCCCGGCTATGTCGCGGGCAGCATCAAGAGCATGGAAGTGCTGCTGAAGGATGGATTCCCGAAGCTGCCGCCGATCTACGGCTGGTCGCACACCAGCTTGCGCAATCTTTTCAATCTTGCCCGTTACAACAGCCATCCCTCGAAGCGCTCGTCGGACGCAGGGTTCGATATCGCTGCCGCCGTGCTGATGCCTCTGGTCGCGAAGGATTTTTCCCGCGACAAAAAGGGCAATGTCACCGGCACGCCGCTGCCGCTTGATGAAGCGAAAAAGAATCTGCGTAACGTGACGTTCTTCGGCTATAGCGCGGGCTCCATCGTCGCGCAGGAGGCCTACAACGCCCAGCTGAAAATGATGAAAAAGATCGGCTATGCCGAAAAGGACGCGCGCGCCGCGCTGAACGAAGTTGTGCTGATCGCGCCGGGCGTCGTCTCGCGCTACACCAAGGAAACCGACCGTTTCACCACGCTTTTCCTCGTCGCCAGCAACGACCGCATGATGCGCGCCAAGAACCTGATCTGGCGGCCGCTCTCCGCGATCTACAACAAGTTCGCCAAACGCATCGCCAACAAAAACGGGCTGGTCATCCGCCCTCTGTCCGATACCAGCGTGATCGTCAACGCGCCGGTCCGTGCGACGGATTATCAATGGCAGTATGATGAAAACGGCAACCGCACGGAAAAGAAATATTTCCAGCTGCTGTATCCCAAGTGGTTGCACCGTAGAAGTTATCACGAACTGCCGCATTACATCACGCGCGACGAGAGCAACAACAGCTTTGCCAATATCGCCTATTATGCTCTTGTGAACGCGATCAACCGCAAAGACCGCATCGCGCCGCTAGACTTGCTGAAGCCCGCGCCCGCCACGGCGGAGACCGCCGCCTATCAGGCCAAAATCGCGGCGGCGATCAAGCCCGCGAAGAAGTAGCTTTAGTTGTTTAGTCCCACGATATGGTGGAGCGGATTTATTTTGAAGCGATCCGGTTCTTTTGTCCAGATTTTACAGACGTATTCATAGGCCGTGAGTCCTTTCAGGGTTTTAAGCCGCTTGGCGAAG
>JAJZTA010000026.1 GCA_021849295.1 Pseudomonadota bacterium | reverse complement strand
GTGCGCCGCGTTCCAGCGCGGAACCCAGGTGCGCTCGCCCTGTTCGAGGGCGGCGATGATCTTCTCCGTGACGCGGGTGTAAATGTCGGATTTGACGTGATGTGTCATGGCGGTGCTCCTTTGCTGCAAGGGAGAAAAGCGCTTTAAGCGCCTTTCCCCTCTGTGGTTGCGGATTGCGCCTTCGGCGGGAATGCCACGTAGCGGGTATTGCCGATCAGGACGTTGAAGCCGTTGCCTTTGCTGTGGCGGAAGGCCGCGCCGATGCGCTTGTTCTTGCCGTCCTGCGATTGCGAGAAAATATAAAAGGCGGGGGCCTGTTTGGCTTTGGCGGTCGTTGTTTCTGTCGTGGTGGTCATGTTCAATCTCCTTATGTTTGCGATGACCCTTGCGGGCGATGCCTCGCGTTAGGCCATGCGCAAGGGCGCAGAGTCAGACAGGAAAATTGGGGGGATGCGAAGCATCGTCGGCGCGGGAGCCAATTTTCCTGTTGACTCGGGAAGCGCCCGCGCATGGCAAGAGGCTCGAATCCTGCACGCATGGGTGATTGCAAACCGTAAAAGGAGAGAAATGGCCTGATCCGCGATTACAGAGCACGGCCCTGTAAACAGGTCACGAAAGCTTTATCGATACGGATATTGCGCAAGGCGGCTCTACAGCGCTGCACGGTCATTGAGCGCAAAAGGCGACGCGGTCCGGTCGTTCGGCATAAGTTGCTTCGTGAGACTGCCGCTGAGCTTGGTCATGCAGAGAAAATGAGTGCTTCTTTCACGCGATGATCACGTACTGCCCCTGATACTCCGCCCACGTCACGGCCTGTCCATTCGCATCCTGCATCGGTTCGGTGTTTTCGACGCAAGCCCTGAAGGGCTTCTCCACTGCGTTCCGCCTGAGTGCGCGCAACCGAACGCGCTGCCCTGTCTGCCGCATGAGGCCGCGATGGTCGTGGCCGGAAAAGACAGGAGCAGAAAATGTTTATCATCACGAAAGAAGAACTCGAACACATGACCGAAGCGCAGCTGCATGCGCTGTATCACAGCATTATCGCCGATCTAACCCGTCGCAACCTCTCAGCGGCGCATTGCCCGCTGACGACGATCACGCTTGCGAACATCCAGACGGTTCTCCGCAGGAAGAGGGCGTTTCGGCCTTGCCCGCCGCGCTTCTAGCACGGCGTTTGCCTCACAACCGCGCCGCCCTTGCGGCGCGGTTTTCTTTCACGGATCCTGTCATAAAGGCTCCCTGACTGGCGTGAAATGGCGCGGCTGAACCGCTATGTGCCAGAGTGTTAACATGCGCTGTCCGCGCCCCGTATGGGGCGCTTTCGGACATCATGCCAGACGCTCGCCTGTCATTGCGCGCGTGTCGCAGCCGGTCGTTTGACCCTAGTGCTCCACGGTAACGCATTCCGCGCCGAAGTTCTTCGGCTGTCTCGGAATACGGTTTTTTAGGAAAGATGGTGCCCCTGGTCGGACTCGAACCAACACACCTCTCGGTACCTGATTTTGAGTCAGGCGCGTCTACCAATTTCACCACAGGGGCACAGTGCGAATATAGCGTCAAAATGATATTTTTGCCAACAAAAATAAACCCTTTATTCTTGTGGTTTTTTAGCCTGTTTTTGGGCTTTTGGGTGTTTTCGGACATTAATAGCCGAAGCGTCGAGGGTATTTTTAATGTGGGTAGCATAGAATTTTTCGATCATTTCAACGCTGGTGCGGCAGTTTTTAGCAATCTGGTATATATCTGCGCCTTCCATCAGTCTCAGACAGATATAAGTATGGCGAAAGCTGTAGGCTGTGCGCCGTTGACCGTCTCTGTCCACTTTAAGGTCAAGTTCATCAAGAATGCTGTTGAGTAGTTCACGCTGGGGCTTACCAAGAACCTTTGACGTTGGTTCAGTTAGTCCTTTCCGTTTTACCGTGCGCTGAAACGGCAGGACAGCTCCAGGCATACTTTTACAATAGCCGACTCCTCGTTTCCCTCGGACCTCGATTACGAGTATGCGTTCGCCTGTCGCTTCATCGGTTTCGATGGCGACGTCTCGTAATTCGAGGTTCGCGGCTTCGTCTGGCCGCAGTCCGGTATTGACCATGAAAAGTATGTAGTCGTGGAAATTTTCACATTCTTTTTTCCAACGGTTGTTTAGAGGTTCGGCAGCGCGTTTCCGCGTAGCCTCATAAAGTTGCTTATATTCCTCGGGTGAGAACCATGCTCGATGTGAAACCTTACCAGATGCTTTGTAAGGGACTGACATATCTGGGAGGGCTGTTATCCAGCCACGCCTTTTGGCGGTCTTTAATACATGACGTATCAGAACAATTTCGTGATGAAGAGTGGCACGGGCTGGCGGCTTACCTGTTTTGCAAGTCTTCGCCCTATGCAGGCGATAATCTTGAATCGTTCCAGAGTCGATTTCAGAGAGATATTTTTCTCCTAAAAAGGGAAGGATGATTGATTTTAACTTTAACTGATTATTGATTATCCAAGTGGGGCTGCGTTGCCCTTGGGTAAGTATGGGGTATTCCTCCAGAAATAAGGTTGCGGCTTCTTTAAATTTCTTGCCGCCCTTTAATAGACCTGCGCGGCTTTTTCCTTTTAATTCCAGATACCAGTCTTCTGCAAAGTCTTTGGCATGAGACAGGCTATCGTTCTTGGTTGAGGTACGCCATTGGCGGCCATCTATGGATGCTGCGCACTGCCAGAACCGGCTGCGTTCACGACGATATATGCTGACCTTACCGCCCAAAATTTGATGTATTTCTGACATCTCTGATCCTTTCACTGCAAGCGGGAGTGTGCGCTAAAATGTGCTTACAGTGTGTTAGGATATCATATATTAGAAGTATACTAAAAATTATTGTTTTTATTAAATATTTTATCTATATTATTTTCTATAAACTGCCTTTTGAGTGCGGCGCGTCTACCAATTTCACCACTGGGGCAGTGGGCAAAAATATAGCTTTTAATAACCGGTTTGACCAGTAAAAACAACTCATTAAAATCATTGGGTTTTTTCGTCTCCACCCGGCTTCCGGAGAGGGATTCTTTTTTATGAGTAATTGAAAAAAGGACAACTTTCAGTTAAACAGACCCTTATGACTTTTAAGTTTGAAATTACGCACAAAGCTTCGCAGACCCGCGCCCGCCTCGGGACGCTGACGACCCCGCACGGCGCGATCGATACGCCCAACTTCATTTTCTGCGGCACCAAGGCGGCGGTCAAAGCGCTGTCTCCGGCGCAGATGCGCGCGGCAGGGTCGGATATCATCCTTTCCAACACCTATCACCTGATGCTTTCCCCCGGCGCGGACCTGATCGCGGAGATGGGCGGCCTGCACAAGTTCATGGGCTGGGACGGGCCGATGTTCACCGACAGCGGCGGGTTCCAGATTTTCTCGCTCGGGCACGGCGCGGTCGCGGACGAGATCAAGGGGCGCGGGCAGATGCACCGGCCCAAAACGATCCTGAAAATCACCGAGGCGGGCGCGGAGTTCCGCTCCTACATCGACGGGAAGAAGTTTTTCCTCTCGCCCGAAGGCTCCGTCGACATCCAGAGAAAACTGGGCGCGGACCTGATCGTGCAGTTCGACGAGTGCACGCCGTTCCATGTCGACAAGGAATACACGGCGCGCTCGATGGAGATGAGCATGCGCTGGGGCGACCGTTCGCTCGCCGAGCACGCGCGGCACAATGACGGCACACAGGCGATGTACGGCATCGTGCAGGGCGGCGTTTACGAGGACTTGCGCAAAACCAGTTGCGACTGGACGCGCGACCGGCCGTTTTTCGCCACGGCGGTCGGCGGCTCGCTCGGCGCGACGAAGGAGCAGATGTACGACGTCGTCGCCATGACCATGGCGATGGTGCATCCGGAGCGGCCGGTGCATTTGCTCGGCATCGGCTCGTTTATCGATATTTTCACCAATGTCCGGCAGGGGATCGACACGTTCGATTGCGTTTCCCCGACGCGCATGGCGCGGCATGGCTGGGCGATGGTCAAGGGCGCGGAAAAAGAGCGCATGAACATCCGCAACGCGACCTACCGCAACGATCAGGACCCCATTGATGAAACCTGCGGCTGCCATGCCTGCAAAAGCCACAGCCGCGGCTATATCCATCATTTGTTCAAGGTTTCGGAGCTTTTGGGCATGCAGCTGCTCTCCATCCATAATGTTTTCACGATGAACCGCCTGATGCGCGACGTGCGCTCAAGTATTGCAAACGATACGCTCGATGCGATGCAGAAAGAGTGGGTGGCATGATGCGCATCTCGAACATAGCTCCCGCTTGCGCGGAGGTGGCGGAGCAGGCGTCCCACGTCAGGATCAACTACGATAAAATTCCCGCCTATGCGCGTTTTATCGTCGATAAATATCCCGTCACAGAGGTGCTGGGCGCGGATGACCATTTCGTTTCGGGTGACCGCGAAAAAACGGCGGCTTACGTTTTCGCCCTCGACAGCGTCAATTTCGGCTCCGGCTACTTTGCGATTGCAGAAGAAGCGGGGGTCGAACTCGAATACGCCACCATCGCCCGCAGACTGAAAAAAGCCTTCGAGCAAGGCAATTTCACGACGCCGGAAGAGTGGACGCGCATCACGGCGGAAGATTTTTCGCGCCTGTTGTCCGTGCCCTTGGAAAAACATCCGCATCTGGATGAATTGCTGCAAAATTTCGCGGACCACCTGCGCGAAACGGGTGAAAGAGTAATCGCGGAATATGGCGGCAAAGTCCTGAACCTGCTTGCCGCTTGCGGTTATTCTGCCGTCTCTCTGGCGGAGAAGGTTGCCACATGGGAAAACTTCCGCGATGTTCACAGCTATAAGGGCCGCGATGTGCCCATTCTGAAACGCGCGCAGATTCTGGCGGCGGACATGCAGCTTGCATTATTCGGTCAGGAGGGCGGAGGCCTGCATGATATGGACAAGCTGACCTGCTTTGCGGACAATATGGTGCCGCACGTCCTGCGCTGTGACGGCATACTGGAATATACGTCTGATGCGCCTATTGTTTCCGGTTCGGAAAACGAAATCGAAATCCGCGCCGCCGCCGTCCATGCCGTCGAATGTATGAAACGGGCGCTTGGCGGCGCCGTTACTTCTGTCAATCTCGATCACATGCTCTGGCATCGCGGCTACGGGTCCGAGATATATGGACAAAAGCCGCACAGGACGCTGAGCGTCTGGTATTAGCCGGAAATTTTTTGTATCTTGACCATGGTCAAGCTATTGTTTGGCCATAAGCCTATTGTCAGGGCTAAAGCGAGGGTCAAAATCATGAGAGAAGTCAAAGTCAGCGTGGCGGATTCGCGCAGTCGCGATTACTATCAGGACATCATCGATTCCTGCAGGGACATGGAGCCCATCCGCACGGCGGTCGTGCATCCTGTGCAGCCGGAAGTGATCAAGGCCATTGTCGATGCCGCCAAGGAAAATCTGATCGTTCCGGTGCTGGTCGGTCCGCGCGCGCGGATAGAGGCGGCGGCGAAAAAAGCGAAAGTCGCCCATGAAAAATGGGAACTGATCGACGTGGAGCACAGCCACGCCGCCGCGGCCAAAGCGGTGGAACTTGCGGCGACGGGGAAGGTGGGCGCGATCATGAAGGGCGCGCTGCACACGGACGAGCTTTTGGGAGCGATCGTCCCGTCTGCCTCCGGCCTGCGCACCGTGCACCGCATCAGCCACGCATTCGTCATGTCGGTGCCGACCTATCACAAGGCGCTGATCGTGACCGACGCGGCGGTGAATATCGCGCCCGACCTTGCGATCAAGGCGGACATCTGCCAGAACGCGATCAACCTCTGGCGCACGCTGTTCGATCATGAGAGGAAGCCCAAAGTCGCCATTCTAGCGGCGGTCGAGACGGTAAACCCGAAAATGCAGGCGACCATAGACGCGGCCGCCCTGTGCAAAATGTCGGAGCGCGGGCAGATCACCAACGGCATTCTTGACGGCCCTCTGGCCTTCGATAACGCCATCAGCAGCGAGGCGGCGGCAGACAAGGGCATTGTCTCCGAAGTCGCGGGTGATGCGGATATCCTTGTCGTGCCCGAGATCGAATCCGGCAACATTCTCGCCAAGCAGCTGACCTTCCTCGGCGGCGCGGACGCGGCGGGGATCGTCCTTGGCGCGCGCGTGCCGGTCATTTTGACCAGCCGCGCCGACAATTTGCGCGCCCGGCTGTTGTCCTGCGCGCTTGCGGTGAAGCTGGAGGAAGCAAGGCGCACGGGAAAATTCAAATGACGGGAACTGTTCTTGTCATCAACGCCGGCTCTTCCAGCGTCAAGTTCAGCCTGTTCGACGATGCGCCGGAATTAAACCTGCTGGCGGGCGGGCAGGTTGCCGGCATCGGAACGGCACCTGTTTTCGCTGCGGGAGATGACAGGAAGGATTTGCCCGAAGGCAGCACGCACGAAGAGGCGCTACGCTTTATCCTCGGCTGGATCGGGGATAAAAAACATCCGCCGGTCGCCGTCGCGGCGCACCGCGTGGTGCATGGCGGCACGCTGTTCCGCGCGCCGGTTTTGCTGACGCCGGAGATCATGGCGCAATTGCGGGGGTTGAACACGCTCGCGCCGCTGCACCAGCCGCACAACCTTGCGGCGATAGACATCCTGACGAAGCTGAAGCCCGATGTGCCGCAGATCGCCTGTTTCGATACGGCCTTTCACGCGGGGCACGACCCGCTGTTCGGCGTTTATGCGCTGCCGCCTGAATTGACGGACAAGGGCGTCAGGCGCTATGGCTTTCACGGGCTTTCTTATGAATGGATCGCACACGTTTTGCGGCGCGATCATCCCGCGCTAGCCAAGGGGCGCGTGATCGCGGCGCACCTCGGCAACGGCGCGAGTCTGTGCGCGATGAAAAACGGCGTCAGCGTCGATACGACCATGGGCATGACGGCGCTGGAGGGTCTGCCGATGGGCACGCGCTCGGGCGCGCTCGACCCCGGCGCCGTTATTTACATGGTTCGCGATCTCGGCGTTCCGCCGGAGAGGGCGGAGCATATTCTTTATCACGATTCCGGCCTCAAAGGGCTCTCCGGCATCAGCAACGACGTGAAAACGCTGCTGGGCAGCGATGACCCGAAGGCCGCGTTCGCGCTCGATTATTTCAGCTTACGCGTGGCGCAGTTCATGGGCATGATGGCGGTGGCGCTCGGCGGCGTGGACGGCATCGTTTTTACCGGCGGCATCGGCGAGCATGCGGAGCCTGTGCGGAAAAACATCCTGAGCCGTGTGGAATTTTTGAGACCGTTTGACGTACAGGTCATTGCCGCCAACGAGGAGCGCGTCATGGCGATGCACGCCATCGCGACGGCGCCCTAGGCCTATTTGTCTTTCGCGCCCGGATCGGACAGGGTCTGGTTGAATTTCTTGTTGAACGTCATGCGCGGGTCTTCCTTGAAGAGCCACGGCGTCGTGAAACGCCGCCATTGTTGCAGCTGGTCCCATCCGTCATAGGTATAGCCCTGCAGGCCTTGGGGCAGAAGGTTCTTTTCCAGCAGTTCCGTGTGCATGAGCCTGTAATTGTAGTAAAGGGCCTCGTAATCGCGCGGCGCGGTCACGACGGCGAAGGCCTGCTTGAAGGCCTCGCTTTGCGGATCGAGCTTGAAAAGCGTTTGCACGCTGAATTCGGTGATGGCTTCCTTGACGAGGTCTTCCGGGCTCGCGATGTCCGGCGACATCCAGATGTTTTGCGGATGTTCCCAGTTGTCGCCGCGCAGGTAGGCGATGCCGATGGTTGTATCCGGATCCTCTTTCGTCGAGATCGCCCACAGCCATTCGTGCTTCGGATCGGATTGCAGGATGATCTTCTTGAAGGCGTCGCGGACGTCCGTTTCGGTCTTTTTCTTTTTGTTGCTGAAGCGGACGATGTATTTCGTGATGTCTTCAAGCGGAATGTTTTTGGAGATGTCTCCTATGTCGCGGACATGCACGGGGCGGATCGCCAGATGCTCGGTGTAAAAGGCCGGCGGCTCTTCCACCCTGAGCCGGAGCCAGTTCAGCCGCCCGACCTGCAGCGTGTCATTGTCTTTGAGGAACAGTTCCTGATCGGGGCGCGTGATCTTGCGGCCGTTGAGCGAAACGCCGCCCTGCAGGATCAGCCTGCGGGAATCGCCGCGGCTCTTTTTGGGGCGCGCCAGAGCGACGAGGTCGAGCGCCTCCATGTCGCCGGTGTTGACGACGAGCGTCGGCAGGTCGTCGGGGATATAGCCTTTTGAAATGGTGTTGTCGAACCAGTCGCGCTCGGCGCGGCCCGTTTCCGCGCCGTGGTAACGCGCGACGATGGCGGTGGCGAGGTCGACCTTGGCGTCGCGCGGGCTTTTTTTGAGGGAGACGGCGACTTCTTCCAGAGGCACGTCCGTATAGACACGGAAGTAATCCTGGATCAGCGCGTCGGGGATGCGCATGACGCGCCCGAATTTGTCGCGCGGGGAATGGAGCAAGGAGATGTCGTTGTGGCGGCGCGGCGATTGTTTTTTACGCCCGTCGATGCCGGGCGTAATGATTGTGGTGAGCAGCGTTTGCGGCTTTTGCTTGTGCTTTTCCTGCATGTGGCGGCCGAGGGATTCGTTGAACAGGCGGTTCGAGCCGAGCAGGGCGATGTCCGCCCGCACCATGCAGGAATCGTATCCCTGCAGAATGGGATAGATCATTTCGTTGATGTGTATTTCCGTGCCTTCCGCGATGCGCGCCTGAAAGGCGTCGCGGGAGATGAGGCGGGCATGGGTGAGGAGCGAGAACATGTTGAGCATGTCCTGCACGCCCATGGCGTCGTACCACTCCGAGCTGCGGCGGAGCTCGAGGAGATTGGGGTTGTCGAAACGCAGCACCATTTTGAGCTGTTCGGTGAGCTCGCCGATGCGGGTCTCGGCTTCTTCGGAGGAGGTGTTCCAGATCGTCTCCAGCCGCCCGTCAAGGTCGCCGTTGCGGTTTGTGAAGTCGGAAAAGACGATCACGGCCTTGTGCCCCGCGTCCTGCATGGCGCGCATGAGCCAGAGATTGACGGCATGGCCGATGTGCAGCGCGGGGATTTTTATGTCGAGACTGTACTTGACGCGCAAGGGGCGTCCGGCGCGGAGCTTCGCCTCGAATTCTTTCTCCGAGAGAAATTGGTCGGATGTCCGCTCGAAACAGGCGAGTATGTCCTCGACGCTCACGTCAGTCCCCCTCTTTGGTCCGTTGATTATATCACATTAATCGAAGGACGCAAAAATCCCGCTCGACAGCGGAATATGTGGCTAAACAGAGCGTTTTGCGGCGCGCGGGGCGGGGGCGGCTGGCTTGGCTGCGGGCGGTTTCGCTTCCTGCTTGCCGGGCGCGGCATTGTCGTTGAACGCTGTTGTGGCGGCTGCGGGGAGCGGTTTCGCTTTTCCGGGCTGCGGCGGCGGCACGGCAGGCTTCGCGGCCTTCTTCGCCGCCTTCGCCGCCTTCCGGTGCTGTCTTTGCGTGCCGATGGCTTGCGCCATGGTTTTCGTCGAATTGAAAATGTCGAAGAGGCCGAGGCTGACGTTCCATACGCCGACGGCCAGACCTATGCCGCCGGCAATCGTGAACGCGGGCAAAGACAAAACGGTGGGCATGAGAAAATAGCCCCAGGCCACAGTCGCGACGGAGGCGCCTTCCAGCGTCACGCCCGAGAGGAACATATCGATATGGTGCTCCTGCAGCCCCGCCTTCATGCGCCCGATAAGGCCTTTGCGCGCCGGCGGCTGCGCGGCGTGCTGCACATCGTTTTCGGGGCGGGAGCGGAACAGCGATGTTCTGATGCGCCTGAGCGGGTTGAATTTGGGGAAGTTTTGCTCGCATAGGCTTTCCAGCCGCTGCCATGCGCCGGGGAAGCCGAAACTGACGGCGGTGATGCCGAGGCCGGCGAGAACTCCGCAACCGGCAAAGCCCAGAACCTGCGCCGCCAGCGGTGCAGAGAGCAGAAAAAAGCCGCCAATGGCAGCCTGGGCGAGCAAATTCATGCCGGTGAGGGTCGCGCCGGAACGCGACCAGAACTTGTTGTCCTTCACAATGGCTTTGGCGAAGTTCCAGCCATAGCGAAAGCGGCTCAGGCCTGCCTGAGGCCTGTTGTCATTTGCTTGCTGCTGTACGTCCGTTGCCTCCATCGGCATGTCCTTCACACGGGAGTGACAAAATGAGCAAGAATGTTACGGGCTGCACATTCAAAAAGCAAGACGCGTCGCAGTCCGGTTTTTTATATGGAATATTTTGAAGCGCGTTACTGCGGCGGGCCGTTCATGCGGCGCGGTGCGGGCGCTGCGGGCGGCGTTTCTTTCTGCGCGTCGGGTTTGGCCTTGTCGTTGAAAGTTTCCGTGGCGGGCGGAAGCGGTTTGGACTTTGCTGCCTGCGGCGGCGGAGCGGCGGTTTTTGTCTTTTTCGCTTTTTTCGTCTGCGCCTTCGCCGCTTTCTTTTCCTGCCTGTGCGATCCATAGGCCTGCGCCAGGGTCTTGGTCGAATTGTAGATGTCGAAGAGGCAGCCCCCGACGCTCCATGTGCTCCACGCGAGGAACACGGCGCCGCCAAAGGTGAGGGTGGGTATAGCCATGACGGCGGGGATGAGGGCGAGCGTTGTCAGGCCCACGCCTGCGACCGTCGCTCCCTCCAGCGTCACGCCGGAGAGGAAGATGTCCTGATGATGCTCCTTCGGCAGGATGCGTTTGAGAATGCCTTTGCGCGGAGGAGGCTGCGTTACGTGCTGGACGTTTTCTTTGAGGCGGGCGCGGAACAGGGCGCGCCTGAGGCTGCGCGGCGGATTGAATTTGGGAAAGGTTTTCGCGCAGATATCCTCTAGGCGGTTCCACGCGCCGGGGAAGCCGAGACTGATGGCGGACAGACCGACGGCGCCAAGCACAGCGCAACCTGCAAGGCCGGCAACCTGCGCGGCCAACGGCAGCGCGACCAGCCCCGCCGTGGCGGCTGCGGAAATGCTGACGAAGTGGGCGATGTGGGCCGCCACCGGCATAGCCAGCAGAAACATCGCCCCCACGACGCCTTGCAGGATAAAATTCAGACCGTTGGCGACGGCGCCCATGCGCGCCCAGAATTTGTTATCTTTCACGAGGTTTTTGAGAAAGTGTCCGGTGTAGCGAAAAAAACCCAGTCCTGATTTGGGTTTTTCTCCCTCCAGGAGGGGAATTTCTTCCTGTCGTGGTATGGCAGCTGCCGCCATGGAAAATTCCTTACCCGTGAATAACGACCAGATGATTAGGAATATTAGTTGCCATAGGCACAAAAGGCAAGGGAGATGGATGCCATATTATCTCACAAACAATATCAACGACAAGCGGACGATCAGCTTGTTTTTAAATGATCTTAAGGGGTATACGGGGAACAGCGTACTCAGGGCTGCTGGGGGCCGTTTGCAGCGCGCTTTGCAGGCGCAGCGGGCTTTGCCTCGGACGGCGCGGCTTCCTGTTTCGCAGGCGCTGTATTGTCGTTGAACGCTTTCGTGGTGGCAGGGGGAAGATGTTTGGATTTCGCTTCCTGCACCGGCGGAGCGACGGTTTTCATTTTGGCCATTTTCGCCTGCGCCTTGGTATCTTTGCCCTTGCGGCGGTGCGCGCGGAAGGCTTGAGACAGGGTTTTGGCCGAGTTGAAAATGTCGAAGAGGCAGGTCCCGACGCACCATGAGCTCCAGGCCAGCAGCAGAGCCCCGCCGACGGTGACGGCCGGAAAGGTCGCGAGGGCGGGCGCAATGACGAGCGCGGTCCAGCCCACGCCTGCGACGGCCGCGCCTTCCAGCGTTACGCCGGAGAGGAAGATGTCCTTGTGGTCCTCGCTCAGCTGCGGGATCATGCGCCCGAGAAGGCCTTTGCGTTTTTTCGTTTGCAGCTCCGCCGTCGGGTCTTCCTGTTTGAGGCGCGCGCGGAATGGTTCTCGCAGTTTTCTCAGCGGATTGAATTTGGGGAAGGTCTCGGTGCAAAGGTGCTCCAGACGTTTCCATGCGCCGGGGAAGCCCATGCCGATGGCTGTGAGGCCGATGCCGATCAGCGCGGCGCAGCCGACGAAGCCCGCGACCTGCGCGGCAATCGGGGCGGAGAGAAGGAAAAATCCGCCGACAAGGCCTTGCGCAAGCAGGTTGCCGCCGCTGAACACGGCGCCCAGACGCGACCAGAATCTGTTGTCTTTGGCAAGTTTTTTGGTGAAGTTCCAGCCGTAGCGGAGAGGGCTGAGACCCTCCTGAGGTTTAATGTCCTCTTGCTGTGCTATGGCGACATCCACCGTGGAAAATCCCTTACTCTTGATAACACATTCAAAGTAATGATGAATATTAGTTGCCATAGGGCGAAAAATCAAGGGGCATCGTTATCATCTTAGTTGTATTAATTATGACAATTATATAGTGATTATCCTGCTGTTTTTAAAAGCAGTTTTCTCTATCCGTATCTGATTTTGCCGTCGTGGCGTCATTTCGCCGCGGCGCGCCCGTTCGGGAAGCATTATTGCAAAGGCCTCGGGCCGGAAGCACGCCCGGGCTGGGCAGGCTCTTCAAGCGGCAGTTCCATCTGCTTTCCGGGCACGGCCTTGCTGTTGAAGGCGTCCGTTGCCGCGGCGGGCAGCGCGCCCGCTTTTTCTACCTGCGGCGGAGCTGCCTTTGTCTCTTTGCCCTTCTTTGCGCCTTTGTTTTTGCGGGCGGTTTGCGACAGGGTTCTGACCGAGCACACAACGCCGAAAATGCTGCTGGCCGTTTGCACCGCCGCTCCCGCGAGCAGCAAACCGCCGGCAACGGTCAGGGTCGGCAGCGCCAGAACGACGGGTACGGCGAGAAGGGGCCAGACGACGATCCCGAACACGGAGCCTTCGAGCGTGACGCCGGACAGAAAAATGTCCATGTGGCTTTCCTTCAGGCGCAGTCCTCTGCGGCGCTTCTTTTGTGTGTCTTCCTGTTGTTGGGGCTGGGGCTTTTTCTTGAGCCGCGCGCGAATGGGCTGTCCGATCCGCCGCAGCGGATTAAAGCGGGGGAAGGTTTGCGCGAAGTTTTCTTCAAGTCTCTGCCACGCGCCGGGAAAGCCGTAGCCGATGGCGCAAAGGCCCGCCGCGCCGAGAATGCAGCAGCCGGCAAAGCCGAAGATCTGTACGGCGAACGGCGCCGTGAGCAGCAAGCCCGCGCCGATGGCGGCCTGCACGACCAGCTTGACGCCGTTGGGTATGGCACCGAAACGCGACCAGAACTTGTTGTCCTTCAGCATGACCTTGGCAAAGTTCTTGCTGTAGTGGAAGGGGCTGCGCCCTTCCTCTGGCCTGTTCTCCGACTGTTGTACGGTTGATTCCACGACAGAAAACCCATTATCCGCTAAAACACAAAAGAACTACAAAACATAGTTCCCATAGAGCCAAAGGGCAAGCGGATAATGCGCCGTCATCATGAATACACTGTCGAACCCCTTAAGAGAGGGTGGACGGCGCGTCAGGCAGTGTTATGTTTGACAAGGTTCCGACCGTACCCGAAAATAAAGCCAGTCTTTTGTTCGGAAAATCTATTAGTGCAGGACGATGGTGCGTATATCCCGTTTACTTTGCTGTTTCATGGTTGCCTGCTGCATGGCTGCGTGCGGCGCGGCACAAGCGGCCACGTATTCCGTGACCGGCGACGTCGTGGGCAAGATCGTCCATTACACCGTCAAGAAGAAAGACACGCTCTATAGCATCGCGCGCCGTTTCGACATCGGCATTGTCGCCATCAGCACGGCCAATCCCGGCGTGAGCGTGTGGCAGCCGCGGACGGGAACGGTGCTGACGATCCCGACGGCGCATGTTCTGCCGGACGTTCCGCATAAGGGGATCGTGATCGACCTTCCCGCCATGCGGCTGTTCTATTATCCAGATCGGCAAACGGTCATGACGTTCCCCATCGCTATCGGCATGAAGGGGTGGGAAACCCCGACCGGCACGACGACGGTCACCCGCAAGGAGCCGCATCCCGTATGGATCGTGCCCGCGTCCATCCGCAAGGAAAAGCCGGATATCAAGCCTGTCTTCCCTGCGGGGCCGGACAATCCGCTCGGCCAGTATGCGCTGCATCTCGGCTGGCCCGGCTATCTCATTCACGGCACCGATATGCCCTACGCTATCGGCAGGCGCGCCAGTCATGGTTGCATACGCCTTTATCCCGAAGACATAGAAACCCTGTTCAAGGCCGTGACAAAGGGGACGCAGGTCACCGTGGTCGATACGGTCTACAGCATCGGCTGGGAGGGAAATGCGCTGTTTTTGCAAGTCATGCCGTCGCCGCAACAGGCGGATGAAATCGCGGGACGCGAAAAATTCACCATCGACGACCTGCCGGACGTGTATGGCGACGTTTATCAGTTGGCGGGCAGCGGGACGAAGATCGAATGGCCGTTCGTCCGCAAGGCCATCATGTGGCGTTCCGGCATTCCCGTCGTCGTGGCAACGCGGCAAAAGAGCGTGCAGAAAACATCCGTGACGCCCGATACGGCGCTGCAAAAGACGGCACGACAATAAATTTTATTTCCAAAGCTTTATTTATTCTGGCTCGCCTGAAACATGAGGTGCGCTTTCTGGTCGGCGGCTTGCGCGTCGGCCTCGGCCCGCTGCGCGGCGGCCTTGGCGTCGCTGGCGGCGAACTGCGCCGCTTGCGCCGCGGTCATGGCTTGCTGCGCCATATCGTTCGTATGCGTCAGCAGGGCGCGGTCCTGCGGGCTCAGTTGTGTCGTGCAGCCGGTCAGGGCCAGCGCGGCGATAACGGGAATAATGGCAATGCGTTTCATATGAGTTCTCCTTCAAGGGATAGGTGAGGGGCATACAAATGGGGTCAGCGTGCGAGAGGCCATTATCTGCTTCCTCTACAACCAGAAATTGATTATCATCAAAAAAAATCTTAAGGATATGTTTGCCGCTTTTCGTTTCCTGATGCGGATGCGCGGGTATGATCTTGATAGGAAATGATTTTTAGATACCTAAAATTTGTCTAAAATTTGTCTATAAGTTAACAAAACTGTATTGTATTTGTCATATAATAATATTATGAGGAAGGGGTATGTAATAATATTATGAGGAAGGGGTATGCCCTAATGGAACAGAGGGATTTTGTACATAGCGGAACGCTCGTCTTGGAGCAGGGCACGCTTGGAGACTGCGCCTACAAAATCGAAAGCGGCAAGGTCGACATATGCATTTGCAACGATGACGGTGAAGAGATCCTGCTGGCGCAGGTGGGGCCGGGAGAACTCATCGGCGAAATGGCGGTTATATTGGGGGGGAAACGTTGCGCCTCGGCGCGCGCGAACGGGGACGTGGTTCTTTCGCGCATCACGGCGCAGGAGCTGCACAAGTCGGTGAAGAAATCGGCAAGCGTGCGCGAATATGTGATGCGCCTGATCTCCAAACGCATGATCAGGAATATTCCCCTCTTTGCCGGACTGACCCAGAAGGAAAAAGAAAGCCTGCCGGAAGGCGAAGGTCCGATCCTCTATTCCAAGAAGGACCTGCTTTTTCAGGAAGGCGACCTCATCGAGTATTTGTATCTCCTGTGCAGCGGTCATATACAGCACTTCAATACGACCGAAGACGGAGAAGAAATCACGGTGGAGTTGTACAAACCTGGAGATGTGTTTTGCAAGTCCGCCGCGTGCATGCAGGATAGATTCTACCGCACAAGCGCGCGCGCCGTCGATGATGTCCATGTCATCAAACTGCCGATCGGCGAGTTCAAGGCGGTCATGCTCAAGCACCCGACGGTGGCCGAAAAGTTGCTGGCCTTTCTGGCGGAGCGCTATATGCTGCAGCAGCAGGAAATGCAGCGGCGGGCGACCATGACGGCGCCGCAGATGTTGGCGGCTTTCCTGCGGGAGATTTGCGCTTCGCACGGGTTCGACCCGAAAGGATTTACGCTGCCTTACAGGAAATCACTGATCGCCGCGCGGCTGGGCATGGAGACGGAGACGCTTTCCCGCGCCTGGCCGAAGCTGGAGGAATACGGCATCATCGCCAAAGGCTCGCGCATCATCATTCGGGACGATGTGCGGTAACCGCTCCTAGTTGTTTAGTCCCACGATATGGTGGAGCGGATTTATTTTGAAGCGATCCGGTTCTTTTGTCCAGATTTTACAGACGTATTCATAGGCCGTGAGTCCTTTCAGGGTTTTAAGCCGCTTGGCGAAG
>JAJZTA010000015.1 GCA_021849295.1 Pseudomonadota bacterium | reverse complement strand
CGGGGTCGTCCGGCTTGGTCGCCTTGGAAAGATTGCGGACGCGATCCAGATATTTCCCGACGCTCTTGGGCGCGATCAGCTTGCGCGTCTTGCCCTTGCCCTGGACATAGATGACGAGGATTTCCTGGCCATCCTTGTCCTTGGCGCTGGTGATGTCGCGCCAGCGCAGGTTCTTGGCTTCCGGCGGGCGCATCCCGGTGTTGCACATGATGAGAATGAAATTGTAGCAAATCTGGCGATACCAAGTGCCCTGCGGCGAGGTCGCCTCCCTGATCCACTTTCGGCCCTTGGTGTGTAGTGTCCGGTATTCCTCCAGCGTGAACTCGTCACGCCGGCTGGTTTTGAGCTTGGGCATCCCCTCGAAGCGGTGGCTCGCGGGCACATAGCGTTTGCCAATTGCATAATTCATGATGGCGGCGAAGATCGCCATTTCGATGCGAATGGTGGCATCGCTGATGATGCCGTTGCGGCGGCCCTTGCCGTTCTCCCTGCGCCAGAGCGGATAATCCGACCAGCGCTCCTGGGTGATGAGATGCACCTGCGTACTGCCGACATAGGCATTGAGGGGGCCGTCGATCTTGTTCTTGACGTTCATCGCGCGCGCCTGGCTGACCTCGCCGGCATTGGCGCGGCGCTGCTGCGCTTCGGCATACTCCTCAGCCACCTGCGAGAAGGGGCGGTTGAACACTGGAACGTCGTGCTTCACCCGGAAGCGGATGTCCGCATATTGATCCAGCGCGTAGTCGCGCGCCGTCTGCCGGTCCGCCGTGCGCAGCGAAATGGTCTTGTAGCGGTCCTCATTCTGGATTCTCACGCGGCAATAATAATTGTCGTGCCCGACATCGCCGCGACGGAAGATGATGAGACCCGGTTTCAACTGCTCCTTATCGATAATGAACTGCATCTCTTCACCTCCCAATGTGCAGAAACTGTGCAGATCGGCGGCGTAAGTGCTTGTTTTGCCGTACCTGTGTAGGTTCTGTGTGGGTAAGCATAGCAAAATTTATTGTTTATTTCTAGTTATTTATTGGAATCCCTTCACCCGCTCCAATTTCCTTATAAATACTTCCAATACAGCAAACGCGTTGTGGCGCGCACCGCCTTGCCGTTATTCAGGCTTTGTGGGAGTATTGAGGCCGTCGGCGTTCATTTCGAACGTCGGCTTTTTTATAGGAGAACCAACCAAATGAAAACGAAAACATGCATCATCCTCGCTGCAACGGCCCTGATTCTCGCTGCGCCTACCGCCGGCTGGGCACAGGCTGACAACAGCATGCAAATGCAAGCCCCTGCCGTGCAAAGCGGTCAGGATGCCGGAGCGCCCGCTCAACAAGCCGCCCAGACACCCGATCAAAAGGGCACGGACACCAGCGCCAAGAAAGACGGCAAGGATGCCACGCACCCTGCTGACCAGCAGCCCGCCGGTCAACAGCCCGCCGATCAACAACCAACCGACGCTAAATAATCTTCTTCCAAAAATCCGACGGAATTATTTGGAGAGAATTTTTCTGTAGGATTAATAGGCCAAAAAGAGAAATAACGACCCGGCGGCATGCATGTGCCGCCGGGTTTTTCATGCCGGATGGGTAAAATGCAAAAAACTGTTTGAATAGCGCCCACGTCGCATGTAATAACCGTGTCTAAGCCAACACCCGGACGTTATGACAGCGCAAACGCACGACAAAGTGATCATTCTCGATTTCGGCTCGCAAGTGACGCAGCTGATCGCCCGCCGCGTGCGCGAATCCGGCGTTTATTGCGAGCTGCTGCCCTTCTCGACTCCGCTCACCGATATCCGCGCGCGCGCGCCGAAAGCGATCATCCTCTCCGGCGGGCCCGCCTCCGTCACGGAAAAAGACAGCCCGCGCATCCCGAAAGGTTTGCTCGATATGGGCGTGCCCGTGCTCGGCATCTGCTACGGCCTTCAGGCGATGTGCGACGAACTCGGCGGAAAAGTCGAAACATCGGACAAGCGCGAGTTCGGCCGCGCGGCGATCCAGCTCGACGACAGCAAGCTCTTTTCCGGCGTCTTGAAAAAAGAAGTCTGGATGAGCCACGGCGACAGCGTCACCGCCCTGCCCCCAGGGTTCTCCGCCATCGCCCGTACGAACACTTGCCCTTACGCCGCCATCGCCGACGAAAAGCGCAAGTTCTACGGCGTGCAGTTTCACCCCGAAGTCGTGCATACGCCGGACGGCGCGCGCATGCTGAAGAACTTCCTGCTCAATATCGCCGGATGCCGTGCCGACTGGACGATGGCCGCGTTCCGCGACGAAATCATCGCGAAAATCCGGGAACAGGTCGGCAAGGGTCGGGTGATCTGCGGCGTGTCCGGCGGGGTCGATTCGACCGTCGTCGCGGCGCTGCTGCACGAGGCGGTCGGCGACCGGCTCACCTGCATCTTCGTCGATACAGGCCTGATGAGGCACAACGAAGCGGCGGAAGTCGTGGGATTGTTCCGCGACCATTTCAACATCCCGCTGATCCACGAAGATGCGGGCGCGTTATTCCTCGACCGGCTCGCCGACGTGGACGACCCCGAGCAAAAGCGCAAGATCATCGGCAAAACCTTCATCGACGTCTTCACCGGCGCGGAGAAAAAGGCGGGCGAAGCGGAGTTTCTTGCCCAAGGCACGCTTTATCCGGACGTGATCGAAAGCGTCTCGCCGCACGGCGGCCCCGCCGTCACCATCAAGTCGCACCACAACGTCGGCGGGATGCCCAAAGACGTGAAATTCAAAATCGTCGAGCCGTTGCGCATGCTGTTCAAGGATGAAGTGCGCGCGCTGGGCCGCGAACTCGGCATCCCCGAAAAGTTCATCGGCCGCCATCCCTTCCCCGGCCCTGGCCTCGCCATCCGCATTCCCGGCGCGGTGACAGCGGAAAAAGTCTCCATCCTGCAAAAGGCCGACGCGATCTTTATCGAAGAGCTGCATAAAAACAATCTTTATAACGAAACATGGCAGGCCTTCGCCGTGCTGCTGCCGGTCAAAACCGTCGGCGTGATGGGCGACGGACGCACGTATGATCATGTGCTTGCACTTCGCGCCGTAACGTCGGTGGACGGCATGACGGCGGACTTCGCCGCCCTGCCGCACGACTTCCTCGGCCATGTCGCAGCGCGCATCGTCAACGAAGTGCGCGGCATCAACCGCGTCGTCTACGACATCACCTCCAAACCGCCGGGAACGATTGAGTGGGAATAAATGAATTTTATAGTATCTAAAAGTTTAGGAAAGAAGAAATCCATAGCGTTGTATCCAGACATATCCGAAGGTGAAATGTATGCTATAGGAAAGATGACAGTATCATGGGCGCTACTTGAATATTTACTTATACAGATGACGCAAGAGCTAGCTGAAAATTTATCCCGCACTTTACCACCGGGTTTTGTGGAGAACGGCACTTTAGAAAAAACACTCAAAGAATTTAAATCTTTACTAAAAGAAATGGCAGAGCCGAAGGAGATAAAATCATACCTAGAAAAAGTTCTAAAGAGAGTTGATAATTTGAAAACGCGGCGACACATGCTCACACACGGAATTTTTTCATGGAGCGGGAAGACCCCTGAAAAAATCAAAGTTAGAACCCCCAAAAAGAAAAAAGATGAACATTTTGACGCTGGTAAAATTGAAAAACTCGCGCAAGAAATTGCTGGGATCAACTTTGAAATTCTGTATCCTCTTGGCGAAGATCAGCACATGGAAGAGCTCGCTCAAAGGGGTTTTGCAATGAGTAGGCGCTTCGCCATTCACGCGACTGGCGCTAAAACGGCAGATTTAAGTTTATCTATGGATAGAGTTATAAAAACGAATCCATCTAAATTTGACGAGGTGAGAAGAAATTTGGTCAAAGCGCAAGGTAATAGTGACGCATCATAAAATGCGCATTTTCTACTACAAACTTACTACAAACTAAAAATTAAACACGCGATATCAGATAGTTAGATACATAAGAACTATTGAGTGGGAATAAAAAAGGAAAAGAAAAATGCCGAAAATTGAAAAATCTCCTGCCGCAGCGATTGAGGAAAGCCTGACGTTCGATGATGTTCTGCTGCTCCCCGGCGCCTCTGACGTGCAGCCCGCGGACGTGGACGTGACGACGCGGCTGACGCGCAACATCGCGCTCAATGTTCCCCTGCTCTCCGCCGCGATGGACACGGTGACGGAGGCCGACACGGCAATCGCCCTCGCGCAGGCGGGCGGCATCGGCATCATCCACCGCAATCTTCCGCCCGATGTGCAGGCGGCGCAAATCCGCCGCGTGAAGCGCTATGAATCGGGCATGGTCGATGCGCCGATCACCATCCGCCCCGATGCGACGCTCGCCGAGGCCTTCAACGTCATGAAGCAAAACCGCATCTCCGGCATCCCGGTGACGCAGGAGAACGGCAAGCTGGTCGGCATCCTCACCAACCGCGACGTGCGTTTCGCCGAAAACCAAAAACAAAAAGTCAGCGACCTGATGACATCCGAGAATCTCGTCACCGCGCCGCGCAACATCAGCAAGGAAAAGGCCAAAAAACTTCTGCACCAGCACCGCATCGAGAAACTCCTGGTCGTGGACAACGCGGGGCATTGCATCGGCCTGATCACCGTCAAGGACATCGAAAAGTCGCAACTCTACCCGACCGCCTGCAAGGATCAGGAAGGGCGCCTGCGCGTCGGCGCGGCCATCGGCACGGGCGAGAGCAACTTCGCCCGCGCGGAAGAGCTGATCGACGCCGAAACCGACCTGATTGTCGTCGATACGGCGCACGGTCATGCCAAGTCGGTCATCGACATGGTGGCGAAGCTGCGCAAGCGCCACAACCGCATCCAGATCATCGCCGGCAACATCGCCACGGGCGACGCCGCCAAGGCGCTGATCGACGCAGGCGCGGACGCGCTCAAAGTCGGCATCGGACCCGGCTCGATTTGCACGACGCGCATCGTCGCAGGCGTCGGCGTACCGCAGCTCTCCGCCATCATGAACGTCGCCAAAATCGCCGCCGCGCATAAAATCCCCGTCATCGCCGACGGCGGCATCCGTTCCTCGGGCGACTTTGCCAAGGCGATCGCGGCGGGCGCGGACTGCGCGATGCTCGGCGGGATGTTCGCCGGCACGGACGAAGCGCCGGGCGAAATCATTTTTGTGCAAGGCCGCTCCTACAAAGCCTACCGCGGCATGGGCTCCATCGGCGCAATGACCCAGGGCTCGGCCGACCGCTACTTTCAAGGGGCAGTGACGGAAAGCAAAAAGCTGGTGCCCGAAGGCATCGAAGGCCGCGTGCCCTACAAGGGGCCGATCGCCGCGGTCATTCACCAGATGGTCGGGGGACTCCGCGCCTCCATGGGCTACACCGGCTGCAAAAACATCGCCGAGATGAAGAAGAAAGCCAAATTCACCCGCATGACCGGCGCGGGCTACCGCGAAAGCCACGTCCACGACGTCACCATCACACGCGAAGTGCCGAACTACCGCATCGGGGACTAAACACCTAGGCCGCCTTGTTGACGGGCGCGACAGCCCGCGCGGGAACCAGAACGGCGGGCGCTTCTTCCACCTGCGGCTCAGGTGCTTTTGGAGCAGACCTGCGGTTGAAAATTCTCCACAGGCCTTTCTTGGGCTGACGCGCCTGTTTCGGCGCGGGTGACGGCGCAGGCGCTGCCGTGACTTTCCTCTCTTTTCCCTGTTTTTTCTTGCTTGTCGCACGCAAAACGCCGATCGCTTCCGCAGCGATGCTGATGGAGGATTTGACGAACAGGCCGGAGACCAGTACACCGACGGCGATATCCGGCAAGGGCGAAACGAGAAGATGGCTCAACGCCGCCGCGCCGAGGACGCCGACGTTCGAAATGATGTCGTTCCGTGTGCATTTCCAGGTCGCGCTCAGATTAAGGCTGTCCTTGCGGTAACGGAACAGCAGCGCGGCGCACGTCACGTTGGCCGCCAGCGCCGCACCGCCGATCACGCCCATGGTCGCCACGACCGGCATGACGGGATTGAAAAACAAAAACCCCGCCGTCGCCAGAACGCCAAGCCCCAGCATTGCGGACACGCCCGCCTTGGCGAGCGCGACCCATGCCTGCTTGCGCGGCCCGCTTTTGCCCACCAGCACGCTTGTGCCGGCACCGAGCGCATCGCTCAGCATGTCCAGACTGTCGGAGACCATGGCCGTCGAATGTGCAAGATAGCCCGAGGCGCTTTCAACGACGAACATGACCGCGTTGATGGCAGAGACCGCTCTGAGCACGCGCATCTGCTTCTTGTGCCGCTGTGCTTCGGTTTCGGGTTGTTTGGCGGCGGCGGACTTGCCCATCGTGGCCTGAACCTCAATTGAAATAGAATTTTATTTTTATGAACAATAACAGTTTTCAGGCGCACTTCAATGCCTATCTCGCATAAATGAAATTGTTATTTTTCAGAATTTTTTTTGAGAGGCAGGCAGTATAGTTCCAGTCTGTGGCCGATCAGCTCATAGCCCAGTTTTTCCGCGACCGCGTGCTGCAGTTTTTCTATCTCTTCATTGGTGAATTCGATCACCCGTCCGGTTTTCATGTCGATGAGGTGGTCGTGATGGTCTTCGCCCGTTTCCTCGTAGCGGGCACGGCCATCGCCAAAGTCATGCTTGTCGATAACGCCCGCTTCTTCGAACAGTCTGACCGTACGGTAAACAGTCGCCATGCCGATTTTCGGGTCTGCCTTCTGCGTGCGCTGATAGAGCAGCTCGACATCCGGATGGTCGTCGGATTCGGACAAAATGCGCGCGATGGTGCGGCGCTGGCTGGTCATTTTCAGGCCTTTTTCGGCACAACGCTGCTCCAGACGTGACGGCATCCCGTATTCCATTAATATGAAAATAATTTGAACAGGTGATTTCAGTATATAGACTTATTTCTGGCCCGTATCCATGAAATCTCTACTTGACTTAATCCTAGCTAAAATGAGAATGATTATCAATTGCAAAAAAAGGGACCCTTTCATGCGCCGCCGATTCTTTTTGTTTGCCCTCGCCCTTCTGATCGCAGCCCCCGCCGCCGCGCACGCTGGCGCGCCGGATCATTACACGCTCGTTTTGAAAGACGGCACATTCTCTCCCCCCGCGCTCACTCTGCCCGCCAATGCGAAAATCAAACTGATCGTCAAAAACGAAACCGCCGTGCCCGCGGAATTCGAGAGCTCCGATCTCGACCGCGAGCAGGTCGTCGCCGCGCATGACTTCATTACCGTGTACCTCGGGCCGCTTGATCCCGGCGTTTACAATTACTTCAACGACTTCAACCGGAAGATGACCGGAAAAATCACGGTGAAATGATGCGCGCCGTCCTCTCCATATGTCTCTTCACCATATTGTGCCTGACGATCGTGAACCTGCCCGCCTTCGCGCTCGATGAAATCTATTCGCCGAACGTCGAACCGCACGAACTTGCCTTCGAATACAACGGCAGCCGCACGTTCGACAATCAGGCAGCTAAAAATAACGCACAGACGCACGAGCTCGTCATGGAATATGGCATAAATAACCATTGGGAAACGGAAGTGAGTGCCGGCTTCGACAAAGACGCCGTGCAGAACGGTGCGCGGATCACAGGCTACGAATGGGGAAACCGTTTACAGTTTTTCCCGCAAGGCGAATACTGGCTCGATTCCGGTCTGCTGATTGCCTTCACCAAAGCGGCGCACAGCGGCAACTCCGATACGCTGGAGGTCAAACTGCTCCTGCAAAAGGACATCGGCCGCTTTACCAGCATCGCCAATATCGGCTTCGACCAAAGCGTCGGGCCGCACGCGGCAGGCGGGCCTGACAACCTTTTCCTCTGGAGCACGCGTTACCGCCAAAGCGAGCAATTTCAGCCCGGCTTTGAAATCCAGAGCGACCTCGGACAGGATGGCACGCTGCGGTATTTCAGCGCGCAGCAGCATTACATCGGCCCCGCGCTTTACGGCCGCCTGTTCGGGCACATCCATTACGAAACGGCTTATCTATTCGGCGTCAGCTCCGCCGCCGCGCAAAGAGCGGCGCGGCTGCAGATCGAATACGAAATGCATATTTGAGAAGGAACCTGAACCCATGCTCGCAGCGCTCGTTATCGTTTTCCGCGAAACCATGGAAGCGGGGCTGGTCATCGGCATCGTCCTTGCCGCGACGAAAGGCATCTCCGGACGCGGCTTCTGGGTCAGCGCGGGGATTCTCGGTGGCGTCCTCGGCGCCAGCCTCGTCGCCGCCTTCACGCATGAAATCAGCCACGCGCTGGCGGGTATGGGACAGGAAGTTTTCAGCGCCGCCGTCCTTTCCCTCGCTGTCGTCATGCTGGTCGGGCATAACGTCTGGATGTCGCGTCACGGCCGCGAAATGGCGGCAAAAATGAAAGCCGTCGGCGCGGACGTCGTCGCGGGAAAATGCTCGTTCATGGCGCTGGCCGTCGTCGTCGGCGTGTCAGTCCTGCGCGAAGGATCGGAAGTCGTGCTTTTCCTATACGGCATCTCTCTGACGGGCGGGCACGGGGCGGCTCCGATGTTTATCGGCGGCGCGGGCGGGATTGCGCTCGGCGGCGGCATGGCGGCACTGCTCTATCTCGGCCTGTTGCGCATCCCGACGCGGCATCTTTTCAAGGTCACGGGCATGCTTCTCTCGCTGCTGGCGGCGGGAATGGCGGCGCAAGCCGCCGCCTTTTTGCAACAGGCGCAGGTGGTGACCATCCTGACCCGCAGCATCTGGAACACCTCGGCCCTTTTGTCCCAGCACAGCATCCCCGGACAGGCCCTGCATACGCTGATCGGTTATACGGATAAGCCGAACGGACTACAACTTATTGTCTATGCAGCGACGCTTATGGTGATTTATATCCTGATGCGCCTTTTCGGCAAAAGCGCCCCCTCTCCGCAAATGGCGTAGACCTTGCAAAAGATGTTTTTCAGACCCCAGAACTCTGCTAATGTCTCCATTAACAATGGAGACATTCATGAAAAAGGTCATAGCCTTCATCGCCGCCGTTCTGGTCATCGGCGGGATTTACTTCTTCTCGCATCTGGGCGGCGCGGTCAAGCTCGCCATTGAAACGGTGGGTACGCAGACGCTCGGCACAAAAGTCACGGTCGGCGCGGTCGACATTTCCCTTGCCGGCAAAAAAGGCTCCATCGACGGCCTTTCCATCGCCAATCCGCCGGGCTTTAAAAATCCAGATATCCTCAAAACGAAATCCATCTCCGTCGCGCTCGGCGATATTTCGAGCAAGGTTGTCGTCCTGAAAAACATCACTGTCGACGGCCTGACTGTGGCTTACGAGATCGGCCCCAAAGGCACGAACTTCAGCACCCTGCAAAATAACATCAAATCCTCTACATCCTCGAGCAAAAGCGCGAACGGCAGCAACAGTGGCGGCAAAAGCAACGTCAAAGTCGTGATCCAGAAACTGAAAATCGTCAACGCCTCGGTCATTCCTGCCATCGCCGGGCACGGCAAGCCTATCCCCCTGCCGGAAATCGTCATGACGAATATCGGCAGCAAAAGCGATCCCGCCACCACCGCCAAGGTAGCGCAAGAGATCATGAGCCGCGTCCTCGCCGCGTCCTCAACCGTGGTGATGAAATCCGGCCTCTCGTCGATCCCCGTCAACGGCACCCTGCAAAAGGCCACCGGCGCACTGAAAGGCCTGTTTTCCAAATAATGGGAATATATACTAAAAAAAACATCCGGCCCCTCGGGAACCGGATGTTTTTTATTCCTTATTGCAGAGGGAAATTATTTCTTCTCTCCGCGTTTCCCATGATGTTCATGCCACTTGGGAAAGCAGGCATGCAGTTCTTTCGGCGTATTTGCCGCCGTCACGCAGGCTTGCTTTTTCTGGATCTCGTCCGCGCGTTTTGCCAAACGGGCGAGCGTCTTTTGCTTGTATTCCTGGAACTTCTGCATCGATTTGCCGTTGGCGGCAGGCGCTGCTGAAGCTGCGGCAGGCGCGGCAGCGGGCGCAGCCGCAGTTTGGGCCATGGCCGGCGCGGCCGACAATGTGGCGATAACGGCAACAGCCGTGAGGATTTGTGTCATTTTCATGTGGTCTCTCCTTGTTTTTTCTGTATCACAGGCAGCTGCCTCGGGCAGCTATACTTTATAGCCTACCGCAGTGTAAGTCGCCCCTCTCTCACGGCAAGATTACAAATATTTAATGTAGGTGCAAACCTCTGGCACGCATAGTTATTTTGGTTTTCTCAAGCGCAGATAAAAAGCGCCGGAGCCGCCATCCTTCGGTTGCGCGGGCTTTACGTCAACCACATGGCGCGCCATCTCGGGCTCCGCCAGCCATTGCGGCAGTTTCTGGCGCAAGACGCCCTCGAACTTGCGTCCTTTGCCGGTAATCACCAGCACGGTTCTCTTTTTTTGAGCGACGGCTGTCCGGATAAAGGCCGATAAGGCCGCAAACGCTTCCGTTTGCGTCAGGCCATGCAGGTCTATCCGCCCTTCCAGCGGCAGTTGTCCGCGTTTCAGCTTTGTTTCCGTACAACGGTCGAAGCCTTTTGCAACGGGTTTTTCCTGAATTTTGACGCGCGATGGCGGATTCGCTTCGGCACGGGCAGATTTTATTTTCCGGAGTGGCTGCCCTGCCGACGCCTCAGGCGGCTTCGACGGCTTATAGGGCTTGACGCTGCGGGTCACGGTGTCCCATAAGGTCTGCTCATTCTCGCCTTTATTACCTGAATCCCGTCCTTTTTTCATGTCGGCGGCATCTCCGTCTGACGAATTGTTAAAGATTATGATATAATATTATCTATACATTGAAAGAGTGGACATTCGGATGAAAAAAATAATTCGCATCATGATTTTAGTACTTTGCTGCGGCGTATGCGGTCTGCCGTCTTCCCGTGCCAGAGCGCAAGATGACTCGGGCATCTCCATGGGCATACAGGTCATGAACGAGCCCATGGTCACCGACGGCGCCACCGTTGCCATGGTCTTTGGACGCCTGACGGGGCAGGAGCCGGATTTCAGCAGTTGGGTGGAGCAAATGCCTGAATACCAAAACGCCACCCCCTTCGAACAATCGTCCATAGAAACGAACAAGATACACGACCTGCGCAACACCTACTACACGCTCGACATCACTGCCCCGCTGATCGTTAAAACGCAAGTAAAGCTTACGCCTTACGACACCACCAACCATGGCTTCTTCGTATCGAATTTTACGCGTTTTACTTTCTTTCCCGTACAATATGAAGGAAAGTTCTACGCCATCGTGCCGCAGGGGATCATGGACAAGCAGTTTCTGGCCACCAGCGATGCCACTGTTGTCGGAGCGATTGAACAAGCGCTCGCGAACACCAAAGACGACATATTGCCAATGATGCTCTACCTAAAACCGGTTACGGCTTCGCTGCATCCGGTCTCGATCGGAGGAAAGCAATACTGGCCTATCGCCGCCGATGTCGGCAAGATGATGCTCTTCACCAGTGATGACCAGACGCTCCTGTGGAAGAGCGATGCGGATAAAGACAAGACGAACCAGAACCTGCTGAATCTTTATCAGTAAAGGGGGACCGGTCATGGACGAGCTCTCCAAGATCAACCGGTTTGTCAATCCGCTCATGCCGAAAGGGGACATCGTCAGCAAGCCGGATGATGAAAAGCACCGCGAAAAACACGGCAGCCGGCATCAGGAAGAACAACCTGCCGAGCAAAGCCGCGACGACACGCTGTTTTCACTCGACGCCATCCGCGCTCTGCTGAAACAGGAGAACGTCGAACTGGATGCCTCCATCCTCTCCGCGCTCGACAAGCTGCAGCGGGGCGGCATTACCAGCATCCCCATTCGCGATGAACAACCCATTCTTGACGCCATCAAGGACGCCGCGGCGCGGCTCTGAACCCGCTATCGCCGCTCTTGCGCTTCCAGATGCAGTCGGTAACCGCCCGTCTCGGTCAACAGGAGGCGCGGCGCTTCGGCGGACTCCTCGATCTTCTGGCGCAGTCTGTAAATGTGCGTTTCAAGCGTGTGGGTATCCACCCCTTCGCCGTAACACCAAACGTTCTTCAACAGGACGTCGCGGCTGACCGGCGCTGCCGCGTGGCGTGCCAGAAAAGCCAGGATGTCCACCTCGCGGTCGGTCAGGGAAATGTCCTCCCCCGCCGCCCGCGCCAGCACTTTTTCACGGGGTTTGAACAGCAGGTCACCGACGGGAATATCGTCCATATAAAGTACCGGCTCCGCGATCATCCGCCCGATCTGGCGCAGCAACGCGCCCAGACGGTGCCTTTGAGCGAAAGACAAGGGCAACACGGGACGTCCCGGACTGGCCGCCGCACCCTTGGCAATCACAATATCTGCATCCGTTCCATCAGCCGTGTCGCCGCAAACGACCTCGAAGCCCGCCGCGCCAAGCTGCTCTTGCAAGGCCTCTTGGACCGGAACAGGGACATGCAGCAGAAGGATTTTCTTCATTTCTGTCATGAGCTTATTATATTCCACAATGATTTATTAAGACAGTCTCTGTTAAAATCTATCTCAGGAAAGTGGAGGATATATGTCGAATCGGACGGCAGGAACGACCTCGGGCGCGGCGGTCAAAACGGTCACGCAGTATGAGTCCCTCTTTGCCTTGCGCACCGGCCTGACGATTCTCCTGCCTTTGATCGAGGACTTCAATGACGGCGGCGAAATCTGCTTCACGATCAGCCCCGACAATCCACACGACATCATCATCCGCGCCAAAGACAAACAGGTTCTCCTCAAATCCCTGAAGAAAGAGCATCTCGATGCCTCCGTGGCGAGGGGGTTTATTATGTTCTATGAAACGAAAGATGATGAGGTCGTACGCTGTACGTCCTGCCTCTACAGGGGAAATTGAAATTCCAGACCGTGAGACGGCTCAGGTTTATTGCTACTCGCGGCGCTGCCTTTCTTCAAAAGCACGCTGCTCGCGCTGTTTTTCTTCGTAATGGCGCTGCTCCTGCCGCTTGCGCTCGTCATAGGCCATCTGCTCCTGGCGTTTGCGCTCGTCATAGGCCAGCTGCTCCTGGCGCCTTTGTTCTTCAAAGTTTTTTTGCGACCGCGCCTGCTCTTCCCGCGCGCGTTGTTCGCGCGCTTTCTCTTCTTCCGCCTTGCGCTTCTGGAAGGTCTTCTCCGCGGCGGCGCGATCCTGTTTATCCTTCTCGCTTTCCTTCATAGACGTCTTGCTGCCGGAACCGGCGACAGCGCGGCCCATGCCGTGCTTCTCCCTTTTATCATCTTCCTTGTCCTTGTCTTTATCCGACTTCCCGCTATGTGCCGCCGTATAACCGAAACCAACCATTGTTGCCTCCCTGATTCATAAACATTATATCAAAACAGAGTTAATGATTTATTCATCCCTTCTGGCACGGCGCTTGCACAGTACTCTGACTAGGAGTGCTGGAAAAATATGGTCAACACCTACCCGGACATAGCCATCAGGCCAGGTATTTCCGCCTATCCCCTTGTTAATCAAAAGACAAGCGGCATAGGCCAAGGCGCCGCGACCGATGCAGCGGCGTTCCAGCGCATTCTCAATATGCCTGCGCCCAATGCCGCTTCCGGCGCGCCAGCGGCAAATTCTGCCGCAACTCCCCCTGCACCGACAATAACGCAGACCGCATCCACAGGCAGCGGGCATCTGACTTTTGCCGGATTCCTGAAAGATATTTTCGACATCATCAATCCGCTGCAGCATATCCCCATCGTCAGCGCCATCTACCGCCATCTCACCGGAGACCAGATCAGCCCCGAGGCGGAATTTATCGGCGACTCGCTATACGGCGGCCCGATCGGCGGCGCGGTTGCCGCCGCCAATATCGCCTATAAGGAAGAAACCGGCCAGAGCATCGGCCAAACCGTCATCGCCGACCTGACCGGACAGCACGCCGCACAGCCCGGCGCGCAGGTGATAGTCGCGCAAAACATGCAAAATATTTCCCCCTCCGCCATCGGCGGGCAAAGCGCCGCAAGCGACATCATCTGGTGGAACTCGCCTTCTGCCGCAGTCGCGCAGAACAAAACGCCCGCGCAATCCGGCGTCCAAGTCGCATCGAATACCGTTTCTTCCTCACCAATTACTTCTTTGTCCCCCCCATCCACAATACCGGGGACAAATGAAGAAGGCCCGGCGTCTCCCTCCATAACTGCACCGCCGGTCCTTCACACGAAGGGCGCTGCCTCCACCATCGTCCTTCACACGCAAGAGGCTCCGGCGGGCACGGCCAGAACGGCCATGCCGCCGGAGCTGATTGCTCAAAAGATGATGATGGGGCTGGAAAAATATGCGGCGATGAAGCGCAATTCCCTCGCGCCCACCCTGTCGGCGAATTACTGATTTATTCTTTTTCCGCGAAAGCTTTCTCGACTGCCACGAACGGCAGCATGACCGTATCGTGCCGCGATTTGTAGCTGATGATCGGCACGAGAATTTTCAAAGCGGCCCAATCGCCGCCGGGCACGGGTCCCCCCTCTTCCATCATCGCGCGCAGCTCCGCGCTGGCGCGCGCGATTTCCGACCGTTCCTTGCCGATGGCGGCATGCGACATGATGGCAACAACCGCTTTCGTAAGCGAGCAAGCCTCGACCGCATAGCCGAAGCCGGTTATTTTTTCACCGTCGAGCGCGAACTCGACCGTCACCTCGCTGCCGCAAACGGCGCTGACCGCCGTCGCCTTGGCATCCGCATGCGGTAGGTATTTGGGCTGTGCGACTTCCGCCGACAAAGCCATGAGGTCGCGGTTGTAGATTTGCAACAGCGCGTCGTCATCCGCCGCGCTGCCGGTATCGCACTCCGTCACGCCACGCTCTTCCACGGTTTCGCGCCTTCAACCTTCTTCTTCGTGAACAGACGGTCGCAATAGCCGCAGACGACCTCGTCGCCGCCGTCGAACGTATAATAGACCTTCGGATGACCCAGCGCGCCGCCCCCGCCGTTGCAGCAGATGCGATGCGTATCTTCCGATACCAAAAGCATTTCGGGATGTTCTGTTTTTTTCGTCATGATTTCTTACTCCAAAAAATATCATTAGGTTTTATTGATACAATGACACCATGCACCGCTTCCAACTCAGCCCTAATTTTATCGGCTATGGCATAGTCTTTCTTTTCTCGTGCAGCCTTCAATGCCTGAATCATAGGCACGATAACTTCTCTTTCTTCCATAGAGACTTCGGTAAACCATGTCACTGGGTGTTGTTGCAAAAACCCCATCAGTTTTCCGGCAGCGAGCAGCGCGCCTTTGGCTTCAGCTTTTTCTTCGTCCGTTTTTGCCGTTGAAAGAGCTTTGGCAATCACGGCCAGTTCAGCGAAAGCCTTCGGCGTATTCAAATCGTCTTCCAACGCCTCCACCACCGCCAGAGGCGCATCCAGATCAACGGGCTTTATATCCTTCACGTCGCGGAGCAGACCGTAATAACGATCGAGCGTGCGCCTGGACTGTTGCAGCAGATCCTCCGTCCAGTCGAACGGCTGGCGGTAATGGGTGCTAAGCAGCGCGAAGCGTATAACCTCTCCCGCCGCGCGCCCGAGCAAATCGTGAACGAGGATGATATTGCCGAGCGATTTGGACATCTTCTGCCCTTCGACCATCAGCCAGCCGTTGTGCATCCAGTAATTGACGTACGCCTCGCCGCCGTGGGCGCAGACACTCTGCGCGATCTCGTTTTCATGGTGCGGAAAAATCAGGTCCTCTCCGCCGGCATGGATGTCGAAATGATTGCCGTTCAGCGCCTCGTTCATCGCCGAGCATTCGAGATGCCAGCCCGGGCGTCCGCGGCCATAAGGGCTGTCCCAGCCCGGCTGCTCCGGTGTGGACGGTTTCCACAGCACGAAATCGGCGGGGTCTTTTTTGTACGGCGCGACTTCGACGCGCGCTCCGGCGATCATGTCGTCGCGGTTGCGGCGCGACAGGCGGCCATAATCGGGGAACGACGGCACACTGAACAATACATGCCCCTGCGCTTCATAGGCGTGGCCGGATTTTACCAGCTTGTCGATCATCGCCAGCATCTGCGGAATATATTCCGTCGCGCGCGGCTGTGCATCCGGCCTTTCGACGCCGAGCGCCGCCATATCTTCATTGTAGATATCGGCGTATTTTTTTGTGATCGCGCCGATGCCCTCGCCCGTTTCCTGGGCGGCCGCGATGATCTTGTCGTCGATGTCGGTGAGGTTGCTGACATAACGCACATGTTCTTGCCCGTAGGCATAGCGCAACACCTTCGCCAGCAGATTGAACACCACGGCGGCGCGTGCGTTGCCGATATGGGCGTAGTTATAGACCGTCGGGCCGCAGAAATAGACGCGCACGTTTTTCGGATCGAGCGGCTTGAACTCTTCTTTCTTGCGGGTCAGCGTGTTGTGCAGATAAACGGTCATATCTTGAACATCACGAACAGGCCGCCCTTCTCCTCTGTCATCATCGGGATGACATGGCTGACATAGCCGTTGAACTTTTCGATCTTGAAATAGCGCGCGATCGGCTGGAACAAGGTTTCGCCCGCGCCGGGGCGCGCCGGATCGAAACTCACGTAAAGAGACTTCGCCCAGCTCTTTTTGCAATAGGTGACGACGGCATCGAGTTTGGCCAGCGCCGCAGGCTTCCCCATGCCCGAGAGGTCAAGCTTGACCTCGGCTTCCTCGACCTTGGGCAGGTCCGTTCCGGCCATTTTTTCGAAAAAACTCATGGTGAAGTTTTAGCAGTTTTTCGGGAGGAATCCTACCCCGACAGGCTTTACCAGCTCAGCCCGAACGTGATATCGGGGTCGCGCAGACGGGCCTCGTCTTGTTCGCTCCAGTCCTCGATCCACAGGCGCGACTTGGCGATGACAGGCGCCAGAGCATCGTTGCTGTTGGCCGGTACGGGTGCATCCGGCGACAAGCTCACGCTCGTCGTGGTTTGTGCCAGCGCTTCTTCAACCCGTCTGTTTGATCCCCATATTCTTGAAAACATAATCTTTCTCCTCACCGATTCGAACATTCCCCTGCCGAATCATATTTAATTGCGATTATGTTAATTCAAAACATCATCCCTGTCAAATAAATAAATATCATATAAATCAAGTAGATATGTGAATTTTACGATGCGACAGCGACCGTAGACGCTATATCGGCTTCCTCTTTCTCCGGCCATTTGGAGAAGGCCAGATACCAGATGGCAAGAATCTGCACGTAAGGGATGATGATCAGGAAGGCGAAATAGGGGTTGCGGCGCACCCGCGTCAGCACCACGGCCACGGCGGAAATCTCCACGAACAGCAAAAGACCTTCCAGCAAAAACTGGCCCCACACGGGCAATCCGAGAATCTGCATCATGCCATGGCTCCTTTTTCTTTCCATTTTTGCAACGCCAGAGCAAGAACGCAGAACAGCAGTCCCACATCCGGCACGACAAGAAGGCCGACCCAATAAGGCTTGAATCCGGCACGGGTAAAGATACGCGCCAGCGGTACGGCCATCAGCGCCGCATAAAGGTAATAGCGGGCGATATGGTAGTGATATGCCGGATTAAAAAGCAGTTCATGTAGAGGCATGTTTTTTGGCTCCTTCCGCGATGGGGATATTGTACAACAGCAGCATCAGCAGCGCCAAAATCGTTAACGCGCCCGCCTGATGCGCCACGGCAACAATGATATTGACACGGGTCAACAGGATACTAACACCTAATCCGACCTGAACAAAAGCCATAATCGCGATACCGGTCAGTACTCTTTTGAGGCGTGGCGGCGGCTTCAGCTTGCGGCCCCAGGCTACTAATATCAATAGGATAGAGAACGTCGTGACTGCCATCACGCGGTGGGTGAATTGCACCGCCGCCGGATTGTTGAAAAAATTGATCCACCACGGCTTGTAGAAGAACATCTCGCCCGGCCACAAATGCCTGCCCATGTATGGAAAACTGTCGTCATAGAGCAGCCCCGCGCGCAATCCCGCCGTGAAAGCGCCCCACGTCATCGTCACCGCGACGGCCGCGACTGCAAAATGCGCAAGATTGCGCAAGCCGGAAAGCTTTTCCGATCCCGCTTCCCGCGGCGCGCCGAAAACACACCCCGCCCGAATGAAGCAGGCATAAATCAATATCGCCAGCATAAGGTGAGCGGCCAGCCGGTAGTGGCTGACGGACGGACGGTGCACAAGACCGCTCCTGACCATGTACCAGCCGAGCACCCCTTGCATGCCCCCAAGAACAAGGATGCCGAGCAGCGGTTTTTTCATGTTTTGAGAGATTTTTCCGCGTCTCCAGAACCAGATCAGCGGAACGGCATAAACGAACCCGAGCAGGCGGTCGATCAGGCGGTGAAACCACTCCCAAAAGAAGATGTGTTTGAAAGCGGCAAGGCTCATACCCGCATTGTAGTCCCTGTATTGCGGGCTTGTTTTGTAAAGCTTGAACTCGTGTAGCCAGTCGGCATGGTTCAGCGGCGGAACGACCCCCATGACAGGCTGCCACTGGACGATAGAAAGGCCGGACTCGGTCAGGCGCGTAATAGCGCCGACAACGGCGATAAAAAAGACAAAAGCGGCGCAGAAGAAAAGCCAGCGTGCGACTGCAGGTTCCGGTTTCTGCATGCGCATCCCTCTTAGGTCGTAAACATCCGCCACGATACAATAAGCAGCACCATCGCGAAGATGCTGCGCAAGATCTGACGCGGAATTTTATGGGACAAATGAACGCCGAGCGGCGAAAACAGCATCGACATCGGCAGGATACAGGCCAGCGCCATCCAGTTGACGTAGCCAAGGCAATAGGGTGGCAGCGCGGATGCCTTATAAAGGCCTATCAGGATATAACCGATGACGCCCGGCAAGGAAATCGTGACGGCCAGCGCGCTGCCCGTTCCAACAGATCTGCGAATCGGCAAACCGATATAGTTCATCAACGGAATGTTAAGTATGGCGCCGCCGATGCCGAGCATCGAAGCCACCATTCCGATAGCCCCCGCGAGCACCTTTTGTATATTCTTTGAAATGCGGTGCGGACGAGGCAGCGCATCTTCCGCCGCGTCTTTCGCCGTAACGATATAAATGGCGATCAGGCCCATGATGATGGAAAAGAAGTCTTTAAGAAACGTGCTATTGACGTACGAAGCCAAAATCGTGCCCGTAATGACGCCGCATATGTTTGGAAGCGTCCATGTCCTGACCAGGTCGAAATCGACCGCGCCGCGCTTGTTGTGCCAGTAGGCCGATGAAGCGCTCGTCGCCATCACGAGAGACAAGGACGTCGCCACCGCAACATGCATCAAATGATAGTGTCCCGGAAAAAATGCCTGCAACGTGAAATAAAGCGTCGGCACGAACACGATCCCGCCCCCAACCCCCAACAAACCGGAGAGAAAGCCCCCGACAGCGCCCACACCGAGCAGAACTAAAAAAAGGTCGATATGTGAGACTGCCACATGATGCATGAGATTCTTCTGATCGGTTGATTTGTGGAAATTGACTTTCTTCTACATCCAAAAATGATTTGCGTCAACTAAACCGTACATAAAAGGTCAGGCCACAATCGGCAAAAAATGCACATCCCTCTGGAAAATAAATAGAAAACGTGATACCGGTTAAATATAAAAAAATTATGCCTGTTCCCCTTGCCGTCTGTAAAAGGAGTGTTTCATATGGCTGTCATCGAAATGTTCGACCATATCTCCCGCGCCATTGTCCGTTTACCCGGCAGAGAGCTTGCCACCGCTGCCACGATCGGCGTTCCCGACGCCGCTCGCGCAGCCAGCCAGCACAACAAATACGCAGATGCGCTGCGCCAGTGCGGCGTCGATGTGGTGACCCTTCCGGCGGATCCAGCGCTGCCGCAAGCCTGCCTCGTCGGCAGCACCGCGGTGATGACCGATCAACTGGCCGTGATCGGCAATTTCTCCGAGAGTAGCCTGCGGCAGGGCGAACAGAAAAGCGTCGCGACCGCCCTCATTGGCGACAGATTTCTCAAATTCATCACGGCACCGGGTTTGCTCGACGGCGAAGACGTGCTGCGCATCGGCAATCATTTTTATATAGCCCTCTCCGGCCAGACCAATCAGGAAGGCGCGGCGCAACTGGCCTTCTTCCTCACGGAATTCGGCTACGGCGTCACGATGCTGGAGCAAAGCCCCGAAAACGCCGTCCGGCTGAACACCGCCGCCGCCTATCTCGGACAAAACGCTCTGCTGGTCCGCGAGGAGCTGGCACGAAACTTCGCCTTTCTCTCCTTTGATAAAATTATCGTGCCGTACCGCGAGCGCGGCGCGGCGGCTTCCATTCTTGTCAACGGTACAGTGCTTATGCCCGCCGGCTATGCCCAAACTGCGGCGGCGGTTAAAGAAACGGGTATCCCCGTCATCGAGCTCAATATTTCCGAATTTGAAAAGATCGGTGCCAGCCTCAAGACCTTGTCGCTGCGCCTGCCGAAAGCTGCTGTGCGCGATCCTGTTCAACTGCCGCAAAATTTCAAAAAGACCGGCGCTCTTTAAGACGCAGCGGCCGCTTTCGGCTTCTTTTGCGCCGCATCCTGCTTTTGCAGCTCTTCAAGGCTAACCTTGGTCAAACTGACCATTTCCTCGACGATCTTGTCGATAACCGCGCTCACGGTCGCGTTGGCCACGTCGCCCTTTTCGGACAGCAGAACAACGCGGCGGCGGATTTCGCTCCGCGCCGATCCGCCGGGGAAGTTCGCCGCCAGCAACCGGCGCGCCTGCCCTGCGCCCAGACGCGCGTAAAGTTTGGTGCGGACAAGCACGTCTTCAACCGAGGTCGAGAACGCCCAGAGCTCGACGGGGCCAAGCGTATTGATGAGGTGCTGCTCGCAACGTCCTTCCGTCGTACCCAGCACCAGCAGCAAGGGCGCGCCGCCGGCTTTCGGACCGGTCAGCTTGTGCCGCATGATCCAGCGCGCTGTTTCCGTCAGGCCGAACCGTTCTTGCGTGGCCTCCACGGCGCCGTCAGAGACGGCCGCCCCCAGAATCCAGATACCTGTCGCGAGATCGACCATGTCGTCGTCGAAATCCTGCAGCATCTGCGAGGCGAGAATGATCTGAATCCCGCGTTTCCGTCCCTCACGCACGTCCCGTACCAACTGGTTCCGTACCGATTTGGATTTGCTGGTACGGTGGAATTCGTCGTAACACAGGCGCTTCGGCGTCTCGGCGAAATCCTGCAAACGCCCCCCGTGGAAAGGGCGGTACTTCGGCGCCATCTGCGCCAGTGCTTCTTCGTTAATCCACCACGGCGTCACCAGCGCATGGCGACCCAGCATGTACATGATGGCGGTCTGGCGGTCCGCCGTCGCATCGCCCTGCGGCGCCACGTCGGCCAGATCAAGCGCGCACACGCGCACCCCCGCCAGAGAGAAGCGCGTCACCGTCGACAAAATCGGGAATTCACGCACCGCGGACGTAATCATACGCTCGAAGGCGTGAATGACCGTTTCCGAACTTGCCCCGATGGAGGTCTTATCCAGCAGGTTCTGGATCTGCGGTCGCCGCGCCGCCGCGACGGCGTCGCCCAGTGTCGGAACGGCGTAGCGTTGCGCCAGCTCGGCCTCGTAAAAGAGGCCTTTGTCGAACAGCATATCGACTACATCCCACCAATACGTTCCCGTCTGCAGGGTGATGCCAAGTTCGCGCAGCTTTTCGTCCACCTCGGTGTCCACCCTCGGCAGATAGGGGCGCGGCTCGGCGTTGGCGACGGCGTCGTCCCGCCAGCGGAACATTTCGTCCACGACCATCCCTGCCAGCTGCGAAATACCGTCATAAGGGTCGACCTGACCGGGCGGCGTGCACAGCAGGGTCAGAAGTTCGATCAGGAAGCTGCGTTCCGTCACCTGCGGATAACGCATGCCCAGTTTTGTATCAAAAGGATTGATGGCGTACTGCTGCGTCATCTGCAGGGCGTGCGCCGCCACTTCGCTGCGCCGGTTCGGCGGGAGCGCGTCGCGGAGCAGCGAGACCAGCCCCGCGGATGACGGGCCGATATCGATAACAGCCACGAACGGCAGCTTCGACACACCGGCCGTCAGGCATGTGCCGAGATTCAGCGTATTCATCAAAACGGACTTGCCGCCGCCAGGCTGGGCCATGACAAGATCGAACCACGTCGTCGTGACGTTCGTGCCCGTCTGGTAAGGCCATATCCGCCCGTCCGTTGTCCTGAACAGGATCGCCCCTCTTTCAAACGGACTTGACGCGCGCTGCCATGGCAGAAGCTTCATGACCTCATAGAGCGGCGCGATGCCGGGCGGCGCGGTCGACGCGACGGCGATGCCGAGCGCTGACGACATGACGCAATCCATCGGGTCGCCGGACAATTGCGATACCTGGCAATAGCCCCAGCTTTCTATGGCCTGCATCAGTTCGGAAGCCCGGTCTTCAAGAAGATCGACATTGCCTAACGGCGCCCATGTCGCAAAAGACACGCGCATCTTCACGACGGGTTCACTGCGCGCCAGAGCGGACAGCCCTTCAAGAGAATCCTTGACCTGCTTGTTCTCGGGATTGGTCACGGACAAAATGGAAGAGAGGAAGGCCTGCATCGCCATCCCCTGTACGCCGCCGCCCTCGAGAAGAATGGACATGCGAAACGGCGTGCGGTTTTCGGCCAGACGGCTGAGCAGGGCCGGAAACGGCATCGGATCCTGCGGCCCCAGCACCATATCGACGCCGCTCCAGATATGGCGTCCCATCTCGACGACGTGGTCGTTAATGACGCGACCCGAAACGGCTGCCAGCTGCTGCGGCAGGGTCGGCCACAACAGTTCCGATACGTCGCGTCTGTTTTCCTGCGCGCGCGGCGGGATGGTGTCCCCCGGCAAACACGCCTTCCAGTCGCTGTCGGCGCTGCCCTGAAACAGGTTAACGCGTATGATGCGCATGGCCTCGTGCACGTCTATCGCGGCGGCCTGTATCCCCATTTCCTGCAGCGCGGGCAGAATGGCGTTGATGAAGCTTTTATGCCGCGTGCGCAAGGCTTCGACTGCCGCAAACGGATATTGCGCGTTTGGCGCGACAACCCACTTCCGCTTGCGGGCGCGTTCCCTTTCCCGCGCAAAATCGGCCTTGGTCAAAATCACCGGCCGCGTCCACAAAACGAAATAAATCTCCTCATGAGCGACGTAACGGCCCAGGTTTTTGCCGCGCTCGTCAAAAATATCATCGATCTCGAGCCCGATGTTGCGCGCCGCCTCGCGATTGGGGCGCAACAGCATTTTGATTTCCTCGTCGATACGCTCGGGCGCGCGCACAAAATAAATTTGCAGCGCATGACCCGGCCTGTCAAATCGCGCGCCGAGTTTGACGACGCAGTCATCCAGAATCTTCTTATATTCGGAGGCTCCGATGATTTGCCGCGCGCCGTCAACACGCACCAAACTCATCAAAGAGCCGTCAGACGATGCAAACGACATATCGTCGTCGGATGTTTCAAGGCGGATAAAAGACTCCACCGGCTGTCGGAGAGCCTTGACGAAGGGACTTAGTATTTTATCAAGAATAGACATAACCCCATAAACCCTGAATTCAGAAACAGTACAATACCACGAGATATTATAGCTGTTTTGTTATTAATCGGTAGACATTAAATACGGGATGCATACAACTTATTCACACCAAAGCGCGTTACGCTTTGGGTTTCAGGTTGCGAACCTCATAAAACAGTTCGCCCCACTTACGTGGCGGAAAATCCCCAAAAGGACCGTCCTTAGAACGCCAGAACGCCAAAACTTGCGGAAACTGGTTGAACTCAAGTTCACCCTCCTTGATGATGCGGCGGTCCAGCGGCAGAATGCGAAACCCCTTCAGCTTGTTCATCCGCAACTTGTATTCTTTGGATTCCAGAAAATCCTGGAGTACGGTCGATAAAATTTTCGGGCTGTCCGTACCGAGACGTTTCACGGCCTCTTCCTTGCGCGCCAGCAACGCTTCCATGGCATCGCGCGCCGCATCCGCCATGGGGCCGCGGGAAATGCGCGCGACATAGATCGCCCTGCACACGTGATGGAGCAAAGCCTGTCCAATCTCCGGCAGCCAGATGACGGCGCCTGATTGCATGTGATCTATCTTCTCCAGATGGAAACACTGATAGCAAAAAATACAGGCAGTCGCATAGTCATCCGCCTTCAGAGACGCGTCACTTTGCCCGGTAAAATTCAATTCTTGATATTTTTTCGCCTGAAAATCGCAATAACGGCAGGTATTGTCATCTCTGGCAAGTACCTGCGTCCGCAAATCCTCCGGCGGTCTTTGCGCATCCTGAGAAAGAATGCGCCCGGCATCGGACAAATAACCAATGCCGGGCGTCAATCTAAGATAAGACAAGCTTTTTACCCGCCTAAAGAGCCGACGCCGCTGAACGTCGAAATACTTGCGCTTTGGGTACCAGCGTTATTAATCGTACCGGTCATAGCCGCTGTCAGATACGGCAATGCCAGCAGGGCACCACCGGCGCCGAGACGAACCAGGCCGTCCTTCATAGGCGTCTGACCGGGGTTGTCCACGTGCTGCTTCAGTTTGTAGACGCCGGCAACGCCAAGACCAATACCGCCGACATAGGCAACCGTTGAAATCAGGTTCGGCAGAGTTGACGAACTGCTGACAATGTGTTTCGTCACGTCCGTAAAGTTCACGGAACCGCTACCACTAGCCATTGCCGTTGAACTCTCTCCGATCATCAACCCCACTGTCATCGCCGCTGCCAGCTTATGCACGAATTTATCTCTTTTCATATTTTACTCTCCCTGTTGGTTTACACACTAAGTTTAAAGTTGATAGTTCTATTTTAGTTCCCCTCAAGCAATACTTCTATTAAATTATAGCACAGTTTGCTCTCGATCTCTAGCTAAATGTAATCCCAGATATGTTGACAGTCTTCTCCAGAAAGTTGACAAGCTGGCCGAGATTTATCGCCATCGTACCCCCGATCAGAAACGTCAGCGCCTGTGCCAGAGACGACTGCGTATTGCCGTCCGCAAAGGCCTTCAACACGAATAGCCCGCGTACAAACGCAATAAGCCCGACGATCATGACAAAGACCATGATGGAATCAATAACAGGCTCGACCTGAGCGGCATCAGACGAGGTAATGACCGCCGTGCTGATGTTTGAAAAAGTGGCCACCGTCGACGTTCCGAACAAGCTGTTGGAAAAAATACCTGCCATGTCGCTAAAGGAAAACAGTGCGCCCGAGGCTATGAATGTCATAAGCGTGCCAAGACCGGCAGGTCCGCGCGGCCCCTCCTGCGCCGTCTTCGTCAGACGAATAATACCGACAAGCAAAAGAGCGATCGCACCAATATAAGAAAACGCTTCCAGAAGAATAATGGCCGGCCCGGCGATATTGCTGATGAAGGACGTGATCATCTGGTCCATGCCGCTGAGACCTGCAGCAGGGTGCATTTTCGCACCGCCTATGGGCGTGCCGCCGGCGCCATCAAGCGTACCCTGCACGGCAGCTGCCATGAATGGCGTCGCAAACAACATCCCCCCGGCGATCATGCGTTTAACGCCGGCACTGATGGGGGTTTGCGCCGGGTTGTCGACATGATCCTTGAACTTGAAAACACCCGCCATAGCGAATATCAAACCGAGTATGTAAGCTGCGGCAGAGAAGATATTGGGCAGGTTGGCAACGGAAGCTGTGATCGAGTTTAATATCGCGCCTGCAGTGCCAGCCGCCGGCGGCGCGGCAAAGGCAGGTACCGTCGAAGCAAGTAGCACAACGAGAGAAAGCCCAGAAACTCTTTTTAGATAGCGAGCCATAAAAATACCCCCCCGTACCCCTAGTCTACGCGCAGAACCCCAGATATATCTCTATTAGAACATTTTTTTGATAAACGGGCAAATTTCATAAGGAAATAAAATAACAAAATATGTTGTAAAATATTGATTTTACTTAATAAAATACAACATATCTCCGCGCCTTAAGCATAGATATAATTAGAGGCTAATTTCCCTTAAAATGACGGCTATTGGCTGATTCTGCCCTTTGTCCCGACAACGACCCAACGGCCGAGCGAATCGTGGACAATGAATTCAACCTCTCCGATGCCCCGCAGCTTGTTCCCCGGTTGCACCTTGTGCAGGACTTTGGATCCCCTGTACGAAACCCAGGCAACACCGGGTTGGGCCGCTTTCAGAACCCATGCCGATTTTGCAGCCGAGTGGCGGCGCACTTTGTGATGATAATGGTGTACGACATGCAGGTGATTGTGCACGACGCGATGGCGCGACGTTTCATGGGTCTCATGATGCGGAACAACCGGCGCCTGCTGAAGCTGTTTTATCGTGTTTTCTAGAAGCTTTATTTTTCTCTTGAGTTTCTGCACTTCAGCAGAATCATCTCTGGCTTCGTCTGGCTGAGGAGACGTTTGGACGGAGGCCTGATCATCCGGCGCCTGTTCACCCGGAGGAGCTGGGGCTGCCATCATATCGGGCGTGGCAGGGGGCACAGGCGGCGTTTGAGTATGCGTGTCTTGTGGCGGCGCGACGTTTATCTTGTTCACTGCAGGAACAGGGATTGTCGGCATTGACGGAGCGCTGTTCTTGGTATTTTCATCGCCGAACCCAGGCATGCCCATAGGGGCAGCCGGCATCTGCAACGACGCCGTGTTCCCACTGCTTTTCTGAGGAGCTGCGGCAGGCTGTTGCGGCGGAATGGAAAATGGCGACGCCGGCATCGCTATAGGAGACGGCGCCGTCGGTGTTGCCATGGGCGCAGCAGGTGCGGGCGGCACCGCCAGTGCTGGCGGCGGCGACAATGTCGCTGGTGACGGCGGCGTTTCATGCGCGACAGGTATAGAATTTCCAAACGACGCTGGCGGAACTGTTTTTTGCACCTGCGCTACAACAGGAGCTACGGGATGGCGGGGGGGCAGCACATGCTGCTGCGCCATTTTTTGCCCCGGCAAAACAATGCCATGCTGCGCCAGAACATGGCGCAACAGGGGATTATCTTTAAATTTAAAATAAGCGCCCGCACCACCTCCGATAATGACAAGGAGAATTACAAGCTTCATCAATCCGCCGCCACGCTTCGGAGCCGACTGTTCAGGCTCCTCGCCGGCTTCCAAATCGTCGGACGCGCCCTGATCGTCGAAATCTTCTATATCGATATCATCATTCATCTACTGCGCATCCCTTGTCGTCACTGTCCTCGTATAGAAAACCCCCATGGTCGTTCCCTTGGCGACAATAATCGTCGTCGGCTCACTCGCCATCTTGGTGAGATCGCCGCTCACAGTCGATGCGGCAACTTGCAAGCCCCGGAACATACTTTGCTTCGTTGACGACTGTGATTGCGTCGCCGTTACACCGCCGCCGGCTGTCGCCGTTTGTTGCTGCGCCGGCTGCGCCAAAGCTGCGCTATACCCTGTCAGGAACGCTGCGGCCGCCGGAAGTACGATCTTGACCATATAGTGGTGGTTCACGGACGTCGCCATGCCGGCCAGTGTCGTGTTTTGGTCAACCGCAACTGCGTCTATACTGTAACTGACGGTATCCTTCACCACAGTATTGAACCTGATAACCACAAAGTCCTTGGCCTTCGAAATCGTTCCGATCATACGTCCGCCGGAAAAGGGTCCGGACAGCACCTGCGCCAGAATGGGCCCTGGAACATCAGTATCGATCTTGGTCAGCAACTGCGCATAGTCGACGGACCCCGCCGGAACAATAATCTTAGCCTGAGAAGTCCCTCCTGATGAAGGCGATCCGCCCGCACCGGACGAGGATCCGCCCCCTTGTCCTTGCGCAGCCGCTTTCCTCGCATCCTCTTTTTGCTGCTCCAGCATCTTTGTATAGCGAGATTCCACAGCTGTAATATTCATAGTCCGCGACGCATAAGGTTGCTGCGCACTTAGAATAACCCGCATTTGCTGGGCCAGTAGCGCCGCTAATTTCTTGTCGACCTTAACCACCTGCACAGGACGAATCGGCTTGACGACCGGAACCGTTGGCGGCGGCGGCGCGCTTTCCGCCTGAATCTTGTTTTGCGCGGCCTTCATTTGCTCCTCATTGGCCACGCGCCTCCATTCCGCCAGAACGTCAGACTGCGGCGCCTGCGGAATTTGCGGAATCTGCAAACCGGTGCTTCTCGAAATGGCGATTGGCAACGGCATAGCGCTGCCGCCCGTCGCCTTGGCGATTTCCACCTTCTTTTTGTTTTCCTCCTCAAGCGCCTTGCGGTAAGCGGGGTCGACGATTTTTGTACCGGGAATCTGCTTGGTCTCGGTCCCCCCCATACCAATGACGGCATTGGATTCGGTAGTGGTTTTCGGGGAGAAAATCAGATACGAGCCCAAAAGCACGGCCACGACCAATACAATGGCAACAAGCTTCAGAACAGGATTATTCTCCCAGATCTCGCGCAGAGACGGCTTCTCGGCAGGCGCGTCTTGTTCAAAATCTTCCGGTGCGTCTAAATCATCATCTATCATGGCATATCCTCAGCAGCGACAATATGGGCACGCACCATCTTTCCTCCATCGGAGAGGAGTACGACAGGCGTGTTATTAAGCACATATACGTTAGTTCCATCTGCGGAAGTGACGCTGGAGCTCCATCCGGGAGAAAGCAGCGTCAACGGCGTGCGTAGATATATCTGGTGCGACAGGCTCCAGGCGGCCGTGCGTCCGTCAGTACCGTCAACTTCAAGTTTTTCCGCGCCGCTTGGCGGCGTTCCGTCCATGAACTGTATAAGGCTGGCATCTCCGCCGACGGATGCCGTCAATCCGTCATTGACGATGAGATTAGGCTTGGCCAGCGGGCCGTGCTTGGGAATACGCGCATCAAATCTGTAGTCGACCTCTTTCAGGCCGGTGTCCAGCGTAAAGGTCACGGGCGTCGTCAGCCCCAGCAACCGGATCGACATGTTGCCCATGGTATGCGCGCTGAGCGGCGTGATACGCACAAGGTTGCCTCCAGACCCCGGAGGTGTAATAGTAAATTTTCCGGCCCAACTGATGTCACGGATCGGCCATGGCTCGCCGCTTGAGTCAAGAATACTCAATGTCGTGACGCGATCCGGAGACGTGTGAATGACCAGCGGCAACTGATCCGGCGCCAAAGAAACGGTTTCGACAACCACCTTGGGCACGGGTACAGCGAGAGGCTCTTCCGAAGCCTTGCGGCTCTTCTCAAAAATCTTGAACGTCTCGCGGATCTCGTCCGGCGTCATCGGAAGAAGCGAGTGTATCGCGGTATCAAACGTCTCTTGCCGCAGCTTTGCCTGCGCGGCCGCTTCCTGCGCGGCCAACTGGCTTGGCGTCTGCACGCTTGGCATACCAAGCGCATTGGCCGTTGCCGGTGCGGGCTTGGACAGCGGAAGATGTCCGGCGGGCCCCAGCGGGGATGGCGATGCGCTTGATGATGCGCCGCTACCGCCATTGTCCGACGACCCGCCATTCTTATCCTGAAAGGCTTTCAATTCCTGATTAAAATGGTTCTCGCCCTGCGCAAAAGCTGCAGAACAACCCATGCTGAACAGCACGACGAAAGATAGGCCCAAAAGCAGACGTTTCATCCAGCTCCCCTTTCAAGGAGGTTCCATCGTCCGGACGGACGATCTATTCCGACAAGCAGGTATATAAGCCCCGCCTTTTTCTTACTTTCCATTTATACCTGCGCCCCAAGAAAAAATATACGATTTTTTATCAGCCAATAATCCAGGAACTAATCCCCAACCCTCTGGGGTTGTCCTCTGTCGGCACTTTATCCACAACTACGTGCACATGGACGTAGAGTGTCCGGTGTACCCCGCCGGCACGAACGGTGATTAGCAATGGCATATCGAACACCCAACTAAAATGGCCATTAATCAGCCCCACCCGGCTTAAGGTCGGAACGCCCGCAGGAACAGAAGTGATCATCTGCTGCAACTGCATCATACTTCTCAAAAAGCTACTTTTTGTTAAAGCTTTACGAAAACTATCCCATCCATCCGGCGTAAAATTATGACGAGAGACGGCAAACCGTTGCTCAACGTCATTAAACCCGAATGTCATAACCTCGCTGACTGCCCCCGCAACCCAGTCGGCAACCGCCGTCCTGCTCATATTGGGAGCCCCCATGTCTTGCAATTCCTGGAATCTGTGAGTGCCCATCGCGGCAAAATAGCGGTCATGATTTTTTTTCGTCATGATCACGAAACCCAGTATCATCGTCAGCGCAAGAATGGCCAGGGTTTCGAAACCGACAATGCGCATCATGATAGCCGCGCCGCTGCGGTAATCCTCGCTCTGTCCCAGGATTAAGGCGGAGGCTTTTGAAGATGGCTGTTTAGTATCCATACTACACAATTAACCGCCAGAAACGTTGGTTGATGCAATCCACTGATCGATACCGACGCCGCTTGGATTCTCCAATGACGGGACGCGGTCAATGACGAGCGTAACGTTCATGCTGTCCGTGCGGGTAGCCGTTCCCGACTGATATGTGACGGACAAGGGTAATTGCACAATCCACCTGAACTTTCCGTTATAAACACCTTCCTGCGTCAGAATTGGCGCACTGCGCGGTACGGCGGAGACGACCTGATTCAATGCCGTGATGGATTCTATGATACGCGCGGACTGCAACGCGCTGGCGAAAGTTTGCCAGCCGTGCCGCGTGAAAAAGCGCGAGGACTGCTGTAGCCGCCGCTGGTAATCATCAAACCCAAACGTCATAACCTCTTGCGCTGCTTGCGCCGCCCACGACAGAAGAGCGGAGGTATTCATGTTGGGACGACCCAGCGGAACGAGCTGTATGATGCGCCCGTCCGCCGTTGTCGCAAAATAATGATCCTGCGCTTTCGTCGTGTTCATAAAAGAAATGAACGCCACAAGCAGCCCTGCGATGGCAACGGCCTCGATAACGGCGAGCCACATCATATTGCGGAAGCCATCACGATAAAATTCATTACGCACCAAGACCGTCATCAGCGGCCCGCCGGTGGTATCATCCTGCGGGGCTTTGGCAGCCTTGGCATCTTTTGCGCCTTTGACGCCTTTGACGTTTTTGCCCGCCGCGCGATCGGCTTTCTTTGCGGGCGGCGGAGGCGGCTCTACCGGTGATTCCTTCTCTTCCAATTCAGAAGACTCAGGCTCCAACATGTCCAGTGGCGGCGCAGCATGAGATGCCGGTGACCGCGCAACCAGCATTTCACTTTGCGGCATGCCCGCAGAATCGGGATATGGCACGGCGGGCGCAGCCGGTTGCGGCACGGTAGCATTCGCAGCGGGATCATCCGCTTTTTTTATCGGTTCGTTGGTAATATCAGCCCCCGTATTAGGCACAATATCGGACATCGTCTCAGAATCCCCTGTTATCTCTGACTATCAGGATAGCCACCCTTTGTTAACAACGTCTAGTCCTAACTGTCTACGAAGACTTATTTTTTGAGAACTCTGCATCTCACTATTACATATAAAGAAAGTTAAAAACCCGTAAATACCATAAGCGCGATCGCCCGTGGCACACCTCTTGCTTAATAAACGGAGGAAAAGTGTTTTTTGTCGGCTACGGCAGGAAACGAACCTGGAGTTTGAATTATGACGACTATCGCATTAAATGCCGCATTATCAGGGCTGCAAGTCGCCCAGCAACAGATTGATACCATATCAAGCAACGTGGCGAACGCCTCCACGCCAGGCTATACGCGGAAAATTTTGCCTGCCGAAACCGAAATTGTTAACGGCCAATCGGTCGGCGTTATGTCCGGAAGCATAACACGGGCCGTCAATCAGGCTCTTATTAGTGACGTTAACCAGCAAACAACGGCAACGAACTACACCACCGTTCAACAAAGTTATTTTCAGAAAATTCAGGATTTTCAAGGCTCGCCCACTGGCGGCACATCGCTCAACGACCAATTGACGCAACTTGCCAGTTCTTTCTCGCAACTGTCGCAATCTCCCAACGATACAACGCTGCTGAGCCAGACGCTGACGGACGCGCAGCAAACGGCTTCACAGATCAATCAGTACTCGAACCTGTTGAACAGCTTACGTTCGCAATCGGAAAGCGAGATCACCTCCGCTATTGCGCAAGCCAATCAGGACATCACCAACATCGCCACACTGAATACACAGATCGCCACCCTTTCAGCAGAAAGCCAGAACACGACTGACCTGAAAGACCAGCGCGACGCTGCCATCAACGATCTTTCAAAATACCTGCAGATCACGACGTATCAGCAAGGCCAAATGATCAACGTCGCAACGCCGCAAGGACAGATACTGGCGGATACAACGGCGCATACACTCTATTTCCACCAAAGCAACATGCTGCCGACGGCCTATTATCCCGGCGGGGGATTGAGCGGCATCACGGTCGACAGCCCCTCTGGAACAGACATATCCCAGAACAGTCTCGGGGGCCAGCTCGGCGGACTCCTCAATATGCGCGACCAGGTCGTCCCGCAATATCAGGCGCAACTCGACGAGTTCTCGCAAAAACTCGCCTCGCGCTTCAATGATGAAGGCCTTGCGCTTTTCACAGACGCCAACGGCAACGTCCCCGCTGACACGGCTGCGCCGGCGACCCCGACCTATGTCGGCTTTTCCTCGCTGATACAAGTCAACACCAAAATCGTCAACGACCCTACCCTGATCCAGCAAGGCACCAACGGCCCCGCGCAACCGGCCGGATCTAACGAGGTCATCAACCGCATCAACATGTACGCTTTCGGCAATTACCAATACCAGCAGGCCACCGGCAGCGTTAATATTTCCGGCGGCACACCGCTACAAACGCTGCTCGGCCTCACCACCAACAACAATGTCGTCGGCACGGTCGATATCTCCGCCTACGCGCCCGACCTCAGCATGCTGCCGGGCGTCACGGCGTTTCCAGCCACCTTCACCATCCAGCTCGGCGCGGGCGCGCCGCAAACCATCACCGTCAACAACACGGACACGGCGGCCTCGGTCGTCTCGAAGATCAATACGGCCTTCGGCAGCACCGTCGCCGCCATCAACGGGACTGGCAACCTCGCCCTCGATTACACCGGCAACATCACGCTGACGGACGGCGGGAACAACATCGTCTCCGCCTTCGGCCTGCCTGCCGGCACGACGACCATGCCCGCCCCGACGTTCAGCGTGCAAGTCGGCACGCAGCCGCCGGTCACCGTCTCCGTCACGGCGGCGGACACATCGACGACGCTGCTCGCCAAGCTCAACGCCATTTCCGGCATGACCGCTTCCCTGAACGGTAGCGGATACCTTGTCATGACGCCGACATACGGCGGAGCGCTGACCGTCTTCGACACCAACGGCGGCGCGCTCACCACGATGGGCGTCACCACGGCCAACGTCGCCTTTTCCACTTTCCGGCAAAACAACGTCGGACCGGCCGGAAACATCTCGACCGGCCTGCTCGCCAACAGCACGCTGCAAGGCTACATCAGCAGCGCAATCTCCGACCAGAGCGAGGCGGCCAATCTCAACAAGACGCAGGGGCAAAACCAGCAGGCCTACCTGACCACGCTCACGACACGCAACCAGAACACCTCCGGCGTGAACATCGATCAGGAGATGACATCCCTTGTTCAGGTGCAGTCCGCCTACTCTGCCGCCGCCAAGGTCATCACAGCAACGCAGGCGCTTTTCACCGATCTGCTCAACGCCATGCCATGAAGGGCCACCCTTAAAGGAGACGGAACATGACAACGACAAACAGCATATCCCTGATGGGACAGACAACGGCCCAGTCGACAAATCTGGCCGATCTGCGCCAACAACTGAACGACCTGTCGCAGCAGGTGACGACAGGACAGCTCACGCCCGACTACAGCGGCCTCGGAAACAACGTGAAACCGGTTCTGGACCTCAACGGCCAGCAGCCGCTGATACAGGGATATCAGGCCAACATCGACAACGTCTCGAACAAGATGACGATGATGAACAGCGCGCTCACGCAAATGATCACCGTCGGCAACAACCTCGTCGCCGCTATCCAGACACAACTGCAAAGCAGCCCCGTCAACGCCGCCAACATCCAACAAATCGCCAGCCAGGGGCTGCAAACGCTGCAGGACATGATGAACCAGAACATCGACGGTCAATATCTCTTCGCCGGCTCCAGCTCGTCGCAGCCGCCCTATGCCGGCAGCAACATTCTGAATTCGAACTTCAACAACGAGATCCAGAACTGGCTCGCCACCGGCAATACGACGGCGCTGACGACGGCGATCAACGGCTTTCCCGCCACGGGCCTCGGCCTTTCGTCCAGCCTTGCGACGTCCGGAAATGTGACGACGCAAGTCGACGCCAATACCAATGTCGACTACACGGTGAAAGCCGATAGCACGGGATTTCAGGACCTGATCCGCTCGCTCGCACTCGTCGCCAACACCCCCTATCCCGGCCCGACAAATACCGCGACGGGGCCTGACTTTCAAAACCTCATGAACTACGCCTTGACGACCGCGCAGAAGGGCGTGAACGAGATCAGCGCCACGACGCAAACGCTGGCGGGCAAGTTCGCGCAAGTCAAGGCCATCAAAGAGCAGAACGCCTCCGACCTGACGATCGTGCAAAACCAGCTTTCGACCTATACCGCCGCCAACACGACGAATGCGATCACCGAAATGCAGGCGCTACAGACGCAGCTTACGTCATCCTATCAGGTGACGAACATCATCAGTAAACTGTCGCTGGTCAATTACCTGCAGTTCTAGTCGATTTTGAAAATACGCGGACGCTGCTGCTTGTTGGCGTTGGCGGGCTGGCGCGCGTTTTTCTGTCCGGCCTTTGGCGGATTTTTCTTTTCCGGCGCGGAAACCTGAATGTAATAGCGGTCACTCCAGCTCGTCCCCTGCAGCGTCTTGAGACCGATCATCGGCGCCTTGCCCTTTGTCTCCGGAGAGACGGATTTGGACGTGCGGTGCGAAACCTTGATGACGTCGCCGTTGTCGGCCTGCACGGCCTTGCGCCCCATTTTCTCGACCGCTTCGGCGCAGGCCTTGCGCAACAGACGCGAGCCGTGAATGGGCAGAACATGTTTCGGGTCGGCCAGCTTCACCATCTCGATGATCTCCGGCAAGCGCGCGTGGCTCGGCGGATAGAGCGGCAGGTCCTTGTTGGTCAGCACCGTAAAACCTTTGCTCTTCAGCGTCTCCAGCAGCTTGTTGCGCTGGCCGACCTGCCCCGGCATGGTCGGCGCGCAAAACAGAATGATGTCCTTGTCGGGATCAAGCGAAAGCGCGTTGTGGCGCCCCTCGGCCGCGCGCGTCAGGGCCGCGTTCGCGTGTCCCTGCGAGCCCGTCACGACCACGACCGAATCTTTCGGTGCCTTCTGCGCGAGGTCCTTCGCGGTGCGGCGCGATCCCAGAATGCGCACATCCACCTTGACTCCCAGCTGGTCTGACATCGTAAGACCGGTGTCGCGCAAGGCCGCCAACGACTGTTCGTGCGCCGCGCCCGCCACCCACAGCGTGCGTTTTTCCTCGGATGCAACCTTGGCCACAGACGCCAGATTCTCCTCGTAACCGCTCATCAGCGCAACGACGATTCTCTTGTCGGGATTTTCGGCGATCACATCGTGCAGCGCCTCGCGCATGTCGTGCTCCGTCACGGCCTCCACGTCTTTTGTCGCGCCCGTTGAGTCAAGCAGCAGCAGGTCGACGGGCTTCGAGACCACGCGTTTGAATTGCTGCTCGTTGAAAGCCGGCCCCCACAGCACCGACTGGTCCATTTTGAAGTCGCCGGTGTGCAAAATCGTGCCATCCGGCGTATCGATGAAAAAGCCGACGGACTGCGGCGTCGAATGGCTGACCCAGAAGGCTTTGACGTCAACGGGGCCTTCCTGAATGTCCTTGCCGGGCGCGATGGTATAAATCTTCGGCCATTCTGCAGGTTCGATGCCCGCATTGCTGAGATCCTGCTGCAAGCGACGCGCCGTATAGGGCGTAGCGTAGATTTTTGGCAGTTTGTAGCCCATCAAAATCAGCAGCGGTAGCGCGCCGGAATGATCCGGATGGTTGTGCGTCAGGAAAATGGAATCGATCGGCATCTCGGGTTTGTGGGAGGGATCGTCCACTTTATAGAGGAATTTCGCGTAATCCGCCAAGACGGTATCCGATTGCGCCAGAGACGGATACTCGGGCTTGTGCTTGTCGCCCTGCAGAAGGCCGGCGTCGAAGAGCAAAACCTTGCGGCATGTCTTGCCCTTTTCATCTTCATATTCGTAAACGCAGAGGCCGGAATTGGCGCCGATATTGTGCTTGTTGTTACCGCCGAGAATGTGCCACTGCAAGGAACTCATGTGCCGCAGCGCTCCCGTATTTCGCCGCCGGAGCCGCCGCCGTTCGCGTCTCCGCCGCTATCGGCAAGACGCATCCACGTCCAGAGGATATGGTCGAGGCACTCAGGCTGCGGCGGTTCGGCCGCGTCTTCAAAATCGGGAAGCGATATAATAAGATTCAAAAGACTTTCATGGGAAAGGGAAAGACGGTCACACTCCGGATGAGCCGCCAGTAGCGCCGCTGCAATATCCTTCTGGTTCGACCAGGAAAGCCGCATAGGTTCGCACCTTCTTTATTCTTATGTGTAAAAGGACAGTAAGGGGCGGATTTTTTACTGTCGAGCGCGTTTCGGACAGAAAAATATAAACTCCATATAAAACAACATATTATAAAACGGCTTTATATTTCATAAGGTTATAAAATAACATATGGAATCCCGCCAGAAATCGTACGATTCGCTCGAAACACAGATAGTTTATATATCCGGAAAAGATACAGCCGAAAAAAGACGCTATTTCATAGGCGAATATTTCGCCTTGGATTTGGGGAGCGCATAGTTCAGATCCTGCGCGTATTCGGCCGACTCCAGAAACAGCCTCTCTTCCTGCCTATGGAAGCTATCGTTCATGGTTTCCAGCTGCAAAGCTTTCAAGGTCAGCTGTTCACGCTGAACCTGCGACTTGTCGCTAATCATCCGCATCATGTAATACGGGTCCTCGAACCGGTCACGCGTCATCGCCTGCATGATCTCACTGTAGCTCGCCCCCGCCTTCCCTTCGGGCGTAGTCTCTGCCGTCGAAACGCCGGCCGGCGTTTCCATCCCTGAAACATCGATGCCGCTGACGCCGATACGTTGACTCAGCATCGTTCCCAAAACGTTGTAGATGTCGTTGACGTAAGCTATTTGCGAGCGCCGCAGAAGAATCTGCGTGTGACCGGCCGGCGTCTCGGCAACCTTCTGCGCCACAGGATCCGACACCAGCGGATCGATGATGTAGCGGAGCGCGGATTGTACGAGAAGGATACTTTGATGGTTGGGCGCAGTCATATCAATCGTCTGCTGCGGGCCCCATAGCAATGCACCTATGTTCTTTTGCACGTCCGGCATCGTGCCCGCCGTTGTGCAGCCCTGATCCCCCATTTTCGGATCGCAGAAATACTTCACGTACTGGGCCCACATATAGGCCAGATCTTCGTTACGGCCGTTTGCCGAAAACGAGCCCTTGGCATTGGCGAGGATACTGTCGTCGTCCAGCGCCAGACCGCGGTTGAAAGCGCGCGAGATCTGATAGGCCTGCGTCAGGCCCAGGCCCGTCGAATCAAGGTCGCAAGCCAGTCTTGACGGCTGATAGCGGCGATGCGCCTGGGCATCATGCTGTTGTATGTCCGTTTCTGACTCCGCAACCATCTGCCTATCCATCAGCTGGCCCAGCATCTGGGTCTGGTCAACGTGCGCAACGTCCAGCTCCATCGTCATTTTGGGAAGATTCTGATAGAATGCCGTTACCCAGTTGCTCATCGCCTGTTCGACGGCCTTGTAATAACCGGTGTAGTATTGCACCAAACCGTGATCGGTCGGATCCAGACCGAACATGGCGATGAAAATGTTATCGAGAAAACCGCCCGGCGTGCCGCTGGCCCCTTGATTTTGAGGGTTTGCCTCCTGCGTCAGAAACAGGTTCAGGTTTTGGATGTCCTGGTGGGCGAGCTGGTTCATCGCCTGGTTCCCAGACGAAGCTATCTCGCATTGCGCAGCGGCCTGCTTCGGCGCGAACATGAAGAAAGCCACGGCTAAAAACAGCGCCGCCTGCCGCGTCAGGCGGAGAAGTGCGGTTTTTTCGCGCAGGCTGTCCTTCTTCATCCTCATCCCCTATTTCATCGGCCCGCTGGTGGCCATGGCGTCCAGCGCGCTCTTTTCGCCTGCCAGCAGGTTAGCCGTCTCCACGGCGTAAACATCCGATATCCTCTCCTGCCGTTCAATCTTCTCGTAAATGAGGCTCAGGCTGTAAGCTTTCAGATACACGTCCTTCTGCAAGATGGTCGACGGGTGGTTGTAAAGATCCTTGTAATAATTGGGATCCCACAGTTGCTCGATGATAGCCTGACGGATTTCGCGCTGGCTCGGCGTGATGGAGGCTTCCAGAAAATCCACCGGCGGCGTTTTCTGCTGAGAGCCCAGGAACTGCGTACTGATCGACCCGTTCCAAAGTTCGTTCCATAACTTCCCTATATAACAGGCGAAATTTAAAAAACCGCATGTCGCCGCGGTGCTGATAGTAGCATCCGTGAGCTTGTTTGGCGTCGCACCATACTCTTTCGTCCGTAACCCGTAGAGCTCCTGCGCGTTTGCAGACGGATTACTGCCGCCGGAGTTCGAGCCACCCGGACCGGGCGCACGGTCGGCAATCAGCGTGTACAGCAACGCGTTGATGGTAGACATCTGCGCCATATATTGGCGGCGCTTGAGTGTTTCCTCCATGCCGGGGACGGAGGTCAGCGCGTCGCTCACAATCGGCATCGGAATCTTGTACCCCGTAATGTTAAACATCATCTGGTCGACGGCCGTCAACTCGGTAGTGTTGTACAAGTCGACCGTGTACTGGGAGAACAACAGAAGCGTCGGCTCGACATCCATGTTGGCGTATACCATCAAACTCTTGTCGTTCCGCGTCGTGTCCGTGGGTTGCAAAATGGCATACGGGGGGTAGTTTTTATTTTGTAACGTCGGTCCATAGCCCACCTTAAGCGGATACGGGCTCGGCAAGGTCACGGTGCCGGGGTCGCAGCCGGCATTTCCGTTCTCCGCCCTGTAATCGCAGAATATGTGCGAGTAGTTGTACCAGCGGCGGCTTTGCTCCTCGGCCGGGCCGAATTGCCCTGTCGAGTCTTGGGGGGAGTAAGATCCATTCCCGGAGCCGGGATAGGGAGTGGCGGGCAGGTTCGGGTCAGCGTTCGGGTACACCGCTTCGTTGTTGCCCAATTGCACGAAGTCCCACTCGTAGGCGTCTTCCAGCGCCGAGGTGATTTGTTTGGCAGGCGTTATGAGTCTGTTCGTCGTATCAAACAGGCAGGCCTGGCCGGTCGGCTGGTAAAGCTTCTGGGCCCTGATCCTTTGCTCGGCTTCGTCGCGCGATGCCGCCAGCGCGTCGCTGGCATCCTTAAAGCTCGACAGTTGCCGCGTTTCGTCGTCCGTAGAAGCGTTGAGCTGCGCCGCCATATTCTGCCAAGCTTTAAACCAGTCGTTCCAAAAGGTGTTTATGCGCGCCATGATTCCGGTATAGCTTCCTTTGTTTCCCGACGTCCCGGAAACGCCATTGTACAGATCCGTGCTCAAGGTCAGCACGTCATTCCGCCAGGCGCTTATCACTTTATTAATAAGGGTATTGACGTCACTCGTCTCGCCGCTTATCAGACTTGACTGAGCAGCGTCCGCCGTCGGCTGCGGTTCGCACTGAGAAAACCCGCGCTGCGGAAAAACCGTCAGGACGAAAACAAGGCATCCGACCGCAGCCGCGAAACGCAGCCCTGCAGTGGAAAAACGAATATGTCCCGTTGCCTTCATTTGCACGTTTCCCTATTTTATCGGCGCTGCTTCAAAAACTTTATACAACGAGTTCATCTGATCCTCGTCGCGGAGCGAAACCTGCACCGCCAACGTCAGCGCCGTCCTCTCCAGCAGCTTGTAATAGTCCCTCAACTGCATCAGGTAAAACGCGCTCAAGTTCAGTTTCTCCATTTGCAGCCTGTTTTCATTGGTCATCATCCCCAGCGCGAATTGTCCGGAGTTGAACTGGTCGATCGAAACCGCATGCATGATGTCCTTGTAACTCGGATCCCGCGAGGTAAAACCGCCCATCATCGATACGGGCCCGGTGTAGTTGCCCGGAGCGCCGGTGGTCAGAGAATTACGCAGGTCGGTTATTTCCCCCGCCAGCCGGCTGCCGCTGCCCGGCACCCGCCACGAGGCGACCAGATCGGGAATCGAGCGGATTGCCGCATAGCGCGCCAGATAAGAGCGCCGCCCCAGCCACTCCTCGTGTCCCACGACGCTGGCCAGCGCCCCCGGAGACATCGGCTCTTCAGCCGGTATGCCGACCATGTTGTTGATAATGTCATTGACGGCCGTCGCCACGTCCGCGCCTTCACTCGCATTATCCGGAGTGGGGGTCAATACCGTCGATTGACTATCCATCGGAATCGTCAGGTTGTTGTAGATATATTTGGAGGGCTCGACGTCCGCATTATAAAGCGGCGGCTTGAGGGTTGCGGACTTGAGGCAGTAGTTCTTCCCGCCGTTCCCGTGCGGATCGCAAAAGATATTGAGATAATCGTTATACTGCGCCACATAACTCCCGATGCGCGAGCTTGCGCCGGGATAGGGGTGCGCCGTAGGCGTATCCGAGTCATCCTTCTCGTTCAGCCCGGCCGCGAGGCTGTTTCTCTCCCACACAACGCGCATGGCCCGCCCGAGCATTTTCGTCTTCACGAAACCACCGGACATGGTCGCCGCGATACACATCTTCCCGCCGCCATTCACGCCCATATCGTCTTGCTCATGCTTGGCGAGCTCGCGATCCAGAGACTGCGCCTGACCGACGTCCTCGTTCGCCTCAATCTGGAACGCCTGCTGGGCAAGGCCGACGTTCAACTGGCGCGTCATGGACTGCATTCCGGGAAGGAGGTTGTAGTACCAGAAGGTGTTCCACCCGTCTATCATCTTCTGGTCGAGCCACATCTGCTGGTCATAGGCGCCTATCAAGACGTTGTTCATGTAATCCCACATCTTGGTCTCAAGCTGGTTCGATGCGTTTTTCAGGTTGGTGAGAAGATCCTGTATCATCGTATTGGCCATTGTCTGCGCTATGCCGGGCGGCCCGTCGCAGGGGGAACCGCTGGTGCACCACGGCGGTCCGGAACCGGGGCATTGGGCCGCCCCCACGTTCGGCGGATTGCTGTTGGGAACTTTGGTCGGCGCGGTGCCCGAGTAATTCGCATAGGACGGCTGAATTTGCGCCAGCGTCAGGTTATATCCCAGCACGAACATCGTCAGAAAGACGGCGGCAAAAGCCTTGCGCCCGCGAAGGGCAAAGACCGGATTCAGGCGCATGGATGTTCCCTTCCCCGTCATTTCGTCGGCGCTCCTTCCGACGCGTTGGTGAAATGGTAACTGTGCTGGATTTCGCTGCTGACCTGCGCAGCCAGCAGCAGCATCTGGTGGTCCATGATGTCAAGGTCGTCGCTCAATTGTATGTCCTGCAGCGCCTGATCCACTACCATTTCGCGCTGGTTGTTCTCCGGATCGGTAATCTGGCTGATCGAATACGCCCCGCTGCGGAAACGCTGCGTCATCAACGCGCGCAGAACTTCGTCACGGCTGGGATTGGTCGACGTGGAAACCGCTTCACCGGTCAGGGCGCGGATTTCCTGCAGAAGCGGCTGAAACTCAGGCTCGCCGGGTGCCAGCGCCAGCGGCGGAGTGGAACTTGCAGTCGGAAGTTTGGGGCTGTCGCTCCCCAACGCATTGTTCGTATTCAGGTTTGTCTTTTGCTCATCAAGGAGCGATAAACCGGCGGGAACGCGGCGGGAGATGACGTAGTCCAGTCCGTCATACACGACCTGCCGCCTTGCCTTGTAGGAAACGCTCTTCAGAATGGCCGCCTTGCCGCCCTTGTAAGGATTGGCCGTGACCGGATCTTTCACGAAAGGCTCCGCAAGGTTGAAGGTCAGACGGTTCAGATCAATCGCTGTTTTGCTGGCGCAAGAAGGCGAATCGGCGGCATCGATGGCGATTTTGATACACGTGGAGCCCGAGAACGAAAGGCATTGCGTGACGCAACTTGGGGGAGGACTTAAGGGGGCGCCGGTCGTCAGCGGGATGGTGTCGTAACCCGTGCCTCCGAAAATCATCCCCGCGATGTCGATGTCATTATTCATATCCGTGCCGTTCGCCGTGCAACCGGCATTGCCGTTGTTATAGGTCGGATCGCACCAGAAAGGCACATATCCTGCCTGGGTGCCGGCGATGGAATCCTTGTGTTGCCAGGTGTACGACATATCCAGCGCCCTGCCGCCCGCGGCCGAAAAGCCGAAAGTATTCGCCGAGCGCCAGATCTTGCCGACGGACGCCGCTGTGCTGTATCCTTCGCTGAAACTTGTCGTCCGCAACATAGTGCTCATCATCGTGCCGGCCATGCACATGGGGGCATTGGGACGCAACTCGCGGTGATCCTTGATCTGCATGTCGGCGATCGCGGCGTTGGTCTTGTTGATATTCTTCGCGTCCTCGAAAGCGCCGAGCTCTTCCGCTTGCGTGACGTTGGCAAGATTGAGCTGGCGCGTCATGTCTTCCATCGATGGCAGTATCACGTAATACCAGAGCGTGTCGTAAAGAGCCTCCATCTGGTGCATCATCCAGTCGGGAACCGGTGCTATCCCTTGGCTGAAGATGTTTTGAAGCGGCCCCGTATAGGCGATCAGCTCGCCCTGCACCTGCTGTATGCCGGGCTGGACTATATTGCTGTAAATTTGGTTGATCGCATTGGCAAGGCCGCTTCCAATCGCGATGCAAGGCAAACCGCCACACATACAAACTTGCGCCTTACACGTCTTGACGCTTCCCACCGTCAGGTATCCCGCCAGCGGAAAAACGATAACCACCAACAGAATTAAATATCGTCGTAATACGTTTCGCTTACGCATGCACCTGACACCCCGGCAAACAGCGTTCCCCAGCTAGAAGCCATATCTTTCCATTGTATCACATTTTAGCTAAATATAATTCTTTTTACAAAAGATTCTAGCTATATCATATGGTTAGTTATTGTTTCCGTAGATCTTAACCACCAAAACGCTGCCGGATGCCGAATTTTCGTACAACTGCCCATAGGGCTGGGGAGCAGCATCAGCAAACATATTGAACAGTCTGGCAGAGGCTTGCGCAAAAGAGCCGCCGTAGGCAACATCCTTGTTCAAGCGGTAGTCATAGTCGATTGCCCAGTAAAGGCGCACATGCGCGGCCTTGGCCCATGCGCCCAGCACCGTCTTCAGAGTCTCGCCTCTTTGCGCACTCCACGCGGGCGGAATGACGTCGGATTGCTGCGATTGTGCGGACTCCTGATTCGCGGACATTTCAGGCGCAGCGACCTCGGGCGCGGAAGCTTCGTGCGCAACTGCTTCGGGCGCTGGCGCGACCGGCGGCAACGCTTCGGGTGTTTCAGGCGCAGACATCACCGGCAACGCGACAACGGATTTTGCCGGCGGCGCGGGCATGACGCCCGACGACGGCGGCGGCGGCATAACTTCGGAGGAGGTGTCTTCCGCAACCGGCGCGACAGGAATAGGCGCGGCCGATGCGGTGGCTTGCAAGGGTTGAGCCCCCTTCTTGATCGTCAGCTTATTCCCCTGAACGTCGAAATGAAGCTTCGCGGGTGTCAGCATCGCGGATAAAACCTGTTGCCACGGCTGACCGCCCTGCCAGGAAACATTTGTGCCGGACTTCACGCCGTGCGCCAGAACGACTTTATATTTGGGCGGAACGACCTGCGCCAACGCAAGGTTTAGCGGAACATCGGATGCGAAACCGGAAAGATTCTCGACGGGCGGCGGCACATTTTTCGGCGGCGCGACGGACAGCGGCGCCTCCTGAATGGGCGCGACTGTCTGCGCCGGCATTTGCGGCGCACCATTCGTGTTGGCAGCCGCTTGAGGCGCAGGCGCGGCAACAGGCGTTTGCACCGGCGGCAGCCACGTAAAATTCGCCCGGGCCGGTGTGGCGGCAAATAGCGCGATAGAAAGCCCCGCCATCAAAGAAACACCCTGTTTCAGATTCATTTCTGTCATCATTTCCGTCCTGCTCAACGCACAAAGTTACAATAAGATGAAAAACCCATCCTTAAGGTTATAGAATGATTATAAGGCTAAAATCAACTGGAACCCGTATCTATCATCTTACGACGACGCGAGAAGATCCACGCCGGGCGATCTTTGCCGATAAACCAGAGCCGGATCGCGCGCATCGCGGGGGCGAAAGTCAGCCCCTTGCGCTCGAATATCCAGAAGATCCCCAAAAAGACCGCAAACATGCCCAAAGTCCACTCACGAAAGTGCACCAGTACCACAAGCAGGAAGAACCCAATGCGCGCATCAAACATAAAAAAGCGCACAGGCTTCATCGTATTGCGCCAGTGCCACGTCACTCCTTCTTCCGCCATGATTTCCTCCTATCCTTCCTGCTCTGTCCGTTGCGCGGGTGAGCGCGCGGGTGCGGCCTCTTCTTCTATCGGTTGCGCGGGAAGAGCAGCGGATTCCCCTTCTATCTGTTGCGCGGGTTCGGTTCTGGCCGCGGCACCTGAAGTCTCCTCCATCGCTTTTCTCGCGGCCTTGGCCCCCTGCGCATAAAGAAGATAGTAACGCTTGTCGATAATGCCGGCCTCATAGGCCTGACGTGCCGATTCCTCCATCGTTTTACCGCGTACCGGCACCATCGCCATCAGCTCCGCCGGCCACTTATCGAAAGGCAAGCTCAGCATGCGTTCGCGTACCTCCTCGTCAAACACCATATATTCCCTCAAGGCCTGGCGCCCTCCTCCTATTTTAGGGACTAATGTTTGCGTAATGATTAACCGTGTAGTTTCCATAAGCGAATAGGCCCGTTCCGAGCGTTCCGAAGGCTCGAATGTGGAGACCATCCGTCGGATGGTCGCCGCGACGCCGGTCGTGTGAACCGTTGAAAAAACAAGGTGGCCCGTCTGTCCCGCCTCGATGGAGGCCGAGATGGTTTCGCGGTCGCGCGATTCGCCGACCAGAATGATTTCCGGCTTGCGGCGGAGCGCGTTACGCACGCCGGCCGCGAAGGTAGGCAAGTGCCGCGGAATTTCCGACTGCGCCACAAGACTGCGGCGGCTCAAAACGGCATCGTAGGTAAATTCGATCGGCGCTTCATAGGTCAGAAGCTTGCCGCAGCCGTGCAGGCTTTCCACCAGCATGCGGATGCCGGCGGCCAGCAGCGTCGACTTGCCCGAGCCGGTCGGGCCCGTCACAAGGACAAGCCCCTGACGCGGGCGCCAGTTTTTTATGATCTCCTCTTCCACGCCAAGAGATAGCATCGTCGGCGGTTCCTGCGGCAGTGTACGCATGGTGATCTGGATGCCGTCGCGCCCGCCTGCCAGAATGGCGGTGATGTTGACGCGGAAGCGCGTGCGCGTGAACCTGTCGGTCATGATCTCATAGGACATATCGATGTCGCGACCGCCGGCCAGAATGGCAAGCGCCTCGGCGCCGTAAATCCGGCTGATGATCGCCGTCATGTCCGCGCCGTCTATCGAGCGGTATGTCGCGGGATAGAGCGTGCCGAAAATTTCGGCATAGACGGAACGGCTGGTCTGAAACGTGATGTCGGAAGCATTACGCGCGACGCACCATAGCAAAAACGGGTCGACGTGCTGCTCCAGGAAGCGATCGGGCTCTTCAGGCCAAGTCTGCTTAAGATCATCAATGCCTTTTTTAAGGAGACTTACTGGTCGGCGGGTTTCCACAGATTCGCCTTTTTCAGGAATTGGGAGGGATCTGTGATTTTGATGGCGCTGTCGCCGATCTTCATCTGGTTCGGGCCTCCAGTCACACCGCGGTCTTCCTGCATGGCATAAGGCGCCGTGATCATGTTCTGCGCCAGCAGAACGCGATAACGCACCTCGCCGTCGAAGTCCGACACGAGCCGGTTGACGTTATCCTGAAAAATCTGATCGGCCTGCTTGACGCCCGCATTCCAGCCTTCCTGCACCCATGCGTTCCACGCGGCCTGTTCCGCCGGCGTTTTCGGCCACAAAACCTGCGGCGGTGGCGGCACGTTCTCCGACCACGACTGGATCAGATATTCCCGCCAGTCGCGCGGCGCAGTGACAATATGCGCCTGCTCGTTGATGTCGAAAACCCTGTCGGCCACGGCAGCCTCGTTGCCGCTGCCGTTGATAAGCAGGGCCTTGTCCGATTCGCTAATGATCGGCGGCTCGATCAGCAGTCCTGACGGCGCGCGAATTAAAAGCGAGCGGAAATCGAACACGTGGTCCAGCGCCTTGCTGAAGCCGTGCATTTCTTCCATGATCTCGAAGTTGCGTTTGGCAAGGCCGCCGCGCGCGCCATAAGACAGCGCCGCTTCCTTCTGCGCCTGGCGGCGCATATCAAGCGATGCCTGCGCGCTCACAGGATCATCGCCGAAACCGTTGGTGCCCCCGTGATATGTGTTAATATCCTGCAACTCCGTCATGTCCGGAGGAGGATTTGCCTGCGTGTCCGGCAGCGTCTTGTCTTGCAGAACCATCTGACTCGCCATCGCATATTCCTGCCGCTGCGCCGCCGCCTGATCCGCCAGATGGTTAGCCTTGTAAGCCGCGCTGTTCGGGTCGTTGACATCGCCGGTATCGGCTTGCGGGGGCGCGGTATCGCTCGGCTGCGCCTGAGCCTGGCTTTGCTGCTGCTGTTGCTGCAGTCTTTGCAACTCCTGCATGATCTCCTGATTGGTGGGGCCGCTCTGCTGGTTGTTTGCAGGTTGCTGGATCCCGTACATCGGCCTGTTGAACGTCGCTCCGGGCGTGCCGTAGGGAGATACGTATGACGAGTATTGCGCGAAAGACGGCGTGGCCGTCAACGTCACCGCGGCAAGACCGACGGCGAAACCGGCGGTACGCAAGATCACGTCATGCGGGCGGCGGGGTGCTCGCTTAACCTCCGGAAACAGGCGCATAGTTCAACTCCACAAGATGATGGTTCGGATCAACAGTAACATCCGCGCGGCGGCCCGCCTGCAGGCCGATGTCGCGCAGGACTTCTATGACTGATTTTTCGCGCGCCGCGACGGATACGACGATCGGCGCTGGCGGCATGGCGCCATTGACCTGCAGCCGGTAGCCGGCACGGTCGGCCATTTGCTGCGCGATCGGCGCGATCGGGCCGGTCCAGTCGATTGAAACGATGCGGCGCAAGGCCTGCGGCACTTCCGGCGGCATTTGCAGAGACTCGCCCGGATTGCGCGCCTGCTCGATCGAAGCAAGTGTTTGCAACGCTGACGAAGCCTTGTCCGCCGCTACCGCGAGACGGAGCGCGACCGGATCCGGCTGTGCCACCAATTGTTGATTGACCCGCGGCGAGCAAGCCGAGAGCATGCCGACAACAACCGCCGTTAACAAAATCGATATTTTCTTGTTCATGCTAGTACGTTCCACCACCCAAGACAGCTCTTTGAGAAATTAACACTTTCAGTATTGAAGATGTTAGCCTGTTTTGCAACCCTTGCAAACAGGCAAGTTAGTCTATACGAGATGTTAACTCAATCCCAGACGGTAGATAAAAAAAATCGTCAGGGATAGTCACGCCCCCCAAGCGGGACCAAATCAGCGGGCGTGCGCACCAGACGATAGCGCTGCATCGCCATAATGACCTTTCTTTGATAGTTATGTCCAAGCCACGGCGTCGACGAGTGGTACTCGGCGATACCGCTGTAAAGATCGCCGCTTTTATCCACCTCCCGCCGCAAAATCCACGCCCCGACGCCGATATTGATGCAGGGATTGTCGCGTATCTCCGCCAGCGCCGTGCCTTGGGACACGCCCCAATAGCGCGCAAGTCGCGGCACCCAGGTGGAATTGATTTGCATCGGCCCTATATCGTAGGTGTCGTTCGTATTGTAGACGACCTGCCCGATACGGCCGCCCTCGACGTTCAGGATGCCGAGGATGACCGAAGGCGGAACGACATAAGTCTGCGCGGCGGTGAAAATGCAAACAGCAAGTGCTTGTGCCGTGATCATTCCCTTCCCCCTATTTCAAAAAGTCGGCCATCAGCAACATCATGTTGCTCGGACTGCCGGCGAACGCCATCAGCTTGCTGTCGGACGGGCGGCGGAACAGTGAAAACGGCGGTCCCGGCGGTTTCCATTTGTCAACCAGCGCCGTGTTGGCGTCGATTTTTTTGTAACCTGCGGACGTCGCCTTGTCCTTGCCCAGCGCTGTCTTGTCGCCACCGACATAAGCCGCCCACGCTGCGGCGGGATCGGCAACAGACAGCAGCGCCGCGCCGCCATCGCGGTTCACGGGCAGCCTGCCGTACGGCACCAGCCTGACCTGCAGCTGCCCTTCCTGAATGGGCGTCTGCAGTTCCTTTAAATAGGCCTGACAGTGATCGCAGGCGACATTCATGAAGACATACATATAAGGCGCGCTGCTGTTGCCGAGCGCGACCCAGCCTGCTTTCGCCACTTGCGCGTAGAGTTTTTCCGCGCCTCCTGAGGATTTTTGCGCGCCCGGCAAAGGCGACTGCGCGCCCGTCAGACGATTATGGTATGCCACAAGCTGCGCTTCGGTGATCGAATTGCCGTCTGGGCTGAACAGCATGCCGGCGAGCAGAGCGCCATCCGATGTCGTATAGACCACCTGCACCCCTCCTTTGGGGTTTTTGACGAGCCAGCCGTCGAGGCCATGAGAAGTCCCTATATATGTGACGGTGCCGCCCGCTTTTTCAAATTTCTGAAGAATGGCGGGACGCGGGGAGGTTTGCGCGAAAGAAGGCGTTGCGAGAAACAACGCCGGAACCGTCAGCAGGAGGGCCAGCGCGACCTTGCGCGAAACCGACCAGAAACCGCTTTTTTCAATGATGAACTGTCCTTTTGACACAATCAGGCCCCTTCCCGTTCCACTATAATGCAATAGATAGCCGCCCTTGGTAAATTTTAAATTAATTCTTTTGCACTCACAATACTGGGGCTTTATTAATCTTTTCATTATAACATAACCCATAACAAAATACCTGACGACGTCTGTCATAATAAAATAACCCATAAGATGCCAAACGTTGACAGCCGCCGCCGCTTCCCGTATTAAAAAACAGGTGGAATATCAAGGAGAGTCCTTATGACGACATCAGGTCCGCAGCTTGCAGAAAACCGGCCGCTCTACGCCTCGGTCGAGATCGTCAACGATCTTTCGCCGGCCGACCTTTATGATTTATGCGATGCGACCGACGCGGCGATCGAAGCCGGCGGCGGATTCGGCTGGGTCACGCCGCCTTCGCGCGAGGTGCTGGAAAAATACTGGCGCGGCGTGCTGGTCGTGCCGGAGCGTCATTTGCTCGTCGCGCGCATGGACGGCATGATCTGCGGCGCGGTGCAACTTGTCGAGCCTAACCGCAACAACGAGGCGCAGTCCGCCACGGCACAGGTTGTCGCCCACTTCGTCACGCCGTGGGCGCGCGGCCAAAGCGCGGGGCGCAAACTGATGGAAACGGCGGAAAAGCTCGCCTTCGAAATGGGCTACAAAGTGCTGCACCTCGACGTGCGTGCGACGCAAACCGATGCCGCCGCCCTTTATGAATCTCTCGGCTACAAACGCTGGGGCACCAACCCGACCTATGCGCTGGTCAACGACCACTTCATCGCCGGCCATTTTTACAGCAAAACCATCCGCCCGCTCTTCGTGCCGAAAAAAGTTTCCGCATGACTTCGCCCCATGACACCGACGACGGAAAAGTAAACTACGGCCAGACGATCCATCTGCCGAAGACGGACTTTCCGCGCCGCGCGGGCCTCGCGCAGAAGGAGCCACAGCTGCTACAACGCTGGCAGAAGATGGGGCTCTACGAAAAGCAGCGTGCCGCCTCCAAAGGCCGCGACAAATTCATCCTGCATTACGGCCCGCCGTTCGCCAACGGTCACATTCACTTGGGCCACCTGCTCTCGCACACCTTGAAAGACATCGTCTGCCGCGCCAAGCAGCTGGAAGGCTTCGATGCGCCATTGGTGCCGGGCTACGACTGCCACGGCCTGCCGATCGAGTGGAAGGTCGAGGAAGAATTCCGCGCCAAGGACAAAAACGACACCAAGGACGCCGACCCCGTCGGCTTCCGCAAGGCCTGCCGCGAATATGCCGCGCACTGGTCTGACATCCAGACCGGGGAGCTGCAGCGCATCGGCATCCTCGGCGACTGGAAAAATCCCTACAGCACGATGCACAAAAAATCCGAAGCGCTGATCGCGTCCGAAGTCCACAAGTTTTTGATGAGCGGATCGCTCACCCGCGGCTCCAAGCCGGTGATGTGGTCGATCCCCGAGCAGACCGCGCTCGCTGAGGCGGAAGTGGAATACAAGGATGTCACCTCCGACACCGTGTACGTCAAATTCCCCGTCTCCAAAGGCCCTGCGGAATTCGAAGGCGCCAGCGTCGTCATCTGGACGACCACGCCGTGGACGCTCCCCGGCAACCGCGCCATCGGCTACGGCGACGACATGGACTACGTTATGATCGCCGTGTCCGAAGTGGCGGAAGACAGCCTGCTGAAGGTCGGCGATAAAATTTTCGTCTCGCAGGTGCTGCTGCCCGCCTTCAAAACCGCCGCGAAAATCATCAAGGCAACCGAAAGCACGCCTTTCAAAGGCTCCGCCTTCCACAAGGTCATCTGCCACCATCCGCTGCACGGCCAAGGCTATGACTTCGACGTGCCGCTGCTGGCGGGGGATTTCGTCACCACCGACACAGGCACCGGCTTCGTGCATATCGCCCCCGGCCACGGCGAAGACGACTATAACCTCGGCATCAAAAACGGCGTCGAAGTGCCGCAGACCGTCAGCGGCGACGGCAAATATTTCGCGAGCGTGCCGCTGTTCGCGGGGCTGGAAGTCTACCTGCCCAACGGCAAGAAAGGCCCCGCCAACAAACTGGTCACCAAGGCGATCGAGGACGCGGGCCATCTCGTGGGCAAAGCGCAGATCACCCACTCCTATCCGCACTCGTGGCGCTCCAAGGCGCCGGTGATCTTCCGCAACACGCCGCAGTGGTTCATCTCGATGGAGACCAACGATCTCCGTAAAAAAGCCGTCGCGGAAATCGCCAAGACCCGCTTCGTGCCCGAGCGCGGCCGCAACCGCATCGGCGCGATGATCGAGCAGCGCGGCGACTGGTGCGTCTCGCGCCAGCGCGCCTGGGGCGTTCCGATCGCGATCTTCGTCGACAAAAAATCAGGCGAGCCGCTGAAGGACGAAGCGGTCAACAAGCGCGTCTATGAAGTTTTCGAGAAAGAAGGCTCGGACGCGTGGTTCGACCATCCGCCGCAGCACTTCCTCGGCGACAAATACAAGGAAGCCGACTACGAGCAGGTGCGCGACATCATCGACGTGTGGTTCGAATCCGGCTCGACGCAGGGCTTCGTGCTGGAGCAACGGCCGGAACTCGGCCGCCCCGCCGATCTTTACCTCGAAGGCTCTGACCAGCACCGCGGCTGGTTCCAGTCGTCGCTGCTGGTCGGCGTCGGCACGCGCGGCAACGCGCCTTACAAAGCCATCCTGACCCACGGCTTCATCCTCGATGAAAAAGGCTACAAGATGTCGAAGTCGGTCGGCAACGTCACCTCGCCGATCAAGCTGGCGGAAATGTACGGCGCGGACATCCTGCGCCTGTGGGTCGCCAGTTCAGGCTATACGGACGACATCAAATTCGGCGAAAACATCCTCAAAGGCCATGCCGAAACCTACCGCCGCATCCGCAGCACCTTCTGCTACCTGCTCGGCAGCCTTGGCGAAGACTTCGAGAAAGTGGATTACAAATATCTTTCCGACCTCGATAAATGGGTCTTGCACAAACTGCACGAGATCGACGGCGTGGTGAAAGACTCCATCGCCAACTTCGACTTCGTCCGCATGACGACGGCGGTGCATAACTTCTGCGCGCGCGAGCTTTCCGCGGTTTATTTCGACATCTGCAAAGATGCGCTCTATTGCGACGCGAAGGACGGCGTCAAACGCCGTGCCATTCTGACCGTTCTGGATCACGTTTTCAACTTCCTCGCCCACTGGCTCGCGCCGGTCTTGTGCTACACGACGGAAGAAGCATGGCTCGCCTACAAAGGCCTTGGTGTCGAGGACGAAAAAGAAAGCATCCACCTCTCGGCCTACCCGCAAGCACCGAAAGAGTGGAACCAGACCGCACTGGACGAAAAATGGCAGAAGATTATCGCCGCACGCACGGTCGTCACCGGCGCGCTTGAAAAAAAGCGCGAAGACAAGACAATCCGCAGCGCGCTGGAAGCCGCGCAGAAAGTGTATGTTGCCGATGCGGCGCTGGCGGAGATTCTTGAATCCGTTGACTTCGCCGATGTCTGCATCACCTCAAGCATAGAAATTTTGCAGCAGGGTGTTGGCGAATTTTCGCTTTCCGACGTCGCGAACGTCAGCGTCACGGTCGAAAAAGCCATCGGCGAAAAATGCGAGCGTTGCTGGAAATACACGGAAGACGTCGGCAAGGACAAGCACCACCCGACGCTCTGCGCCCGTTGCAGCGACGTCGTGACCAAAGAGCATCCTGATTTGAAATCGGCGGCGGCCTAAACCCTGCTGCGCGGTTGCGGGGCCTGCACGGGCTTCTGCACGGCAGTTTCTGTTTTTTTCAGCGGCCTCTTCCGGATTCACCAGCGTCTCGACAATTTCCCGCAGCGTTTTTTCGTTTTCTTCCAGAGTCTCGACGCGATGCGTCAGTTCCTGCATCGCTTCTTTCAGTTCCTCCGTCCGCTCGGTCAGTTCGCGCACCGTTTCCGTCAATTCATTGATCTTCTGCTGCAGGGTGGCGGCCTTGTCCGCAGGGAACGCCTGTTGCGGCGCAAAGACGCCCTGCTTGCCGAGATAATTGGCGATCAGGGCGCGTTTTTTGGCTTTATCCTTGCAAAAACCCCGTTGACGGCGCCCGCGATTTCATCAATCGCCTCGCCTATTTTGCGGCCATATTGGTTGGTGATGGGATCATCGCCGAACTCTTTGAGCAATCCAACAAAATCCTCGGCCGAACTCTCGCGGACAAGCTTTTTGACAGTTCCGATACTGATGTCTTTTGCGCCCATTTGACTTTTCCTCTTAAAAACACCGCCGCTTCGCCTTAAACAGGAGCAGGGCTTGTAACACTTAAGGAAAGTTTATACCCCGATATTTATAATATGTTAAATACTAATGCGGTGCGTACAGTGGGCGGTTTGCGGGTGGCGAGGGCGGTTTCTTCTCAGCCATATCAAGCCAGCGTTCGAAGGAATTGCCTGAAAATTCAATGAAGTTGACCGACCATTGCTTGGTCTTTTCAAAGCCGGACTGCCAGTCCACATGCGCAATCTTGTCGATGACAAGTTCATGCTCGTAAGGGTCGTAGTACAACATTAGATCGTCCTTTTGCTTCAGGAAGACGACGTAATGCCCTTCTCCGCCCTGCATGATGTCGGCGATGGCGACCCCGCCGTGATAGGAACTGGCGCCCGCACTTTCGTAAGGCAGGTGTTTTTCGCACAAGTCCTGAATTCTTTCCTCGGGCGTGCCGACCTCTTCGCTCGGCCGTGCTGCGGCGCGAAAATCGTCGTATGTCCTGAGCGCTTTTTCATCGCCTGCGGCAAGGCCGATCGCATGATAAATATTTGCGACGGTGGCCAGACAGGCGGGCCCGCAGGAAATTCCGTCTTCCTGCCGCGTAAAGATCGCCTCCGCCGGCGTGCCCGCAAGCGGGATATGAAGGGGATATTCCGGTTTCATGCGCAAAGCCGTTCTTCGGCTTAGTGAATGGACGGGAAAGACCGCTGCGGCGTCGCCGGTTTTTCCTCGGCAGTTTTTTTGAGTTCCTTTACCTCGCCTCTCAAGGCTTGCACTTGTCCCGTCAGTTCCTGAACGGTCTCCAGTAACTGGATCAGCGTTTCCTGAACCTGCTGGGCAGCATCTGGGGTCATCGCGCCATCCTCGGAGAAAACGCCGGTCTTCGCCACATAAGCTGCAACGAGCGCTTTTTTCTCGGCGTGCGTCGCAGTGTTGCTGTTTCTGACGCCAGCCTCTATCCAGTCGAGGCAGCTATATTTGGGATTGGTCGTGCCAAGATCCCCGTATGCCCGCAACAGATTCTCGACGTCTTTGGTCGTGCCGGTTTCGGCAATATATTTAAGGCGCGTATATTCGATCTGCGGTGCCATACCAATCTCCCATACTGAAAAATTATCTTTTAAAAGAGTGCATAACCTTATGCAATTTACAACAATATGTCAATATAAAATATGATAATTAAACAGCGCTATTCTCTCTTTACGGATGAGAACATTTCAGGTACAAAAAGAAAGATTTTTTCGTTAAAGGCTTTAAAATAATGGTCGAGCGGGTCAATACCGTCACTTTTCAGGGCGTCGACGTCAAAGAAATCGACGTGCAGGTCCTGATCGCCCCCGGCCTGCCGCAATTCAACATCGTCGGTCTCGCCGACAAAGCGGTGGGCGAAAGCCGCGAGCGGGTGCGCGCCGCGCTGCACGCCATCGGCCTCGCCCTGCCGTCGAAACGCGTCACCGTCAACCTCGCGCCCGCCGATGTGGTCAAGGAGGGCAGCCACTTCGACCTGCCGATCGCGCTCGGCGTGCTCGCCGCGATGGGCGTGCTGCCGGGCGAGGAACTCGCGCATTACCTCGTCATGGGCGAGCTGGCGCTCGACGGCTCGATCCGCGCCGTCGCGGGCGTGCTGCCGGCCGCCATTTCCGCTTCTGCCAGTAACCGCGGCATCATCTGCCCCGCCGATTGCGGCGCGGAAGCCGTCTGGGCGGGCGACCTCGACGTGCTCGCGCCGCAAAACCTCGTCATGCTGCTCAATCACATGAAAGGCACGCAAGTGCTGTCCCGTCCCGAGGCGCGCCTGACGGACGACAACCCGTTTCATCTCGATCTTTCCGACGTCAAGGGGCAGGAAAGCGCCAAGCGCGCGCTGGAAATCGCCGCCGCAGGCGGCCACAACCTGCTCATGACCGGCCCGCCGGGCTCAGGCAAATCGATGCTCGCCGCGCGCCTGCCGGGCATTCTGCCGCCGCTCACGCCCGCCGAAGCGCTGGAAGTCTCGATGATCCACTCCATCGCGGGCACGCTCGAAGGCGGAAAGCTCGTGCGCCAGAGGCCGTTTCGCGATCCGCACCACTCGGCCTCGCTGCCGTCGATCATCGGCGGCGGGCAGCGCGCCAAGCCGGGCGAAATCTCGCTGGCGCACCACGGCGTTTTGTTTCTCGACGAACTTCCGGAATTTTCGCGGCAAACGCTGGAGTCCTTGCGCCAGCCGCTGGAAGCCAAAAGCGCGCTCGTTTCCCGCGCCAACTACCATGTGACCTTTCCGGCGTGCTTCCAGCTCGTCGCCGCCATGAACCCCTGCCGCTGCGGACATGTGGACGACGCCCGCCGCGCCTGTTCGCGCGCGCCAAAGTGCGTTGCCGATTATCAGGCGAAAATCTCGGGGCCGATCTTCGACCGTATCGACATTCATGTCGACGTGCCCGCCGTCAAAGTCGCTGATCTCGCCCTTCCCCCGCCGCGCGAAGGTTCGGCGCAGGTCTCGTTCCGCGTCAGTCAGGCGCGCCAGATCATGCAGTCGCGGTTCGAGAAGATGGGGGCAAAGCACCTCCGCACCAATGCCGACGCCGACGGCGACATTCTCGCCCAAATCGTGCCGCTGGACGTTTCCACGCAGCAATTCCTCACCGACGCGGCGGAGCGCATGCAGCTTTCCGCCCGCGGCTACCACCGGGTCTTGCGCGTCGCCCGCACCATCGCCGATCTGGCGCATAGCGAATCCGTAGAACGCGCCCATGTCGCGGAAGCTCTGGGGTATCGGCAAAATACGGCCGGCTTCTCTCTGGCTGCATAAAAAATATTAATAATATCATATATTTACCAATATAATACCCATAAGTATGAGGGTTTGTGTTATACTAGGAACATGGGAATCCGTCTTTAAGCAGAGGAAGATTCATAATGGAAAAACTGGAATCAGATGCCTCAACGCCCTTGCCGCTGGAGCAGCACCTCGAAAAGGTGGAAACCGCCATTGCTGCGGCCATGGACGATCCCAAAGGATCGGTAGCGGCCGGCGGCAAAGAGGACGGTTTCACCGACGCGGTTCTCACCTCTCCCATTCAAAGCGCCAGCATATTCGTCTCGATCGCCGACCAGATGAGCGGCGGCGGCGACCCGCTCTTGGGCAGCAAGAAGGGACACAAACAAAGCCATTTTCTCGGCGGCAGCGCTTACAGCCAGCAGGACAAGCCGACGCCGACGCCTCTGATCCCCATGAGCTATGCGGAAAAGAAGCAGGCTGCCAAGCGCGCCAACCGCGCCGCGGCGCAAGCGAACAAAAAGGGGCCGGGTGCGAAAGGACGCGGCGTCAGCGTGTTCGCCTCCGAACGCCTTGCTCTGGCCAGCATGTCACTGACGGGCGAGAGCATGACGGGCCAGAAAAAGCGCCCGATGAAAGGCGCGAAAGTCGATATCGCCATGGCGCAGGCGATGGGCCTGACCGGACTCGTGAAAGAGTTGAACGTCACGCTGAATACAATGAAAGGCGTGAACCGTTACGATGGCAACAGCGGCACGCACCGTCTGCGGCAGGACCTCCGCGAGGGTAAAAAATCGGCAGAGACTCTCGTGCAAAACAACCCCACCATGGCGGCGAAAGCCTTGAAACCGCACTAAGGTTGCATATTTCACGAAACGCCTGGCAAGGGTGGCAGTTATGCTACCTGATTATTTATTTTCGTTCGTGGCGTTGATGAGTTTTTTCTGCACCGTGTAGATCGCCGAATCCAGCACCTCTTCGGCCGACAGCTTCGTCGTATCGAAGAGATAGGCGTCGTCCGCCGGATAGGTGGGGGCGAGTTCGCGCCCGCTGTCGCGCTGGTCGCGGTGCAGCATGTCGGCCAGTACTTTTTCCAGCGTCATCAGCGGATGGTGCCACTGCAGTTCCTTGAGGCGGCGCTGCGCGCGCGCCTCGGGATTGGCGGTAATGAAAAACTTGACGTCAGCATCGGGACAAACGACGGTGCCGATGTCGCGTCCGTCCAGCACGGCGCCGCCGACGTCACCCGGCGGATTTTCGGCAAAGTCGCGCTGGAAATCGAGCAGCGCCTGACGCACTTCCGGCAAGGCGGCCACTTTCGAGGCTGCTTCCGAGACCTCGGGACGGCGCAGCGCCGGGCTGGCAAGCAGTTCCATGGTCAGATTGCGCAAAACAATGTCGATCGCGGGCTTGACGTCCCTGATTTTGGACGGATCGCTGCCCATCTCCAGCGCGGCCAGCGCGACCGCGCGGTAAAGCGCGCCGGTATCGAGATAGGCATAGCCGAGACGCTCCGCGATTTTGCGCGCCAGCGTGCCTTTGCCGCTGGCGGCAGGGCCGTCGACGGTGACGACGATCTTTTTCTGCTGCGGCGCGGGCTCTTTCGCAACATCTGTTTTGGGAAATGTTACAATCGACATCTTCGGCGAATCCTTTTCTTGATAGCAGTGCCAGAGAATATCATTATGGCAACGTGCGGACAAGGCTAAAAAAGGAGAAATCCCGCATCCGTCCGGTGCGCCTTTCGCTCTTCTTAACACCGTTTACTTTGTCCTTGTTTTTCCACGCCCGTAACGCCCCATCAGCACCGCAGAAGACAGAATATGTCCCTTCATCGCGGTTTCGATCTCGGTGACTGTCGCATCCGGCATGGGCTGGAGATGCGTATCCAGCGCGTAAAGGCGAAAATAATAACGGTGCGGCGCGTTGCCATAGGGCGGACAGGGTCCGCCGTAACCCATCTTTCCGAAACTGTTGAGTCCCTGCTCGCCGCCGTTCGCCAGACGCGCGCGCGGCGGCACATGCGCGGGCAAGCCCTGTAAAGACGCGGGAATGTTATACATCACCCAGTGCGTCCATATGCCTGCGGGCGCGTCCGGATCGCGCACGGTCAGCGCGAGGCTTTTCGTTCCCTGCGGCACGTTTTTCCATGCCAGCTCGGGCGAAATGTCGACGCCGCTGCAGGTATATTGCTGCGGAATGGCATGACCGGAAGAAAACGCGGGGCTGCTGATTTGCAGCGCCGCCGCATCGGCCCGCGCCGCGACCAGACAGAAAAAGATTGCCGCGACAAGGGCAGGCGGTTTTTTTATGTTCACGCCGCCGCGCCCTTGCCGGTTTTTTTCGATTTTTCCTTTTTTGCTTCCGGCGTGATGACAAGGCCGGTCTTGCCTGTGGAAACGGAAACCGTGCTGTCGTCCTCGATCTTGCCTTCGATCATCAGGCTGGCGAGCGGATTTTGCAGCTCCTTCTGGATGACGCGGCGGAGCGGACGCGCGCCGTACGCCGGATCATAGCCCGCGTTGGCGAGATACTGCCTCGCCTTGTCGTCGAGTGAAAGACGTATACCGCGCTCGGCAAGCATCTTTTCCAGGCCGATAAGCTGGATATCGACGACATGCACCATCATGTCGCGGTCGAGGCGGCTGAAGAGCAGAATTTCATCGATGCGGTTGAGGAACTCCGGCCGGAAGGCGCGGCGCACGACATCCATCACCTGACCGCGCACCTTTTCGACGTCCTCGCCGTCTTTTTGCGCGACGAGATATTCCGCGCCGAGGTTGGAGGTCATGATGATGACGGTGTTGGAAAAAACGACCGCGCGGCCCTGCCCGTCGGTCAGGCGCCCGTCGTCGAACACTTGCAGCAGAATGTTGAACACGTCCGGATGCGCCTTTTCGACCTCGTCGAACAACACCACCTGATAGGGCCTGCGGCGCACGGCTTCGGTCAGCGCGCCGCCTTCCTCGTAGCCGACATAGCCCGGAGGCGCGCCGATCAGCCGCGCCACGGAATGCTTCTCCATATATTCCGACATGTCGATGCGCAGCATCGCGCTTTCGTCATCGAATAAAAATTCCGCCAGGGCTTTCGCCAGTTCTGTCTTGCCGACGCCCGTCGGCCCGAGGAACAAAAACGTTCCCATCGGCTGGTTCTTGCGCTGCAAACCGGCGCGCGAGCGGCGCACGGCGTTGGCGACGGCGGCAATGGCTTCCTCCTGCCCGACCACGCGTTTCTTAAGATGCTCCTCCATCTTCAGGAGACGATCGCGCTCGCCCTGCATCATCTTGTCGACCGGAATGCCCGTCCAGCGGCTAACCACGGCGGCGATGTCGTCCTCGCCCACCTCTTCGTTGATCATCGTCCCGCCCGCGCCTTTGCCGGCCTCGGCCAGCTTTTGCTCGAGCTGCGGAATGACGCCGTAGGTGAGCTCGCCCGCGCGCGTCCAGTTGCCGGCGCGCTGCACCTGCTCCAGCTCGATGCGCGCTTTTTCGAGTTCTTCCTGTATCTTCTGGCCGGATGACAGTTTTTCCTTCTCGGCTTTCCAGCGCGAGGTCAGTTCGGCGGATTCTTTTTCCAGTGTGCCGAGGTCTTCCTCCAGCCTGGCGAGGCGGTCCGCAGTGCCTTTGTCCGATTTTTCCTTCTTCAAAGCTTCGCGCTCGATTTTGAGCTGGATGATGCGGCGGTCAAGCTCGTCGAGCTTTTCCGGCTTGCTGTCCACTTCCATGCGCAAACGCGAAGAGGCTTCGTCCATCAGGTCGATCGCCTTGTCGGGCAGGAAGCGGTCGGAGATATAGCGGTTGGACAGCGTCGCCGCCGCGACGATCGCGGCATCCGTGATGCGCACGCCGTGATGCAGCTCGTATTTCTCTTTCAGACCGCGCAGAATGGAGATCGTATCCTCCACCGTCGGCTCGCCGACGAAGACCGGCTGGAAACGCCGCTCCAGCGCGGCGTCTTTTTCGATGTGTTTTCTGTATTCGTCGAGCGTGGTCGCGCCGATCATGTGCAGTTCGCCGCGGGCGAGCGCCGGTTTCAACATGTTGCCCGCGTCCATCGCGCCGTCGGTTTTGCCCGCGCCGACGATCGTGTGCATTTCGTCGAGAAACAGAATAACTTCGCCCGCCGCAGCGCGGATTTCCTCCAGCACCGCCTTCAGACGCTCCTCGAACTCGCCACGGTATTTCGCGCCCGCGATCATGGCGCCAAGGTCGAGCGACATCAGCTTTTTGTCTTTCAGGCTTTCCGGCACGTCGCCGTTGACGATGCGCAAGGCAAGGCCTTCGATGATCGCCGTCTTGCCGACGCCCGGCTCGCCGATCAGCACCGGATTGTTTTTCGTCCTGCGCGCCAGCACCTGTATTGCGCGGCGGATCTCCTCGTCGCGGCCGATGACGGGGTCGAGCTTGCCGTCCCGTGCCGCCGCCGTGAGGTCGCGGGCGTATTTTTTCAAGGCTTCGAACTGGTCTTCGGATGACGCGCTGTCCGCCGTGCGGCCCTTGCGCATTTCGTTGACCGCATGATTGAGCTTTTCGGCGGAAACGCCGCATTTTTGCAACAGCTTCGCCGCCTCGGCCTGCGGCACAAGCGTGATGCCCTGCAACAACCTTTCCAGCGTCACGTAGGCGTCGCCGGATTTTTTCGTCACCTGTTCCGCCTGATCGAGCGCCTTCGCCGTCAGTGGTGCGAGATGCAGTTGCGGGTTCTGGCTTTCGACTTCCGGCAGCTTGGCGAGCAGTTCTTCCGTGCCGGACTCGACGTCGTCGACGCGTCCGCCCGCGGCGCGGATCAGCGTCTTGACCACGTTGCTGTCGTCATCGAGCAGCGCTTTCAAAAAATGTTCGGGTTGTAAAAACTGGTGGTTGTAGCGCAGCGCCAAAGTCTGCGCCGCCTGCATGACGGATTTTGACCGTTCGGTGAATTTTTCTAAATCCATAATATATACTCCCTGACGGGCTTATTATAGCACGCACGGGAAGTACATGAAAAAGCAAAAAGGGATAGCTTTTGCAGTCTTGTTATGAAGGACTAAACAGCCTCGGTTTCGCCGCCGCGGCGGCCGGCGCGCGCGCGCTGCTGGCCGTTGCCCTGACCGTCCCGCGCAGCCGGCTGTTCGCCGTCGTCCGCGCCGTCGGCGGCTTGCGTATCGGCGCCGTTCGCATGGCCGTTGCCCGCGCCGTTTCCTTGACGCGGACCGACCAGAAAGCCCTGATCGAGATCGTTCAGGCTTTCGTCCGCCAGGATGTCCTTGCCATCAATCGAGGGCTGCGGCTGGTTTTGCGGATTCTGCTGCTGGTACTGGTTCATCTCTTCGGTCATCTCGTTGATGAACCGCTGGTAATGCTCGGCATGCTGGAGATAGCTTTCCGCCAGAACGCGGTCGCCCGCCGAGGTGGCGTCGCGCGCCAGCGTGACGTACTTTTCGTTGATCTGGTAGGCCGTGCCGCGGATGCGCACGTCGGGGCCGTTGCTGTCGAACGTCTGAACGCGCGGATTGACGCGTCTGCCCTGCCCGTTGTGATGATGACCACCGTTATGACCATTACCGCGACCGCCGCGCATACGTCTTGCGTTCTGATTGTGTCTCATGCTTATTTTTCTTCACTTTTTTGTTTATATCTGCGTTCCGCGCATCCAAGGCAGGAACTTCGCTCCGTCTCAAACCCTCGTCCATCGTGCAATAATGCAGCGGTCATGTCCAGCGAGATCGGCCAGAGTATGTAACACGGAGAGACCGGCCTTGCCAAGGATTCCTTTAACGTCCGCCGCCTGCGCCGCCCCGATTTCAAGGGCGACGAGGCCGTTTTTTGCCAGTATGCGGGGCAGTAAAGAGGCGATTTCGCGGTAGCAGTCCAGCCCGTCCGGACCGCCGGAAAGCGCCGCAATCGGGTCATATTTCCGTACTTCCGGCGCAAGTTCCGCGATTTCCGGAAGGGCGATATAGGGTGGATTGCCGATCACCACATCATATAAACTTAATGGTGTTAATTTTTTCCAATCTTTTTCCATAAAATCTGAACGACCGGACAAATTCAGCGCTGAGGCATTCAGGCGGGCGGTTTCCACCGCACCCGCGCTGATATCGATTCCCAGACCCGTCGCCTGCGGCAACTCCTGCAGCAGCGAAAGCAGCAGACAGCCCGTCCCCGTGCCGAGGTCGAGAATTGCGAGCGGCTTTTCTTTAGCGACCTCGGCGAGCACGCCCTCTATCAGCGTTTCACTGTCGGGGCGCGGGTCGAGCGTCTCCGGCGTCACCTTGAAATCCGCGTTCCAGAAAGCGCGCGCCCCCAGAATGCGCGAGACGGGTTCGCGCCGCAGCCGGCGCGCGGCCATTTCTTCCAGCCGTGCCAGCGCTTCACCGGTCACACCCCGCGCCGCCTCCATAATGATATCTTCATGCCGCAGCCCCGTCGCCGCCTGCAAAAGAAGCCGTGCATCCAGCTCCGGCGTATCGATGCCGCCGGCGCGGAATCTCTCCTGCACGCTCAGCAAAGTGTCGCGCACCGTTACCATGAAATCTCCGCAAGTTTCTCCGCCTGATCGTTGGCGATCAGCGGGTCGATGACCTCGTCGAGGCATTCGCCGCTGACGATGCGGTCGATCTTGTAAAGCGTAAGGTTGATACGGTGGTCGGTCACGCGGCCTTGCGGAAAGTTGTAGGTACGGATGCGCTCGCTGCGGTCGCCTGAGCCGACCTGCTCCTTGCGGTCGGCGGCGCGCTCGGAGGCCAGCTTCGCGCGCTGCGCCTCATAGAGCCTTGAGCGCAAAATCTTCATCGCCTTCGCCTTGTTTTTATGCTGCGATTTCTCGTCCTGCATGACGACGACCACGCCGGTCGGGATGTGCGTGATGCGCACGGCGGACTCCGTCTTGTTGACGTGCTGCCCGCCCGCGCCGCCGGCGCGGAACACGTCGATGCGCAGATCCTGATCGTTGATGGTCATATCCACCTCTTCGGCCTCGGGCAGCACTGCGACCGTCGCCGCCGAGGTATGCACGCGCCCCTGCGCTTCGGTCGCGGGCACGCGCTGGACGCGGTGCACGCCGGATTCGAACTTGAGGCGCGAGAAAACGTCGCGCCCCGAAACTTCCACAACGACCTGCTTGATGCCGCCGAGATCGCTCTCCGATATTTCCATCACCTCGAACTGCCAGCCGTGTCCGGCGGCGTATCTTTTGTACATGTTGAGCAGGTCGCCCGCGAACAGCGCCGCCTCGTCTCCGCCCGTGCCGGCGCGGATTTCGAGGATGGCGTTCTTGGTATCGTCCGCGTCCTTCGGCACCAGCTCCAGCTGGATTTTGCGCTCCAGCTGCGGCAGTTGCTCCTTGAGAGCGTAGAAATCCTCTTCCGCCATCGCCTTCATGTCCTTGTCGCCGCCCGCCATCAGCTCTTCCAGATCCTTCATCTCGGTCTTGGCTTTTTTGAAAGCGCGGATTTTCTCCGCCAGCGGCGTCATGTCGGCATATTCGCGCGAGAGTTTGGTGAACTGCTCGGCCGGCAGACCGCCGGAGGACATCAGGGCTTCGATCTCCTGAAACCGGCTTAAAACCTGATCGAGTTTGTTATCCAGCGACATTACAGCCTCAATTCGTAAAAATGTTCCGCTTCCGTGGCACCGTCATGCCACGTGCGCTCCTCGGTATGCGTGAAAACAAAACCGTGCTTCCGGTTCGCGCCCTTGGAAGCGGCGTTGTTTTCACGGTGGGAAATAACAATGCGCCTCACATCCGGCCGCGCGCGGGCCCATGCCAGCCGCGCCGCGTACATGTCGCGCGAAAGTCCTTTACGGCGATAGGATTTTTCCAGCCACGAACCCCAGAAACCTGCGGAAGTTGCGTCTTCCTTACTGATATAAACGCCCGTCATCCCCACGAGTTTTTCACCGTCAAAAACGCCGAACACGCCCAGATCGGTCTTGAGAAGATCCTCCCGCCATTTTTTGTCATCGTAAGCCGCCTCCTTCGCGTGGTGGGAGCCGAAAACGGCGGGGTCGGATTGCAGCGCCCTGAGCCGCACTTTTTTATAAAGCGCCCATTCATCCGGCTTGAACAGCCTTACGGTGATTGCATGTGACATGATGCGGTCTCTAGGCGGCGGAGACGATTTTTTGGCGCTCGATTTCCGCGGCCTTCTCTTCGACCAGCTTGACGAGGTGCGCGACGACGTCCTCGTCCTTCAGTCGGTGGCTGGGCTGGCCTTTGATGTAAACCTGATGCGTGCCGCGCCCGCCGCCGGTAAAACCGATGTCGGTCATCAAAGCCTCGCCCGGGCCGTTGACGACGCAGCCGATCACCGAAACCGTCATCGGCGTCGAGATATGCGCGAGGCGTTCTTCGAGAACGCGCACCGTCTCGATCACGTCGAACTGCTGACGCGCGCAGGAGGGGCAGGAAATCACGTTGACGCCGCGATGGCGCAGGCCCAGCGCCTTCAGCATGTCGAAGCCGACGCGCACTTCCTCGACAGGATCGGCGGAGAGCGATACGCGGATAGTATCGCCAATCCCCGCCCACAAAAGGCTACCCATGCCGATGGAGGATTTCACCGTGCCGGAGCGCAAGCCGCCCGCCTCGGTCACGCCGACGTGCAAGGGGTAGTCGCAGGCTTCTGCCAACTGCTGGTAGGCGGCGACGGCCAAAAACACGTCGGAGGCCTTGCAGCTGATCTTGAAATTGAAAAAGTCGTGATCTTCGAGAATCTGGATGTGCCTGAGCGCGCTTGCCACCATCGCCTCGGGGCATGGCTCGCCGTATTGCTCGAGCAGGTCTTTTTCGAGCGAACCCGCATTGACGCCGATGCGAATGGAGCAATTGTGGTCCTTCGCCGCCTTGATGACTTCCTTCACCCTCTCGCCGGAACCAATATTGCCGGGATTGATGCGCAGGCAGGCCGCGCCCGCCGCGGCCGACTCAATCGCGCGCTTGTAGTGGAAATGGATGTCCGCCACCACCGGCACCGAAACCTGCTTCACGATGTCCTTCAGCGCCTTGGTCGAGGCTTCGTCGGGGCAGGAGACGCGCACGATGTCCGCACCCGCCTTTTCCATGGCGCGGATTTGCGCGACCGTCGCCGCCGCATCTGCGGTCAGCGTGTTGGTCATGGATTGCACGGTGATCGGCGCATCGCCGCCGACAGGTACGTTGCCGACCATGATCTGCCGCGATTTGCGGCGCTGGATCTGACGGTATGGACGAACGGCGTAGGACATCTTACCCTCTGATCGCCTCGCGTTTGATTTTCAGCGACGCCGGCGTAAGATCTACCCCGCTCAGGATTTCGCCTTCCTTGCCGATATTTTGCACTCTCTTGCCGTCGACGAACACTTCCAGCCCGCCGGCGTTGGCCGTATCCAGCACCAGATCCGGCTGGTCGGGCACGTCATATTGCTCGCCCTGACGCAAAACCTTCCTGTAAATGACCCGCCCCTGCAGCGTGCTGACCTGCACCCAGCTGGCTTCCGTCGCGCGCAATGTGACGCGGCTGCGCGGCGCGCGGATGCGAATGACGGGCACTCTCTTCTTTTTCGCCACAGCTGTTTTTTCAATGGGCGCGGCATTGGCTAAAACCGCTTTGACCGGAACGGTTTCGGCTTGCGGCTCCTGAACCGCCGGTGTCGCGGCATTGTCTTCAGCCGCGACTGTGGCGGGCGCCGCCGTGACCGGCCTTGAGGAGGGAGTCATCGGCGCCGTCTCCGGCGCGCCCGCGACAAGCGGCGTTTCCGGCACGGTTGTCGCGGGCGGTACAGCCTGCGCATTTGCAACTGGCGCAACGGGCATTGCGACCGGTGCGGACGGCGCCGCCGGCGTGCTTGTCATGCTTGCCACCACCGGCGCGGGCGGCACCTGCGTTGCGGTTTTATCAGAATTGTGCATGCTTGAATAAATCGTCCATCCCACCAGCACGATCACGGCAAGGGCAGCGCCGATGCCAACCATGACCGGCGACGGCACGCGGCTCTCGGTGATCGGCTCGGGAAATTTCAGATCCGCCTGCGGCTGCTCGTGGCCCTGCTCGGCCTTGAAACGGTGCACGATCTCCGCGCCGTTGAGACCGAGAAAATTCGCGTAAGCGCGGACAAAGCCCACGGCGTAGGTCATGCCCGGCAAGGATTCTATGTCGTTTTCCTCGATCGCCGTGATCTGCGAGGGACGGATGTTGATGGCGTGGGAAACGTCATCGATCTTCATCTTCTTTTCCAGTCGCGCGGCGCGCAGGGTCGCGCCCACAAAAACCGGTTCCGGTCTGGATTTGGCTGTGGTGGCTTCGGTTTTCTTAGCTTTCTTGCGTTCGGCCATCAGTCCTCTTCCCTGAACAGTTCTTTCTTAAATCAAATGTCTTGCGTGATATGCACCCGATGGTCGTGCGCGAACGACAACAAGCGTTCCCTCAAGGAATGCTCGCGGGATTTCATAAGCTGCTCAAGATACGGCAGAAGCAACCCCGTATCAAGGGTCGGGATCATCATTTTGACGGCTTCGACCTGCGGCGCCGTCACCGACAGACTCTGGTAGCCCAGAACAACCAGCACCATGGCCTCCAGCGGATGCCCCGCCATCTCGCCGCACACGCTGACCGGCACGCCCGCGGCGCGGCACTGGTCGGCGATGGTTTTCAGCACGCGCAGCATGGCGGGGGAAAGCGGATCATAGCGGCGGCGCATGGAATCGTTGCCGCGGTCCGCCGCGAAGAGATACTGGATCAGATCGTTGGTGCCGACGGACACGAAATCCGCCGTCTGCAGCAGCGTTTCGAGCTGCCACAGGAGCGCCGGCACTTCGAGCATCACGCCAAGCTCTATCTTTTCCGGCACGGGAATGCCGCTGTTGCGCGCGCGGTCCTTTTCCATCTCCAGAAAGGCGCGGGCGCGGTCGTATTCCGCGACTTCCGCCACCATCGGCAGCATGATCCTGAGGTCGCGGCCCTTCGATCCGCGAATGAAGGCGCGGAACTGCGTGCGCAGCACGGCGGGGCGATCCATACCGATACGCACCGCGCGCCAGCCGAGCGCGGGGTTTTCCTCGAACGGCGCCTGAAAGTAAGGCAATGGTTTATCGCCGCCAATGTCGAGCGTACGGAACGTCACGGGCTTGTCGCCAAGGCGGTCCATCACCTTGCCGTAGAGCTCGGCCTGCGTCACCACCAGCGGATATTTCTTCCAGCCCATAAAGGTCAGCTCGGTGCGGAACAAGCCGATGCCCTCCGCGCCGGTCGCCAGCACTGACGGTATCTCCGACAAAAAGCCCGCGTTCATCTGCACCGAGACCTTGACGCCGTCTTTGGTGACGGAGGGCTGGTTCTGCTGTTGCAGGTTGCGGTACATGTGGGTGCGGTGCGCGCGCGCCTCGAGACTGCGCGTGTAAAGCTCGATTTCATACTGCGACGGGCGCAGGTAAACGTCGGCGCGGTCGCCATCGACGATGATATGATCGCCGCTGCGCGCGAAACGCAGTGCGTCCTCGCATTGTCCGACGACGGGGATGCCGAGAGAGCGCGCCACGATCGCCACGTGGTTGGAATAGCCGCCCTTTTCAAGCACCACACCCTTCAGACGGTCACCGTAATCCAGCAGCGCCGCGGGGCCGAGAGTCTGGGCGACAAGAATGATCTCTTCCGGCAGCGCCGCCTGTTCCCCGCCTTCGCTGTGCTGCTTCAGGTGGCTGAGCAAGCGATGGCTCAGGTCTTCGATGTCGTGCAGGCGCTCGCGAATATAGACGTCCTTGACCACGGTCATGCGCGTGCGGGTTTCCTCGAGAATGTGATGCACCGCGGCTTCGGCGCTCAAACCGCGCTGGATCGCCTGCTCGATGCTGGCCAGCCAGCCGCGGTCGCGCGCGAACATCTGGTAGGCCTCGAGAATATCGCGCGTTTCGGCGGCGGGCGGCGTGGCGTTGTGATGCAGCATGCGGTCGATCGCCACGTGCATGCCCTCGGCCGCCGCGCGCAGGCGGCGGATTTGCGCCGCCGGGTCGTCGGCGAGGATATCTGCATCGGCAACGTGCGGCGCATAGAGGACGGCATGGCCGAGTGCCAGCCCGCGGCTTAAAGAAACGCCGGAAATTTTATGCTCTTCGGTATTGTGGGGGACGGCGGAAACCGAGACGGACGCCTCCCGCGCTGCAACAGCGCGGGTTGTCAGTTCATTCCGGTTTTTCAGGCCGCCTGATGTCATGCCTTGCCGTCTCCGTGATCCAGACCGTAGGCCGTATGCAGGGAGCGCACGGCCAGCTCGGTGTATTCCTCGGCGATCAGCACGCTGACCTTGATTTCCGAGGTGGTGATGACCTGAATGTTGATGCCTTTCTCCGCCAGCACGGTGAACATTTTCTGCGCCACGCCGACGTGGCTCTTCATGCCGATGCCGACGATGGAAATTTTGGCGACGTCGGCGCTCGACTCGACACCCATGCCGGTCAGCTCCTTGCCGACGTCCTTCAGCACCAGCAGCGTCTTGGACAAATCGGCGCGCGGCACGGTGAAAGTCAGGTCGGTGTTCTTGAAATCGGGCGAGACGTTCTGCACGATCATGTCGACGTTGATCGCCGCCTCGGCCAGCGGGCCGAAAACGCGCGCCGCCACGCCCGGCACGTCGGGCAGGTTGCGCAAAGTGACCTTCGCCTCGTCCCGGCTGTGGGCGACGCCACTGACAACTTCCTGCTCCAAAATCTTGTCCTCCTCTATGACGATTGTTCCCGAAAGGTCGCTGCCCACACCGCCGCCGAAACTCGACAGCACCTGAACGGGGACTTTTTCCTTCATGGCCAGTTCGACCGAGCGGGTCTGCAAAACCTTGGCGCCGACCGACGCCAGCTCCAGCATTTCCTCGTAAGAGATGCGGATTTGCTTGCGCGCGCGGTTGACAATGCGCGGATCCGCCGTATAGACGCCGTCCACATCGGTATAAATATCGCACCGGTCGGCCCGTAGCGCCGCTGCGACGGCGACCGCCGAAGTGTCCGAGCCGCCGCGCCCCAGCGTGGCGATGCGTCCGTCGGGGGCGATGCCCTGAAAGCCCGCGATCACGGCGACATCGCCGTTCAGCACGCTGTCGCGCAGCTTGGTGCCTTCGATGCTCTCGATGCGCGCCTTGCCGTGCACGAGGTCGGTATTGACCGGCACCTGCCAGCCCTGCCACGAGCGGGCGGGCACGCCGCGCTTTTGCAACGCCAGCGCCAGAAGCCCCGAGGTCACCTGCTCGCCCGAGGCGACGACGGCGTCGTACTCGCGCGGATCGAAAATCTGGTTGATCTCGGTACACCACGAGACAAGCTGGTTCGTGACGCCCGCCATGGCGGACACCACGACGGCGACTTTATGACCTTTGCGGATCTCCGTCGTCACCTTGTCGGCAACATTCTCGATCGCCTGAACAGTCGCAACGGACGTACCGCCGAATTTCAGAACCAACAGGCTCATGGGTTTGACCTCGGAAACAGGATTTCTACGATATTACACGGATTTAACATCGGCTTCTAAGATTCTTTTCGCCGTCTAGGCTGATTTTTCTATATTTTTGCCCCTGTGGAAATGATACCTAATAGTTATCAGATATAGTATTTTATTCTTATGTAAAAATAGCCGTATTGGCGGGGCATGGAGTCGGTTTTTAGGGAAAGATTTATGACAGAGCTGAGCACGCCCTGTTCTTTCTGGCGTGACCGGGCGCTTATCTGCCTCGCCGTCGTCCTCTCCTACGCCAGCGTCTGGCCGAACAAGTTCCTGTTCGACGACATCGTCCTGATAAAGGAAAACAGTTTTTTAAAAACGTCCCGGGGTCTGGTTCAAATTTTTACCCACCGCATCGGCGCCGGCGCAGGGCTTCCTATATTGTTTTACCGCCCCGTACCAATGGCCGTCCACTGGTGCATCTACCATCTATCAACCATTTTACACATACAAATGACGGTCGGGTTTCACGCGCTGAACATCGCCCTGCAAGCGCTGAACGGCTGCCTGTTGCTCGCCTTCGGCCTGCGCGCCGGGTTCAACAGGTACGCCGCGCTCGCCGCCGCGCTGCTCTGGGCGGTGCATCCGCTGCACACCGAGGCCGTCGCCTACATGGCCGCGACGCCGGAATTGTTGTGGAGCACATTCTGCCTGCTCGGCCTGATCACGCTCCTGCCGAAAAAACCGCCCGTGGACGGAATTGTCGACCCGAAAGAAGCCTTTACGCCACGCAGAATAACACTGTCCCTCGTTCTTTTCACGCTCGCGCTGCTCAGCAAGGAATCCGCCATCGTCTTTCCGGCGCTGGCGGCGGCGACGCTGTTCTTCATCAGCAACGAGCGCGCGCGCCTTCCGACCTACTTCAAAACATGGCCGCTATGGTACCTGTCCTTTGCGTACACGATGTTCATTTTATTCATTATCCTGGGTAACATAACAACCACCACAGGACCGCTGAACCCCGCCTATGCGCATATCTATAAATCCAGCATCGCCGTGCGCATCTGGACGGCACTTGCCACCCTGCCGACCTACGCGCACCTGATCGTATGGCCGGAAGAGCTGTATTTCCGCAGGGAAGCGCCGGTCTTCACGACGCTCTGGCACTGGCAGCCGCTGCTCGGCCTGGCGATGGTTCTGGCGGCGGCGGCGCAGATCCTGTGGGGCCGCGGCAAGCGCGGGCTGGCCCTGACGTTCGGCCTGCTCTGGTTTGCCGCCGCGCAATCCCCCAATACCGGCATCGTCGCACCCATAGACGCGCTGATTTCCGAACACTGGATGTACCTGCCGACCATGGGGCTGTTTCTGGGCGTGACGCAAACCTTCTCAGGCCTGTTCCGCCATCAGCGCAAGGCAGCCATCCTGCTGGTGACGGTCATGACCGTTGCCCTCGGCACGGCGACCTTCCGGCAGAACATGAAGTGGTTCAACATAGACACCGTTTACCGCAATACGCGGCAATATCACGCCCGCGCCAGTATCATGAGCAACTACGAAGGCATGTTTCTTATATCCCGGCGCCGGTTCGCCGCGGCACGGCAGACATGGCTGTATTGCCTCGACAACCTGCCCGCAGACGACGCCTACAACAGGGCGATGGCACACACGGGGCTGGCTATGGTATGGCTTCATGCCGTTCCCGAAGACGGGGATACCTTCACCGGCAACGACGTGCGCCGCGCGTTGCCGCTTGCGGGCCGCGCAAACGCCGAGAAGGCCGTCACAGAGTTGCAAAAGGCCGCGCGTTTTGATACCGCCCGCAGTTACAAGGTGCACCAGTACCTGTCCGTCATCTATACCTACCTCGGAGAAAAAAATCGGGCGGCGGAACAGAAAAAAATCGCCGCGCAACTCAAAATAAAGGACCTATAAGCCATGATGAACACCGGCGTGCGGAAAATGCGTCCGACCCATGCTTTTCCTGAAAGAATCTTGCCGTGAGCTCCGGCCTCCTCTCGAAGTTCATGAAAGAGATGCGCACGCCCGGTTCTTTCTGGCGCGACCGGACGCTCATCTGCCTCGCTGTCGTGATCTCCTACGCCAGCGTCTGGCCGAACAAGTTTCTGTTCGACGACATCGTCCTGATAAAGGCAAACGGTTTTTTTAGAACGCCTGCGGGCCTGTTCGAAATTTTCACCCACCGCAATACGGCCGGTGGCGGCAGTCTGCACGAGGGCTTCTACCGCCCCGTGCCAATGGTTTTACATTTTTTCGTCTACAGGCTTTTTTATCCTCTCTACAACCTCCACCTGCCGATGACGGTCGGCTTTCATCTGACCAACATCGCCCTGCAAGCGCTGAACGGCTGCCTGTTGCTCGCCTTCGGCCTGCGCGCCGGGTTCAACAGGTACGCCGCGCTCGCCGCCGCGCTGCTCTGGGCGGTGCATCCGCTGCACACCGAGGCCGTCGCCTACATGGCCGCGACGCCGGAATTATTGTGGAGCACCTTCTGTCTGCTTGGTCTGATGACGCTCTTGCCAAGAGAGGCGCCCGTAGATGGTATTGTCGACCAGAAAGAAGCCTTTACGTCGCGGAAAATAAGAGCTTCTCTCGCCCTGTTCATGCTTGCGCTGCTCAGTAAAGAGTCCGCCATCGTCTTTCCGGCGCTGGCGA
>JAJZTA010000014.1 GCA_021849295.1 Pseudomonadota bacterium | reverse complement strand
CTTCGCCAAGCGGCTTAAAACCCTGAAAGGACTCACGGCCTATGAATACGTCTGTAAAATCTGGACAAAAGAACCGGATCGCTTCAAAATAAATCCGCTCCACCATATCGTGGGACTAAACAACTAATTTTCGATGACTTCCTTGACCTTGCTCGCCAGTTGCTTCAGCGTGAACGGCTTCGGCAGGAAGTAGACGTTGTCGCCGAGATGCTCCTTGAAGCGGTCTTCCGCATATCCCGAGATAAAGATGATTTTGACATGCGGGTATTGCTCGCGCACGATCTGGGCGAGCTGCGTGCCGTCCATTTCCGGCATCATGACGTCGGTGATCAGCACTTCGGGATCGAATTTCTTTTCTTCGAGAATTTTCAGGGCGCTGGCGCCGCTGGCGGCTTCGACCACCTGATAGCCCTTGTTGCCGAGCGCCCGCGCGCTGAAAACGCGCACGGCGTCCTCGTCCTCGACCAGCAGGATTTTGGCGGAGCCGGTCAGGTCGCGGATGATTTGCTTTTCCTCGGGGAGGGCGGCGGTCTTCGCGCTCGAGACGTCCTTATGCCGCGGCAGGTAGATCGTGAAGCTCGTGCCTTCGCCGACCTTGGTGCTGACGCCGATGTAACCGCCCGTCTGGTGGACGATGCCGTGGACGGTGGCAAGGCCGAGGCCGGTGCCTGCGCCGACGTCCTTGGTCGAGAAGAACGGCTCGAAGATGCGCGGCAGGGCTTCGGGCGGAATGCCGGTGCCGTTGTCTTTGACGGTGATCGTCACCCATTCTCCGGGCGGCAGGGTTTCCTCGCCGGTCAGTTGCTGCGCGGCGCCGGTGATGAGGCTGTCGGTGCGGATGGAGAGCTTGCCGCCCTGCGGCATGGCGTCGCGCGCGTTTACGGCGAGATTGATCAGCACCTGTTCCATCTGCCCCTGATCGGCTTTGACAAGGCCGAGATCGCTGCCGTGCTCGATATTGAGATCGATATTGGCGCCGATCAGGCGGCGGATCAGGTGCGAGAGTTCGGTCAGCACGTCCGTCAGGTCGAGCACGCGCGGCTGGAGGGTCTGCTGGCGCGAGAAGGCGAGTAGCTGGCGCACGAGGTTGGCGGCGCGGTTGGCGTTCTGCTTGATCTGCATGATGTCGGCAAACGACGGGTCGCCCGGCTTGTGACGCAGCAGCAGAAGGTCGCAGAAGCCGATCATGGCGGTCAGGAGGTTGTTGAAGTCGTGCGCGATGCCGCCCGCGAGCTGGCCTACGGCCTGCATCTTTTGCGACTGGGTGAACTGCTTTTCGAGGTTTTTCTGCTCCGTCAGGTCGATGAAGTGCAGAACGAAGCTGTCGCTGCCGCTGAAGCGGCGGGCGTAAAGCTGCGTGATGATGTCCGCGTCGGCTTTGAGCGGCACCTCGATGAAGGGGATGGATCTGTCTCCCTTGGCGATGCGTTCGAGCCACTCGCCGGTGCGCTTTTGCGCGTCGGGGCCTATGTATTCGGTCAGGCGCTGGCCGTTGAGGACGGCGGCGGGCTGGCGCAGCATCGCGGCGAGCTTGCGGTTGGCGTCGCTGATCGTGCCGCCCGCGCTGAGCATGCAGATACCCACCGGCGCCTCTTCGAACAGCCGCTGGAAGCGGTCTTCGGATTCGCGCAAGGCCTCTTCCATGTTCTGCTCGGAGGTCAGATCGTAGATGATAGAGCGGGAGATCAGCCCTGTGTCGGCGGAGAGGGTGATGGAGTGGGTGATGGCGGCCTTGAAAACGTGGCCGGTGGCGGTTTTCATGGCGAGTTCGTCGTACTGGTGCAGGCCGCCGCCCTCGAAAACGTCGCAGGGGCGGGCGTTCGCGGGCGGCGTGACGAGAAAGTCGTGCAGGGTCTTGCGCGTCATCAGCGTTTCGCGGTCCACCTTCAGCAATTGCAGCAGCGTGTCGTTGGCGAAGATGAAGCGCCCGTCCGCGCCGATGGAGAAAAAGCCGACAGGCGCGTTGTCGGTGAAGTCGCGGAGCTTTTCGCGCTCTTCGCGGATGGCGGCTTCCATGTGATAGCGCGGCGAAATATCGTCGAACCGCCAGTGGACGAAGCCCGGCCAGCCCGCGACGTGCTGGCAGGTGACCTGGACCCAGAGCGGCTTGTCTTTGGCCTGGGGCTGGAATTCGGTGGTGGCGCTGCCGTCGGGCGCGGACTTGATGCGCAGGTTGTTGAGCGCTTTTTCGATTTTTGCGGGGTTGTCGAAAAGCCGGCAGAAGCTGGCGAGCGACGGCATGTCCGCGCTGTCCACTAGATCGTTGAACCGCTGGTTGCTGTATATGGTTTCGCCTTCCGGATCGGTGATGGCGCGGGCTTCCGCGTTTTTTTCGAGGACTTCGGTGAGGATTTTGTGGCTGCGGTCGGTATCGGTGTAGTGCTGCTTGAGCAGCAGGAAGACGATGCCGCCGATCACGCCGTAGGTGTAAAGGGCGACGATGGAGAGACCGTGGTAGCCGTGGGCGCTCATCAGGATGACAAGTAGCGAGAACAGGACGTATGCGGCGCTGGCGGAGAAGAGAATGATCGCCTTTACGTTTTTCTCGCGGACGACGGCCTCTTTTTTCTGGGACGCCCTTTCGCGGAAGAAGCTGTCATGGACGGGTTTGTCGTTCATCAGAGCTTCTTCCCCTTCAGCTTGAAGACGTAGGAGATAACTTCGGCCACGGCCTTGTAATGGTCCTGCGGGATCATCTGGTCGATCTGCATGGAATCGTAAAGCGCGCGCGCCAGCGTCGGGTTTTCGACGACCGGCACCTGGTTTTCCTTCGCCACCTGCTTGATACGCTCGGCGACGAGGTCCACGCCTTTGGCGACCATGACCGGCGCGTCCATCTGCAGGGTGTCGTATTTGAGGGCGACGGCGTAGTGCGTCGGGTTGGTGATGACGACGTCGGCCTTGGGCACGGCCTGCATCATGCGCTGGCGGGCGCGCTGCTCGCGCAGCTGGCGCAGGCGCCCTTTGACCTGCGGATCGCCTTCCGTCTGGCGGAATTCTTCTTTAATGTCCTGCTTGCTCATGCGCATGTTCTGCATGAACTCGTGCCGCTGGAACATATAGTCGATGATGGCGAGGAAGAAGAGGACGCTCAAAACGGCGATCATCATTTTGAGGAACAGCGTCATCATTTCGGACAGGGCCTGCGACAGGTCGAGCCCGACGAAGTGCCCGAGCCCCGCGAAATAGGGCTTGAGGACGATGATGATGGCGGCGGACACGAGGATGAGCTTGAAGACGCCCTTGAGCAGCTCGACCACCGACCGCGCGGAAAAAAGCCGCTCGAAGCCTTTGGCGAGGGATATTTTCGAAAGATCCGGCGTGATCGGGTCGAACGAGAAGATGGGGCCCGTTTGCAAAAAACCGGAGAGAACGCCGGCGAGCGCGAGCAGCAGCAGCGGCAGGACGAGGTCTTTGGCGGCGCGCACGGCGATGGCGCGCACGGCGTGAAGCAGGCTGGCGGGGTCGCCCGGCACGTCGTAGGACTGCGCGATCAGATTGCCCATGACGTTGGCCATGTCTGACATGATGTGCGGCAGCTCCAGCGCCGCGATCATCGTCACGGTAAAGAGGATGACCCAGTTGTTGACCTCGCGGCTGTAGACGACCTGTCCGCGCTTGCGCGCCTCCTCGAGCCGTCGGGGGGTCGGGTCTTCTGTCTTCTGCGACTCGTCTGTTGTATCGTCTTCGTCAGCCATGAAGCCCTATTGCGATAGAATTGAATTGGAGAGAACGTTGCCGTAGCTGTCCAGCCAGTAGAGGACGCCGGCGGACATGGTCATCATCAACAGCAGCAGGCTGAGGAAAATCTGCACCGGCAGCGCGATAAAGAAGATTTGCAATTGCGGCATCAGGCGGCTGAGAACGCCGAGGCCGAGCTGCAGCAGCAGGCCGACGACGATGAAGGGCAGCGTGATCTGCACGCCGACCTGGAAGGCGAGGGAGGTGACGCGCGTGATGACCTCGGACATCGAGCCCACGTCGGGAAAGGCGCCGACGGGGAAAAGCGCGTAGCTGTTCGCCGCGGCGGAGATCATCTGGTGGTCCATGTTCGTCGCGAAGATCAGCGTCACGCCAAGCGCGGAATAGACCGCGCTCATGATCGGCGTTTCGGCGTGGGTCTGGGCGTTGAACATCGTGGCCGTGGAGAGGCCGGCCTGCACGGAGACGATCGTCCCCGCCGTGTCCAGCGCCGAGATGAGAATGCGCATCACCGTGCCGATGAAGATGCCGGTGACGAGTTCGGAGACCATCAGCATGAGCAGCGCGATGTTGTTGGCCGGGATTGCGGGCAGGTGCGTCAGGAGCACGGGCGTTAGGACGAAGCTGACCGCGACCCCGAACAGCAGGCGGATTTTGGGAGAAACGAACGTGTCGCCGATGCCGGGCATGATCATCAGCGCCACGCCGAAGCGCAGGAAGATCAGCAGAAACGCAAAGATATTATGGACGATGATATCCTGCAGAAGATTTTGCATCTATATGAAAACCAATTGCCTATATATTAAAGTGGCACCCATACCATCTTCCATTCTATAGGCAGGGCGACTTATTGGCGAGTCACAAATCAGGCGTCGAGGGCCGGTTTGTAAACGGCGTCGTACCACCACCGGCGGCGGGGCCCGACAGGATCCTTTTTGATTTCGGATTCCGTATTGAAGAGCATGACGGAGCGCTTTTCAGCGTCATATTTCGGCCACGCGGGAAGAGCGCCGGTATTCGGGTCGCCGCCGCGGACGAAGGCAAGGATGGAATCCTGCATGGCCCGCGATAACGCCGCTCTTTTTTCGCGGTCTGCCTGATTTGCGGGCAGGCCGATCAGATGGCTGGCGGCGTGCGTTTCCAGCTTGCCGAACATGAAGGCCTGATCCGCTGCATGCAGCGCGCGCTGGCGGTCGTTGGACTGCCAGTCGAACTGATACATCCAGACATTTCCGCCGTGGTGGGCATATTCGTCCGCAAACCAGTAGGACGGGATGGTGAAAATGGAATCTCCGAGCAGATACATGCCCTGCACGCCGCTTGTTTCCTGCGGCAGGCTCTCCCCGTAGGTTTTCACGGCGGCCGCCTGTTGCGCGGGGGAGAAGTCCATAATCCTGGCGGCCGCCCAGTCGCAGGCATGTTGGTCAAGCGTTTCATCCCAGAAAAGCCATAGGCCCATCTCATAGGCCGTATAGCCGATCATGATGTCGATGGGGTTGTTGCTTCTCTTGGCGGCGGCGCGGAAAGGGTCGTCGGGCGCGAACGTTTCATCCACGCGCGCCCAGAACAGCGAGTCCATGTAAGTCAGCATGTCCACCTTCTTCATGACCGCCATGACGCGCGTCATGATCTCGTCCGTGGAGAGGGCGAGGAGCTGCTCCATGGAGCCGATATTCATTTTGGCGAGGAAATCCCGCGCCAGTTCCTGCCCGTAGGCTGGCGTAAACCCTGTTTTCAGGTCGCCGCTCAGCCCCACGAGTCCCGCGATGCCGCTCATCATGACGACGCGCTTCGCAAGGCCGTCGAGATGTCCGGCGGTCAGCAGCCAGCTGATGTCGATGCTGCCCGCAGACTCGCCCATGACGGTGATGTTTTCGGGATCGCCGCCGAAGGCGGCGATATTTTCCTTGATCCAGCGCAGGGCGGTGATTTGGTCGCGCAGGCCGTTCATGTGGCTGCCTTTGTACTTGTCGCCGCCCAGAACGCTCATGTCGAGATGGCCGAAAATCCCCAGACGGTAGTTGAGCGACACGAAAACGACGTCGCCCCGCGCCACGAAGCGGTCGCCGTGATAGGTGGACAGGCGGCTGCTTTCCAGCCAGTTGGCGCCGCCGTGGATCCAGACCATCACAGGGCGCCTCTTGCCGTCGGGGTCGGGCGTCCAGACGTTGAGGGTCAGGTTGTCCTCGTTGCCGACCCAAGGCTTGCCGGGCTTTTCGTCCGTGAATTCTTCGTAGCTGCCTTCCGTTTCGTCAAAGGGCTGCGGACCGGCATGTCCGAACCGGCCGGCGTCAAAAACGCCGGAAAAGGGTTTTTTTGGCACGGGAGGCATAAACCTCAAAGCGCCGACAGGCGGCTCGGCATAGGGGATCCCCCGGAAAACGCAAAAGACCTCCGCCTCGTCCCGTAGGCCGGCGAGGGTGCCTGTCGTTGTGGTGACGGTCGGTTTTTGCGCAAGTTTATCCATGTGAAATCCCGTTTTTTCACAATATTGCCCAAATGTTCAGCAAAATGAAGTTATTAGTTGATATTTTTTTCGTAATTATGTATTATGTTACTATATAAAAGTAATTTGCTGCAGAACAGGGTTTGGGCATGAAAAAGGACGGCGCACCAGCGGATCGCATTCAGAAGGACTTCGACAGGCACGCCCGCATCCTTGATTTCGAGCCGGTTAACAAAGAAAACCTGCAGCAGGCCATCGATCTTGCCGTCGCCATTTTCGGCGATGGCGACAGAGAGGCGATTACCGAGGAATTTTCAGGTTCGCTCGATCCCGACAGCAAGCTTCCCTTTATCGAATCTTCCCAGTTTTTCCTCGTTTTCAAGAATGAACACCCCGTCGGCGTGACAGGGTACTACTCCATTCCGGGCCATCCGGAGGACATCTGGCTCGACTGGATGGGGGTCTTGCCCCAATACCGCGAGAACGGCATCGGAACGCAACTCGTCCAGCATGGTTTTATCGACAAGGCGAAGCCGGACGTGAAAACGCTGCGCATCTGGACGACGATTGAAGAAGATTACGATAAAGCGCGTTCTCTCTATAAAAAGATGGGGTTCGTCGAAGAACCTTACAAACCGGATGCGACGGATGCGGCAAAAATGGTCGTCGTGTTCTCCCGCAGCACGGACCCGCAAGCCGACAAAGGCTATCTGTGGAAAAACTCGGCCTATCCCATTGACTGCGAAGAGCACGTGGTTCCCGACCTCAACAAGAAACTCGGTCTTGGCGGGGCGGACGGGCAAAACGCGAAAGGCGCCGACAAGGCAGGCCATCCCTCGACCCGGAAGCCTCCGCATCCTTAATTTTTAACATGAAAAAAGAATACCTTTTCCCTGATTTAAAAGGAAAGACATGGGCTGAAGTCAATCTTGATTCTCTGGCGCGGCGGGACTTTACGGGCGCGGAAAATCCCTTGCTCGATCCTGAAAAGTGCAACGCGTGGGTGCAAAAAGTCGCCCGCGCGCAGGGCGCGGACCATACCTACGGCGGCTATCTTGAGGACCGCTCGCATCTCTGGCGCGGGCATTACCTGCCGGCAGGGCCGCAGGCGCACCTCGGGGTCGATTATAACGTGCCGGACGGCACGCGCGTCGCGCTCTGCTGCTCCGGCACGGTCACGCATACCGCGCGGGACGGCTCTTTCGGCGGATGGGGCGGCATGCTGGTCTTCAGGTTCGATGCGCCGCCTGTCGCGGGGGCGGATTATCTCTATTACGGCCATCTCGCCTGGGAGGACATCGTTAAAGTCGGGCAGCATGTTGAGGCGGGCGAAATCGTCGGCCACACCGGCAAGCCGCACCAGAACGGGCAGTGGTTTCCCCATCTTCATGTTCAGCTTGTCTCGCAGGGGCAGATGGACAAGGCCAAGGGCAATCCCGAAGCCGTGGACGGCTATATGTCGCCGCCTGTGCCCGCGACGGACTTTCCCGATCCGCGACCCTTGATCGCTTTATAGGGATTGCCGTATAAAGCGGTTTTACGGGAGACAACAATGAAAGTGGCCTTATGGGCGGAAAATCTGGCGTATCCGGTCGCGTCCGTCGCGGCATGGGCGGATCTGGTGGAAGCGCAGGTCAAAGCCGGCGGATGGGGCGGAAGTTTTCCTGATGCCGGAATATACAGCCGCGCACTGGCTGAATTTCGTACCGCACACGCTGTCCAGGCCGGAGCAACTGGCAACTGGCCGGTCTTTCAGCGGAAGCCATAGAGCGCATGGCGGGCGTGGCGGCGCGGCATGACCTGCTGCTGGTTGCGGGAACGTTCCCTGTGAAGCGGGCGGATCTCGCCCCGCCGTTCCAGAATAGGGCGCACATCTTCTTTCCCGACGGAAAGATGGCGACGCAGAACAAGCTCTGCCTGACGCCGGTCGAAAAAGACCCGCAGAACTGGAACCTGTCCTGCGGCGATACGCTGAACATCTTTGAATGGAGGGGATACCGGATGGCGGTGGTCGTCTGCCTCGATATCGAGCTTCCGGCCTTGAGCGCGCGTCTGGCCGGGCAGGACATAGACATGATCCTGGTGCCGTCGATGACGTCGAAGCTCGCGGGGTATCACCGCGTTTTCAGCTGCGCGCGGGCGCGGGCGGTGGAACTGCTCGTCGCCGTGGCCGTCGTCGGCTGCATTGCCGGCGCGCCGGAGTGCGAGCAGAAGATTTCAGGCGCAAGCTTCTTTCTGCCAGCGGAGGAGCGGTTCGGCCATACCGGCGTGCTGGCGGGCATGGAGCCGTCTTATACGGCGGAGGGCGCGGGGCCGCTGCTGGCGCGCGATGTGCCTTTGGACGACATCCGCGCCATGCGCCGCGGCGGCACGGGCGAAGTCTGGCCGGGCATGTGGAAGGCCGAGGGGATCGCTATAAAAAAATAGATTTAGCCGATATGGATGATCTGGTTGGCGATCTTGTCCATGAATTCGGTGAGCAGGGTGATCATCACCGGAAAGAGCAGGAACATCGTGGCGAAGATGGCGATGATCTTTGGCACGAAGGTCAGTGTCATTTCCTGCACCTGCGTCAGGGCCTGTATCAGCGAGATGATCACGCCGACGACGAGGCCGACCAGCATGACGGGCATCGATATCTCGATCGTCAGGAGGATCGTTTCGCGGGTGAAATCTATAATCTGGCCCTGGTTCATAAGGAAAGGGGAGCCCCTTACATTGGTGTGCTCATGATGCTGTTGTAAGCTTGCACCACTTTGTCGCGAACGGCAAGGACGGTGTTCAGCGCCATTTGCGCCTCCGTCGTGGCCTGCAGGACGTCGGTCATGCTGGCTTTGCCCGCCAGCGCGGCGGCGGAGACGTGCTCGCTCTTGTATTGCAGCTTGACGGCGTCTTCGAGAGACTGCTTGACCAGATTGCTGAAAGAGGCGTCGCCGGATTTATTGTCCGTTCCGCCGCCCGTTCCGAGCGCGTTTTTGAGGGCTGATGAATAGGCGCCTGCGGCTTGCGTGATGTTGGTCATGCTCTAGCTCTCCATATTAACGTTGAATCTGGCTGATCGTGTCGTTCATCATCGCTTTGGAGATGTCGATCACGCCGAGATTGGCTTCGTAAGATCTTTGCGCTTCCCGCATGTCCATCATTTCGATCAGCGGATTGACGTTCGGCATTTTGACGTAACCGTCCTTGTTCGCCGCGGGATTGCTGGGGTCGAATTTCAGCGTGAAGGGCGTTTTGTCGGTGACGATCTTGCCGACTTCGACCTCCTTTTGCCTGGTGGACTGGTCCATAACGTCCTTGAAGGTCACCATCTTGCGCTGGTAGGGATCGCCGCCCTTGGTCGTGGATGTGGTGTCGGCGTTGGCGAGGTTTTCAGAGATAACGCGCATGCGCGTGCTCTGCGCCTTCATGCCCTTTGCGGCTTCTGACATTGAATCGAATAATTGCATTTAGTTACCTCTTTCAGCTAATCCTGTTACGGAGCTTTCTGCGCGGCCTTCAGCATGTCGATGCTCTTCTGGTAGATGGCTGTGGCCAGACGGTGCTGCTCGTAGGTTTCGTTCATCTTCAACATTTGTTCCGCCAGGACGACCGAGTTGCCCGAAGGCGAAACGGAATAGGGGTGCTGCTCGACGTGCGACGCGGGCAGGCCGCTCGTTCCGCCGGTCGTGCCGCCGATATCCTGCGGGTTGTCGGTGGCGAGCGTGATGCCGCCGGAAAGTGAAAGCGCGCTCGAAGAATTCTTGAGCAATCCTTTGAAATCCAAAGGAGAGAGGTCGCGCGCCTTATAGCCCGGCGTGTCGGCATTGGCGATGTTCCGCGAGAGAACGCGCTGCCGGTCTTCCGTCCATTTCATCTTCATGATGGCGGCCTGAAGCATTGTCAGGTCTTGTGTGGTCATATCTAAACTCCCCACGTGGACTATAGCACAAAATGGGCATTCCAAGTATTATTTTGGCATTATTCCCGTTAACATCTCGTAAACTTTTGCTACACTTGAGGCGAAAAGGGGTTGTTATGGTTGATATTTTCGATGATTCTCCGGAAAATGCCGAAAAAGACCGAAACGAACAGGCGAAAATCAGACGTCAGGCCGCCGTCGCTTTAAAGCAATTCGGCATCGAAGAAGGCGCGATCCCCAAGGTTGTCGCCGCAGGTTACGGCAAACTGGCGGAGGAAATCGTCCGCCTCGCGTTTGAAAACGGCGTGAAGGTACGCGAGGACAAGGACCTCGCCCAAATGCTTGCCGCCATCGAGCTGGACAGCGAAATTCCCTCCGAAGCGCTTGTCGCCATTGCCGAAATTCTCTCCTACGTCTATAAAGTTAATAGCAGCTATCAGCCAGCGAAAGAAAAACAATGACAGATCAATCTACCGAAGCGGCGGCAGTCGGCAAGCGTCTCCAGACGATCGTGGACTATGTGCGCGATTGTCAGGCGCGCGTGAACAAGGGGGAAATTATGGATCTGCAGGGGCTGGACAAGAACGTCATCAGCCTGTGCGACGACATCGCCAATTTGCCCGAAGAAGAGAGCCGCGCGCTGGAAGGGCGGATGAGCGGCCTGATCGACTCCCTCGAAGCGCTGGCGCAGGCGATGAAGGACCAGCACGGCCAGGCGGGAGGCCATTAGCATGGACACGCTGGTAATCGTCAAGTTTGTCGCCGTTTTCATCTTCGTCATCTCCCTGATGCTGTTCTTGTCGCATATCGTCAAGCGGTCGGGCCTCGCGGGGCCGGTGCTGACGCGGCCTTCCAAACGCCGCCTGAAAGTCGTCGAGTTTCTGCCGGTCGACCACAAGCGCCGCCTCGTGCTGGTGCGCTGCGACGACCGCGAGCATTTGCTGCTGCTGGGGCAGGAGAGCGAAACAGTGATCGAGACGGGGCTTCCTTCGCAGGATGATGCGGAGGAAGAGCAGGAACGTGTCGTGTCGTTTTCGAGGGATCCGCGCAATGTCAAAGTTTAAGGTTTTCACGCTTGCGGCCGCCGTGCTGTTCGGCGCGACGCTGTTTCTCGTTCCGCACCATGTCTTCGCGCAGAGCCTGACGCTCAATCTGGGCGGCGGGGGCGGCGGCGCGGATGCGGGCGGCGGCAGCACCTCCGTCGCGGGGCGCGTCATCCAGCTCGTTTTGCTGCTGACTGTTCTTTCGGTCGCGCCGGCGATCTTGATGATGATGACGTCGTTCACGCGCATCGTCGTCGTTCTGTCGTTCGTGCGCACGGCGCTCGGCACGCAGACGACCCCGCCCAACACGGTGCTGCTCAGCCTCGCGCTGTTTCTGACCTTCTTCATCATGGCGCCGACCTTTCAGGCCTCTTACAGCCAAGGCATCCAGCCTTTGATGGCGGGCAAGATGAACGAGGTGACGGCGGTGGAAAAGGCTGTCGTGCCGTTCAAAAAATTCATGCTCCTGCACGAGCGCGCGAAAGACCTCGAGCTTTTCATGAACCTCAGCAAGACGCCGAAGGTCAATGACCCGATGGCCGTGCCGCTGCAGGTGGTCATTCCGGCCTTCATGATCTCGGAGCTCAGGCGCGCCTTCGAGATCGGCTTTCTCATCTTCCTGCCGTTTCTGATCATCGACATGGTGACGTCGTCGATCCTCATGTCGATGGGCATGATGATGCTGCCGCCGGTGATGATTTCCCTGCCGTTCAAAATCATCTTCTTCGTGCTGGTGGACGGGTGGTATCTCATCGCCGGCTCTCTGGTGCAGAGCTACGGATCCGCCGCAGCCGCTCTGGGCGGTTAGCCGGATGGCGGGCACGGACATCCCGCTGCAGGAATCCGACGCGGATCTTTACAAAGATCTCCAGCCGGCTCTCGGCTTGCTTGAGTCTGTCAGGAGGAAATGCAGCTATATCTTCGCCGCATGTCTGCTTCTGGGGATTTTTGTCGGCCTGCCTGCCCTTTACCATCTCTTTCATCATCTGGAGCTTACCATTCCGCCCGCTGCGGCGAATAGAACGGCGAGGATTATCGGCCCTCCGGCCGGCTGTTTCGGTGTGATGCTGATTTTTATCTACTGGCCGGTCATGACTTACCAGAGAATCTACAAGAATACCGTTATTCCGAAAATCGTAAGATCGGCGGGGCTTGACCACTACGACGAGAGTGGCGTGATATCTCTGGACGAGGCGAGGGCGGCCTGCATATTTCCTCCGTATGACAGGTACGACGCGAAGGATTATTTCGAGGGAATCCGTAAGGGCGCAAGGATCAGCTTTTGCAAATTGACGCTGGTGCACGAGGAGAACAACTCGTTCAAGCGGACTTTCGAGGGCATCGCCCTTTTGATAAAAATTCCGCAGAATAAATTTTCGGGAAACACCGTTTTGATAAAGAGAAAGAACCGTTCTTATGGATGGCTCGTTGATACGTTCCCCGAAGGGCTGCAGAGGGTGCATCTCGAGGATCCGGCTTTCGAAAGGGAATATCAGGTTTACGCGAACGACCAGATTGAGGCGCGCTGCATCCTCGATCCGGTCATGATGGAGCGGATTGAAGCCATTTCCAACATGTATTTTTCCAAAGAAGTGACTGTATCCTACTATGGAGGCAATCGCGTGTTGGCTCTCATCCCCTCGGGCGGCAGGTTCTTCAATCCGCCAGGCATCTGGCGGCCTGCAACCGATATTCATTCCGTCGCGAGACTGAAGCGGGAAGTGCAGTCCATGATTGCGCTTGTGGACCATCTCGATTCATACAGGCCTTCCGCCAAGACAGAGGAGAAAACCGCATGATTGAAACTGTGCCGCAGCAGCAATCCGACGCGGATTTTTACAAGGAGATCCAGCCGGCGCTCGACGCGCTCGAAGTGACGCGGGAGGAATATAGCTGGAAGCTCTACCGCCGCATGATCATCGGCGGCATTGCCGGTCTGGCCGTCATCGGCGTATTTGGCTATTTCGCTTACCACGCGGTGCAGGGCAACTGGACGTACTACGGCATCGGCGCCGCCGCCTGTCTTTTCGCCATCGGGGGATGGGTCTATATGCCGGCGGAGCGCTATCATGTCGACTATAAAAACAGCGTGCTTCCCAAAATCGTGAAGCTGGTGGGCTTGAGCGGATACAACCCGCATGGCGAAATTTACGTGGACCAGTTCGAGCCGACGGGAATCGTCCCGAGCCACGACAAGCTGTATGCGCGGGACCTTTTCGAAGGGACATACAAGGGCGCGGAGATCAGCTTTTGCAGGCTCGTGCTCAAGAAGAAGGACTGGAACTCGCGGAACAATCAGGAGGAAACCGTTTTTCCGGCATCGCCCTTCTGATCGTCATTCCGCAGAATAAATTCTCTAGGCATACCGTTGTGCGCCGGAAAAACATTTTGAATACGCTGGCGAACATCAACGCGTTCAAGGCGACAGGTGTTGCGGGACTGCAGGAGGTGCATCTGGAGGATCCTGAATTCGAGAAGAAATATCAGGTTTTCGCCACGGATCAGGTCGAGTCGCGCGTTCTGCTCGATCCCGCCATGATGGAGCGGATCGAAGCCGTCTCCGGCACGTATTTTTCGCAAGGGATCAATATTTCCTATGATCGGGGCAACCGCGTGTTCGCCCTTCTTCCCACGACGCGGGAACTGTTCGGCGCGCCGAGCGTCTGGTCGCCGACCGACGCCGAGGCCGTCGAGGGCATGAAGAAAGAGGTGCAATCCATACTTTCGCTGGTGGAGCAGCTGGATTTGTACAAGCCGCAAACTGCAGGAGCCTAGAGTGCAGGATAATGCCGATATCCCGCAGACGGAATCCGATGCGGATTTTCGCAAAAGGATTCAGCCGCTTCTCAAGCATTGCGAAGGGCTTCGCAAGCAATACGTTATTATCTTCAAGGCGCTGTCGCTATTGGCGGCGATTATCGGCCTGCCGCTCACGTATCGCCTCTTTCTTCATCTGAATGCCACCTTTCCGCATACCGATCAGGGCGTGGATATCATTCTCGGCGGACCGCTTCTGTGCATTACGGGCATGTGCTACGTGATGAGCCTTCCGGGCGTATTCTACGGCAGACGTTATAAAAGCTCCGTTATCCCCATGATCGCCAGACTGATGGGGCTGGACGGCTATAACCGGAGCGGCGGTATCAATATGGATGACATGAAATCGACACAAATCCTGCCGAGGTTTTACAATCGATACGCGACAACGGATTATTTCTAGCGAACTTACAAAGGGTCGAAGGTCAGTTTTTGTCAGGTGAATTTCCAGCGGAAAAATAAACTCAACAATAATCAAGCAGATCTTTTCTACGGCATCGCGCTCCTTATATACATCCCGAGGGAAAAGTTTTCCGCGCATACCGTCCTCGCCATGACGCAGAGTCCTCTTTTTGACATCATCGATGCAAAATTATCGAGCGACATGGCAAGAGTGCACCTCGAGGACACTCTCTTCGAGCAAAAATAGCAGGTCTATTCCAACGATCAGGTCGAGTCGCGCTATATTCTCGATCCGGTCATGATGGAGCGGCTTGAGGCTATTTCCCATGGCCTAACCGTTTCCTATGATCAGGGAAACCGCGTTTTTATTCTATATCCCACGATGATGCACACTTTTTTTAGGCCGCCCAGCATGTGGACGTCTGCGCTGGACGTGCATGCCATCGCCGAGATCGAGACAGAGATAAAGTCCATGCTCGCTCTGGTCGATCAGCTGGATGCATACAAGCCGCCGGTCGCGGGAGAGGAGCCGCCCGTCACTGAGGAAGCGCCGGACGACGGCGCCCCGCCGCCCGCCGCCGCAGAAGCGCCGGACGATGACGAAGCGCCGTCTCCCGATATGTTCAACTAGACGGCTTGTGAAGCGGCCTGCTTTTTGCGTTGCCGCAAAGCCAGCAATCCCAGAAAACCGCCCGTCACGCCGAGCCACAGGGCCAGCCCGAGCAGCGTGCCCGTCACGCCCCAGTGCTTCGACAGACCGCCCATGACGGCGCTTAAGGGGATGAACACCGTCCGCACCATCAGACTTTGCGTCGAAAGCACCGTCGCGCGGCGCGCGGAATCGACATGGTCGTTGATCACCTCGTTGATGCGGGGGCTGGCCATGCCGAAGATGCAGGTGCCGCCAAGCATGAGCAGGGCGATGCCGTGCCAGCCGGGCTGCCAGGCCGCGCAGACGCAGACAAGTATGGCCGCGGCCCAGATGAGCGCCAGCGCACGCGGCGCGCCGATCTTTCCGTCGAGCAGGTGCGAGGCGTGGCTCGCCGCGCCGCCGAGCAGAAAGCCCACGGCCATCAGCACGCCGTACCATTTTTCAGGCACGTGCAGCAACATAAAGTAGGGCTGCTGCGTCCACATGACGATCTTCGTCGCCGAGAACAGCGCCGCCGCCGACATGATGGCGAAGCCGATCCCGGCATGGTCGTGCAGCGCGTATTTGATCGTCGCGAAGATGTCCTTCAGCGGATGCCGGACGCGCGGAGGCTTGCGCCGCAGCGGCTCGTCGAGCAGCAGCGTGGCCACGCCCGCGACCGCGAAAGCGGCGATGGTGAGGATCAGCGGCAGCCTGTGGTCGAGCGGGTAGATGAATCCGCCGATGACGCCCGCGACGGCCATCGTATAAAAGCCCATGGCCAGACGCCGTCCTTCGCGCCGGCGGTATTCCCGCTGGCGGTCGACGGAGAGCAGGGAGTCGTAAAGGATCGCCGTGTTCGTGCCCGTGCAGAGGCTGATGCCGACGCCGATCACGGCCTGCGCCGTCACGGCATCCGCGAAGCTGCGGGCGAAGAGCAGGATGGCGAATCCGGCCAGCTCGGTGAAAATGCCGAGCGCTTCCACATGCCTGCGTTGCCACATGTCCGCGAGCCATCCGGCGGGAACGTCGCACAGGATGGCGGCCGCGGCAAAGGCGGCCTCACCGACCATGAAGCCGTGGAAGTCGACGCCGATCCGGTCGTGGTAATAGGGCACCAGCACCGGCAGCACGAAAATCATGTTTGTGCCCAGCGTGTAGGCGTCGATCAGTCTCAGGTTTCGTTGTATGCGCATTTTCGCCTCGCAGTACATTGTGGCCGCTGGCAGAACATCACACAAAAACTTTTTGGAATTTTCGGGGGAGATGCTGTCAGCCGCCGGTTGAAAGGGCTGACAGTCGAAAAGAGTCAGCCGTGCCGTCCAACCGGTTCAATACCGGTCATCGCTGTTGCCGGTTCGACACCGGTAATCATCGCAAGATTGCAATATGAGCACGGTTTCATCATAACTGTTCCTCTTTCCTTATAGTTGAACATATATTCCGATTTACGGCAAGAAAATTTTTGTGCGGTGCAATAAAAACTTAAAAGTCGTCCCGCGTCACCTTGGCGACGGTCAGGACGCTGACGCTGGCGGCCTTGGCCTTTTTCAGGACGCGGGCGCATTCGTTGAGCGTCGCGCCGCTGGTATAAACGTCGTCGATGAGCAGAATGTTTTTGCCCTCGAGCGTGTGCAGATGTTTCTTGCCGATGCCGAAGGCGCCTTTCACGTTCTGTCCGCGCTCTTTGTAGGTTAGTCCCTGCTGCGGAACGGTGTGGCGCGTGCGCAGCAGCATGTCGGGGACGAACGTTTTCCCGCTGGCCTTGGCGATTTCCCGCGCGAGCAGGGCCGACTGGTTGAAGCGCCTCTCGCGCAGGCGTCTGTTGTGCAGCGGCACGGGGATGATGCAATCGGCCCTGTCTATCAGGGGTTTTCCGGCGCGCGTCATCCACGGCGCGAAGGTTTTGACGGCATGTAGCCTGTCGCCGTATTTGAAGGAGAGGATCATGGCGCGGCTGGCATCATTATAAACTACGGCGGCGCGCGCGGCGTCGAAGACGGGTTCGCGCTCCATGCAGGCGGCGCAGAGGATATCGTTGCCGGGCGCGAGCCCGAAGCTGAAGGGCATGCCGCAGGTTGTGCAAAAGGGCGCTTCGATGAACTGCAATTGCGGCCAGACGGACGCGCTCACCATGCCGGGGGCGTCGACGATCACGCCGGTCGCAAGGCAGCGCGGCGGCAGCAGAATATCGACGGTGGCCGTGAGAACCCGTGAAAAGGCGCTCTTTTTCCTGAGGACTGATTGCATAAAAGGGACATTATCTCGAATACGCACGCCTGTCACCCGCCGTTTCACCATCTTGACGCGCATTGACATAAGGAATAATATTGTGCGGATTTTCACACGAATTGTTAAACAGGCAGGGATAAAATGAAAAAAATGAATGCGGCTTTCAAGAAAGCGTCTTCCGCGCAGGAAAAAGATTTAAACTTGCTACTGCTGAGCACCGGCTTCAAGGGATTTGCGAATAAAGTCTCGGAACTCTATGATGCATCACCGGAAAAACCAAAAACCATCCTCTATGTCGCCTATGCCGTAAAAGACGAGGCGCATGCCGCCGACCGCTGGGCGCAGGCTTTGGCGCCGCTCGGCATCAACATCATTCCCGCCCACAGCGTCAAGGATCCCGCCAAGGTTCTGGATAAGGTCGACGGCGTGTTCGTTTCCGGCGGCAATACTTTCCGCCTTGTCGACCGTTTGCAAAAGACCGGCCTCGGCAAGGCCATCGCTAAAAAGGTCAAAAAAGGCATGCCCTACATGGGCAGCAGCGCCGGCACCAACGTCGCCTGTCCGACGATCATGACCACCAACGACATGCCGATCGTCGCGCCGAAATCCTTCGCCGCGATGGGGCTGGTGCCGTTCCAGATCAACGCCCATTATTTCGAGGGGGACTTCTATTACGACGATTCCGACGGCAAGCGCGTGCCTTATGCGGGGGAGACCCGCACCGACAGGCTCGTCCAGTACCACGAGGACAACGCCACGCCGATCGTCGGCTTGCGCGAAGGCTCGGCGCTGCTGATCCGCGGCAGCAAAATCGAACTGCTTGGCGGCAAGCCGGCCAAGGTTTTCAAGCCCGGCAAGACGCCGGCGGACATTTCCACCGGCAAGGGGCTGGAAAGCCTGATGACCCCCGCGCCGTCCAAAAAGGCCGCAAAGCCCAAAAAGGGCCCGAAACACACAAAAAGCTAGGTCCGCCTGTTCCAAGCCGGTGTCTGTTCGTGTAAAAAACAGGGCGTAGCCTGTTGAAAACACTCTTTTTCCGTATTAGTATAGAATATTGGAGGCAGGCGCAAAGGCAGGACCGTGTCAGAGAACGACAAAACAGAGAACGGCAAATCGGAGATTGACCGGCAGGTTGCCGAGAGCATCCGGAATTTCTCCGCGCGTGCGAAGGATGATCCGTTGCGTCCGCGCACCTTCATCCAGTTGCCGGATTTCATCGAGGAAAAGGCGGCGCGGATTTCCGCGCACTTTCTGTTGCCCGCGGGCGCGCGCATCGTCGACATGGGCTGCGCGACGGGCGAGGTGACCTACGTTCTGGCGCGGCTCAATCCGCGGCTGGAAGTGATCGGCGTGGACCGCGATCCGTCGGTGATCGCCTTCGCCCGCAAGACGTTCCGCCTGCCGAACCTGTCGTTCGTCCAGTCGGGGATCGACATTCCCGATTTCGAGGATGAATCCATCGACGGCATAGTCAATTCGAACATCCTGCACGGCATCTATTCCGACGCGGGCTACAATCCGGACGAGATCGGCCGTCTGCTCGAAAAACAGGTGAAGAAGCTCAAAACCGGCGGCACGATGCTAATCCGCGATTACATGATGCCGCCGGAAGACGAAAACGTCCTGCTGGAATTTCCCAACATTCGCAGCAAGGGCAAGGACGTGGCGCTGTTGTCGGACGCGGATCTGCTGATACGCTTCGCGCACACGGCGCGCCCGCTCCCCAACGGCGGCGCGGAGGGTTTCCGGCTCGAGGAGATCAAGCCGCTGCGCCCCAACACGCGCCTGTTCCGCCTGCCGCACAAGTGGGCGATCGAGTTCGTCCACCGCAAGGATTCCCGCGCCAACTGGAACAAGACGCTCCGCGAGGAATATACCTTCTTCACGGCGCAGGATTACGCGCGCGAATGCTCGAAAATCGGCATGCGCATGGTGTTTTCGTCGCCTTACGCGAACCCGTGGGTGGTCAATAACCGCTTCAAGGGGCAGTTCCAGTTTTATTCCGTGGACGGCAGGCCGATGGGGTATCCGTCGACCAACCACTTCATCATCACGCAGAAAGTGGCGGACAAGCAAAGCCTCCTGCTGGAGGAACGCCGTCCGTCGCCGGCGCCGCTCGGCGATTTGCAGGTGATGGTGGTGCGCGACAAAAAGTCCGGCACCGTGCACGAACTGGTCAAGCGCCCCGGAGAATATTGCGACGTCATTCCCTACCGGATCACGCCCGACAACAGGCTGATGATCTACGTGCGCAGCGGCTATCCGCGTCCGATCATCAACGCCGGACTGCACGGGCGGCACAACCTCGACGGCAAGAGATGGTCCGGCCACCTGATCGAGCCGATCTCGATGGCGACCGTCAGCATGTCGGACGATGTCGAGGACAACCGCAAGATGATTTTCGATTATGTGCGCTCCTACGCGGGGCTGCGCGCGAAGAACGACGAGAACTGGTTCGTCGGCGAAACCTATTTCCCCGCGCCCGACCAGATCGACGAGGCGATCGAGGGCGTCTTTCTGGAGGTCGAAAATCCGGGCAAGACGTCGTGGCCGATCCATAGCGACAAGGACGCGCTCTTCACCGAGCTCGGCACGATCACCGAGCTGGACGCCGCCGACATCATGCTCGCGGCGCAGGTCGGCCTTCTGCCGGAGCCGCGGCTGGAGCTGCACGTCATGGACCTGATGCGCCGCAGCAACATTCCGGTGCCGGAGTGGATCGGCGAGGTCATGCCCAAGACGGTGCGGCAATCGGTCCGCGCCGCCGATCCGGAGGAAGTCCTGAAAAAGGCCGAGCCCGCCGAATTCGAGGAGGAAAGAAAAGGCACGGCCGTCCGCCTCAAGCCCGTCAAGGCCGTCTTCATCGAGGAAGGCAAGGTTGGCAACCAGACGCGCAGCCTCTCCGCGCGGGACGTCGAATATATCACGGCGGACGACGGCGTGGAGAACATCGCGCTCGTCCTGCCGATCACGCGGGACTGGGACAATAACCTGCTGGTCGCGCTGGAGCCCAAGATCATGCCGGTGCCGAACCGCATGGGCGGCACCGGCGCGACGCTCAACGCGCCGAGCTTCCCGCTGCCGAAAGACGTGCGCAGCATGGAGGAGGCGCGCGCCTACGTCGCGCTGCAGTTCCGCGTCGACGTCGATCTGGTGTCGCCGCTGGGGCCGAGCTTCTTCACCCACCTCGGGGTGATGCCGCAGCGGATTTATCCTTTTACGGTCGCGTCGGGCGAGGACGCCGAAAAATGGAACGTCACCTATATGCTCGAAAGCGTCGTCGCGACCATGATCTTCATGTTCGGCAAAAACTATAATATCGGCCTAGCGACGATGAAGTCGATCGCGACGTTCCACATGCGCCACATGAAGGAGCTGAATCACGACATGAGCGCGAGCATGACAAGGGACGACGCGCACAAGAAATATCAGGGCTTTTCGCTTTCCACGGAGAAGGTTGCCATCGAAGCGACGCACGCGGGCTATTCGGCGATCCCGTCGCGCATTCTGGGACAGCGCGGCAAGCAGGGCGATAGCGCGCCGCTGCCGCAACAGCCGGTTGTGCCGTCCGGCAAACGCCTGCGCCAGAGCTATGCGCAGGCCAAGGTCAACGTCAAGGGAACGGCGGGGATCAAGAAGGTGGACAAGAGCATCGGCATGATCGGAAAATCTCTGCCGAAACTGAAACCGCGCGCGCCGGAGCTCAAGCCGCCCGCGCCGACGATGGGCGATAACACGCCGCCGAAAAACTGATGACGCAGCAGAAATCCGGACCGGCTTCATCGATCGAAGTCTTCGACCGCAACCTGTTGCGGCGTCGCCGCGAGCGCGCGGCGCATAGCATTGCGCAATATGATTTTCTTTACAGGGAAGTGGCGGAAAGGCTGGACGAGCGCCTTGATCTCGTCAAACGGGAATTTCCCTTGATGGTCAGTCTCGGCGGCGCGCCCGCGGCGCATCTGCAGGCGCGCAAGGGAACGGAGCATATCATCCGCATGGATGCGGCCTTCGGCATGCGGCCGGACGTGGTGATGGACGAGGAGTTTTTGCCGCTGGCCAAGGGCAGCGTCGATGCCATCGTGAGCAATCTGCATTTGCACTGGGTCAACGATCTGCCGGGGGCGCTTTTGCAAATGAAGCAGGCTTTAAAAGCGGACGGCATGTTCATGGCGGCGCTGCTCGGCGGCGAGAGCCTTTACGAACTGCGCCAGTGCCTGATGGAGGCCGAGCTGGCCGTGACCGGCGGGGCGAGCCCGCGCGTGTCGCCCTTCGCGGATTCGCAGGACGTCGGCGCGCTGATGCAGCGGGCGGGCTTCGCGCTGCCCGTGGTGGACAGCGACAAAATCGTCGTGCGCTACGCCCATCCTTTAAAGCTGATGCAGGACTTGCGCGGCATGGGCGCGAGCAACGCGACCTATAACCGCCTGACGAAGCCGACGCGGCGCGGGGTTTTGCTGCAGGCGGCAAAGATCTATCACGACAGGTTCGCGGATGCGGAGGGCACCGTGCCCGCGACGTTCCATGTCATCTACGCGATCGGCTGGGCGCCGGATGAGAGTCAGCAAAAGCCGCTTAAGCCCGGAGCTGCGCAAAACAGGCTGGCCGAGGCGCTGAAGGCGTCGGAGATGTCCACGGACGACAAGGCGCGGCCTTAAATTTTCATGGCGATTTTTTTGACAGTTTGCGGCGTGAACTTTGCAGGGCTATGACTTTTCAAAACTTCTTTCAGTTTGGCGAACGTTTCGGATGTCATGCGATGCCGATCGTCCTTGATGGCGGGATCTGAAGCGTATTGCGCTCTTTCCTTGTAGAGTATTATAGCGGTTTCGTTATGCGCGACACCTAGATTGATGCAGCGCAGTAAAGAGAAGAAGTCGGCAACGTTTTCATCATGATTTTTTTTGTTCAGGCGTGGGCGGATCGAAGACCCAGCTTCTATGATACGCGTTGGGGAGAATGATATGGCCAAGTTCATGATTAAAAACGAAATAGAGATTTTTTAGCGTGCCTTTAAGCTCTCTTTCAATGTTTGTCGGGTTGATACAGATAAGAGATTTGTCTTTTTCTTTCCATGCTCCGGCATAAAAAATCTCTCTGTTGAAATGTTTTCTGCTTTGACGGGCTTGCTTGTTGAATTGCCACCAAGCGGGGATGCTTTTCTTAAAAAATTTCTTTACTGTGCGTCTGCCGTGAAAGGTAGACGTGTCCGCGAAAACAGTATTCGCCGTTTCTTCGGGATAATCGCGCCGTGCCTGCATGACGGCTTGATTGAAATGAAAAGCTGCAGATTCCATACCGTGAAGCCCCAATTAAAATAAAAGGCCACACTAATCTTGTTTCCATATTATATCAATAATAAACTCGATGCAATTTTAACTATTTGATTTTTCTTTGTAAAATTTCAGGATAAAGACCCTGATCGCGCTCGACAGGTTGACCGGTTGCAGGCTGTCTATCTCAGCGATCAGTCCGTTGACGGATTTGTTTTGGGCGACGGCGATCTCTTTCAGCGCCTCCCAGAAGGCGGATTCCAGCGTGATGCTGGTGCGGTGGCCCGCGACGGTCACCGAACGTTTGATATTGTTGTCGGGCATTTCGGTTCCAGTCCTTTAGTTTAGTCTTTCATTCCGATCATGGCTTCGGGGCGTACGGCCTTGTCGAAGTCGTTGGCGCTGAGGAAATCCAGCTCCACCGCGGCTTCTTTGAGCGTTTGCCCGTCGTGCAGCGCTTTCTTGGCGATTTTTGCCGCCTTGTCGTAGCCGATGACGGGGTTGAGCGCGGTGACCAGCATCAGGCTTTCATTCAAAAGCTTGGTGATGCGCGCTGTGTTCGGCTCGATGCCGACGACGCAGTTGTCGGTGAAACTGCGGCTTGCATCGGCGAGCAGGCGGATCGACTGCAGCAGGTTGAAGATCAAAACCGGCTTGAAGACGTTGAGTTCGAAATGCCCGTTGGAGCCGGCGATGGAAACCGTGGTGTGGTTGCCCATCACCTGCACACAGACCATCGTCATGGCTTCGGACTGGGTCGGGTTGACCTTGCCGGGCATGATGGAGGAGCCGGGCTCGTTCTCGGGCAGGTGGATCTCGCCGATGCCGCAGCGCGGGCCGGAGCCCAAAAGACGTATGTCGTTGGCGATTTTCATCAGCGAGCAGGCGATGGTGTTGGCGACGCCCGAGGCCTCGACGACCGCGTCGTGCGCGGCGAGCGCCTCGAATTTGTTTTCCGCCGTGATGAAGGGGAGGCCGGTGATCTCCGAGACTTTTTTGGCGAAGAGTTCGGGGAAGCCTTTCTTGCAGTTGAGCCCCGTGCCGACGGCGGTGCCGCCCTGCGCGAGCTGGCTCAAACGCGGCAGGCAGGATTTGACCCTGTCAATGGCGTATTTCACCTGGCAGGCATAGCCGGAAAATTCCTGCCCGAGCGTCACGGGCGTCGCGTCCTGCAAGTGGGTCCTGCCGATCTTGATGATGTCCTTGAACGCATCGGACTTGGCCTGCAACGCGCCATGTAAATGTTCAAGCGCGGGGATCAGTTCTTTTTGCATCTGCCCCGCGGCGGAGATGTGCATGACGGTCGGAAAAGTATCGTTCGACGACTGCCCCATGTTGACGTGGTCGTTCGGGTGCACCGGTTTTTTCGAGCCGATCTCGCCGCCGAGGATTTCGATGGCGCGGTTGGCGATGACCTCGTTGGCGTTCATGTTGGTCTGCGTGCCCGAGCCCGTCTGCCACACGGCGAGGGGGAAGTGGTCGTCGAGCTTGCCCTGCATGACTTCGTCCGCCGCCTTGACGATGGCGTCGCCGATTTTCCTGTCGAGCACGCCGAGTTCCATGTTGGTCAGCGCGGCGGCCTTTTTCTGCACGCCGAGCGCGTGGATCAGGGGCAGGGGCATTTTTTCCGTGCCGATCTTGAAATTCTCGAACGAGCGTTGCGTCTGCGCGCCCCAGTATTTGTCGGCGGGGACTTTGACTTCGCCCATGGAGTCGCTTTCGGTACGCGTGTTCATGCTGATGTATCCTTCTTTGCTTTTGGCCCTCATTCTGTGCAAAATGTCCGCTAAAATCAATGGCGTTTGCGGGTTGAAACACACGATCTGGAAAATATGGCCGTTATTTTTCAGGCGCGATTGACGTGCCGCGGAGATAAAGGGAAAATTCGCTTTGATGACAATCAAAGCCGCCGGAAGGGATGGGGGTGAAGATAGCAAGATGAAAAAAGCGTTTCCCATTTTCGCGGCGCTGCTGCTGGCATCGTGCGCTTCCGCCCCGCGCACCGCGGAGTTGCCGCAGTTGAGAGGGCAGCCGCTGTCGGCCGCCGTCGGGCATTTCGGCAGCCCGCAACAAACGATCCGGCAGCACGGCATGAATGACGTTTATGTCTGGACGCATGATGTGGCATGGCAGAGCAATCTGCCGGAGCAGGGACCGAGCGTTTCCGTCGTCGGCAAAAACGTTGTCTATCGTCCGGGGATGAGGGGCAGGGACGTGCAAACCTATACCTGGGAATGCCGTCTGGTGGTCAGCGTCGATAAAGGCAGCATTGCGAGCGCGGTTTATTCCGGCGACGCGCCGGCCTGCGATTATTTCCGCGGGAAAATGAAACCTTAAAACTTCCGGAATTTTTCGACGAAGACCGCCGCATGCGGTTGCGGGCCTGCGGGCTTCTGTGCTGCTCCGGTTTCCGGGGCGGAGGCTTTATCTTTTTTCTTTGTCAGTTCCGCGACGGTTTCTTCCAGCTCCCTGATGCGCTTTTCCTGCGCCTCTAGGCGGGCTTCGGTCTCGCGCCGGTATTCGTCGTAGGCGATTTTCTGCGTCTTGTCGCCGTAATAGTCGGAGTGGGCCTGCATTCTTTCAAGCGCCGCCTGATAGCTCGCGCCGTTTTCGAGCAGCATGTCGATGACGGCGGCGGGCTTGCCTTTGTGAATGGCGGCGGCGAGGGTGATACTGGAGCTGTAAGAGGCGTCCGCACCCGCTGCGAGCAGGGCGGAAGTCTCTTTTTCGACGTCGTCATAGTCGTTCACCAGCGTATAGAGCGCATCGTTAAGTATTTCCTGCCGGGCTTCTTTCCCCACTTTGGCGAGGGCGAGCAGCGGAACACCGGCATCGGGCATTTTGTCCGCCAGTTGTATGAGCAACCTGTTGCGAAACTCTTTTTCATTCTGGTACCGGTCTTCGAGAAACTCTTGCGGCTGGGCAAGCATTTCCTGCAGGTTTTCCGGATGCCCGTCGAGGAAGGCCTCGATAGCGCCTTTTTTCAGTTCCCGATGCATTTGGTAAGGCACATCCACCGCTGCCTCCCACGCTGCGCTGAGCTGAAAGTATTTTGAAAGGCTGTGCATGAGAGACATGCCGCTGTTGGATTTTTTATCATAGGCATCGAATATGGCTTTTTTGGTCTCGACGTAGGTCTTGGCGGCGGCGTTGAACGCACGCAACTCTGCAACGGTGCCGTGCAGGCCTGTCTCATAGGCTTGTTCTGCCGCGGGCGCTGCCGCCGTCTCTTTTTTGCTTTTGCCGAAGGCCATGAAAATTTCCTCTGCCTCTCCAGATATATACATAATAAATTTTATTTACATAGTGTCAATACACAATGTCGCCATGTCATTTAAATAACTGATTTATAATTATATTTTTACGCGCCGCAATCTCAGGGCATTCGTGATTACCGAGACGGAACTCAGCGACATGGCCGCGCTGGCCACCACGGGGCTCAGCAGCAAGCCGAAGAACGGATAGAGCACGCCCGCCGCCAGCGGAATGCCGAGGGCGTTGTAGACGAAGGCCAAAAACAGGTTCTGCTTGATATCCTTCATCACCGCGCGGCTAAGCTTGCGCGCGCGGACGATGCCCATCAGGTCGCCTTTGAGAAGCGTCAGCCCCGCGCTTTCGATCGCCACATCCGTGCCGGTGCCCATGGCGATGCCGACGTCGGCGAGGGCAAGAGCAGGGGCATCGTTGATGCCGTCGCCCGCCATGGCGACCTTGCGCTGGCGCGATTTGATTTCCTTGATGACGGCGCTCTTGCGCTCCGGCGTCACGCCCGCTTCAAGCTCGACGATGCCGAGCTTGCGCGCCACGGCTTCGGCGGTCGTCTGGTTGTCGCCTGTCAGCATGACGATGCGCAGGCCGTCCTCTTGCAACAGCCGCACGGCGGCGGCGGCCGTGGACTTGAGGGGGTCGGCGACGGCGAACAATCCGGCGGGTTGCCCGTCGATGGCGGCGAAGATGACCGTCTGGCCCGTCTGGCGCATGGCATCCGCGGAGCCGCGTAGCGTTTCCGCATCGACGCCGAGGGATTTCAAAAAGACGATATTGCCGAGCGCGACGGCGCGGCCTTCCACCTTGCCCGTGACGCCCTTGCCGGTGACGGACTTGAAATCTTCCACCGCTGCGGGCTGGATATTCTGCTCCACCGCGGCGCGGACGACGGCGAGGCCGAGCGGATGTTCGCTGTAGCCTTCGAGGCTGGCGGCGAGGCGCAGCAGCGTGGCTTCGTCAAAGTCTCCCGCGGTGGTGACGGAAACAAGCTTCGGCTTGCCTTCGGTCAGCGTGCCGGTTTTGTCGATGACAAGCGTGTCGACTTTGTCGAGAGCTTCGAGCGCCTCGGCGTTCTTGACGAGGATGCCGCCGCGCGCGCCGCGTCCGACGCCGACCATCACGGCCATCGGCGTGGCGAGGCCGAGCGCGCAGGGGCAGGCGATGATCAGCACGGCGACGGCGTTGATCAGCGCGTGGGCGAGCTTGGGCTCCGGCCCGAAATGCCACCAGACGAAAGCGGTGACGACGGCGGAGAGAATGACGGCGGGCACAAACCATGCGGAGACGGCATCGGCGAGGCGTTGCACGGAGGCGCGGCTGCGCTGCGCCTTGCCGACCATTTCGACGATCTGCGACAAAACCGTTTCGCGCCCGACATGTTCCGCGCGCATGACGAAGGAGCCGGCGCCGTTGATCGTCGCGCCGATGACCTTGTCGCCGACGACTTTGGTGACCGGCATGGATTCGCCCGTGACCATGGATTCATCGATTGAACTGGAACCGTCGATCACCGTGCCGTCGACGGGGATTTTTTCGCCCGGGCGCACGCGCAGGGCGTGGCCCTCTTGCACGTCTTCGAGCGGTACTTCGGTTTCCGTGTCGTCGTCATTGACGATGCGCGCCGTTTTGGGCGCGAGGTCGAGCAGGGCGCGCAGGGCCTTGCCGGTCTGGGCGCGGGCTTTGAGCTCCAGCACCTGCCCGAGCGCGACGAGGGCGATGATCACGGCGGAAGATTCAAAATAGACGGCGTGCCCGCCCGTGAATGCGACATAGAGACTATATAAATAAGCCGCGCCCGTGCCCATCGCGATCAGCGTGAACATATTGAGGCTGCGGTTGACAAGCGATTGCCAGCCGCGGGCGAAGAACGGCGCGCCGCCCCACAGCACGACAGGCGTGGCGAGGATCAGCTGCAGCCATACGCTGTAAGGCACCTTGAGATGCCCCATCGCGATGGCGAGCAGCGGTGCGGAGAGCGCGGCACAAATCCAGAAGCGTCGCGTCATATCCACCAGTTCGGGGTCCGGCGCATCGCTCAGGGAAACGGCCTCCGGTTCCAGCGCCATGCCGCATTTCGGGCAGGTGCCGGGGCCTTTTTGCCGCACTTCGGGGTGCATCGGGCAGGTGTAGATCGCGTCCTCGTCCACCGGAATATTGGCGGCGGGCGCGGCATGATGATGGCAACAGGCGTGCTCTTCCGGCTGCGGTTCCGGCTTTTTGTGATGGCAGCAGGCGTGCTGCTCTTCTACGGGTTGTTTTTCTTTTTGTCCGTGCCCGCAGCAGGCGTGCTCTTCTTTGCGGTTATGTTGCATGACTGTTCGCTTTCTAATGCGTAAGCATCGATTTTCTGAAGCAGGGCTTTCTTTTCCGCGTCGCCGAGAAAGCTGGCCTCGACGCTGTTGCGCGCGAGCGTCAGCAAGTCTTGTTCTTCAAGGCCGAGCGCATGCGTGACGGCTTTGTAGTTGTCGTTCATGTAGCCGCCGAAATAGGCGGGATCGTCGGAATTGACGGTGGCCTTGAGGCCGAGGGTCAGCATCTTCTTGAGCGGATGCTCCTTCATATCCTTCACGACGCAGAGCTTGAGGTTGCTGAGAGGGCAGACGGTGAGCGCCATGTTGTCTCCGGCGAGGCGCGTGACCAGCTCGTTGTCTTCGAGCGAGCGGTTGCCGTGGTCGATGCGGTCGACCTTCAGATTGTCCAGAGCCTCCCAGACATATTCGGGCGGGCCTTCCTCGCCCGCGTGGGCGACGAGCAGGAAGCCTTCTTCGCGGGCGCGGGCGTACACGCGTTCGAACCTGGAGGGCGGGTTGCCTTTTTCCGAGCTGTCCAGCCCGACGCCGACGAGCTTGTCCTTGTAGGGGATGGCCTCTTCCAGCGTCTTGAAAGCATCGTCCTCGCTGAGGTGGCGGAGGAAGGACATAATAAGCTTCGACGAGATGCCGAGCTTCATTTTCCCGTCTTCCAGCGCGCGGGTGATGCCATTGACCACTGTTTCGAAGGGGATGCCGCGCTCGGTATGCCCCTGCGGGTCGAAAAAGATTTCCGCGTGCAGGACGTTGTTCGCCTTGCAGCGTTCGAGGTACGCCCAAGTCAGATCATAGAAGTCCTGTTCCTTTTGCAGGACGCTCATACCTTGATAGTAAATATCAAGAAAATCCTGCAAATTACTGAAATTATATGCTTTTCTAACATCTTCAACGGATTTGAAGGGGAGGTCGACCTTATTGCGTTGCGCCAGCGCGAACATCAATTCGGGCTCCAGGCTGCCCTCGATGTGCAAATGCAGCTCGACCTTGGGCAAACCTTCGATGAATGAGTCGATATTTTCCATGCCTTTGTTGTAGCACTTTGCCACTGCCGTGACTAGACAACCGAAGTTAATTTTTCGTATCATTCCAGCCATGTCTGACGCGATAAAATTCATGCTCAACAACGAGATGCGCGCCGTTTCCGGCCTGCCGCCGACCACGACGATTTTGCAGTACCTCCGTTTGCAGGAACGCCTGACCGGAACCAAAGAGGGCTGCGCCGAGGGCGACTGCGGCGCCTGCACGGTCATCGTCGGCAAGCTTGAAAACGGCAAGATGGCGTATGAGGCGATCAACGCCTGCATCGTCTTCCTGCCGACGCTCGACGGGCGGCATCTCATCACGGTCGAAAATTTGGGCATGAACGCGGTGCAAAAGGCGATGGTTTCGTGCCACGGCTCGCAGTGTGGCTTTTGCACGCCGGGTTTTGTGATGTCGCTGACCGCCTGCATGAATAACCATGAGAATGCCAGCGACGAAAACATTCAGGATGCCATTTCCGGCAACCTCTGCCGCTGCACGGGCTACCGGCCGATCCTCGACGCGGCGCGTCAGGCGAACAAAAGCCAGGAGCGGCATTTGAAGACCGATATGGAGGCGTTGGAAGGCTTGCAGCGCGCGCGCATGTTTGCGTATGAACACGGCGGGCGGCAATTCTTTTCGCCGCACACGCCGGAAGATCTGGCGGAGGTTTGCGCGCAGCATCCCGGGGCGACGCTGCTCGGCGGCGGCACCGACGTCGGCCTGTGGGTGACGAAACGGCACAAGCATCTCGAAACGGTCATTTACACCGGCAATGTCGCCGCTTTGCGCGAGGTCAAAAAGACCGCTGCAGGGCTGGAGATCGGCGGCGCAGTCAGCTACGCCCACGCCTTTGAGAGCCTCGCCGCTTACGACCCTTCCATGGAAGTTTTGCTGCGCCGCTTCGCCTCGACGCAGATCCGCAACCTCGGCACGGTCGGCGGCAATATCGCCAACGGTTCGCCCATCGGCGACGGGCCGCCGCCGTTGATTGCTCTCGGCGCGAGGCTGGTGTTGCGGTCGAAATCCGGCGTTCGCGAAATTCCGCTGGAGGAGTTCTTCATCGCCTATGGCAAGCAGGCGCGTGAAAAAGGCGAGTTTGTCGAGAAAATCATCGTTCCGGCCAAACCTGAAAATGTTTTGTTCAGGGTTTATAAAATTTCCAAACGGTTTGATCAAGACATCTCCGCCGTCTGCGCCGCTTTCGCGATCGAGTTGAGGGACGGCAAAGTCGCGTCTGCCCGCATCGCGTTCGGCGGCATGGCGGGAACGCCGAAACGCGCTACACACGCCGAAAAATCCTTGACCGGAAAGCCGTGGAGCGAGGAGGCCGTTCGCGGCGCGATGTCAGAAATGGAAAAAGATTATCAGCCACTCACGGACATGCGCGCCTCGGCAGGTTACCGCATGCAGGTTGCGCAAAACCTGCTTTACCGCTGCTTCGTCGAAAGCGCGCAGCCTGAAACCGAAACGAGGGTCTATGGGTATGGTGATTAAAAAATCCATGGGCGAAGCCCTGCCGCACGACAGCGCGGAGATGCATGTCTCCGGCGGCGCGACCTACACGGACGACATTCGCGAACCGGCGGGCTGTCTGCAGGCGTACATTCTCCAAAGCCCGCACGCCCACGCGAAGATCAAAAAGATCGATATTTCCGGTTGCCGCATCCCCGGCGTGCATGCAGTGATGACGGCGAAAGATGTTCCGGGCGTGAACGATGTCGCGCCCGTGTTCGGCGGCGATCCGGTTTTCGCCGAAAATGAAGTCATGTTCGCGGGACAGTCCGTGCTGGCGGTCGCGGCGGAAACGATAGAGATTGCCCGTGCCGCCGCACGCAAGGCCGTGGTGGAATACGAAGTTCTGCCTGCCATCCTCGATGTGCAAACCGCAGTGCGGGAAAAATCTTTCGTCGGCGAGCCGTACGTCATGCAGATCGGCGATGCTGCCGCGGGCATTAAAAAATCCGCGCATGTTTTGGAAGGCGCGTTCGACATCGGCGGGCAGGAGCATTTTTACCTCGAAGGACAGGTGGCGCTCGCCACGCCGCTTGAGAACGGCGAGATGCATTGCTGGTCCTCGACCCAGCATCCCTCTGAAGTGCAACACCTGATCGCCAAGGTTCTCGGCCTTGCCGACCACGCGGTGACGGTGGACATCCGGCGCATGGGCGGCGGATTTGGCGGTAAGGAAAGTCAGGCCTCGCTGTTCGCTTGCGCGGCGGCGTTGCTGGCGCGCAAAACAGGGCGTCCGGTGAAACTGCGCCTCGACCGCGACGACGACATGATCATGACCGGCAAGCGGCACGATCTGCACTGCACGTATAAGGTCGGTTTCGACGGCAACGGCCTGATCGGCGGCATCGAGATGACGCATATGGTCAACTGCGGCTATTCGGCGGATTTGTCCAACGCCGTCGCCGATCGCGCGATGTTCCATGCTGATAACGCCTACTTCCTCGGCAACGCGAAGGTGACCAGCTACCGCTGCAAAACGAATAAAGTTTCCAACACCGCGTTTCGCGGCTTCGGCGGGCCGCAGGGCTTGCTGCTGATCGAATATATCGTGGATGAAATCGCCCGCAAACTCGGCAAAGAGCCGCTCGACGTGCGCAAGATCAACCTTTATGACCCGAAGGGAAAACTGGCCAAACGCTGCACCACGCATTATTACATGACGGTCGAGGACAGCATCACGCACGAGATTTTCGCGCAACTGGAAAAATCCGGCGATTACGCCAAGCGTGTGCGGGAGGTTCGTGCCTTCAACGCCAAAAGCAAGATCCTCAAAAAAGGCATCGCCTTCACGCCGGTGAAGTTCGGCATCAGTTTCACGCTCACCATGCTCAATCAGGCGGGCGCGCTCGTGCATGTCTATAAAGACGGCAGCGTGCAGGTCAACCACGGCGGCACGGAGATGGGGCAGGGCCTGCACACCAAAGTCTGCCAGATCGTCGCGGATGCCTTCGGCATCCCGCTCGGCCTCGTCAAAATCACCGCGACCAGCACGGGCAAAGTGCCGAACACCTCGGCGACCGCGGCCTCCAGCGGCGTGGACATGAACGGCAAGGCAGCGGAAGCTGCTGCGCTGACGATCAAAGAGCGGCTGGATAAATTCGACGCGGGCCGCAACCTGCCGTGGAAAGAACTGGTGATGGCGGCTTATGCGGAGCGGATTTCGCTTTCCTCAACGGGTTTTTACAAGACGCCGAAGATCGACTGGGACAGACCGGCGGCGAAAGGCCGTCCGTTCTATTATTTCGCCTACGGCGCGGCAATCGCGGAAGTTATCATTGATACGCTGACGGGCGAGAGCAATATTCTCCGCGCGGATATTCTTCACGATGTCGGACGCTCCATCAATCCCGCCGTGGACATCGGGCAGATCGAGGGCGGCTTCGTGCAGGGCGCGGGCTGGCTGACGTCGGAGGAATTGTGGTGGGACGACAAAGGTGTTCTCAAAACCCACGCGCCAAGTACATACAAGATTCCCACCGGCCGCGACATTCCCAAGGATTTCCGCGTTGCTCTCTATGACGGCGTCAATCAGGAAGACACGATTTACAATTCCAAGGCGGTGGGCGAGCCGCCGCTGATGCTTGGCACGGCGGTGTTTCTGGCGATCAAGGATGCCGTCCTGTCCGTCAATCCGCAGGGCCATCTCGACGCGCCCGCCACGCCCGAGCGCATTTTAAAGGCGGTGACGAAATGAACGACTGGTTGGACGTATTGACCGATCTCCGCGCGAGCGAAACGCCCTGCGTTCTCATCACGGTGACGGAGGCCAAAGGCTCGACGCCGCGCGAGGCGGGGACGAAGATGGTCGTCACGGCGGACAAACAGTTCGGCACCATCGGCGGCGGCGCTCTCGAGTTTGAATCCGTCGCGGCGGCACGGAAGCTTTTGTCGGCCGCGACAGCAGGGCCGCAAACCAAGGATTATCCCCTCGGCCCCGCGCTGGCGCAATGCTGCGGCGGGCATGTGACGGTGCTGCTAGAGCCGTTCACCACGCAACGCAAGAAGGTGCTGCTTTTCGGGGCGGGGCACGTCGGGCGCGAGGTGGTGAAGGTGCTGGACGGCTTGCCGGTCGGCGTCACATGGGTGGACGAGCGCGCGGACGAATTCCCCGCAGACATTCCGCAGAACTGCAAAAAGATCGTCACCACGCGCCTGACCGACAAGATAAAAGACGCGACGGACGCGACCTACATCGTCGTCATGACCCACAACCACGCGCTCGATTTCGAGATCGTCAAGGCGGCCTTGGAACACGGCACATTCGCCTACCTCGGCATGATCGGCTCGAAAACGAAATCGGCACGGTTCAGAAAAAGATTGCAAACATTAAAATTGGACACGCAACGGCTGGTCTGCCCGATCGGCATCAAAGGCGTCATGGGCAAGCATCCGCGCGAGATCGCGATCGCTCTGGCGGCGGAATTGCTCACGCGCGGCCTCACGCCCTGCGTGGAAGAACAACAAGAGGAGAACGCGGCATGAAATACGGATTGAAAGTCGAAGCGGAGAAAATCCCCGATCAGGAGCGCGTTTTCACGCCCGAGGCGCTGGATTTCATTCTCGACCTCGAGGACTATTTCGGCCACCGCCGCCGCGAGCTGATGGAAGACCGCGCGCAGCGCCAGAAAGAGCTGGACGCAACCGGCAAGCTCGATTTCCCGACCGAAACGGCGGGCATCCGCGCCGCGGACTGGACGGTGCGCCCCGCGCCGGAGGACCTGCTCGACCGCCGCGTGGAAATCACCGGCCCCGTCGACCGCAAGATGATCATCAACGCGCTCAATTCCGGCGCGAACGTCTTTATGGCGGATTTCGAGGATTCCAGCACGCCGACGTGGGAGAATCTCGTCAAAGGCCAGATCAACCTGATGGACGCCAACACCCGCCGCATCTCGTTCTTCGACCCGTCGAACGGCAAGGAATACAAGCTGAACGACAAAACCGCCGTGCTGATGGTGCGCCCGCGCGGGCTGCATATGGAGGAAAAACATTTGCTGCTCGAAGGCGAGCCGCTCTCCGCATCGTTCTTCGATTTCGGGCTGTACCTCTTCCACAACGCCAAGGTGCTGCGCGAGCGCGGCACGGGGCCTTATTATTACCTGCCGAAGATGGAGAGCTATCACGAGGTGCAATTGTGGAGCGAGGTCATCAGCCACGCCGAAGACGCGCTGAACCTGCCGCGCGGCACGGTGCGCGTGACGGTGCTGATCGAGACGATCACCGCCGCCTTCCAGATGGATGAAATCCTCTCCGTCCTGCGCGATCATATCGTCGGCCTCAATTGCGGGCGGTGGGATTATATCTTCAATTTCATCAAGCGGTTCTCGCAGCATAAATCCTTCGTGCTGCCGGATCGCGACACGGTGACGATGCAATCGCACTTCCTGCGCTCTTATAGTCAATTGCTCATCAAAACCTGCCACAAGCGCAAGGCCTTTGCGATGGGCGGCATGGCGGCGCAAATCCCCATCAAGAACGACGAAGCCGCGAACCGGATGGCGATGGAAAAAGTCGGCGCGGACAAGAAGCGCGAGGCCGAGGACGGCCACGACGGCACCTGGGTCGCGCATCCGGGTCTGGTGCCCGTGGCGCGCGCGATGTTCGACCGCTACATGCCGATGGCGAACCAGCTCGACAAACTGCGCACGGACGTGAACGTCACCGCGCAAGACCTGCTGACCGTGCCGCAAGGCGAGGTGACCGAGGCGGGCGTGCGGAAAAACATCAACGTCGGCATCCTCTATATGCGCGCCTGGCTCGGCGGCAACGGCTGCGTGCCGCTCTACAACCTGATGGAAGACGCGGCGACGGCGGAAATCTCCCGCACCCAGCTTTGGCAGTGGCGGCATCACAAGGTCATGATGAAAGACGGCCGCGTGCTGAACGACGAGCTGATGCTGGAGCTGATGAAGCAGGAAACCATGAAGCTGACGGGCGAACTCGGCCGCGACAAGCACCTGCACGACGCCTCGCTGCTGTTCCGCGACATGGTGATGGCGGAAAAGCTCGACGAGTTCCTCACCACCAAGGCCTACGAGATGGTGCTGGCCTATGAGAAGGAACCCGCGAACAAGGCGAAGCAGGCTTGACATGATCATCGACTACGCCGCATGGCTGAATCTCGCGCTCCGCTGGCTGCATGTCATCACGGGCATCGCTTGGATCGGCGCGTCGTTCTATTTCGTCTGGCTGGACAACAGCCTGACAGCGCCTTCTGCTGAAGAGAAAAAGGCCGGCGTCACGGGCGAGCTCTGGGCCGTGCACGGCGGCGGGTTTTATAATCCCAAGAAATATGCCGTCGCGCCCGCGCACATGCCCAAGCACCTGCACTGGTTCATGTGGGAGGCCTATTTCACGTGGATCAGCGGCTTTTCTCTGCTCTGCCTGATGTATTATTACAACGCGAACCTTTACCTGATTGATCCTTCGAAAATGGCGCTGACGCCGTTTCAGGCGGCGTTCATCGGCCTCTCGTTCATCTTCGGCGGCTGGGTTTTCTATGACGAGCTGTGCCGTTCCGCCATCGGCCGCAACAACAAGCTGTTCGGGTATGTGTGGTTCTTTGCGGTCACGGCGGGGGCTTATGCGCTGTGCCATATTTTCTCGGGCCGCGGCGCGTTCATCCACGTCGGCGCGATGCTCGGCACGGTGATGGTGGCGAACGTCTTCAGGGTCATCATTCCCAATCAGAAAAAGGTCGTCGCCGCGCTGCTGGCGGGCAAAGAGCCGGACCCGCGCCTCGGCGCGGAGGCCAAGCAACGCTCGGTGCATAACAATTATATGACTCTGCCCGTACTGCTGGTGATGATCAGCAACCATTACCCGATGCTCTACAGCGTGCCGCACAACTGGCTGGTGCTGGCGGGGCTGGCGGCGGCGGCGTGGCCGATCCGGCAGTTTTTCAACCTCAAGCACAAGGGCAACGTCAACTATTGGTATCCGGTCACGGGCGCATTGGGCATTGTCATCGTCGCGCTGTTCGTTTCCGCGCATAACGGCAATCCGGTCGTCGCCGCGCATGTCGGCAAGGTTTCGCCCGAAGAAGTGCGGCTGATCGTCCGCGAACGCTGCAGCGCCTGCCACAGCGACATGCCGACCGAAGCGGGCTTCACCACCGCGCCGAAAGGCATCGAATTCGACACCATGCCGGAAATCAAAAAATACGCGCCGCTGATCGAGGCGCAGGCGGTCGACCACGACACCATGCCGCTCGGCAACGCCACGCACATGACGAAGAAGGAGCGGGCGGAGCTTGGCGCGGGGCTGAAAGACTTAACAAAATAGTCATAATAGCGATACGGTACAAAAGAGAAACATCCTTTCTCAAAAGCGTGGCTTATGCTAAAAACAAGCCACTCCAATCAATAAAAGAGGCGTCGCGGCATGGCCGGTCATTCCCAGTTCAAGAACATCATGCACCGCAAAGGTGCACAGGATAAAAAGAAAGCCAAGGTTTTCAATAAGCTGGCGCGCGAAATTACAGTGGCGGCGAAGACGGGGCAGCCCGATCCCGACGCCAACCCGCGCCTGCGCAACGCCATCGTCGAGGCACGCAAATGCAATATGCCCAACGACCGCATCAAACGGGCGATCGAGCTCGGCAACCCCAACAGCGGCGACGCCTCGAATTATGAGGAAATCCGCTACGAGGGCTACGGCCCCGGCGGCGTCGCGGTGATCGTCGAGGCGCTGACCGACAACCGCAACCGCACGGCGGGCGACGTTCGCGTCGCTTTCTCCAAAAACGGCGGCGCGATGGGCGAGACGAATTCGGTCAGCTTCATGTTCGCTAGGCTAGGGTCGATCACCTTTCCGGCCAGTGTCGCGGCGGACGATAAAATGTTCGAGGCCGCCGTCGAGGCGGGGGCGGACAACGTGGAATCCTCGGGCGACGCGCACGAGGTCACGACCCAGCCGTCGGATTTCATCGCCGTCAAGGAAGCGCTGGAGGCGAAATTCGGCGCAGCGCAGGAATCCGGCATTATCTGGAAGCCCAACAACACCGTCGCCGTCACGCCCGATCAGGCGAAAAGCTTGCTCGCGATGATAGAAACGCTGGAAGACAGCGACGACGTGCAGAACGTCTTCGCCAACTTCGAAGTGGACGACTCCGTTATGGCAGAGTTGATGGCATCATGACCGTTTCGGAATTCTGGGCAGTGGCGGCAAACATCGCGCTGGCTCTTTCCGCACCTTATGCCATCGCGCTTTTCATGTACGAGCAAAGCAGGGAGAGAAAGGTCAAGAACGAGGAGATGTATCAGGAACTCGCCGAGGAATACGCGAAGTTCAACGATCTGCTCATCCGCAACGCCGATCTTCGTCTGCGCACCAATCCCGTTCCCGACCGCGAACTCACGCTGGAGCAAAAAGAGCGCAAGAGGATCATTTTCGACTCCTTGATTTCGCTGTTCGAGCAGGCCTTTATCCTCGTCTACGAGCAGAAGATGGACAGGGACGCGCAGCGCCTCTGGTCGACGTGGGAGGATTACATCCTCTTCTGGTGCACGCGGCCGGATTTCCGCGCCTTTTTGCCCGAGTTGCTGCCCGGTGAAGATCCCGATTTTGTCGTTTATATCCGCAAGGTCGCGAAGCTGGAGGCCTAAGTGGAGAGATGCGGGCGAGCTATAAATATTCGCGTGCATTCCCGTCTGTTCACGGTTTATACTCAAATGCGTCGCTCGTTCATCTTGGGGTGTGGATTATGAGAATTATTGGTATCGATCCGGGACTGCAGCGCACGGGCTGGGGGCTGATCGACGTGCAGGGCAACAGAATCTCGCATATCTCGCATGGCGTGGTGGCGACTGGGGCGAAATCGCCGTCGGCGCGCCGTCTGGCGGAGATCTTCGACGGCCTGATGCAGCAAATGAAAATCTGGCTGCCGGAAGAAGCAGCGGTCGAGGAAGTGTTCGTGAACAAAAATCCCGCATCTTCGTTGAAGTTGGGTCTGGCGCGCGGCATCGCGCTGCTCGCGCCCGCGAAGTTCGGCATTCCGGTGTCGGAATATCCCGCCAATCTGGTGAAGAAATCCGTCGTCGGCGCGGGTCACGCGGAAAAGGAACAGGTGCAGATGATGATCCGCACGCTGCTCCCTGGCGTCGAGGCATCGCCCGACGCGGCGGACGCGCTCGCCGTCGCCATCTGCCACGCCAACCACTCGTCCAGCCGCGTGAAGATGGGCGGGATCATGAGCGGGGGCGTCAGGTGATCGCGAAACTTTCCGGTTTGATCGACAGCGTCGGCACGAACTACGTCATTATCGACGTGAACGGCGTCGGCTATCTGGTTTATGCGTCGAGCCGCACGCTGGCCAAGATCGGCTCCAAGAAAGGCACGCCCGTCAGTTTGCTGATCGAGACCATCGTGCGCGAGGACCAGATCACGCTCTACGGCTTTGCCGACGCGGCGGAAAAGGAATGGTTCCTGATCCTGTGCACCGTGCAGGGCGTCGGCGCGAAAGTGGCGCAGGCCATTCTGGCCGCCGTGCCTGCCGACCGTTTGCCGGTGGTGATCGCCTCGCAGGACAAGGCGGCGATCAAGATGGCGGACGGCGTTGGCGAGAAACTTGCCGTGCGCATCATTACCGAACTGAAAGAGAAGGCGGGCAAGATGGCGCTCGGACAGGCGGCGACAGAGCAGGCGCAATCCGCCACCGGCAAAAAAGGCAAGGGCTCCGCGCCCGTCGCCGAACTGCCGATTACCGCCAGCAACGACGCCGTTTCCGCGCTGATCAATCTCGGCTATGGCCGCAGCGAGGCCTTCAGCGCCGTCGCCGACGTGCTGCGTGAGAAGGGCGACAATCTCCCGCTCGGCGATCTGATCCGTGAAAGCCTGAAGGAGTTGAGCGCATGACCTCCGAGGTGCAAGCCCAGCGCGAAATCGCGCCCGCCTACCAGCCGGAAAAGGATAGCGACGAGTTGTCCATCCGTCCGCTGTCGATCGACGAGTTCATCGGCCAGAAAAAATCGCGCGAAAATCTCAAGGTGTTTATAGAGGCGGCGCGCGCGCGCAACGAGCCGCTCGACCACGTCCTGCTCTTCGGCCCGCCGGGGCTGGGCAAAACGACGCTGGCGCAGATCATCAGCCGCGAGATGAAAGTCGGCTTTCGCGCCACCTCGGGGCCGGTGATTTCCAAGGCGGGCGATCTCGCCGCCATTCTCACCAACCTGCAGCCGCACGACGTTTTGTTCATCGACGAAATCCACCGTCTCAATACGGCGGTCGAGGAAATTCTCTATCCCGCCATGGAAGACCGCCAGCTTGACCTCATCATCGGCGAGGGGCCCGCGGCGCGCTCGGTGCGCATCGACCTGCCGCCCTTCACGCTGGTCGGCGCGACGACGCGCTCCGGCCTGATCACGCGCCCGTTGCGCGAGCGCTTCGGCATTCCGCTGCGGCTGGAATTTTATGCCGCCGACGAACTGGCGGAGATCGTCCTGCGCGGATCCAACATCATCGGCATGGACATCACGCCGGAGGGCGCGTTCGAGATCGCGCGCCGTTCCCGCGGCACGCCGCGCATCGCGGGCAGGCTGACAAGGCGCGTGCGGGATTTCGCCGCTGTCGATAAAGTGAAGAAGGTCGACGCCAAAATCGCCGACGCCGCGCTTCTTAAGCTCGAAGTCGACAAGCAGGGGCTGGATTCCATGGACCGCCGCTACATGCAGTGCATCGCGGACAATTACGCGGGCGGGCCCGCGGGCATCGAGACGATTTCCGCCGCGCTTTCCGAACAGCGCGACGTGCTGGAGGAAACGGTCGAGCCGTACCTGATCCAGTGCGGGCTGATCATCCGCACGCCGCGCGGGCGCATGATTTCCGACAACGGCTACAAATACCTCGGCCTGCCGCCGCCCGCCAACGCCAAAGACCGCCAGATGGCGCTGATGATCGACCTGCCAGCGGGTGAGGAACTATAACGCCGTGGCTTCCCATGAACTGAAAATCCGCGTGTATTACGAAGACACCGACGCCGGCGGCGTGGTCTACCATGCGCGCTATCTTGCCTTCGCCGAGCGCGGACGCACCGAAATGCTCCGCGCGGCGGGCTACGAACACGCGCCGTTGCTCAAAGAGGGCGGAAAGGCATTCGCCGTCGTTTCGGCGAACTTGCAATACAAGGCGCCCGCCAAGCTCGACGACGAGCTGACCGTCCGGTCGGAGATTACGCGGGTCGGCGGCGCGAGTATGGAAATCAAGCAGGATATTTTTTGCGCTGACAGGTTGTTGACAGAAATCAAAGTTACGCTCGTTTGTGTTGACAGCAGTTTCAAAGCTGCCAGATTACCTGCGGAGATCAAAAAGATATACCGTTCAAAATCTTAGGGAGAAAAAACGATGGTGGCATTACCGGTTGCGGGCACGAGTTCCGTGGTGCTTGCGGGGTCGCACGCGGCGCATGACCTTTCGGTCTGGGGGCTGTTTTTGCAGGCCGACCTGATCGTGAAGTGCATTCTGCTGATCCTCGTTTCGGCGTCGATCTGGAGCTGGGCGATCATCTTCGACAAATGGGCGACGTTCAAGAGCCTGAATTCCAAGGCCAACAAGTTCGAGAACTCCTTCTGGTCGGGCGAGGCGCTGGAGAAACTCTACAAGCGCATTCAGGCCAAGCCGGGCGACCCGATGGCGCGCACCTTCTGCGCGGGCATGAACGAGTGGAACCTGACGGTGGAAAGCGGCGGCCCGAACCTTGCCGCGGGCGACCTGCGCGCCGGCCTGCAGCAGCGCATCGACCGTGCGATGGCGACCACGATCAGCCGCGAGGTCAACCTGCTGGAAAAATACATGACCTTCCTCGGCACCGTCGGCTCGACCGCGCCGTTCATCGGCCTGTTTGGCACGGTGTGGGGCATCATGAACAGCTTTTCCGCCATCGCGGGCGAGCGCAACACCAGCCTTGCCGTCGTCGCGCCCGGCATCGCCGAGGCGCTGTTCGCGACCGCGCTCGGCCTCGTCGCCGCCATTCCGGCTGTCGTGGCCTACAACAAGTTTTCCACCGATCTTGGCCGTTACGGCGACAGGCTGGAGGCCTTCTCCGCCGAATTCGGCTCTATTTTGAGCCGCCACCTCGAGCAGCAAGGGAAACGCTGATGGGCGTCAAGCTTGACAGAAGCCGCCGCGGCAACCGCCGCGCGCACAAGGTGATGGCGGAGATCAACGTCACGCCGATGGTGGACGTCATGCTGGTGCTGCTGGTGATCTTCATGATCACCGCGCCGCTTCTGACGACCGGCGTCAACGTCAACCTGCCCAAGGCGCACGCCCGCGCGCTCAGCAAGCAGGACAACACGCCGCTCGAAATCTCCATCAAGGAGAACGGCCATATCTACATCGGCCAGACGCGCGTGACGAGCGAGGAATTGAAGGAAAAGCTGACGGCCATCGCCAAGCAGACGCCGGACAGGCGGGTTTATATCCGCGCCGACCACCATCTGACCTACGGGCAGGTGATGGGCGTCATGGCGATCGCCAGCACGTCCGGTTTCAGCAAAATCGCCCTCGTGACGGACCCGCTTTCGGAGCAGGGGCGGTAGCATGGGGTGGTGACGCACATGCGGCGCACATCGGTATACGCATCCATGGCTTTTCACGTGGTGATTTTCGCCATCGTGATCATGGGCCTGCCGTTTCTGCCCGCCGTCGTGCCGGACATGCCGCCGCCGATCACGGTCGATCTGGTCACCATCTCCAAAACGACGCGGACGAAGGAATTCTCCCGCCATCCGTCCGTGCGGAAGAACGACAAGCCGCCGCCAAAGCACAAGACGCCCGCGCCGACCAACATGTCCGCCAGAGCGGTGCAGCCCGACGTCGCGCCGCCGCTGCCGCAAGACCGCCCGCCGGAAAAGACCGTGGTGCTGGATAAAAACAAGCTGCCGGAGAAAATCAAAAAGAAAAGAAAGAAAGAGAAGGTCGTCAAAAAGGAACAGCCGCAGGATTTCGCCGCCGTGCTGCGCAATCTCGAGGACAGCACGCCGAAACCGGTGGAGAAGACGGGGCAGGAGGCCCCTCTGGGCGAGCGCATGACGATGAGCGAGGAGGACGCGCTGCGCACGCAGCTGGAAAGCTGCTGGAACGTGCCGATTGGCGCAAAGGACGTAGAGGATATGTCGGTCAGCATCTTTATGGTTATAAACCGCGACCGTACGCTGCAATCGGCGCGCATCGTCGACGAGGCGCGCTACAATTCCGATCCGGTTTTCCGCGCGGTGGCGGACAGCGCGCTCAGGGCGGTGCGCAACCCAAAATGCTCGCCATTTGACCTTCCGCCTGATAAGTATAATATCTGGAACAACACGACAGTGACTTTCAACCCGAAGGATATGTTTCAATGAAACTCCGCAGTGGCCTGCTGGCCGTTTTCGCCGTTTTCGTTTTTGTAGGGGCGGGCATCGCGCCGGCGCGCGCCGACCTTCATCTCAACGTCAACAGGGGCACGGTCAACCCGCTGCCGATCGCGATACCGGATTTTGCGGGCAGCGTGAGCAGCGATCCGACCCTCGGGCATGATCTGGTGACCGTCATCTCGGGCGATCTTAACGGCTCCGGCCTGTTCAAGACGCTCGACCCGAAATCCTTCATCCAGCAGGCGAGCGACGCCGCGACCAACCCCGACTTCAAGTCCTGGGGCACAGTGGGCGCGCAGGCGCTCGTCACCGGCACGGTCAGCACGACGGGCGGCGACCGCACGCGCGTCGAGTTCCGCCTGTGGGACGTCGAGTCCGAGCAGCAGCTCGTCGGCATGGCCTACATGACGACGCCGACCAACTGGCGGCGGATCGGGCATATCATCGCCGACTCCATTTACGAGCGCATCACCGGCGAGAAAGGCTATTTCGACAGCCGCATCGTCTATATCGCGGAGACGGGGCCTTACGGCGACCGCACGCGGCGTCTCGCCATCATGGATCAGGACGGTGCCAACGTCCATTATCTCACCGACGGAAGCGCGATCGTGCTGACGCCGCGCTTCTCGCCGACGCAGCAGCAGATCACTTACATGGCCTATTACAATCACAAGCCGCGCGTTTATCTTTACAACATCAGCACGGGCGAACAGCGGGTGCTGGGCGACTTTCCGAACATGACGTTCGCGCCGCGCTTCTCGCCCGACGGCAGCAAGGTCATCATGAGTCTCTCCGACAACGACGGCAACAGCGACATTTACACGATGGACATCGACAGCCACGCCGTCGTCCGCCTGACGCATACCGATTCCATCAACACCAGCCCGACCTATTCGCCGGATGGAAAATACGTCGCTTTCGAATCCGACCGCAGCGGCTCGCAGCAGATCTACGTCATGAACGCCGACGGTTCGGGCACGCACCGCATCACCTTCGGCTCGGGGCGCTACGCGTCGCCGGTCTGGTCGCCGCGCGGAGACCTGATCGCCTTCACGCGCATCTATAAAAACGAGTTCTACATCGGCGTCATCCACCCCGACGGCACGGGGGAGCGGCTCATCACCCACGGCTTCGACGTCGAGGCGCCCACCTGGTCGCCGAACGGGCGCGTGCTCTGCTTCTTCAAGGTCGTGCCGACGGGGCCGCACGGCAACGGGCGTTCGTCGCGTCTTTACACGATCGACCTGACCGGCTTCAACGAGCACATGATCAAGTCGACGACGGACGCGTCCGATCCGGCATGGTCGCCGCTGAACAAGTAAATGTTTTTCATATCATTAAAAATGCCTTGAAATGGCAATAAAAGCCGTTTCAAAACAGGGGTATTTTTATTACAAATAATACTCTGAAAGATAACCCGAGGACGAAGACCCACAAGGACAAAACGATGGCAGACAGAAAAACGCCGATGAGCGAAACCGAAAAGAAATACTACGCGGAATGGGAAAAATCCGGCGTATTCGCCTCGGACGTCAAGAGCAACAGGGCGCCTTACTGCATCCCCATGCCGCCGCCGAACGTCACGGGCAGTCTGCACATGGGTCACGCGCTCAACATGACCCTGCAGGATATCCTCAGCCGCTATGAGCGCATGCGCGGGAAGGACGTTCTCTGGCAGCCGGGCACCGACCATGCGGGCATCGCGACGCAGATGGTGGTCGAACGTTTGCTCGCCAAGGACAACAAGACGCGCCACGACCTCGGCCGTGAAGGCTTTCTCGATCGCGTGTGGGAATGGAAGAAAGAGTCGGGCGGGATGATCACCAGCCAGCTGCGCCGTCTCGGCGCGACGCCGGACTGGAGCCGCGAACGCTTCACCATGGACGATGGCCTGAATGCTGCGGTGCGCAAGGTTTTCGTCCAGCTTTATAAAGAGAAGCTGATTTACCGCGACAAGCGCCTCGTCAACTGGGATCCGAAGTTGCACACAGCGATCTCCGACCTTGAAGTCGAGCAGAAGGAAGTTAAAGGCCATATGTGGCATTTCCGCTATCCCATCGAGGGCGACACGGAGCGGTTTATCGTCGTTGCCACCACGCGCCCCGAAACGATGTTCGGCGACACGGCGGTGGCCGTGCATCCGGACGACGACCGTTATAAGGACCTCGTCGGCAAGTTCGCCATCCTGCCGATCGTCGGGCGACCGATCCCGATCGTTGCGGACGAACACGCCGACCCCGAAAAAGGCACCGGCGCGGTGAAAATCACACCCGCGCACGACTTCAACGACTTCGAGGTCGGCAAACGCCACAACTTGCCGATGATCGACGTTCTGGACAAAGACGCGAAGATGAACGCCAATGCGCCGGAAGAATACATCGGCTTGGACCGCTATGATGCTCGGAAAAAAGTCCTTGCCGAAATGGAAGCGCAGGAACTGATCGCAAAGGTCGAGGACCACGTGCTGCAAATGCCTTATGGCGACCGTTCCGGCGTGGTCATCGAGCCGATGCTGCTCGACCAGTGGTATGTGGATGCGAAAACGCTGGCGGAACCGGCGATCAAAGCAGTGGAGGACGGACGCACGCAATTCATCCCCGCCAGCTGGACGAAAACTTATTACGAGTGGATGCGCAATATCCAGCCGTGGTGCATCAGCCGCCAGATCTGGTGGGGACACCAGATCCCCGCGTGGTTCGATGACAAGGGCAATGTGTTCGTCGCTGAAACCGAAGAGGAAGCGCAGAAAGAAGCGGGCGCAGGCGTCAAGCTGACGCGCGATCCCGACGTTCTGGACACGTGGTTTTCCTCGGCGCTGTGGCCGTTCTCGACGCTCGGCTGGCCGGAGGAAACCGAAGCGCTGAAACGTTATTATCCCGCCGAAACGCTGATCACCGGCTTCGACATCATCTTCTTCTGGGTCGCGCGGATGATGATGATGGGTCTGCACTTCATGGGCGACGTGCCGTTCAAAAAGGTATACATCCACGCGCTTGTGCGCGACGAAAAAGGCCAGAAGATGTCGAAGTCGAAAGGCAACGTCATCGACCCGCTGGGGCTGGTGGACGAATACGGCGCGGACGCGCTGCGCTTTACGCTCACCGCCCTCGCGGCGCAGGGCCGCGATGTCAAAATATCGGCGCAGAGGGTGGAATATACGCGCAACTTCACCACCAAGCTGCGCAACGCCGCGCGTTTCTGCGGCATGAACGGCTGCACGCTCAATCCGGCCTTCAAGCCGGAAAGCGCCCAGAACGTCGTCAACAAATGGATCATCAGCGAGCTGGCGGGGCTGACCAAAAACGTCTCCGAGGCGCTCGACGTTTACCGCTTCAACGACGCGGCCTCGCATCTTTACCACTTCACCTATGACCTGTTCTGCGACTGGTACATCGAGTTCACCAAGCCGCTGCTCAACGGCGACGACGAAGCTTTGAAAACCGAAGTCCGCGAGACGACCGGCTGGGTGCTGGATACGCTGCTGCAACTGCTTAACCCCGTTATGCCCTTCGTGACCGAGGAGCTGCACGCGCAACTGCTGGGGAAAGAGACGACCGACAAAAACGACTGGCTGATGATGCAAAAATGGCCGGAGCTGGGCGAGGGCATCGTCGACGCCGCCGCGCAGGAGGAGATGAACTGGGTCATCCGCCTGATCTCCGGCATCCGCAGCGTCCGTGCCGACATGAACGTGCCGGCCGCCGCCAAAATCAAGATGCTGCTGAAAGGCGCCAACGCGGCCAACAAGCAGCGGCTCCAAACCTACAATGACATCATCTGCCGCCTCGCGCGTCTGGAATCCGCCGTGCCTTCGGAAGGCGAGGTGCAAAAGGGCTCCATCCAGATCGTTCTGGATGAATCCAATATTATCCTGCCGATAGCTGACGTTGTTGATATCGAGCAAGAACGTTCACGCTTAAAGAAAGAGATTGAAAAAGTATCGCAAAATATTGATAAAATTGATAAAATGCTCTCAAACCCCGGATTCCTCGCTAAAGCGCCGGAAGATGTGGTCGAAGCGCAAAAAGAGACCATGCGCGACGCCGAAAACGTCCGCCAGAAGCTGAAACAGGCCTTGAAGCAGATCGAGGCGGCCTGACGCTTTACTTTATATAGCCATGATTTACGCAATTGTGTTTGACGGCCTTTGGGCCTAGTATATACATAATTAGCAATCAAATTTATTTAACATAAAGTAATAAGATGTTCTGTCATGGCAAAAGCAAAGAAATACAAATTAATCCCCCTGAAAGACCGTCTCGTGACCACCCCGACCGCTCTGGCCAGTCTGGCCGTTTTGGGCGGGGGCCTGAGCCTCGCCTTCAACCCCGTCGCGCTCGGTGTGGCGGGCGGCGTCGTGGCCTACACGCAATTGGCGTCAACTTTGCTGGCGGTGCCGGCGTTCAGAAACTGGGTCATCAAAGGGCAGGTCAAAAAAGGCAACTGGCAACCCGTTCCGGAAGACGCGCTTGCCTCCAGGATCACCGCCCAGATCAGCAAACAGCTTGGCCGCAAGGAACCGCCGAAAATTTACACCGTCGACGACAAAACCGTGGTGAAAATCGCCTTGCCGTTCGGCATGCGCTGGCTGTTCAAGATAGATGCGATACGCGATCAGGCGATGCCCGGCATATTTGCCGCGCTGACCGGCGCGAACACGATCATCACGACCAAAGAGGCCCTCAACAACGGCCTGTCGGAAAAGGAACTGCGCTTTATTGCCGCGCATGAAATGATGCACCTGCACGCCAAAGACAACCGTTCGCCCAGCCTGCGGATGGAAGGCGTCATCAAGAAAGCGACCCGCGTTTTGTTCTGGGCGGGGCTTGCCGGCCTCGGCGCTGCGGCAGTCGGCGCATCGCTCCCCATCATGGCGGCGGGCGGCATCGGTGGCGCGCTGACGGGCATTGGCATCCTGTTCGGCAGCTATCTCGGCGCCCGCGTGATCAACAATTTCGGGATGCGCACGGTTGAAAACCGCGCGGACCGCAACGCACTCTATATTACCCGTGACCTTGAAAGCGGCAAATCCGCGCTGGCGTCGATCGACCCGACGGCGGAGAAGAAGCCGAACTTCCTCATGGAAAGGATGATGAACCACCCGTCCTACGGCATCCGCGCCGGCATCATGACGAAGGCCTTCAACAAGGTTTCCAAATACCCGATCCCGGCCCCCCCGGCAGCAAACCGCGCCCGACGCGAAAGCCGAAACGCCGAAACGCCGAAGGCCGCATAACTGGACTTTATCTAAGCGCAATAGTGCAGCCCCGCCCCGTAAAGAGGCGGGGCTGCATGCATTATGGGATAAATCCGTGCCAGTTTCGACCCACGAAAATTTACGGTCAAATGCGGACAAATGCGGACAAATGCAGGTGGTTTATAGACGTATACGGCCAAATGCGGGCGTTTGCGGACAAATGCGGGCAGGTTTTTCGACCGTTCCTATATTATTCATCTAACATTATGGCATAAGCATTTATGGCGGCTTGTGCAATGGCGCAGGCGGCATTATAGTTTCTGAATCGTTATATAAGACAGGAAATTCGCCATGAGCTCTCTGCCGGAATCATCATCCACCATTCTCCCGCCGGATTACCATCCGAAGGAAAAAGAGAAATTCATGAACCCCGTGATGCTGGAATACTTCCGGCAAAAACTGCTGCGCTGGCGTTCGGAACTGCTGGAGGAATCCAACGAGACGATCAAGGAAATGCAGGAGGACAACCTGCAAAAACCCGACATCGCCGACCGCGCCTCGGCCGAGACCGACCACGCGCTCGAACTGCGCACGCGCGACCGCGAGCGCAAACTGATCTCCAAGATCAACGCCGCGCTCGAGAAAATCGACGAGGGCACCTATGGCTATTGCGAAGAAACCGGCGAGCCGATTTCCGTCGCGCGTCTGGAGGCGCGGCCGATCGCCACGCTCAGCCTCGAAGCGCAGGAGCGTCACGAACGCAGGGAGCGCACGCAACGCGACATGCGTGAATAGATATGGCGCAACTGACGTCTCTGCTCGTTTTTATTTTTCTTATCCTGCAGTTTGGCGTCGGATATTCATTACCGTATAAAGCAGGTTACAAGCCGCTTTTTTACCGCTGGGTGGAAGACGCGGGGATCGACCTTGACCGCCGGCTGAACCGGCCGGGGCGCCCGCAATCGGTGCGCATCGTGCGCGGCGCGATGGTCGGAGTGGTGATGGGCCTTGCCGCCGTCATCATCGGGCTGGCCGTGCATTATCTGGGACGCAGCGTATACGGCTTTGTTGCCCAGCTTTTGTTTTTGGCCTGCTGCGTCAATTTCATGACGCCGATAAAGGTCGCGCGCGAGGTGCTGAAGAACATAGGGGATTTGCCAACGGCCAAGGCCTCGCTGCAGCCTTATCTGCACGAGCCACTGGAAAATGCTGACGGTCACACTGTCATCCGCAGAACGATCGAATTCATCGCGTTTTCATTCAACAGGTTTCTGCTGGGGCCGGTATTCTGGTTTCTGGCGGCGGGGCCCATCGGCATGGCCCTCTACGTGACGTATTCGGCTTTGCAGCACGCGTTCGGCTTGCCCGACAAACGCCGGAAATACTTCGGCCAGTTCGTGCGCGGCGCGGACATATTGATGAATATCGTTCCGGCGGCGCTGAGCGTTGTCCTTATCGCGGCAAGCGGCCTCTTCGTGCGGCGGGTCAATCCATGGAACGAGTTCGTATCGATCCTGCAGCAGAGCCGCGCGGCTGGTTTTGTTTACCGCGATTGGTTGATGGCGGCCATGGCGAACGGCCTTGGCGTCGCGCTCGGCGGGGCGGTACGATACAATGAAAATTATGTCGAAAAAAATCCCTGGCTTGGCCCGAAAGACGGCACGGCACGCCTGATGCCGGAGGATTTATTGAGCGCAACGCGTGTCCAATATATCTTTTTATTATACATATCCGTGATGATTTCTCTCTTTATGATAATTGGATTATAATTACATAAAAAAAATAAGCTTGAAATTAAACTATAAAAATATCCATGACATGGATAATAAGCATATAAAAAAAATATTTATCTTATATTAATTATTCACCATTTACCTATTGCGTCAAAATGATAGGATGTTTGTCGAATAAAAACAGCTTCGATTCCCGACGTATTTTCCGGCCGTAAGGCCCCGTTTTCGAAATCACTGTTTTTATTGACTACGCTTTAACCTTCAAAACGAGATGACGCGTATGGCTGGAATGGAAGATAGAAGAAATATTGACAGTATTCTGCGTGAACCGCTGACGCGTCACAGGTTTCTCCTGAACAGCAAGATACGCGCAGCGCAGGCGCCCGAAGATCCGACGCCGTTTACGCTTGACGATTTAAAGGAATTTGCCGATAGCATTCCGACAAAAGATCCCGAGTTCAAGGATGAAATCAAAAACGTCATAGACGCCATCCAGACGGGCAAGACGCAAGAGCCGCCGCGCTTCAATACGCCGGAAACCCAGTTGCTCTGGGGGGCGGGGATGGCTTTCCTTAAGCTGAACCCCGATACCCTAAAGACATGGGATCCCGCCGTGGAAACGGGGGAGCTGGGCGGCACCGGTCTCTGGAAACAGATTACAGGCACAAGGACGGCTTATCAGGAACTGCTGCTCCACGCACAGCACGTCCGCGAAGCCTTGCGCGACAAGAATACCAAATATGCCTGGGGCGAGCCGGGCAGCGGGTTTGCCTTTCGCCGCCAGAAGAACATCATTGATATTGACCTGATGCAGACGATGATCGTAGGCTTCGAGCATGCCCGTGCCGACGTCTACCGTGAAATCGGCCGCGCCCTGCTGACGGTGAGCTATCCGCGCCGGATGCAGAAAGTATACAACCAGATGCAGCCGCTGCTGCAAAAGTCGCGCAAGGCCGCGGCGAAAAAAGGCCCCGAGCTCAAGCCGGACGAATACAAGAAGCTGCGCCTTTTGAGCGCCGAATGGCAGCTGCGCAGCATGATGTTCGATGCGGCGGAGGAGAACGTCGCCAACAGGTTTGTTTCCAACATCGGCCTGCAGGAACTGCAAGACTATAGTGTGTCGATCAACAACACCGCCGTTACGCAGCGCGCGACGGGTCTGACCCGTCTGCCGCCGGACAAAAATGCTTCGGAGGAGCTGCGCCGCTACATGAACCTTTGCAATGCGGTGCAACTGGGCTTCTTCCAGAACAACGGCTTGTTCGAGGATACGGACAAGGGCTGGAAGCGCGTCGGCGTCGATCCGAACATGGTGCGCAAGACCGCGACGCTGGCTGGTCGCCCGGCCAATGCGAAGGAAGATACGGACGGCGTGGATCATGCGGACTTCAAACATCTGCGCGAACTCTGCGGCGGCCCCGACGGCCTCGAAAACCTGCAGCCCAAGGCGCACGAGCGTCTGTATGGCTGGAGCAACATGATGGGCCGTATTAAGAGCATGGACGAGCGCCGCAAGGAAGTCATCGACACTATCTGGGATCTTTATGCCGAAGACCTGATCAAGAATATTCTGGAGCAGGTCAACGATCAGGTCGACCAGCAGCTGAAGGATGCGAAAGACAAGCAACAGCAGCAAGGTCAGGACGGCGAAGAAGGCGACGAGCAGGACGGCGAGGAACAAGACGGGGAGGAACAGGACGGACAGGGGCAAGGTCAAGGTCAGGGCCAGGGTAAAGGCAAGGGCAAAGGCAAGGGTAAAGGCAAAAAGAGCAAAGAACACGGCAAACAGCAAGGCGAGCCGCAGGATCCGGACGATCTGGATAAGGACGGCGAAGGCGACGAGAGCGAGGACGCCGACGGAGAAAAGAGCGACCAGAAGGGCGACAGCCCCGAAGGCAAGCTGGGCACCGAAAAGGATGACTCCGTTCCCGTCGAAGGCGCCGGCGATATGCCCAACGTTGAAAATCCGACGGAAAATCCGGAAGACGAAGTCGATCCGGATGCCAACGGTCAGGATACAGACGGCGAAGGCAAGGATGGCGAAGGCCTTGATGACCTTGAAGACGCCAATGACGACGGCGACGGCGACGCCATGGACATGGACGAGCTCGAAGACCGCGCCAAGGATGATCAGGACGGTGAAGACGGCGAAGACGGCGAAGACGCCGACGGCGACGACGCCGACGGTGAAGACGCCGACGGTCAAGGTCAGGGTAAAGGCAAGAAAAAGAAGAGCAACAAGCGCACCAAGAACGGCAAGCCGAGCAAGGGCGCCGGAAAAGGCGAGGGCAAGAGCCTGGCCGATCTTGCCAAGCAGGACTGGACAAACTATCCGGAGCGCATCAAGGAACTGGCCAGCCACATCAACCGCGTCCGTCTGATCTTCAAGAAGATTCAGGAAATGCAGATGCAGACGACGATCACCAAGTCGAAGTCGCTGGAAATCCTGCCGCAGGACGGCGAAGTGAAAGACCGCTTCAATGTCGAGGCGCACAAGGATCTCACGATCAAGAAGGCCATGGGATCCGTCGAAGAAGACGATCTGAAGCGCTTCCACAGGGACGAGAACAAGCTCACGCCTGCCGAAGTCGATATCGTCATCATGATCGACGGTTCCGGCAGTATGGACATGGCGTCCGGCGCGCTGAAGGGCGTCACCCCGCTGCAAAGCGCGCTGCAGGCCGCCGCCATCCTTTATGAGGCGGCCGCGGGCAAGGACATGCACATGAATGTCTATGTCGGCATGTGGGGTAACGACAAACCGCCTATTTTGATTAAACCCGGAGACGACCGCGTCAAGGTCGGCCAGGCCATGGAAACCATGCGCAAAGGCCTCAATTCCGGGACGGAATTTGCACCTGCCGTTCCAAAGGTCGCGGAGACGATCAGCGAACACAGGGGCAAAAGTGGAAACCTCTCCGGTTTCACGCACGTGTTGGTGATTTCCGACGGGGACGCGGTTGACGAACTGCCGTCCAAAGACAAAATCGCCACCATGTTCAGATACTCGGACAAGGTGACGTTCGACGTCGCGATCATCACGGCGCAGAAAGGCACTTCCATGGAGAAAATGGCCAAAGGACTCGGGGCAAAGAAACCGCACCAGCAGGTCGGCGTTGTCCTGGGGAAAGACCCCAACGAGGTGCCGATGGCGATTGTGGGACTACTACTCGAGAAGGTTCGGAAATGTGGCAGCTTCAAAGCCATCCCGAGCAGCAAGAAACGGCGAGACATGAAAAAAGCCCTTAACAAGATGGATCCAAAGAAATGACGAAAAAAATGGAACAAGACACACAGCTCCTTAAAACAAAAATCAAGGACTTGATCGTTGATGAGGGTTTCCAGCATAAGGAAGCCCGCAGACTTCTGGGCGAGAAGGCCTCGGAAGCCGCCGTCAGAAAAGAGACGGAGCGCCGCATGGAACGCGCGCAGGAACTGTCCGAAAAGCTGGTCAGGCCGCTGGGCACGACGACGCGTCCGTACCCGATGTGGGGTTCACAGCGCGTTGACTACAAAGGTCAGTCGAATCTGGAGCAGGTTTTGTCCCGTATTGCGGACGACAGCAACCCGATGAAGGTCTACTCCGAGCGTCCGTACAGCGAAGTCATCGCCATGGCCTATTGCGACATGCCGGTGCCGAGCATGCTGCCGCTGTTCTTTGACGGTCTCGAGCGCCGCAAGCCGGAAAGCACCAACCGCACGCAGATGATGATCGGTGATCCGGGTGCCGGTAAATCCTTCATGGGCGCCCTGCAGGGGCGTATGCGTTCGACGAAGCCCGTCGAAGTGTTCGACTGCGGCGGCAAGAACATGAACGAGCTTCTGTTCGAAATGGTTCTCGACTTCGGCGCGGGCGACGCTCTGCCCAAGGCCGTCGACAAGCGTCTGCAGGCCGGCTCTCTCGAAGCGCTGTCTCTGGCGAAGCTGAAGCAGCTGCCGGCGGGCGCTGTCACGCTTGACGACGACAAGAACATCAAGTCCATTGACTGGAACTACTTCAAGGGCAACGCCAAGCCCCAAGACGTTGAAGCCGCGTTCTCCATCCTCAAGGATGTCGCGCAGATCGAAGGCCTCGACAACGCCAGCGGCAACATGCTGGGCATGAACTCGCAATACGGCCCGCTGATCCGCTGGTTCATCGAAGGCCGCGAGGGCGTTCTGGACGAGTACAACAAGTCCAAGGAAGGGTCGGACAACGGTCTGCAAACCGTATGGCAATTCCTCAACGGCGAAACCAACGAATGCACGGTCGAAAACCCGCTGAAGAATAAAGACCTGACCAACGGTCCGTCGTCCTTTACCTTCCGCCGTGACGACATGCAGGCGGGCTTCTTCGTCACCCTGACGGGTAACAAGACGGAAGATGGCCTGACCACGCGCAGCCTGAACAAATCGGTCTACTCGCGTCTGTCGCCGCAAACCCTGCCTGACCCGACGGAAGCCGACTGGCAGCACCGTATCTGCCAGATGATGTGCGGCGTGCCTGTGTCGACGCTGTACAACGTCTTCAGAGAGCAGGCGGACGAAAATCCGAAGGAATTCGGCCAGTGGCTGATGCAACTGAGAAAGACCAAGGCCGAACTCGAAGGCGTGCCTGTGCCCGAGCTGCAGGAAACGCTGCTCGAGAACTGGAGGAACGTCGTTAACTCTTCCCGCAAACTGGCGCGCTTCTACAGCGAATGGTCCGAAATGACCAATGCCGAAAACCTCATGACGACCGGAAACACCGATCTGATCGAGGAAGTGGACGAAGAATACTCCAAGAAGGAAGGCATCGACTTCCGCAAAATCAAGCAGCACCTCGAGGCGGCTCTTCCGATCCGTCCCCGCATGCTGCCGGAAGACGCGGAAACCAAGGCCGATTTCAAAAACTTCATGGAACAGCCCAAGCTGGGAGAGAAGGAGTACGAAAACCCGTCCGTGGCTTTCGGTACGCGCCTTGTCGACGTGCTGGACCGCATGGTGTTCGAGAAGTCCGAAGCGATCGGCAAGCACAAGCTCTACGAGAAGCTGAAAGCCTCCATGGACAACGCCGGCTTGCGCGACATCGTCCTGCAGGACGGGGCGCACAGCTTCCAGCGTTCGGTCGAAGAAGACCTGAACGTCAGCGTCTTCGACAGCACCGATGTGGGCAAGAGAGCCGCCGCAGCACGCAAAGTGTTCTGCGATTACATCCGTCAGGTTGATCCGCAGATCGTCGAAGCCGATGACGACAAGATCATCACGATCGCGCGTCTGAAGCGGGCTCTGCAAACCGTCGGCGACGACAACACCGCGGAAACCAAGGATCTCTTCATCGTCAACCGCGACCATGAGTCGCTTGGCGCTTTCCCGCTTGCGCGCGCCAAGATCGAAGATATGGCCGCTTATCCGGAAGGCACGGAAGAGGTCGAACTTTCCGTCAGCGACATTGTCAGCCATGAAGACTTCATGGCGGCACTGGCCCTGCCGACGGTGAGCGCGAAGAACCTCGACGCGATCTGGGATACGAATATCCGCACTTTGTCCGAGCAGATTGAGAAAGAACAGAATCCGCAGGACACGGAGCCGGAGAAAAAGTCCAGCGCGGACGAAATCTTCAAGATCACGGAAAACCGTTCCGAGCAAGGTCTTGCCACGACCACGCTGCGGGTGATGTTCAAAGACGCTGCGGGCAAGGAGAGTGATGTCTCCGTCCACATCGTCCTGAACAAGAACCGCAAAAAGGCTCTGGTTGTCGGCGAGAAGGTTCCGACCAAACTGCTGTCGGCCTTCAAGGAAGCCGGTATCATCCACGTCGACCGCCATGCGCCGAACGCGAAGGCCAAAGTCGACGCGGCTCTGACCGACCTGACGCGCGGAACGCGCAATCCCGAGCTGACGAAGCGTCACCTTGCGGATGCCTTCAGGTTCAGGAACGACTTCGATCTGGGCGAGTTCCTTGTTGCGAAGAAAGCCATCACGCCGGCGGAACTCAAAGCCGCGCGCGAAGAGCTGAAAAACAGCAACGAGCCGGAAGCAAAGCTGGATGAAGTCCTGATCAAGCAGGGCGTCCTCACGGCTGCGCAACTCGCCGACAAGACGAAGCTGTCCGAGATGCTTGTCGATGACAAAATGGGCATGCTGTACGAAAAGTATGTCGTCAAAGACAGAAAGAAGCCGTCTATCTAAGGCTTAGGAGGATCACATGACGGGTGAGGGACGTAAAACCTCCCCCCCCGCCGATCTTCTGGAGAAAACCGCGTCTGTTGCCGCGCAGCAGAATGCCATGGAGCGGGGATGCAAGTTCCTGCCGCATGGCAGCCGGTTGTTTCCAGTCGAGCAGGGGTGGGAAAGCACGACGATCAGGCGTGACGACAAGGTTTCCGTTGTCAGCACTTTGCTGGAGCTTGAAGAGACCATGCAAAGCGCCGATGCGAAGGTTATCTTCATTCCGATCGGTGCGATGATGACGGATGCGGATATCGAAAAGATATGCCAGAGAAACGCGACCGTCAGAACCTTCTTCAAAGAAGTTAAAAAAGGCGAATAATAGCCTATATATAATGCTGCAGGGCAGGCCGTATTATGCGGTCTGCCCTGTGTGCATGTTAAAAACCTTGAGCGGCACGCAAAGGTGAAAGAGCGATATGCGCCGGAACGAGGCAGTCCGAGGCATCGTAGAGAAACGGCTGTCCGTCCAGCGTTTCGACATGCCCACCCATTGCTTCAATAATGGCCTGCCCCGGTGCGACGTCCCAGAAGGCGATACGGCCTTGCGGTTTGGCCGTACAGAAGACAAACAGGTCCGCCAGTCCCTCCGCGATTTGGCAGGGGCGGAAAATGCCTGTCTCCGTGTCCTCCCGTATGGGCCGGTCTTTGAAACGCTTAGCGAGATAGTCTCTGATCTGCGGCAAATGGGCGTATTTCTTTTGCAGTAAAACGCGCGGCGCAGGAGCATTCGCGGTGTCGGCTGTAAGGGGAGTCCTTTTTCCGTCTGCATCAGTTTTGCTGGCTGTGCCGCTGCCGGCGGCGCTGTAAAGCAGGTCGAGCGACGGATGGTAGACGACGCCCAGAGCGGGTTTGTTGCCGCTGACAAGGCCTATCGCCACCACGAATCCGTCTGTTCTGTCGATGTATTCCTGCGTGCCGTCGATGGGGTCGACCGTCCAGAAAGTGCCTGCGGAGAAGTCGGGGATGTTTCCGTCGGCGACGCGTTCTTCCGATATGATAGGCACCTGCGGCGTAATTTTCTGTAATGCCGGAAGTATAATGTTTTCCGCTGCAAGATCGGCGTCCGTCACGCTGCTGCCGTCCGCTTTCGCGTAGACTTTTGCGCGGTCAAAGAGTTCCATGACGGCGTGGCCGGCTTGTCTTGCGATCTGTTCGACGGCGGGGATCAGCTCTTCAGGGTTCGGGCTCGGCACTTTTTCGCTCATTTCCATTCCAGCATAAAGAGTTATATTATTTTCTTATCACATTTTTAAAAAATGAAACAGGAGCGAGGACGAATAGACTGCATCATCGATCAATTTTATCCACAGGGCTGTGATCAATGCGCTCTAAAATTTTTATATCAATTGACGTGAGGCTTCAGGAATTTTATGCTGAGATCATTACAAAAAACATTCCATCGAAGTGAACAGGGATTCGCCATGAAATCTGCACTGAAACCAGCCCTAGAGAATCTGGATAAGGCCTTGGGGCACCTTGAGATAGCTGTTGAAAAGCGCTTTCAGTCCATTAAAAAACAGAAGGTGGAACCGCAGCTCGATTTGAGTGCGCGCAACGAGCGCGAAGTGAATCGCAAGATCGCCGCCAAGCTCGACCAAACGATCAACCGTCTTGAAATGCTTTTAACCGAGGAGGCATAAATCCGTGGCTGAGGTAACAATCTATATCAACGGACGTTCCTACGACATTTCCTGCGATAACGGACAGGAAGGCCGCATTGTCGATCTGGCGACCTATATCGACGAGAGACTGCAACAGATTTCGCGCGCGGGCGCCGCATACAATGACGCGCACCTGATGGTCCTGACGTCTCTGGTGCTGGCCGACGAGCTTTTTGACTCCCGCGAAGGGCATGCTCCCGCGCCGGCGTTGCGCGCCTCGCGCGGGAGCGCCGCCGCTGCGCCCGCAGCCGCGCCTGTGGCGCCGCAGCCTGCCATCGACCGCGAGGAAGAACAGGCCGTCCTGAAAGTTCTGGAACAGATAACCAAGCGAATTGAAGGGGTTGCCACCCGCGTGATGCAGGCCTCTTAAGAGTTTGTTGATTCTCGGCGCCTGTACGCCTATATTCATTTCCGGAAGGCTGCTGCAGAGTTCGATAAGACAGCACTGTCCCAGAGGCCGATGATCGTTAGATCGGGAGCCGTCCCTGTTCAGACCGTGGTCTGATTATATGGCACCCCCCTGTTTTACAGGGCCTAGCGGATAACCCCGTCGACGGCTCAGGTGGCAGTCTTCCGCTTCTTTTGGTTTAAAGAGAAAGCCGCGCGTGACACTGCACCTCCCTACAAAACCGGCCTTGCGTCAGTCGTATCTCGAACGGCGGCTGCAGATGCTGCCGAACAAAAGGATCGCGGCGGCAGAAGCCATCTGCGACAGGTTTTTCAAGGATGTGCAGCTGGAAACAGGCGCTATCGTCGCCGGCTACTGGCCCGTCAAGGGCGAGGTGGATGCGTTGCTGATTTTGCGCGCGCTTTTGGCCAAAGGGCATAACTGCGCTTTGCCGCATGTGGTGGGAGACGGCGCGCCGCTGTTGTTCCGCCACTGGGACGAGGACGTGCAGATGATCACGGGAAAATATGGCCTTCAGGAGCCTGTGGCGGGCGACGAAGCGGTCATGCCGGATGTTTTGCTGGTGCCGGTGCTGGCGTTCGATGCGCAAGGCTACCGCCTCGGTTATGGGGGCGGTTTTTACGACCGCACGATCGTCCGTTTGAAGAAGCAGAAGCCTGTGCGGACAATCGGACTGGCCTACGAGATGCAGCACTACAAGGAAGGACTGCCGCGTGACGGAAACGACATCAAGGTGGACGTCATCATAACGGACGGAAACATGTACAAATGAGACTGCTTTTTCTGGGAGACATTGTCGGACGTGACGCGCGCGATGAAGTGATGGCGCGTCTTCCGGAGCTGCGCACCAAATACAAACTGGACGCCGTCATCGTCAACGGTGAAAACGCGGCGCACGGCTTCGGCATCACCGCCCAGATTTGCAACGATCTTTACAAGGCGGGCGTGGACTGCATCACGACCGGAAACCATATTTGGGACCAACGCGAGATTATCCCCTACATTTCTGGCGATCCGAAACTGCTACGTCCGGTCAATTTCCCCGAAAGCACGCCGGGGCGCGGCACGTATGTTATCGGGACGGCGCACGGCCACAAGCTTCTCGTCGTCAACGCGATGGGCAGGCTGTTCATGGACGCGCTGGACGACCCTTTCGCCGCCGTCGATAAAATCTGCAATACGCACCGCATGGGCGTGCAGGTGAACGCCATCGTCATCGACATGCACGCCGAAGCCAACAGCGAGAAAATGGCCATGGCGCAATATTGCGACGGCCGCGCATCGTTTGTCGTCGGCACGCACACGCATATCCCGACGGCGGACGCGCAAATCCTGCCCAAAGGCACCGGCTACCAGACGGATGCCGGCATGTGCGGCAATTACGACAGCGTCATCGGCATGGATTCGTCTATCGCCATTCACAGGTTTACGCGCAAGATGCCCGGCGAGCGGCTGCGCCCCGCTGAAGGGGGGCCGGTGACGTTGTGTGGAACAATGGTTGATATCGATCCGTCCACGGGATTGTGCAAAGGCATCGAATCCTTCAGGATGGGCGGAAGATTGTCGCAAGCGCTGCCTGCGGAAACATGATTTTTTGAGAGGTCACATGAAAACATCGAAAATATTGATGAACGCCGTCTTTTTCTTCTGCGTCGCCCTGGCGGGGATGTTTTATTTTTCCGACAAGGCGGATGGCGAAATCCATACCCAAAAGCTCGTGATTGTCGGCAAGAACGGTGTCAAACACGATTTTCAGGTGGAAATCGCGTCCACGCCGCAGGAGCAGGAAATGGGACTGATGTTCCGCACAAAAATGGCGCCGGACCACGGCATGCTGTTCGAGATGAACCAGACGGCGCCGGTCGTCTTCTGGATGAAGAACACGCTGATACCTCTCGACATGCTGTTTGTCGCGCCTGACGGCATTATCAAGCATATTCACGCGAACGCGGTCCCGAAAGACCTGACGGCGATTCCGTCCGACGGGCCGGTCAGCGGCGTCATTGAAATCAACGGCGGACGGGCAAAAGCGCTCGGCATCGCCGTTGGCGACAGAGTGCTGCATCCTTACTTCAATGACGTAAAATAAATCAGTTTTTTTCCGCTGCGGCTTTTTGTAGCGGCGTGGCGTAGCGCGAGAACTCTTTCACCACATGCGCGTAGACAGTGCGCTTGAAGGGCACCGCATATTGGGTCAGTTCGTCGAACGGAACCCATTTCCAGTTGGCGAACTCCGGCTCGTCGTGGGTGGTCAGGTCGATCTCGTCGTCGGTGCCGAGAAAGCGCAGGGCGATCCATTTTTGCCTCTGGCCGCAGTATTTACCGTCCCAGAGCCTCTCGCTGAGAGCGGGCGGAAAATCGTAGCATATCCAGTCGTGCATCATGCCGAGGATCTCGGCGTTGCGCGTGCCGATTTCCTCTTCCATTTCGCGGAAGACGGCGGCTTCGGGCGCTTCGCCTTCGTCGATGCCTCCCTGCGGCATTTGCCAGCCGTTGGGGTTGTCGAGTCGCTCGGCAATCAGGACATGTCCCTCGGCGTTGAACAGGACAATGCCGACGCCTTGCCGGTAAATCCTGGAAGTTTGAGTGTTTTCGTTTTCCGTCATGTCAGGGCTGCCTGAGTTGCGATTGCGGGGGCGGCACTGCACTAGGCGCGGCGACGGGGGGCGATGCCGCATCAGCGGCCTTGACGGGGGCTGTGGCGGGCGAGGAGGGCTTCGGAATATAATGCTTTTTATGCCTCCAGATGGTCTTCAGCGGTGCGAGAATGATTCCCTTTGCGGCAAGACCGGCCGCCCATGCCTTCAGAATATTGAGCGTGACAGGATAGGGCTGGGCGATGCCGATGGCATAGCCGTATTTGCGCGCATCGCTCTCCAGTCTGGAGAGCTGGTCGCTGATGGCATCGTCCGTGGGTATCTTGTCTATGCGCAGGTTCGCCTGCATGAAAGGCAAGCCGGTTTGCGCGGCTGCGGCAGAGGCGGTTGAATCTTCGATGCCGGGCGTTTCAATGAACATGGCATCGTTTCCGCGCAGGGTCGTGAAGGTGGAGAAAAGCCTCTTCTTGTCGGTCAGGTAGCGCGAGCCCATCATGTTCATGACGCCGTCCGTGCCGTCGCCGCGGGAGAGGAGCCACTCGAGATTGGCGTTGTTGGCCTTGTCGCTGAGGCGCGAGGACAGGGCGCGCGGGCCGGGGTCGTTCTCGGGGTAGTCGGCGGTTTCCATCGGCACAAGCATGAGCGCTTCGTGGTTTGCGGCCACCGCCTTGCTGACCCATGAACGTACGTCTCCGGTATAAGGCGAGAACGCCAGCGTGAACTGCGCGGGCAGGTCTTCAATGGCCCTTTGCGTTTCGAGAGAAGACAGGCCGAGATTGGAGATAATGACGGAAATATAGGTCCTGCCGTCATCGACGACGGGCGGAAGCGGGTTGGCCGGCGGCGCGGCTGTGCCCGAAACGCTCGTGATCTGCGGCGTCGTGTAAACGTTCCTGACCGTGGCCGTCACGGAAGGAACCTCCGCCTGCAGGCTTTCAAGGGTGCGTCCGGCTTGCGTCGAAATCCACAGGACGCATAAGGTGGTCAGCAGCGCGTAGGCTGCCAGTCCCTGAGTGCAACGCCTTTTATGCGCCGCGGGAAAAGATGACCATATTTCAGTCCATCTTTTCAACATGCGCTCCCTATTTGTTCAGATTCAGGTCGTGCGCGTGCTCTTTCTCGTGCGTCGGAGACGATTTTGCGGGGGTGCCGCCGGAGATGTTCGACTTGTAAAGCGATATCCCCTGCAGAAGGTCGACGGCGCGCAGCAACTGGTAATCCGATTCCAGTTTCTTGTCCTCGTCCGCGGTGTCCGTCTTTTTCTTGACAGGCGTGCCGTCCGGGTTTTTGAGCGCGCCTTTCAGGTCTGCTTCGTGGATCGTCGGGAACGGATTCTGGTCGGCCACGATCTTGGCGGGTTTGATCACGATATCCGGCGTGATGCCTTCCGCCTGAATGGAGCGGCCCGACGGCGTGAAGTAGCGTGCCGTCGTCAGGCGGACCATGCCGCCGCCCGGAACGTTGAACAACGTCTGCACCGAGCCTTTGCCGAAGGACTGCGTGCCGACGATGATGGCGCGGTGGTTGTCCTGCAGGGCGCCGGAAACGATTTCCGAAGCCGAGGCGGAGCCGCCGTTGATCAGGTCGACGACGGGCAGGCCGTCGGCCATGTCGCCCGGCGTGGCATAGTCGGCGCGGTCGTCGTCGGAATTGCGGCCGCGGGTCGAGACGATCTCCCCCTTGTTCAGGAAGTCGTCCGACACGGCGATGGCCTGATCGAGCAGACCACCCGGATTGTTGCGGAGGTCGAGAACGTATCCGATCAGTTTTTTACCGGTCTTTTTCCTGATGGACTTGAAGGCTTTGAGCATGCCGGGCTGCGTTTGCGCATTGAACATGGTAATGCGGATATAGCCGACGTTGCCGTTGATGACGCGGTATTTGACCGATTTGATCTGGATCACGGCGCGGGTGAGGGTGATTTTCAGCGGCGCCTTTTCGCCCTTGCGGATGACGGTCAGCAGGATTTTGGAACCGACCTTGCCGCGCATCTTGCTCACGGCGTCATTCAGGCTCATGCCGGTGACGGGTTTGCCGTCGATTTCGATGATCAGGTCGCCGGCCTGCATGCCCGCGCGCGCCGCCGGCGTGTCGTCGATCGGCGAGATGACCTTGATGACGCCGTTGGCCATGGTGACTTCGATGCCGAGGCCGCCGAATTCGCCGGTGTTTTCGACATCCATCGCCTTGGCTTCCTTGGCGTTCATGTAGGAGGAATGCGGGTCGAGACTGGAGAGCATGCCGTTGAGCGCGTATTCGATCAGCTTCTTGTCGCTGATGGGATCGACATAATCCGCGCGCACCATTTCAAAAACGTCGCCGAACAAATTCAGTTGCTTATAAGTGTCGGTGCTTGAGTCAGGATTGTTCTTCCCGCTGTTGCCTGCGTCTGCGATGGCTGCGAGAGAAGTGCCGAGCAGCATAAGAGCGGCGATGACGGCGACGAATTTGAAGGACTTTTTATTCATGGCTAGCTTTTTTCCTGTTTCAGTTGTGCAAGCAATAACCTCTGGGGATTGATGGGTTTCCCGTTATGGCGCAGTTCGAAGTAGATCCGGGGAGAGCCGGACGTCTTTGCCACTCCGACGGGCTCACCGGCCGCGAGAGACGCACCAACGACAGTGTCGATGTGCGCCAGTCCGGTAATAAGGCTATGATACCCGCCCTTATGCTCGATAATCAAGATTTGCTTGTATTTCTGGAAGGGGCCGGCGAAGCGGACGATTCCGGCAAGGGGCGCGACAACGCTTGCGCCGGGGCTTGTGGAAAATGTGATGCCTTCGCTGCGCGCCCCCAGTTCGTTCTTCTGGCCGAAGGCGATGAATACTTTCCCGCTCACGGGCATGATCAGATCACCCGGCCGGTGGGCTCTTTGAGCCTCTTGAGCATGCTGGAGGCTTTTGTAATGTTGCTCTTTAAGTTTAAGTCTTCTTACTAAGTCTTCAAGATTTTTAGATTCTTTTGTGAGTTTAGCAACCTGTATTTCCTGCGCGCGGCGTTGATTTTCCGTACTATTATAAAGCTTTTGTCGTGCCGCCAGCAAAAGGGTGAGGGTATTCTGCTGTTTGTTCAGTCTTTGCGTTTGCGCCGTTTGCAGCGCTTTTTGTTGCTGGATGGAATCTTCCAGTGTCTTGATTTCAGCAAGCTCCGCCTTGAGAAGGCTGGCCTGTTTTTGCAGGCGCGGCATGACCGATTTCATAACCAGAGATGCGCGGGCGGCATCGACCGGATTTGTCTGCATCAGCATGTCCGGAGTCGTCATTTGCGCGTACTTCCTGATCGCGGAAACAAGCCCGCCCATGGCCTGCTGGTCCTTGTATAATTTTTCTATGACCAGACGCTTTTTTTGTTCGAGGTTCTGCAGTGTCTCGCCCGTCTGGGTGAGGTCGTCCTGACTGATGCGCAGGTTTCTTGAAACGCGGACGAGGTTTTCCTTCAGATCGGAGACCTGTGCGTTCAGCTCGTCAGATTTGTGGGCGAGCATGGCGTGGGCCGTTTGCCGTGCGATGATCTCGTTGCGGATATTGTCGGCCTTGCTGGCGTAACTCGCGATATTGCAGCGTGCGGAAACGGGCGGCAGCAGGACAACGGCCATAAGGCATGTGCAGAGGAGGAAAGTTAGGCGTTGTCCTTTCGCTATGTTCATCCCACTTGTCGCCTATTGTCTATGATACGGGTGTCCGGCGATAATCTGCTGGGCACGGTAAAGCTGTTCTAACAGCATAACGCGAACGAGCATGTGAGGCCACGTTTGTTTGCCGAAAGACAGTAAAAAGCCTGATTTTTCGCGCACCTTATTATCGAAACCATCTGCGCCGCCGATCAGGAATGTGACGGTGTTGGCGGGTGCGCTGTCCTGCCAGCCGGAGAGCTTTTTGGCGAAGGCGGGGCTGGTGAGTGTTTCGCCGCGCTCGTCGAGGGCCACGACGAGGGATTGCTGCTTTTCGAGTTCCTGCAGGATGAGCGGTGCTTCCTGCGCCGATGTCGCGCCTTTGGGGGTGTTGACCTCCCTGAGGCTGACGTCCCATTTCATGCGTTTGAGGTATTCCTCGCAAAGCTCTTTGGCCGGAGAGGCTTTTTGCCGCCCGACGGCGATAATGCGGATTTTCATTTAAACCGACTGGTAGCGCGTATAGTTCACCGTCGAAAAATCCCCGCCCCAGAGCTTTTCGAGGTCGTAAAACGCGCGCACTTCGGCGCGGAAGATATGCACCATCACGTCGCCGGTGTCGATGATCGCCCAGTCGCCCGATTCCAGCCCTTCGACGCGGGCCTTGATCTGGCGGTCGTGATTGAGTTTTTCGCGCAGGTTCCGCGCCATGGAGGCGACGTGCCGCGAGGAGGTGCCGGTGGCGATGACCATGTAATCGGCGATGCTCGTCTTGCCCTTCAGCGGTATGCAGACGATGTTTTGTCCCTTTTCGGCGTCGAGCGCGGCGGAGATGAAATCCTGCAAGTCCGCTGGCTTTTTGACGGCGGCGGACTTGACGGATTTTTTTACGGTTTTTGTTGCAGGTTTTTTTACGGTTTTTTTAACGGTTCTGGCGGCTACAGCCTTTTTGGCGGGAGCCTTTCGGGTTTTTTTCGCGGATGATTTTTTAATGGCGGTCTTCTTCGCTTTCATAGCCGGATTATAGCGTACACGGGTTAAGTCCGCAACTTCCTTGTTTCCCGAATAGCCGTCGCCGACTGGCTGTTCAGAGGGATGTGCAGGATCGTCCAGGCCGGCAGGCGGGAGGTTTTGAGGCGCCGGGCCTCGTCCTGCGGCAAAAGGCGGTCGCGGAAGCGTTCCAGCGCGCGGCAGGACTTGATGTTGTTGCCGCGCGGTGGGCGGTCGAGGACGGCGACGGGGACGCTGCGGTAGATCTTCTCCCATTCCTGCCAGCGGTGGACCTGCAGCAGGTTGTCCGTGCCCATCAGCCAGACGAAACGCGTGTGCGGGAAGCGCTTTTTCAGCGCGGTGACCGTATCGGCGGTGTAGCGCGTGCCCAGATGCTGCTCGATGTCGGTAACGAAAATGCGCGGATGCCCGTCGACGATTTTTTCCGCGCTCGCCAGACGCTCCGTCAGCGGCGCCATGCCATCGGTCGATTTCAAAGGATTTTGCGGGCTGATCATCCACCAGACGGCGTCCAGCCCCAGCATTTTCAGCGCATAAAGGCTGATGTGCAGATGTCCTTCATGTGCCGGATTGAATGAGCCGCCGAGGAGGCCGATTGTGCGGTGAGGGATCATTGCTGCCCGCCGCGCGCCGTCATTCAGCTTTGCGGACACGGTTCGAATAGTCTATCGTTCCGTCGGGGAAGGTGAGATGCCACACCTCATAGCCCGTGAAATTGAACACCTGAAGCTTGAGGTTATCGGTGAACTCGAACGTCAGATCGGAACTCTCTTTTTCCAGTCTGGCGGCGGTGACGACTTTTCCTTCCAGTTCGTTTTTCGCTTCCGTGAACACGTTGAGGGGCATGGGAATCCCGTACTTCTGCTCATAGTCGAAATTGCAGAGTTTGTTCGTTCCGTTTTTTATGATGCGCCAATAATCGCTGCGCAGAACCGTCCCTTGGGAAAACGTGACGACCAGAGAAACAAAGTCCCCCTCAACATATTTCCCCGCAACTGTGACAGAACTGTCTTTCAGCTTCTCGAGCGCTGAACTAAGCTTCATTTCCATACTCTATTTTAGTTAAATAATACCTGAATACCGTTATTCCTCCGCCAAGGATACCAGCGTTGTGTTTCCACCGGAAGCGGTAGTATTGATGCTGACGCTTTTTTCTGTGGCAAAACGGAAAAGATAGTGCGGTCCGCCGGCTTTCGGGCCGGTGCCGGAGAGGCCTTGCCCGCCGAACGGCTGCACGCCGACGACCGCGCCGATGATAGTGCGGTTGACATAGCAATTGCCTGCGTTCACGCGCGCGCAGGCGCTACGCATCTGGTGGTCGATGCGCGTGTGGATGCCGAAGGTGAGGCCGTAGCCCGTCGCATTGATCTGGTCGATCACGGCGTCGATCTCGCCCGCCTTGTAGCGGATAACGTGCAGGATCGGGCCGAACACCTCGCGCTTCAGCACGTCGAGCGATGCGATTTCATAAGCGCGGGGCGCGAAGAACGTGCCGTCTTTGCAGTTGTCCGGCATGTCGACTTTTGCCAGCGGCGTCGCTTCTTTGTCCATGCGGGAGGCATGTTCTTCGAGGATAGCCAGCGCATCCTTGTCGATGACAGGGCCGATGTCGGTCGAGAGCTGTGCCGGATCGCCGAGAACGAGTTCCTGACAGGCGCCATCAAGCATGGTGATGACTTTATCGGCAATGTCTTCCGGCACGAACAGCACGCGCAGTGCCGAGCAGCGTTGTCCCGCAGAGCGGAAAGCGGATGTAATCACATCGTCCACGATCTGCTCCGGCAGGGCGCTGGAATCGACGATCATCGCGTTCTGCCCGCCGGTTTCGGCGATTAGAGGGGCGATGGCGCCCTTGCGGTTGGCGAGCGTGCGGTTGATCAGTTGCGCGACTTCGGTCGAGCCGGTGAAGCAGACGCCGGTGATGCGTTCGTCCGCGACCATCACTTCGCCCGCGAGTTCGCCCTTGGCGGGCACGAAGGAGAGAACGTCCTTGGGGATGCCTGCCTTGTAGAGCAGTTCGACGGCCTTTTGCGCGATGATGCAGGTTTGCTCCGCCGGTTTGGCGATGACGGCGTTGCCCGCCATCAATGCCGCGGAAACCTGTCCCATGAAGATGGCCAGCGGGAAGTTCCACGGGCTGATGCAGAGAAACACGCCGCGACCGTGGTGCGAGAGCAGGTTCGCTTCGCCCGTCGGGCCGGGGAGCGTGATCGCTTCGCCGAAATGTTTGCGGCCTTGGACGGCGTAGTAGCGGCAGAAATCCACCGCTTCGCGGACCTCGGCAATCGCGTCGGGCAGGGATTTGCCCGCTTCACGGACGCAGAGCGATGTGAATTCCGCCGTGTTTTCTTCCATCAGGTCCGCCATGCGCTCAAGGCAGGCGGCGCGGTCGTCTGCGGGGGTGTCGTTCCACGATGGGAAAGCGTCATGCGCCGTGGCGAGGGCCAGCTCCATGTCCTCTTTCGTCGCCATCGTCACGGTGCCGACTTCGCGGCGGTTGTCGACGGGGCTGAGGATTTTTTGCGAGCTGCCGATTTTGGTCATGCCGTTGATCATCGGCGCGACGGCATAACGCTGGCTGGCAAAGTTTTCGACGTCCTGCAGGAACTTCGCGCTGACGTTGGTGTTGGCGAATTCGATGCCTTTGGAGTTCTTGCGCGACGTGCCGTAGATGTCGGCGGGCAGGGGGATTTTCGGGTGCGGCTTGCTGTCCAGCTTCTCCATGTAGAGAACCGGATCGGCGATGATGTCTTCCACCGGCACCTTGTCGTTTTGTAGGCGGTTGACGAAGCTGGAGTTCGCGCCGTTTTCCAGCAGGCGGCGGACGAGGTAGGGCAGCAAATCCTGATGGCTGCCGACGGGCGCGTAGACGCGGCAGGGGTATTTGCCTTCCTCGAGGCCTACAATCTGGTGATAGAGCGGCTCGCCCATGCCGTGCAGGCGCTGGAATTCGAAGTCCTTTTTGTTTTTGCCTGCCAGCTCGATCAACGCGGCGACTGTGTAGGCGTTGTGCGTGGCGAACATCGGGTAGAGAATATCGCGCCGATCCATCATCTTCGCCGCACAGGCGAGGTAGGAAACGTCGGTCGCGTTCTTGCGCGTGAAGACGGGGTAGCCGGGCAGGCCGTTCACTTGCGCGTACTTGATTTCGCTGTCCCAATAGGCGCCTTTGACGAGGCGCAGCATCATGCGGCGGTTGCTGTTTTCCATCAGGCCGATGAGCCAGTCGAGCGCGCGGCCGGCGCGTTTCTGATAGGCTTGCAACGCGAGGCCGAAGCCTTCCCAGTCTTTGAGCTTGGGATCGGGGAGAACGTTGCCGATGATGTCGAGGGTGATTTCCAGCCTGTGCGCTTCTTCCGCGTCGACGGTCATGCCGATGCCGTAACCGGCGCATTTTTCCGCCAGTTCCAGCACTTTTGCGGAAAGCACGGGCACGCAAACGTCGCGGTGCGCATATTCGAAACGCGGGTGCAGGGCGGAAAGCTTGACCGAGATGCCGGGAGATGAAATCACGCCGCGGCCGTTGGCCGCCTTGCCGATAGCATCGATGGCCATGGCGTAGTTGCTGAAATAGCGCTCTGCGTCTTCCATTGTGCGCGCGCCTTCGCCGAGCATGTCGAACGAGTGGCGGTAGCCCATCTTCTCGGCTTCCGCGCCGCGGGCGAGGCCTTCCTCGATCACGCGGCCCATGACGAACTGCTGGCCCATAATCTTCATGACCTGCAGCATGGCCCTGCGGATAACGGGCTCGCCCATGCGCGGGATCAGGCCTCTGGCTTCGTCCTCGACGTCGCTGATGACCTTGCCGGTCAGCATCAAGGCCCATGTCGAGGCGTTGACGAAGAGGTCATGGCCTTTGCCAAGGTGCTGGTTCCAGTCCGCGCCGCTCATCTTGTCGCGGATCAGCAGGTCGGCCGTTTCTTTGTCGGGAATGCGGAGGAGGGCCTCGGCAAGGCACATCAGCGCCACGCCTTCCTTGGTGGTGAGGCCGAATTCCTGCAGGAAGCTGTCGAGTCCGCCGAACAGTTTTCTTTTGGCGCGAACATTCTCGACCAGTTGTCTGGCCGTGCTGTTGATGCGCGTTCTGGCGTTGTCGTCGAAGCGGATGGCGGCGAGATATTCTTTCACGGCGGCGTTTTCGTCGAGGTGATAGGCGTCGTTCATGCGCGTCATCAGGGCGGTGAGATCATTCATGGCTGGCTGCTCTTTTCCTGCATGTTTCATGGGAAACCTCGTTTTTTGCGGTGGCTGGTTTGTTTGTATTTATACTCCCTTTATTTGGCTTTGACCATTATCTGGTTATGTAAATATAAAATTATTTCCGGCTAATATTTCATAAAATAGTTTGCTATTTTTGAAGCGCTTGTGCTACATTTTATGCAAATCAAATTTAAGAAGAAATGCCATGAGAAAGCCATCGCAATCAAAACCGCAACCGCATGATAAAAAGGCGCGGGAATTGCAGAAAATGACCTTTGCAGGTTATTTGCAGGAATTGTTCGGGAAGACGTCCGCGAATAACGTGCTGGAGGTCTTCGACCGTCTCGGTCTGCCTGCGCCGCGGAGCGGCAAGGAGTTTCTGGCGGGGGCGGAGGGCGGCCTTGTGTTCCTCAACCAGTATGGGCTGGTCATCCGCATCGAGCATTCCGACCCTGAAAACGGCCGTTTCGGCTGGAGCAGGGTGGACGACAGCGGCTGGGTTCTGCGCCCGCTGGCAGGGATCGAGGCCGGCCACGCCTATGTCGAAATCTGTCCCGGTTGCAACCTCGAGCAGGATGCGCGGAAAATCGATTATCTGAAGGTACGGCTGGAGGAACAGCAGATCGACTTCTGGGACAGATGGCTGGTCAATATCGGCCGCGTTCCCGTCTGTACGGAGCAGTTTCCCGAGGGCATGCCGGTCGTGATCGACAGGCTGGCCGTCTGCGCCCTGACGGAAGGCGCGAAGCCGGCCGCCGAGGCGCTGGCGCAGGAGGCGCAGGACGCGGCGGAGGTGCAGGAAACTTTGTATGCGCCGCTGCGCACGGCGCTGGAAGAGGCTTGGCCGGACAAAGAAGGGCCGTCCGACGCGAAGAAGATGCAGGCGTTCTGGCGGCTGTGCGCGCAGTATGTGGGCGACGGCAAAATGGTTGCCGGCTGGAACCAGGCCGAACCCGGCATTTACTACAAAACGGACATCGTTAAAAACGTGGCCGCGACCTATGGCGCGCGCGTCAGGCTTCGGGCTTGCAGGCTGACCGGAGAAAAGCCGTCTGCCACGCTTGGCAGCCGCTTCGGGCAAATAGCGCAGGCACGCGAGCAGGACAACGCGCCGTCCGCAGGGCCCAAGGCCTCAAAAGGAAACGGCGGCCAGCGTCCGAAACCCTAGCGGTATTCCGTTCATCACATCAGTCTGATTTCCGTACCCTTAGCAGTACAGGGCCGTCCTGGGGAGAGCCGGCTTTTGGCAGGGGGATCATACGCAGCCAGTCCGGCAGGGTGTCTTTCTCTGCTGCTATCTTTTTAAACCAGCTGCCCTTCTTGTATTCAGCCGGGCATATGAGCAGGGCATCGACCTGCCGCTTTTTCAGCAGGGGGAGCGCAGCCTGCGGCGACCCGGCTTTGGCTATTCCGGTCATGTCGTGGAGACCTATGGTTTCTTTGTCTCTGTAGCCGGCGATGACGCGGTAGGGCGTAAGGAACCCTGCGAGGCCGGAGAACCCGGGCTCGATATATAATATAAGGGGTTTCTTTCCGAGAAGTGTTTGAAGTTTCCCTGTCTCTATAAGCTGTGCGGTCGTATCGCGGCAAAGCGCTATGGAAGAGGGGGCGTGGTGACCGGACAGGCTGATGACGGGCGCGTAGGCCAGCAATATTGTAATATACAGGATGCCGAGGGATCCTTGTAGGGGCCCGAGTTTTCTGAGGAGCGCGTTCTTTCTGCCATACAGGCGCACGAGGGGTGGCAGCCGTGTCAAAAGTATATATGCCGCTATTGGCAGAGCATATTGATACCAGCGGATCATTACGAACATCATTGCGCTTGTGAGAGCGAGAAGAAAGGCCATGGAGGCATCCTGCCATAATAGTTTGCGGCGGCGGAGGCGCATATAAAGCACGGCTGCTGCCAGAAGCGGCTGTGCGGAAATGACAAGTATGACGCTTAACGAGCTTTTAAATAACGGCTGTGTTTCTGCGACAATGTTAAGAATTTCCCTGTTTATATAAGGATCTCCTACAAAGGGGCCTTGAAAGAACAACGGAAAAACGGCGTGCATGGACAAGGCAAGGGCGATGCCTGCTGCTGCGGCTGCGGCTGCTCTGCTTTTCCACGATGTGCTGTTGTGGAAGACGGGCATGGCGACAATGGAAATGATTGTTGCAAATACGAGGAAAGTAATCTGCACGATTGAAATACTGTTGTACGTCACATGGCTGAAAAAGTTTTTGATCGGGACTTCAATGGCCAATGCGACCGTCGAAAAGAAGGCTGTAGAGGCGCAAAAAGCGACAAGGGACTTTATATATGAAGGTTTTATGATGGCTGCCGTCCCCAGAAGAGCGCAGAGCGCCGTGAAAAATATAAGCGCTTCAACGCTGACCCAAAGACTGAGCGCGAGAACAAATCCGAGGATCAGGGAGTTTTTCAGGTTTGGGCGCTGCACATAGAATATAATTGTCAGGCACCATAGAAATATCTGCAGCGGGTGATGGTCGGCAAAGCCGGCCTGAAAGTGAAGCAGGATCACATCCGGCAGGAAAAACAGGGCGAGGAGAAGAAAGAGGGAACCTTTGCAAGACGGAGATGCTTTTTTTGAGCCCCAGAGCAGCGTCAGGAAAGAAAGCAGGCCCAGCAGGGGCGGCACGATCGCGGCAGAGATCATCAGTCTCGTATTGATGGGAAGCCACGGCGGCGTATTATAAAAGAAGGGTGCCAGCAGAAGGTTTGTGGGCGCCGTCAGATGGGTTTTTACGCCGTTAAACGGGGCGTTTGTAAAATACATCATGCGGTCATGAAAACCGCCGCCCGTCAGCCATTGCCGCGCAAAAATCAGGCCGTACCATGAGTCATAAGCGGAGCGCCATAAGGGATGGTGGCTGTGAGGGAGGGCGAGGACTTTGAAGATATTTCTGCCGATGTATATGCACAGACAGAAAAAGAGAACAAGCAAGAAGAGTATTTCGTAGTTTAGCTTGTCATGGCGCTTTGTGACAGCCACGGCCCTTTATCCTCCCGCCGCCCGCGGGAGATCCTTTATGGCGGAATCGACGAGCTTGTCGCCGTGCTTGTCCATGGCGCCGACGAGCAGGTGTTTCGCGGCCGCGGCGGCGATGTCCGCCGCCTGATGGCGCAGTTCCTGCACGGCGGCGGCTTCCGCACGGGAGATGCGTTCCATCAGCATCGTCTCATGGCGTTTCAGGCTTTCCGCGATGTCCTGCGTGGCCTTCTTTTGCATTTCGCTGACCGTTTCTTCGGCGTTCGCGATGATTTTCTTCGCGGTTTCTACGGCATCGCTTTGCTTCTTCTTATAATCGGCGAGGAGCTGCTCCGCTTCGGCCTTCAGGCGCTCCGCTTCTTCAAGGTCGGACTTGATGCGCGCGGTGCGACTGTCGAGCGCGTCGAGCAGGGGCTTGCGGCCTTTCGCCCAGATGACGCCCCAGACCAGAAGCGCCGAAAACAGGATCCAGATTTCCGGGTTCATGCTGCGTGCTCCTTCAGGGCTTTCTCGACCGCCTGTTTTGCGTCCGCTTCGTCAACGCTCATATTGGCGACCTTTTGCGTGATGTCGGCGGCGATGCCGGTCGCGATTTCGGTCATGGAGCCGAGCGCTTCGGTTTTCGCCTTGGCGATGTTGCGTTCCGTGTCGGCGAGACGCTTGCGGGCTTTTTCGGCGAAAGCCGATTGTTCCTGCGCGGCCTTGGCGCTTGCGTCGCGCGCGCCGGCCGCCATGGCGGCGGCAGCCTTTTTCTGCGCTTCGGCAAGAGACTTTTCGTACGCCTTCCTGACATCTTCCGCTTCGTCGTTCAGGTGGCCGGCCTCATTGAGGTGGCTGTCCTTGTGGGCCTGGCGGCGGTCAAGCGTGTCCTTCACGCGGGGCAGGGAGATCTTCGCCATCACGACATAGATCAGGACGAAGGTGACGGCCAGCCAGAAGATCTGGCCGGGGTAGGTGCTGGCGTCCATTTGCGGCAAGCCGCCGCCTTCGCCGGCGAACGCCTGCGTGGCGGGGAGCAAGCCGGTCATGACCGACAGCGCTATGAAGGCCGTACGCTTCATCGTTCCGCTCTTTACTTGATGCCGTAGACGACGAAGAACGCCATGCCGAGCGCGTAGATGGCGATGGATTCGATCAGCGCGAAGTAGAGGATAACGTCTTTTTTGATGAGGGGCGCGGCGGAAGGATTGCGGCCGAGCGCGGTAACGACGTTACCGAACAGGATGCCGAGGCCGACCCCGGAACCGAGAACGCCGACGGCTGCGATGCCCGCGGCGAGAATTTTTGCTACTTGTACGTCCATGATAGTTCTCCTTTTTCGTGCTTGGTTTTCAGTTGTTTTAGTGTAGTTCGACACCGTCCTTGAGATAAACGCAGGTGAGAACGGCGAAGACGTGGGCCTGGATCAGCGCGACCAGACATTCGAGAGCCATCAGTAGCGTGTTGACGCTGAAGGTGACGGCGGTGAACAATTTGAGGCCGATGCCGAGGGCGATCATCGTGACGCAGAAGCCGCCGATCAGGCGCATCAGCATGTGTCCCATGACCATGTTGAGGCAAAGACGTATCGAGAGACTGACGGGGCGCGAGAGATAGGAGATGATTTCGACCGGAATGATGAACGGCGCCATCACGATCGGCGTGCCCTTGGGGAAGAACAGGGTGAAGAAATGTAGGCCGTGCTTGATGAAGCCGAGCAGGGTCGCGAAGCCGACGACCAGCACCGCCAGCGCGCCGGTGACGATGATCTGGCTGGTGTAGGTGTAGGCAAAGGGAATAAGCCCGAAAAGGTTGCCCATCAGCACCACCATGAACACCGTGAAGACGAAGGGGAAATATTTCCGTGCCTCGTCGTTCAGATATTCTTTGGTGAGCCCGAAAATGCTTTCATAGAGAATCTCGCAGGCGTTTTGCCACCGGCCGGGGATCAGCGCCTTGCGGCGGACGCTCAAGGTCATGAGCGCGATCGTCAGCACCGCGCCGCCGATCATGAAGGCGGCGGATTGCGTGAATGGGATGTTCCAAGATCCGGCATGAAGCGGAACGAGAGTCTTGAGGCTAAACTGTTCGAGGATATTATCTGACAAAGTTTTAATCCCTAATCGTGGTCCTTGGTTGTTTCAGCGGCCTTTTCCGGCTCTTTTTTGTTCTTTTTGTCCTCGTTCGCAGTTTCCTGCTTTTGCAGCCTTTGCATCCTCATCACGCCCGAGATGAAGCCTAAAAACAGGAAGGCGATCATCCCGAAAGGCTGGATGCCAAGCCAGCGGTCAATCCAATACCCTAAAAAGACACCGACCGCAATAGAAGCGATGAAGTCCGTCCCCATGCGCATCCCCATGCTGCTATCCATGGACATGCCCGCTTTGGGCAGGGGGGACTCCGCCGGCGGCCTGCCTTTCGCTTCCTTGATCTTGCGCGCGAGTTCCTCTGGAGTGTGGCTCATATAGGCTCTCTGGCGGTCGTTCTTCGGTTACTAGGACAAGCGCCCGCAACCTACAAATAGCGGCTTGAATTGTCAATAAAATTTATAGCCGGACGGGGCTGGTATTTCCGGCAATATTTATGCTTTATGGATATTCTAGAAGCTGACGCCCGTCGTCCGCTGCAGCAGGACGTTGAAGAGCGATTTGTCCTCGTACTGGTTGACGTCCTGATTGCCGTCGATCTCGACCTGCATCAGCTTGCCATGCTCGAATATGAGCACCAGTTTGAGCACATAGCCCGTTTTGTTGACCCGCAGAGAGCCGAATCCCAGCGAGCCGCTGTCGGAAATGTTGGAATAGGGCAGATAATAGCCCTGATATTTCATAAGTTCTTTCCTGAATTTATCCAGTTGCGCGGGCGACCCCTGCACGACGGAGTTGCCGTAGAGGGTTGTCTGCACCTCGGGCAGGCTCATGCGCGAGAATTTGTCTTTGGAGATGCATATTTTCTTGAAAACGGAATCCTCCGTCATGCCTCGGTGCAGTTCGGCGGCCCGCTGCTCCATATCCTGCCTGTTTTTAAAGAGATCTGAGTTGATATGCTGGTCGCCGACCGGAATGCATGCGGTTAAAGTAAGTACAAGAATAGCGGCGGCAAACACTCTTATTGTTTTGAACAGAACTTTTGCCTCATTTTTTTTAGAACGTATGTTTACGGTTTGTTCCCGCATACTCCCTCACCAAAAAACCTGTGGGTACAACTATAATATGACATAATATCATTAACATGCTGTTAATCGGTCATTATCCATACGAAATCAAGGCTATAGAAAATCTATTTAAGATCGCGTAGAGTTGCAAACGTGCTTTAGGCGCACCGCATGTATCCATAAAATTGCTGCGGCGCAATATTGTTTTCGAGTCAATGAGGCTTTGGAATGTTGTCGTCGCAAACCACTTGGGTTTACCCGTCCGTGCTGGCGGTCGCGCTCTGGGGCGTGGCGGCGTTTCTGCCGAAGCTGGTTTTGCGGCAGTTGCCGCCGCTGCATATGACGGTTTATTCCAATTTCTTTTTCCTGCTGGGCTGCGTTGCGCTGCAGGCGTTTTACGGCTTTCATGTGCAGTTCAACGCGCACGGCGCGCTGCTGGCGGTGCTCGTGGGGGTCACCGGCACGCTGGCGCAGATCTTCTATTACATTTCCCTGCGCACGAACTCGCTGACATACAACATCGTGATCACCTCGCTCTATCCGGTGGTGGCGACGCTGCTGGCCTATTTGTTTCTCGGCGAGACGCTTGGCGCGCGTCAGGCGGCGGGCGTTGCGCTGGGTATTCTGTCCCTTTTGCTGATGGTGAAGGCGCGTGATCGCAAAACTGAAGGCCCATAGCAATTTTCTGCTGCCGCTGGCGGCGATGGTATTGTGGGGGGGCTGGGCGTTCCTGCCCAAGATGGCGATGCAGTCGATGCAGCCGAACAGCGTCCTTTTGTACGAAGCCGCTGGCGGCGTGGCGGTTGCGCTGCCGCTGCTGTTTTTCATCAGGGGCGGGCTGTCGCGCGACAAAAAGGGCATCAGCCTCGTTTTTCTCGGCAGCGGCCTCAGCCTCGTCGCGATATTCTGCTATTACATCGCGCTCAGGGGCGGCCCCGTCGCGACGGTGGCGACCATCACGGCGATGTATCCCGTCGTCGGCGTGGCGCTGGCGCGGATCTTCCTCAAGGAAAAGCTGACCCGCTGGCAGTGGCTTGCCGCGCTGCTGGCGATGGTTTCCGTTTACCTGCTGGCGGGTTAGGCGGCCTTATCCCACTTCGGTGCGATGCCTTGAGGGTTGACGAGACGGCCGTCGGGACGGGCGAGGGCGAAGATCTCGTTCATCTCCCCGTCGCTTAAAGTGAAATCGAAAATCTCGAAATTCTCGCGGATGTGCTTTTCGCTGCCAGCCTTGGGAATCGCGGCGACGCGCTCCTGCTGCAGCAGCCAGCGCAGCGCAATCTGGCCCGTCGTTTTGCCGTGGGCCTTGGCGATTTTGCCGAGCACGGGGTCGTTCGCGATCCTGCCTTGCGCCAGCGGGCAGTAGGCGGTGAGGAACATGCCGTGCGCGCGGATGTAATCCAATAATGGTTTTTGCGAAAGATACGGGTGATATTCCACCTGATTGGCGACGACCGGCGCGCCGATCTTTTCGACCACTTCCTGCATCTGGGGAATGGTGTAGTTGGAAATGCCGATCAGCTTTGCCTTTCCGGCGTCTTTCACCGATTGCAGCGCCTTCATCTGCTCCGCGAAGGGCGCGGGCGACGAGGGCCAGTGGATCAGCAGCAGGTCGACGTAATCCGTCTTCAGCTTTTTCAGGCTTTCGTCGAAGGAGGATTGCAGCTTGCCTTCCACGGCGTTGTCCGGCCAGATTTTGGTGGTGAGGAAGATGTCTTCGCGCGCAACGTTGCTGGCCGCGATGGCGGTGCCGATGTCGGCCTCGTTGTTGTAGAACTGCGCCGTGTCGATATGGCGGTAGCCGATCTCGAGCGCCTTGGCGACGGCGGTCTGGCAGGCGGCGCCGGTCAGCTTGTAGGTGCCGAAGCCGAGGGCTGGGATGTCTTTGCCTTGCGCGGTGATGGTGATCATTTTTTTCTCCTCTATTCCGTAGTTTTGCCGTCGAAGTGCTCGTGGTGCGCTTCGGCGTCGTCTTTGGTTTTGTGGACCGTGCCGTCGATATGCTCGGGCGGGCCGTAGATGGTGTAAAGGTGGAGCGGCTCCGTGCCGGTGTTGATGACGTTGTGCTCCGCGCCTTGCGGAACGATCACCGCGTCGTCCGCGCCCACTTTGTGGCGGACGCCGTCAATCCACACTTCGCCTGAACCTTTTTCGATGCGGAAGAACTGGTCGCGGTCGTCATGCACCTCCGCGCCGATATCGCATCCGGCGGGCAGGGTCATCAAAACCAGCTGGAGATTATGCCCCGTGTAGAGCACGCGGCGGAAATCCGTGTTGTCCTCGGTCAGTTTTTCGATATTTCTGCAGAAGCCCTTCATGCGGTCGCCTCCCTTTCAATGCAGCAATTATAATAGCCCTGCATTTCGGGCAGTCAAGGCGGGAGGCGGGGCTAAACGATGATGTCCACCAGAATGCCGACCTTGTAGCTTTTGCAGACGTATGTGGTTTTGTCGGGGGCGGGGGCCTGCCAGTAGCTGACGCTGTCCGGCGCGCCCTGGGGATCCACGCGCACGACGACGAGCGAGGTGCGCTCCTGTCGCATCAGAAAATTGTTGGCCGGCGGCAATATTCTCATGGGCTTCTCCCGAGCGAACAGGAAAAGCAATTGCGGCCGTTTGTGCTTTGACGCGAATCAACGGCGCGCTTTTACGCCGGTGGAATGGGTCGGAAGGAGAATGATTTGCGATTTATTGTTGGGATGGTTTATTTATGCCGCCTCTAAAAGATCTAAGAAGCCCGGCAAAGCCCCATGCACCCAATAGGGCGCTAAGGCCTAATAAGATGCGGAGGAGATCCCCATAGAAATATGTAACGCCGTATGCGCTTATGCTCATGTGCAGGTCTGAATGAATGATTGAAGCATAGTCAAATAGGAAAAAATTACTTACGAATGTGACAATGCCATTGAGCGTAATCCATAGGCCTACTGTTGAAAAACAAATGGCTTGTATTTCTTCGGCAGATAAAGCCTTTTATTGTCGGGCCGTCTTCAGCAGGAATGATCTTTTTGCCTACAAAGAGGGGGTTCTTCCATAGGAAGATAAGACCCGCTAGAAAAAGGACAATTGCGAATGTGTTTAGAAATAATACCTTCTCATGTGCCATTGGTCCACGAAGGAATATAAATCCGATGAGATGCAGAATATTGGTGAGAACAAATCTGTACCCCGTCAGGTCTTGTTAGACAGTTGAGGGCAATTTCATAAGGTGATAAATCTGGCTCGTTAGAGGACCGAAAGGAACGAAGATGAGACAAAAAGACGAGAGCCGGAGCGCGGTGGAAAAGACCGTGCGTGACATCAAGCGCAAGACGCGTCGTCATTTCAGCGCGGAGGACAAAATCCGCATTGTGTTGCAGGGGCTTAGAGGAGAAGAGAGTATCGCGTAGATCTGCCGCCGCGAGGGGCTGCACCAGAACCTGTATTACCGCTGGAGCAAGGACTTTCTGGAGGCTGGCAAGAAGCGGCTGAACGGGGACACGGCGCGCGAGGCCGGATCCGACGAGGTGAAGGAGCTGCGCTCTGAATCCGCCCAGTTGAAGGAGGCTCTGGCCGAAGCCCTGCTGGAGAACCGGCTGCTAAAAAAAGCGTGATCGCGGACGGGGAGAGCGATACATGAGGTACGGCGCATCCGAGAAGCTGGAGATCATCCGCACGGTGGAGCAATCGGTTCTTGGCGTGTCGCGCACGTTGCGGCAGATCGGCATTCCGCGGGCGACGTTTTACAA
>JAJZTA010000013.1 GCA_021849295.1 Pseudomonadota bacterium | reverse complement strand
CTTCGCCAAGCGGCTTAAAACCCTGAAAGGACTCACGGCCTATGAATACGTCTGTAAAATCTGGACAAAAGAACCGGATCGCTTCAAAATAAATCCGCTCCACCATATCGTGGGACTAAACAACTAGTTGCGCTGTCTTTGCAAGCATACGGCCAGTACGCCGGAGATCGTCAGGCACATTCCCATTCCCTTGTTTCAATTGCATGATCAGGAGTTCCTGAGTTCTTCCTGCGTCATTTTCCGGCCATTATTTTACCTAATAAATAATTTTAAAATTAATGTTTTATACATCAAATATAGTATTTGAAATATAATTATATATAACCTAGATTGCAGCCTCTGTTATTCGGAAATTAACTTATCGACTCACCGCTTCATGATCACCTCCGCACAATTGCGCGCCGCGCGCGCCCTGCTTGGCATTGACCAGAAACAACTGGCCAACATATCGGGCCTGTCGCTGCCGACGATCCAGCGCATGGAAACAAGCGACGACATCATCCGCGGCAACGTTGACTCGCTCATGAAGCTGGTGTCGTCGCTCGACGCGGCCGGGATCGAATTGATCGGCGAAGGCGCAAGCAGCACAAGCGGCGGACGCGGCATCCGTCTGAAAGATGCCGCCATCCCGACAGGGGGCACTCAGTAAATAAATGTCTCTCGCGGCTCTGCTCTGTTGTGTCGCCCTTCTTCTCGCCCTCTCCGTCGTGAGCGCGGCGACAAGCCGTCTTTTCAACGCGACCATCATTATCTACGGCGCCAGCTGCGTTGTTTCCCTTGTCCTGCTGTGGGGCGGCATCGGCCATTTGCTGACGCCCGCGGCGGCGATGACGATGGTTCTGCCGGTGGGACTGCCGTGGACGGGCGCGCATTTCAGGCTCGACGCGCTGGCGGCGTTTTTTCTCGTCGTCGTCAACCTCGGGGGGGCGGCGGCCAGCTTCTACGCGCTCGGCTACGGGCGGCACGAAAAAGAGCCGCACCGCGTCCTGCCGTTCTATCCCGCTTTCATCGCCGCGATGAACCTCGTCGTTCTGGCCGCAGACGCCTTCACGTTCCTGCTCGCGTGGGAACTGATGTCGCTGACCTCGTGGGCGCTGGTCATGGCGCATCACCGCGAGAAGGAAAACGCGCGCGCCGGATACGTTTATATCGTCATGGCGAGTTTCGGCACGTTCATGCTGCTGCTGGCTTTCGCCCTGCTCGCTGGCCCGCACGGGCTTTACGTCTTCTCCGAAATGCAGAAAAATCCCGCCCTGTCGTGGCGTGGCGCGCTTGTGCTGTTTCTGGTCCTGCTCGGCGCGGGCTCCAAGGCGGGGATTTATCCCTTGCACGTTTGGCTGCCGCTTGCGCACCCCGCTGCGCCGTCGCACGTTTCCGGACTGATGAGCGGGGTCATGACCAAGGTCGCGGTTTACGGTTTCATCCGCATCGTCTTCGGTTTGCTGGGCGGCGGCGGGGAGAATGGCGGCATGGCGGTGCTGGCACTCGGCAGCGTGACGGCGGTGATGGGCGTCCTCTACGCGCTGATGCAGCACGACCTCAAAAAACTGCTCGCCTATCACACCGTGGAGAATATCGGCATCATCTTTATCGGCCTCGGCCTCGCGCTTGTGTTCAAGGCGGGCGGTCACGACGCCTTCGCCGCGCTGGCCTTCACCGCCGCGCTGTTTCACGTTTTCAACCACTCTCTCTTCAAAAGCCTGCTGTTTTTCGGCGCGGGCGCGGTGCAGACGGCGGCGCATGAACGCGACATGGAGCATCTCGGCGGACTGATCCGCCGCATGCCGCAAACGGCTTTCGTCTTTCTGATCGGCTGTGCCGCGATTTCCGCCCTGCCGCCGTTCAACGGCTTCGCTTCCGAGTGGCTGACGTTTCAGGCGATCATTCAGGGCCCCGTGCCCGCGCACTGGGGGCTGAAGATGCTGGTTCCGGCCTCGGGCGCGATGCTGGCGCTGGCGGCCGCGCTCGCCGCCGCCTGTTTCGTCAAGGTCTACGGCGTCGTTTTCCTCGGCCGCGCCCGCACGGAACAGGCGAAAAACGCCGCGGAAACGGACCGCTTTTCGCTGTCGGTCATGTTTATCCTTGCGCTACTCTGCCTGCTGGCGGGGATTTTTCCGGGGTTCGTTATCAATGTCCTCGCCCCCGCCGTTCGCGAGATGACCGGCGCGCATATGCCGCAGCATGGCGCGGGACTGCTGCTGGTGCCGGTTTCCGCCGCGCGCAGTTCATACAGCGGTCTTCTCGTTTTTGTCTTTATAGCTGTATCCGCGGGGCTGGCCGCCCTGATCGCGCGCAGCTTCGGCGGCGGGGCGCCGCGGCGCGCGCCCGCGTGGGACTGCGGTTTCCCGCTCGACGACCCTCAGACGCAATATACGGCGGGAAGTTTCGCGCAACCCATCCGCCGCGTTTTCGTCCGTTCCCTTTTCCGCGCATCCGAGCGCGTGGAGATGCCGCCGCCCGGAAGTCCCGCGCCCGCCCGCCTCGTGCAGGAGCTGCACGATGTCGCATGGGAGGAGATTTACGCGCGGATCTCGTCGCGCGTCCTCTGCCTTGCGGAGCGCATGGACCGCTTCCAGTTTCTGTCGATCCGGCATTATCTGGTCATTGTTTTCCTTTCCCTCGTTCTTCTGCTGACGGTGCTGGCGCTATGGTTCTGATCGAAGGGCTTATTCCTCAGGGCGTGCAGATGGCGGCGGTTCTTTTGCTTTCCCCGTTGCTGGTCGGCATCACGCGCAAGATGAAGGCGCGGCTGCTTCGGCGGCAGGGCGCTCCCCTGCTCCAGCCCTACCGCGACATCCTGCGCCTCTTGCGCAAAACCCCCGTGCTGGCCGAAAACGCCTCATGGCTGTTCCGCGCCGCCCCCTACCTGATCCTCGCCTTCACATGGCTGGCGGCCGCGCTGGTGCCGACCTTCACCACGGGGCTCGTCTTCAACCGGACGGCGGATCTGATCGCCATCGTCGCGCTCCTCGCCTCCGCGCGTTTCCTGCTCGCGCTGGCGGGCATGGATATCGGCACGAGCTTCGGCGGCATCGGCTCGAGCCGCGAGATGATGATTTCGGCGCTGGCGGAACCCGCCATGATGATGGTCGTTTTTACCCTTGCTCTCATCGCCGGTTCAACGCAACTTTCCGGCATCGCATCCTACATGGCCTCGTCGGCGGTGGGGCTGCGCGTTTCGCTCGGTCTGGCGCTTGTCGCGCTGATGATCGTCGCGCTCGCCGAAAACGCCCGCATCCCCGTGGACAATCCCGCGACCCACCTCGAACTTACCATGGTGCACGAGGCGATGGTGCTGGAATATTCCGGACGGCACCTCGCCATGATAGAGCTGGCGGCGGCCGTAAAACTGCTGCTGTACGTGTCCCTGATCGGCTGCATCTTCGTGCCCTGGGGTCTGGCGCAGGCGGGCGGCGGCTGGGAGGCATACGCGCTTGCGGGCGTCTTTTACCTCGGCAAACTGGCCGTGGCCGCATGCCTGCTGGCGCTGTTCGAAACCTCGATCGCCAAGATGCGCGTTTTCCGCGTGCCGGATTTTCTCAATGTGGCGCTGATGATGGGCCTGCTGGCGACGCTGCTGCTGTACGTCACGGGGAGATTTTAGATGGGCGTTATGGACTACAACATCGCGCATATGCTGGCCGGCGGCCTGATGCTTGCCAGCCTGATGATGCTTTATCAAAAGCGTCTCTACGCGCTCATCAACATTTACGCCCTGCAGGCCTTTCTTCTCGCGCTGGCGGTCGCGTGGCAGGCCGCGCTCCAGCATGCGCCGCAGCTCTATATCACGGCCCTGATCGCGCTTCTGTTCAAGGCGCTGCTCATCCCATTCGCGCTGCACCGCATCGTTGCGCGTCTTCATATCCACCGCAAGATCGAAACGGTGATCGGCACGGGACCGGTCATGCTGTCCGGCATGGCGCTGGTGGCGCTCGCCATGGACGTCATGCTCAAGGCGGCGGCGCATACCGCGCTGCTGGAGCGCGAGGATCTCGCTTTCGCCCTCGCCGTCCTGCTGCTGGGATTGCTGATGATGGTGACGCGCCGCAACGCCGTGAGCCAGATCATCGGCTTCCTGTCGCTGGAAAACGGGCTGATTCTCGCCGCCGCAGGCACGAAGGGTATGCCCTTCATGGTGGAAATCAGCATCGCGTTCTCCATTCTGGTCGCCTTCATCGTCATCGGCCTCTTCCTGTTCCGCATCCGCGAGCGGTTCGACACGGTGGACTTGCGCGCGCTCGACGATTTCAGGGGCGAGTGGCGGCTGGCGGAGGCTTTTTCCGGAGAGCCGTCATATGAAAGCGGGGATGAAATATCATGAATTTCGATGCCGTCAGCCTTGTCCTGATCATTCCTCTCGTCGCGGCCGCCCTTCTTGCCGTGCTGCCGGAATACAAACTGTCGTCCCGCGTCAATGTCCTCGCGAGCGCCCTGACGCTGGGGGCGGCCTTGAGCCTCATCGCGCACCGCCCGCCGACGACCCGCTATTTCCTCGTCGACGATCTCAACATCGTGTTTATCGTCCTCAACACCTTCGTCGGCTTTACAACCAGCGTTTTCAGCGCGAGCTACATCGCGCACGAGGTGGAAACGGGAAAACTGACGTCAGGGCTGCTGCGTTTTTACCATGCGCTTTATCAAATCATGCTCTTCGGCATGAACCTCGCGCTCGTCACCAACAATATCGGCCTGATGTGGGTGGCGGTCGAACTCGCGACGCTCTCCACCGTCGTGCTTGTTGGGGTCTACCGCACGCCGGAGGCCATCGAGGCGGCATGGAAATATTTCATTCTCGGCAGCGTCGGCATCGCCCTCGCCCTGTTCGGCACGACCCTCGTCTATGCGGCGGCGCGGCCCGTGGTCGGCGCGGGCCTGAACGGCATGGTGTGGACGGAGCTTTTGCCGCACGCGGCGGCGCTCGACCCCGCGCTGATGAACATTGCCTTCATCTTCCTGCTGCTCGGCTACGGCACGAAAGCGGGGCTTTTCCCGCTGCACGCATGGCTGCCCGATGCCCATGCCGAAGGTCCGACGCCCGTCTCCGCCGTGCTGTCCGGCCTGCTTCTCAATGTCGCGCTTTATGCCATTTTGCGCTTCAAGATCCTGTTCGCCGCCAATCCCCACGTCATTCCGCCGGGGCCGCTGATGGCGGTCGTCGGCCTTGTCACCGCCGTTTTCGCGTCTTTCATGCTCTATCCCCGCTACGACATCAAACGCATGTTCGCCTATTCCTCGATCGAGCATATGGGCATCATCACCTTCGCCTTCGGCATCGGCGGGGCGCTGGCCAACTTCGCAGGCCTGCTGCAGATGGTGATGCACAGCCTGACGAAATCCGCGATCTTTTTCTCCGTCGGCCATGTTTCGCAGGCCAAGGGAACGCAGAAAATGGAGGATATCCGCGGCCTCACCGAAAGCCATCCGCTTTTGGGCTGGGGACTCGTGCTGGGCGTCGTCGCCATCGTCGGCATGCCGCCGCTCGGCGTCTTCATGAGCGAGTTTCTCACGCTCAGTTCGGCCTTCGCGCGCGCGCCGTGGCTGGCTGCGCCTTTGGTTCTGGCCTTGCTCGTGGCCTTCGGCGCCATCATGCGCCATACGCACAAGATGGCTTTCGGGCCCGTACAGGGAAGCGTGAAGCCGTCCCGCGCCTCGTACATCCCGATGTTCATCCATCTCGCGATCGTCTTTGCGGCGGGCGTTTTCATTCCGGCAGCGGTGGCTGTCTGGTTCAAACATGTGGCGAAGATTCTGGGGTAGTGAAATATGACGAAACATGACCACAGCACATCCCGCGAAACGCCGCCGGCGGGAATCGTTTCTACGGAAACGTGGGAATCAATTTGCCGGCAGATGGCCGAAGGGCAATACAACCTGCTTTCCCTGTGGGGCGACGACGGGTTCGTGCGCATGGCGGTGTGGGATATTGATGCAAACGCAACGCATATCGTCAGCCTCGACTGCCCCGACGGCACATTCCCTTCCGTCGCGCGGCATCACCTCCCCGCGCTGCGGCAGGAGCGCACGATAAGAGACCTTTTCGGCCTCGCGCCGCTTGACGCGCCGGATGAAAGACCGTGGCTCGATCATGGCAAATGGGGCGTGCGCGCACCGCTGGGACAAAAACTTCCGGCCACGGCGCCAGCGCCTTATGTTTTTCTGCCCGTCGAGGGCGAAAGCCTGCACAAGATACCGGTCGGACCCGTCCATGCGGGCATCATCGAGCCGGGGCATTTCCGCTTTACCGCCAGCGGCGAAACGGTCGTGCGGCTGGAAGAGCGTCTCGGCTATGTCCACAAAGGCATCGAACAGTTGATGGCTGGCGCTGATTTGTCCCATGCCGCAAAGCTCGCGGGACGCGTTTCCGGCGACAGCGCGGTCGCTTGCCAGCTCGCCTTTGCCCGTGCCGCCGAAAACGCGCGCGGCATCGAAGCGCCGCCGCGCGCCCACCGGCTGCGTGCGCTGATGGCGGAGATGGAGCGCATCGCCAACCATTTCGGCGACATCGGCGCGATCTGCAACGACGCCGCTTTTTCGCTCATGCTCGCGCATTGCGGCGTGCTGCGCGAGCGCGTTTTGCGTGCGGCGGACGCCTGTTTCGGCCACCGCCTGATGCGCGACGTGATCGTCCCCGGCGGCGTCGCGGCGGACATCGGCGCGAAAGAGATCGATATCTTGCGCGGACTTCTCGAGGGCCTGCAAAAGGACTTTTCGCGGCTCGTGCAGCTCTACGACAACACGCCGTCTCTTCTGGAGCGCACCGTCGGCACGGGCGTTCTCAGGTCCAAACTGGCGCGGCAATACGCCGCGGGCGGATATATCGGCCGCGCCTCGGGGCGCGATTTCGACGCGCGCCGCATGGTGAACTACCCGCCTTACGGAGACTTGCAATTCGAGGTTCCGGTGCGCGCCGACGGCGACGTCAACGCCCGCGTATGGATCAGAATCCTTGAAGTCAGGCAAAGCCTTGCGCTGATCGGCCAGCTCCTCGACGGCCTGCCGGAGGGAGGAATTTCCGCCGCCGTGCCGTCCGCGCCTGCCTCTGGCGAAGGGTTCGCTCTGGTCGAAGGCTTTCGCGGCGATATCTTCGTCTGGCTCGCACTTGGAAAAGACGGGCATGTGCGGCGCTGCCACTTGCGCGACCCCTCGTGGTTCCAGTGGCCGCTGCTTGAGGCCGTCATCGAGGGCAACATCGTCGCCGACTTCCCCCTGTGCAACAAGTCGTTCAACTGCTCCTATTCCGGACATGATTTATAAAAAGGTTTCGTCATCATGAAAAAACTGCTGTTGCAAGGCATATTGCAGAGGCCGCTGACGGAAAAAGCGCCCGCTGCCGATGAAACGGCGCTTGCCGATCTTGCAGAGACGGTCAATCGCGCGGCAAAGAAGCGCCTAGGCCGCAGCCTCGCCATCCGTCAGGTGGACGCCGGCTCCTGCAACGGCTGCGAGCTAGAAATCCACGCGCTCGGCAACGCCTTTTACGACCTCGAGCGCTTCGGCCTGCATTTCGTCGCCTCGCCGCGCCACGCCGACATTTTGCTGGTGACGGGGCCGGTCACGAAAAACATGCAGGAAGCCCTGAAACGCACCTACGCCGCCGCGCCGGACCCGAAATGGGTCATCGCGCTCGGCGATTGCGCCTGCACTGGCGGGCTGTTCGCGGGCAGCTACGCGGTTGCGGGCGGCATCGCGGAGACCGTGCCCGTCGATCTCCACATCCGCGGCTGCCCGCCGCATCCGGAAAAAATCCTCCAAGGGTTGCTCGCGCTCCTCGAACGGCAGCAAAGCTTGTAAGAATTCAACCAGCAGTCCGTAAATTACTTTGCGCGCACGCCGATGCGGATCGGCTTTCGTCCCTTGCGAACGGCGCTGGATTCAATTTCCCATTTGACGCTCTCGACCGACCGCCCTTCCGGCATCTGGGCCGCGACGATATTGGCGCCCAGTGCTTCCTCGAGCTTGTCGATGCCGTCGGGATCGTCCTTCCAGTTTTCCGCCGTCATCACGCGGCCCAGCTTGCCGCGAGATGCGATGATTTCGGCCAGAGAAGAGGATTCCGCGTCCGGTCTGTACAAGAGTTCCTTCGCGCCCAGCCATCCTCCGTTCTTCTTGAGATAATCGAGCAGCTCGTCGACCTGTCCCGCTGCCGACGCGCGATGGGCGAGAACGGCGAGCGAGCCTTTCGACACGCCCGTAAAGGCGGGGTTCAATTTCGAGTCGTCCAGCTTGGTAAAGTCGACCTTGCGCCCCTTGGCCTTGACGGGCGCCAGCGGCGGCGCGTCATCGATCGCGTAAGGCCTGTATATTTTGGGAATATCAAGCCATTTCTGTCCCAGTGCCCTGATCTTGGCGTCGGCCTTGGCGAGAACGTCATAGGCATAGGCGTCCACTTCCCTGCGGATAAAATCGAACTTGTGCGAGCTATAGGCCCCGCTTTCGTCGAGGCGTTCGAATTCGTCATTGTGCGCCATCTCATAGAGACCGTTCATCCCCGCCCGCGCCTGCGCCGCATCCTTGGCCTCGACATGGCCGAATGAATGCTGCAAGTCGCTTCCTCAATAGCGGGCCAGACCTTTGTTCCCGTCCAGCGCCTTGCCGAAGGCCAGCATGGCATCGGGAAACAACGCCCAGTATTCCATGCGCAAATTGGCAAGCCGCTCATTCCTGGCGAGCGCCCGCCCGAAATCCGCAATCGAATTGTCATGGGCGGAGAACATCGTGTAGGAAAGGTCCAGATTGACGAGGGTCTTGTTCTTGCGCAGGACCTCGAGCAGCATCGCGAAGGCCTTGTCGCTTTTGCCGACGGTGCGGTCGGTCGTGCCCATGCTGATATGCACGAAGTTGGCGTCCTCGACCGTCTTGTTGACTGTACCCCGTCAGGTCTTGTTAGACAGTTGAGGGCGGATAGCTAAGGTGATAATTCTGTTTCGTTAAAGGACCGAAAGGAACGAAGATGAGACAGAAAGACGAGAGCCGGAGCGCGGTGGAAAAGACCGCATCCTGCTCGAAAACTACTACCTGCCGGGCGACCTTGAACGCAGCTCCGCGACTTCGTCAACCACTACAACACAAGGAGGTACCATGAAAGCCTGAACAACCTCACGCCTGAATGCGTCTTCACGGGACGGAACATCGCCGTCCTCAAAAAACGCAATCAGATCAAACGTGAAACCATGGCGCTAAGAAAGAAGTTGCACGCCCAACGGCGTGCCGCTTAAAATAGAAACAAGGGAGCCAGATTTACACCTTAGATTCCCGGCCAAACTGTCTGAAATTATCTGACGACGTACAAGAGAATTTCATGTTCAGGCCTTTCTATTAATTATGATAAATATGAATTCGACTGATTTTTAGTGCACAATACGAAAAAATGCAAGCACAAAAAAACGCCCTCCGCTGCGGGAGGGCGTCTTTTCGAATATCCCTTACTTTATTAGAGCTTGGGAGCATTGGGTTGCTGGCGGGGAGCCGCCTTTTCGACCGTATTGTCGTTCTGCGGAGCGGGTTGCGCCGCTTCTTCAAACGACTCTTTCGACGTGACCGGTTTGAAGGTGCTGACAGTCGCTGGCGCCGGAGCAGCCGGAGCTTCCGTTACGACGGGAGCCGGCTTCTTGCCGTACACCAGTCTGAAGGCGCCTTTGACGCCACGACCGGCAAGGCTGAGCGTGCCCTTGACGAGTTTTCCGACACCGGTTCCGACGGCAACGCCTGCAGCCATAACGCTGAGACCGGCATAAACACCAATGCTGCCGGAAATGCCCGCGGCGGCAAAACCGCCGACCACGCCGCAGATGACGCCGAGCGTGCCGTGAACGGCGCCCGCGACGGCCATACCAACGGCGATACCGCCAACGAACGGAGCAGCAATCATAACACCGATACCCGTAGCGATAGACGCAGCAGCAATCGAGACACCTACGATGCCGCCGGCGGCTTTCGCTGCAGTCAGTTTCGATTTGCCATCAAACTTCATTTTGCCAGCCATAATATTTTCTCCTGAATATAAGTTAAATGTTACTGGAAAGTGCTGGCACAGAAATAGGCCTTTGCGTGTGGCATGTCAATGTAGCCCCCAAATAATTTACGGCTATATATTATGTTTAATGCACAATACCTTGAGCGGCCAGACGACTTCGGGCATTGTAAATACATCAAATTTTAAAAGGAGTTTTACCATGGCCGTAAAAAGGAAATCCGCAACCATTCAACATATTCATTCATCCGCAGCGACAACGGCCCTGCTCAAAAAACTGGGCGTTTCCGAGAAGCATTTTTCCTCCGGCACGTTGAAAATTTTCTCGCCCGTGGATGGCGCGGAGATCGGCCGCGTCACGCCTGACACGGCCAAGTCGCTTGACGCGAAAATCGCGCGCGCGCAAAAAGCTTTTCTGCAGTGGCGCACCGTGCCCGCGCCGAAGCGCGGCGAACTGATCCGCCTCTTTGGCGAAACCTTGCGCGAACACAAAGAAGACCTCGGCAAACTCGTCACGCTCGAATGCGGCAAGATCCTCACCGAAGGTCTCGGCGAAGTGCAGGAGATGATAGATATATGTGATTTTTCCGTCGGCCTGTCGCGGCAACTCTATGGTCTGACCATCGCTTCCGAGCGCGCCGGCCACAAGATGCAGGAAAACTGGCATCCGGCGGGCGTCGTCGGCGTGATTTCGGCGTTCAACTTCCCCGTCGCGGTGTGGTGCTGGAACTTCGCGCTCGCCCTCGTCTGCGGCGACAGCGTGGTGTGGAAGCCGTCGGAAAAAACCCCGCTCACCGCCCTCGCCTGCCAGTCCCTGTTTGAAAAGACGCTGGAAAAATACGCCGACGCCCCGCAAGGCCTCTCCGAGGTCGTCATCGGGATGCGCGACATCGGAGAGAAACTCGTCGACGACAAGCGCGTTCCCGTCATCAGCGCCACCGGTTCGACGCGCATGGGACGCGAAGTCGGCCCGCGCGTGGCGGAGCGTTTCGGCCGCTGCATCCTCGAGCTTGGCGGCAACAACGCCATGATCCTCGCGCCGAGCGCTAATCTCGACCTCGCTCTGATGGCGACGGTCTTCGGCGCGGTCGGCACCGCGGGCCAGCGCTGCACCTCGCAACGCCGCCTGATCGCACACAAGGACGTCGCCGACAAATTCGTCGCCCGCGTCAAAAAGGCCTATGGCTCTGTGCGCATCGGCAGCCCGCTCGACAGTCGCACGCTGCTCGGGCCGCTGATCGACCGTCAAGCCTTCGACAACATGCAGGCCGCCCTCAAGAAAGCCAAGGCCGCTGGCGGAAAAGTCACCGGCGGCGAACGCGTGCTTGAAAAGGAGTTCCCTCACGCCTATTACGTCACGCCCGCCGTGGTCGAAATCTCCAAACAGGCCGACGTAGTGAAGCATGAAACCTTCGCGCCGATCCTCTACGTTATGAAGTACGCCAAGATCGAAGAAGCCCTCGCCATGCATAACGACGTGCCGCAGGGCTTGTCCTCCTGCATTTTCACCAACGATCTGCGCGAGGCGGAGTTGTTCACATCATGCGCGGGGAGCGACTGCGGCATCGCCAACGTCAACCTCGGCACCTCGGGGGCGGAAATCGGTGGCGCGTTCGGCGGCGAAAAGGAAACCGGCGGCGGGCGCGAAAGCGGCTCGGACGCATGGAAAGCCTACATGCGCCGTTCCACCAACACCGTCAACTATTCCAGCGTCCTGCCGCTGGCGCAAGGTGTCAAATTTGACCTCGACTAGAAAAAAAATCGCGGCACTGATTGTCGCAGGCGGATCGGGAACGCGTTTCGGCGCTCCGAAGCAATTCCTGCCCCTGCTCGGCAAAAGCGTGCTGCAGTGGAGCATCGACGCGTTTGACGGGATTGCGGATGAAATCGTGGTGGTCACCAACCCCGACTATCCGCAACCCGAAAACGTCCGTTCCGTCGCGGGCGGCGCGACCCGCCAGCAATCGGTACGCCACGGCCTTGCCGCCTTGCGCGCGTCAAAGCCCGATATCGTCCTCATCCACGATGCCGCGCGGCCGCTTGTCATGCGTGAACTGATCGAAAGCCTCGTCGCCGCCGCAGAGAAATCCGGCGCGGCCATACCGGCCCTGCCCGTCACCGATACGGTCAAGCGCAGCGGAAAAACAGAAAGCCGCGAAGATCTTTTTACCATACAGACGCCGCAAGCGTTCGACTTCGTCCTGATCGACAAGCTGCATGAAAAATATCAAGACAAGTCCCTCACCGACGATGCCGCGCTGTGCGAAGCCGAAGGACGCGACGTCACGTTGGTCACAGGGCAACAGGACAATATCAAAATCACCCATCCGCAAGACCTCGCCCGCGCCGAAAGCCTGCTCTCGTCCCGCAACGGCGACGTGCGCACGGGGCAGGGCTACGACGTACACAAGCTCGTACCCGCAAACGGCAAAAAACTCGTCCTCTGCGGCGTCGCCATTCCGCATGATTTCGCTCTTGAAGGCCATTCGGACGCGGACGCCTGCTTGCATGCCCTCACCGACGCGCTGCTCGCCGCCATCGGCGCGGGCGACATCGGGCAACACTTCAGCCCCGCCGATCCACGCTGGAAAAACGCCGACAGCGCCGTGTTTCTGCGGCACGCCGCAAATCTCGTCATGGAACGCGGCGGAATTGTGGCGCATGTGGATGTAACGATTGTTTGCGAAGCGCCGAAAATCGCGCCACACCGCGCCTCCATGCAACAACGCATCGCCGATATCCTGCAGCTGCCGCTCGCGCGCGTCAGCGTCAAGGCGACAACGACGGAAGGCCTCGGCTTTACAGGGCGGCGCGAAGGCATTGCGGCACAAGCGATCGCCACCGTGCGGTTGCCGTTTGTTTCCGCAACCGTACAGAAAAACGAGGATTTAAAGTGGGCAAGCTGAAACCCTCCATCACCGCCACACCGGAAGGAACGAAATTCCTCGACCCCCGCGTCTTGCTTTCAACATGGTTCGGCTCCGGCCTCATCCGCCCTGCGCCCGGCACGATGGGCACGATCCTCGGCATGCCGTTCGGCTATTACATTCTGCAGTACACCGGGATAAACGGGCTCGCCCTCGCCGCGCTCGCCCTGCTCGTCGCCGCCACGCCGTTTGCGACGTGGTACGGCAAAAAATCCGGCATCGTGGACGATCAATCCATCGTCGTCGACGAGGTTGTAGGCGTGTGGATCGCGGGAATCTTCGCAGGGCACAGTGTCGGCCTGTGGATCTGGGCGGGGTTACTGTTCCGCTTCTTCGACATCTGGAAGCCGTGGCCGGCGTCGTACTTCGACGATCGCTCCAAAGGCGGGTTTGACGTGATGATGGATGACGTCGTCGCCGGATTCTACGCCTTGTGCGGCGTCGCCATCGTCGCGCTTGCGATACATATGAACATATAAAGGAATAAGATGCCGCTCTTTTCACCGCAACTGCTTGCCCTCGCGGAAACCGTCGTACGCGCCGCCGCCAAAAAGAAACTCAAGATCGCCACGGCGGAATCCTGCACCGGCGGGCTTATCTCCGGCGTCCTGACAGCGGTCGCAGGCTCGTCCGAGGTGTTCGACCGCGGGTTCATCGTCTATTCCTATGAATCGAAAACAGAGCTGCTCGGCGTGCCGCGTGACGCTATCGTCAATTGCGGCGCGGTCAGCACCGAAGTCGCAGAGGCCATGGCAAAAGGCGCGCTCAAAAATTCGAATTCGGACATCGTCGTCGCCGTGACAGGCATCGCCGGCCCCGGCGGCGGCACGCCCGACAAGCCTGTCGGCCTCGTCTGGCTCGGCTGCGCTACGAAAGGAAAATGCTACACGCGCCAGAACAATTTTTCCGGCGACCGTTCGGACGTCCGCCTGCAAACGGTCGAAACCGCGCTTAACATTCTCAAAACAGAAATCGAAGGAGCCTGACATGCCGAAAACCAGCAGCATCACCGACAAGGACTGGAAATACCCGCAGAAAAAATGCAACAAGGAAGGCCTGCTGCAGGTCGACACCAACCCGCCGCACAAAATCCACTGGGAGGAGTACGGCAATCCTGACGGCGAGCCGGTGATGTTTTTGCACGGCGGCCCGGGCGGCGCATGCGACCCCGTCCTGTCACGATTTTTCGACCCTGGCCGCTACCGCGTCATCCTTTTCGACCAACGCGGCTGCGGTAAAAGCACACCCACGGTCGCCGCCGACGGGCCGGACATCGCACTCAAGAACAACGACACCGACCATCTGGTCGAAGACATTGTCAAGCTCAGGAAAGAACTCGGCATCGAAAGCAAGATGCACGTCTTCGGCGGCTCGTGGGGCTCGACGCTTTCATTGACCTATGCCATTCGCCATCCGGAAACGGTGGAGACGCTGATCCTGCGCGGCATCTTCCTCGGCAACCGAGAAGACCTCGACTTCATGTATCAGGGCAACGCCGCGACTTACGATAAAGCGCCCAACGTCATCACCGCGCCCGGCAGCTACATCTGCTATCCGGAAGCGTGGAAAAAGTTCGTCGAGATCATCCCCCCTGAAAAACGCGACGACATGGCCAAAGCCTATAAAGAAATCTTCGACATGAAGCCGAAAAACGACGAAGAGCGCAAATTGCAGCAAAAAGCCGCCGTCGCGTGGTCGGTGTGGGAAGGCACGATCAGCCACCTGATCCCCGACGTCAGCACGGCCGAAGAGGAATTCGGCGAGGCCGACTTCGCCGTCTGCTTCGCGCAGATCGAAGCGCATTTTTTCGCCAACAAGCTCTTTTTGCCGCAAAACTACATCATCGATAATGCCGCGAAGCTGAAGGACATTCCGGTGCATATCGTTCACGGCCGTTTCGACCTCGTCTGCCCGCTTTCGCAGGCGGAAGCGTTGAACGCCGCGCTTATCAAATCAGGCAATCCTCCCAAGACCTACGACAAAACCACGGCTGGCCATAGCATGCTGGAGCGTGAAAACTGCCTCGCCTTGACGGAGATCATGGAAAAGTTGCCGCGTCAGGCCGCGAACACCCCCAAGCCCGCGCCCAAAACGACGCAACGCAAACACGGTAACGGACTATGACAACATGCGCATAGGGGTTTCGCCTTTTCGCAATTTCCTGCTAGTCTGGTTTCATGCCTGATCACATCAATACGACAGACAAAATATTCTACGACAAGACGGGCCTCGATCCGTCGAACGTCGGTGGCATCGTCAACGACAGTCTGACCGGCGCAGACGACGGGGAGCTTTACCTGCAATACGTCCAGTCCGAGTTTTTCTCGTGGGACGATGGGCGGCTGAAGAACAGCTCCTACGATACCGACACCGGCTTCGGCCTGCGCTCGGTCGCGGGAGAAACCTTCGGCTTCGCCCATTCGTCGGAGATGACGGAAGCCGCACTCAAACGCGCGGGCGAAACGGTGCGCGCCGTGCAGCAGGGCTATGCGGGCAAGATGGATCTTAATCCCAACAAAACCAACCGCCAGCTTTATGTGGATGACAATCCCCTGCCCGCCGTGCCGTTCGAAAAGAAAATCAAGCTCTTGCAGGACATCGACACTTATGCCCGCAGCAAGGATACGCGCGTCAAGCAGGTGTCCATCTCGCTCTCCGGCTCGTGGAAGGCCATACAGATTTTGCGAGATGGCGGTCACAAGGCAGCCGACATCCGCCCGCTGGTGCGGCTCAACGTCACGGTTTATATGGACGATGGCAGCGGACGGATGGAAGAAGGCTATACAGGACTTGGCGGACGCTATACATACGATCATCTTTTCGACGAAAAAACATGGAAAGGCGCGGTGGACGAAGCTTACCGCCAAGCGCTCGTCAATCTTGCCTCCGTCGCCGCGCCTGCGGGCGAGATGGTCGTCGTTCTCGGCCCCGGCTGGCCCGGCATTCTGCTGCACGAGGCCATCGGTCACGGCCTCGAGGGCGACTTCAACCGCAAAGGCACGTCGGCCTTTTCCGGCCTGGTCGGCAAGCAGGTCGCGGCCAAAGGAGTGACGGTCGTCGACGACGGCACAATTCCCGACCGCCGCGGCTCCATCACCATCGACGACGAAGGCACGCCCTCGCAGCGCAACGTACTGATCGAAGACGGCATCCTTGTCGGCTATTTGCAGGACCGCATGAACGCGCGGCTGATGGGCGGAAAATCAAGCGGCAACGGGCGGCGCGAAAGTTATGCCGACCACCCCATGCCGCGCATGACCAACACGATGATGCTCGGCGGCGAGCATAGCCCCGATGAAATTCTCAAATCCGTTAAAAAAGGTCTCTACGCCGTCAACTTCGGCGGCGGACAAGTGGACATCACCTCCGGCAAGTTCGTCTTTTCGGCAACAGAGGCTTACATGATCGAGGACGGCAAGATCGGCGCCCCCGTCAAAGGCGCGACGCTGATCGGCAACGGACCGGACGTGCTCACCAAAGTCAAAATGGTCGGCAACGACATGGCGCTCGATGAAGGCGTCGGCACCTGCGGCAAGGACGGACAAAGCGTCCCCGTCGGCGTCGGCCAGCCGACCCTGCGCGTGGACGGGCTGACCGTGGGAGGAACGCAGACATGACAGGCCATATCGCTTTCATCACCCCGATTTACGCGGGCTTCTTCGGCATTATGCTGGTTTTGCTCTCGCGACGCGTCATACAGCTGCGCAAGCATCCGGACTCCGCCAACAAGGTGAGCGGATCAGGCTTCAATGAGCTGACGGCAACCGTCCGCGCGCGGGAGGGTATGGTTGAAAATGTTCCCTTTGCGTTGCTTTTGATGTGGATGCTGGAAACCATGCAGTTCGGCCCGCATATCATTCACGGCCTCGGCGTTCTGCTGGTCGTCGCCCGCCTGCTGCACCTGCACGGCCTGAGTCAGCCCGGCGGCGATGGTACCGGCCGGCGGTTGGGCAATTACCTTACGTGGCTGCACATTACAATTTGCAGCGTCTTGTGTTTCGCAGGCGCGTTCGGGCTTATTATCTAGGCTGTCGTTGCCTCTTCGCACTTTTTGCGGGAGCAGCCTTTTGCACGGTCATCTCTTTTATGATCATGAACGCCTCCGTTAGCGACGAAACGGCTTTGCTCCCGTGCGGCAATTGCGCCTTTTCAAAAGCCCATTTCACGCCGTCGGCAGACGGGCGTTCCAGATGTATGGCCTGTCCACCGATTTTCAAAACAGGATTGATGTCAGAGACAACGGAATCGCCAATCATTAGGAATTCTTCCGGCACGATGCCGGAAGCGCGGACGACTTTCATATACTCATCCCCTGTCTTATCTCCAAGCACGAAAGCTTTCAGCTTTTTTCCGCCCAAATGCTCTTCCAGCGCGGCAATCTTGTCCTGCTGATGGTGCAATTCTCCCTTGGTGATAATCGCAAAAGGTATCCCCGTCTTTTCAACGCGATCGATGAAGGCGGCGGCATCAAGAAAGGATTTCAGCCCTAATGACACACCGAAGCCGGTCACGCGGATATTGTCTTTTTGAAACTTGAGCATATTTTTTTGACGGAAGTCAATTGTTCCGGCGTTGCGCCGGAATGGTCTACGAGATCAAAAAACTGCTGTTCGGCGTCGCGGAAGTTCTTTTCCGTCGCAGCCAGCGTTTCATCAAAATCAATCCCGATTAATCTGATCATCGCTATCCCTGACATATTGATACTTGTTGAATAATCCGTGCAGTGTACAATTTATGTATATTATGTTAATATAATTATACGATAATTACAAAAAATATTTTGTTGACATATTTATAATTTCCGTCTATTTTCTTGCTATAAAAATTACATAGTAGGGAAGTGCCATGGCTCGTGCAGTCCATTCAGACACTATCGTCGGGATCCTCGTCAAAGAGGGAGGCGGCCTACGGCTTCAGCCCTGCAATAAAAAAGAAAAATCAAACCTTTATACACTAGGGTCGTTGGGTCCATCGAAAGCCAAGGAAGGCGATATCGTTGTCGCGAAGCGCCTTCCCGGTTTAAAGGCCGATGTCACCCGCGTTCTCGGACAAAAGAATAGCCCAGGCATCCTCACCACAATAAGCATTTACGAACATGGGCTTAGCGAGATATTCTCGTCTGCTGCCTTAAATGCGGCCAAGACCATGACCGTGCCGGATCTGGGGAATCGCGAAGACCTGCGCAATATCCCTCTGGTCACTGTCGACGGCCCCGATTCCCGAGACTTCGACGATGCCATCTTCGCGGAACACACCAAAGACGGCGGCATGCACCTGATCGTCGCCATCGCCGACGTGTCATGGTATGTCCGCCCCGACAGCGAACTCGATAAAGTTGCTTATGAGCGTGGCAACTCGACCTACCTGCCCGATCGTGCGGTACCGATGCTGCCGGAAGACCTCTCCAACGGCCTTTGCTCCCTGAAGCCGAATGTCGACCGCGCAGTCATGGCTGCGCACCTGTGGATCGACAAGGATGGCAATCTGACCCAGAAGAAAGTCACCCGCGGCCTCATGCGATCCGCCGCCCGCCTGACCTACACGCAATTGCAAGCCTCCAAAGACGGCAATCCGGACGCCACCACCGCCCCGCTGATGAACAACGTCGTCACCCCCCTCTACGAAGCCTATGACATTCTCAAAAAAGCCAGCCAGACCCGCGGCGCGCTTGATCTTGCCCTGCCGGAATACAAAGCGCAGGTGAACGACAAGGGCGAAACCGTTACGGTCGCCAAGTCGGACGAATCGGAAAGCCATCAGGTCATCGCCGAATTCATGATTCTCGCCAATGCCGCAGTCGACCAGTTGCTGGATGAAGCGAAGGCTCCCTGCGTCCACCGCAGCCACGAAGCGCCGCCGGACAAAAAACTGGAAATTCTGCGTGAACAACTGAAGGCCGTCGGGATTGACCTGCCGAAAACCGGCATCAAGGAAGCGTTGGATTTCAAGGAAGTGACCGAAAAAGCGCGCCAACTGCCCCCTGACGAAGCCGTCGAAGTCATTAAAAACATCGCCCGCGCGCAATCCAAGGCCAGATACGATACTCACGAACCCAGCCACTTCGGCCTCGCCCTGCCGCGCTACGCGCACTTCACCTCGCCCATTCGCCGCTACGCGGACCTGTTGAACCACCGCAGCCTCGCGGAAGCCTTCAATCTCGGCGCCGGCGCGCTTGATGCCGCGCAAAAGGCCCGCCTTGACGAAATGGCCGACCATATCAACGAAACGGAACTGCGCTCCGTAAAAATCGAACGCGCCGCCGACGACCGCTACGCAGCGGATTATCTCTCCAAGAAAACCGGACACACCTTCAAGGGACAGATCACCGGCGTTATCAACGGCGCCGTGTTTATCCGGCTCGACGGCCTCGGCTGCGAAGGCATGCTGCCCGCCAAATTCCTGCCGAAAGACCATTATAACTTCGACCAGCAGAACAGAACGCTGACCGGTCAGAAGAGCGGCAAGGTCTTCCAGCGCGGCGACGAAATGTCCGTTGTTGTGAAAGAAGCGGACGGCCTGACGGGGTCGATTGTCCTGACCCCCGCCAACGATGATAAGGAGCCCGCAACGCCGCAGCCGAAAAAGCGCCGTAAAACGCAGTTTAAGCCGCGCTGAAACAAAAGGCCGGAGATAACATCACCATGAAAAAAGTTTCGGCCGACACCATCACAAAGATCACAGCCAATGCCGCCACAAAGCCCGGCGCGGGCGGCACGCCCCCGACCACAGAAGAGATGATCGACAGCATCCGCGCCAAACTCACCGCGCGCGCTGATGCACTGTTCAAATCCGAGCAGCATTCGCAGGACATAGCGCCTCCGGGCAAACAAAACGACCCGCCAACCGCCTTCCAGATTTCCTCTGTCCGCGCCGCAGACGATCTGGCGCAATTCGAAAAAATCGTTTCCAATGTGCCGAACGGCTTCCGCCTTGTGCCGGTGCTGTACACGCTCATCAAGCGCCCGCAAAACGATAAGGTATATTCCCAATTCACCTCATATGTCCGTGCGAAGTTTCTGACCTATCTTGCCGACAACCATGCCGAGGAACTCGAAGCTCTCGGCATCGGTAAAAAAGGCATCAAGCGCATGGCGCAGGGCCACAATCCCGTCGACGACAACAACAGGCCGTATGCCGTCAACATAGACCACATCATCGAGCGCTTCGGCGGCGGCACGGCCTCTCTGGACGAAGAAGTCGACCCGCTCATGCCGCCCGGCAGCAAGCCCACGCACCTCACCAACCATTTCAACAACCTGATCCTCATGCCGATCGACGTTCACGAAATGAAGAACAAGCTCAACGGGCTTCAGGACGCCGCGCACACACCTTATGGCACGAGTCAGTGGGTTCTGATGATCGTGCCCGTCGCGGATGCCGCCCATGCAGGATACGTCTCCCAGCCGCAGGCAACGCCGCTCTCCGCGCCATCGCGCAGGAACAACGCTTCAGGTCAGATCAAAAGCACCCCGCTACAGGACGTCTTTAACGAAACAACGCGCCTAAACAGACTTATAGACGAAGTCATCCGCATGGAAGGCGCGCAGATAGTCAACGTCAAGCCCGCTCTCAAAGGCATGGACGACAGCCTTAAAATCGCCTTCAACAACGCCGCCTACCCCCACGAGATCAGGGGCTTCAAGAAATTTTACGAGGGCAAGAAATTCACGAGCCTGCGCGACAAGCTGGACGAACTGCCCGCCGAGGAAACGGCGAACTTGCGCAAAACGCTACAGTGGATCGACAACACACTCAGCCAGAAATTCAACATCATCACGGCGAACGACAATTTCTCTCCGCGGCAGCAACAAAAACCGCAGAAGAACAAGAAACAAAAGAAAAAGCAGCGCCGCCACGGACGCCGCTAATCAAGCTTGAAACTCACCCGGCTTTGCGCAGCGGCCTGTATTTGATGCGGTGCGGTTGATCGGCGTCGATGCCGAGGCGCTTCTTGCGGTCTTTCTCGTAATCCTCGTAGTTACCCTCGAACCACACGACCTGACTGTCGCCTTCGAACGCCAGCATGTGTGTCGCGATACGGTCGAGGAACCAGCGGTCGTGGGAGATGATCACCGCGCAACCGGCATAGTTTTCAAGCGCGTCTTCGAGCGCTGCCAGCGTTTCAGTGTCGAGGTCGTTAGTCGGTTCGTCAAGCAGCAACAAGTTGGCAGGTTCTTTCAGCATCTTGGCAAGGTGTACGCGGTTGCGCTCCCCTCCGGACAGGACGCCGACTTTTTTCTGCTGGTCACCGCCCTTGAAGCCGAACGAACCTACATAGGCACGGGACTGGATGTCGCGCTCGCCCAGGTGCAAAATGTCGTTGCCGCCGGAAATTTCCTCCCAGACGTTCTTGTTGCCGTCAAGGCTGTCGCGACTCTGGTTGACGTAGCCGAGGCTGACGGTTTCACCGACTTTGAGCGTGCCGCTATCGGGTTTTTCCTCGCCGGAAATCATGCGGAAGAGCGTGGTTTTACCCGCGCCGTTCGGGCCAATCACACCGACGATGCCGCCTGGCGGCAGTTTGAAGCTGAGGTGTTCAAAGAGCAGACGTTCGCCAAAGCCCTTGGAAATATCCTCGGCCTCGACCACGGTTCCGCCCAGACGCGGCGGCACGGGAATGACGATCTGCGCCGTGCGGGTCTTTTCGTACTTTTTGCTTTCCGCCAGTAAGTCATCGTAAGCGGTGATACGCGCCTTGGATTTTGCCTGACGCGCCTTGGGAGACTGCCGCACCCATTCCAGTTCGCGGGAAAGAACTTTCTGGCGCGCTTCCTGTTCGCGGCCTTCCTGCTCGAGACGTTTCGCTTTCTTTTCGAGGTAGCCGGAATAGTTGCCTTCGTACGGAATGCCCGAACCGCGGTCGAGTTCCAAAATCCAGCCCGTGACATGATCGAGGAAGTAGCGGTCGTGGGTGATCATGACGATCGTGCCTTTATACTCCAGCAAGTGGCGTTGCAACCACGCGACGGATTCAGCATCCAAATGGTTGGTCGGTTCATCGAGCAGCAACAAATCGGGCTTTTCAAGCAGCAGACGGCACAGCGCGACGCGGCGTTTCTCGCCACCCGAAAGGTTCGTCACCGCCATATCGCCCGGCGGGCAGCGCAGCGCGTCCATCGCGACTTCGATCGTGCGCTCGATGTTCCAGCCGTCTTGCGCTTCTATTTTCGTCTGCAACTCGCCTTGCTCGGCCAGAAGCGCGTCAAAATCCGCGCCTTCCTCGGAGAACTTGTTGCTAATCTCGTTATACTTGTCAAGCATGGCCTTGAGATCGCCCAAGGCTTCCATGACGTTTTCCTGCACGGTCTTGTTGGGGTCGAGCTGCGGCTCCTGCGGCAAATAGCCGACGGAGATGTTTTCGCCCGCCCAAGCCTCACCGTTGAACTCTTTTTCCACGCCCGCCATAATCTTGAGCAGAGTCGATTTACCCGCGCCGTTGGGGCCAAGAACGCCGATTTTCGCGCCGGGATAGAAGCTGAGGAATATATTATCAAGGACTTTCTTTCCACCCGGGTAGGTCTTGCTCAAACCCTTCATCACATATGCGTATTGTCCTGCCGTCATCTGTTTGATTTCCTTTATACTTATTTTTCTATGCGCAACCTTGTGTACATGCAAATCCACGATTTCCAAAAATAGGCTTCTTTTTAACACCTCTGGCAAGCTGATTCAATGAATTCAAAATTAAAATTATGTCAATAAATTTACTTGCAGTGCCGATAAGCAGAACCACGACGTCTTGCTGCTTTCCATGGAACACAAATCGGGTTGACTTTGTCCGTCTTATCTATAATTTGCCTGGAATTATCATTCGTTCTGGAGAAAACTGCATGCTCGTTATCCGTAAAAAATTGTTCATATCCTCATTGTTTGTGACGACATGCGCCGTAACGGCGTTATCCGCGGGAGCACATCTCGCAAAAGCGGCTGCGGTCGCCGCACCGAATGCTTCCTTGAGCACGGCGGGTGCCTATATTTCCGGAGACAACAAATTACTTCTTTCCGGCAAAGTCGACGCGCCCTTATCCGACAAGCTCGGTGCGCAGCTAGACGGCAGCGACGCCTGGGGTCAGGGCATTAACCGCGGCGCGGTCGCCGCGCATGTTTTCGGCAGAAATTCCAAGGGTCTCGTGGGCGTGACGAGTCTGTGGGGCCGCATCGGCGCACAGAATGTTTACAGGGCCGGTCTTGAAGGAGAGTCATATTTCAACGACAAGCTGTCGTTCTATCTCGGCGGCGGCTGGCAACACGGCGATAGCTGGACGGGGAAAGGCACCTATTCGACCTATTATACCGACGTCAAAGGCAGCTATTACATCAACCGCAACCTTGTGCTGTCCCTCACGGGGAACGCCTTCAGCAACATCCGCATCGGCGGCGGCGAAGCGGAATGGAAGCCCGGTCGCGAACCCTACTCTCTTTTTGCCGCAGGCGGCTACGCAAGCACGCACAACGGCTACGGGATGCTCGGGGTTCGTTATACCTTTGGCGACAATGGCGCCACTCTCGAAGAACGCGACCGCAACTACGATCCGCCGGATAATGCCTCGGGCTTTGCTTCCGGAGGCAGCAGCGGAATCGGCGCTCCGCATGTGACACTGCCACCGGTAGGCTAATGCCTTCCGAGGGACTTTACCAGCCTGTTCATAGGGAATATATGCCCCCGTCCACACTTTTGAAACGACAGGAATGGGCGCAGCCTTTTCTGGTTTTGCTGTCCGCGGCGTTCGCGTATTTTGCACCTTATACAGGGCTGTTTTTAGTGTTCGTGATTCTCGGGCCCGCGCATTACCTCACACAAATGAACTGGATGCATGATCGCGACTATTTTATCCACGATCAAAAAGCGAAGTTTATCTATATGGGGCTGACCGTGGCAGGACTTAGCCTCTTTCTTTTTATGAAGTTTATGCCCCTCGTATATGCTCTCTGTGCCTTCGGCAGCTTATTGACGGCCTGCTTCTTTCTGTCGCACCGCATGCAGAAAAGATATGCCATCCTGCCGATTTTATCTTTGGCAGTCACGTATTTGTTTTTCGCCAAACTGCCAGCTCTGGTGCTGCCCGCATTGATTTTTCTCCCCATCATTCATGTGGGGATTTTTACTTTGATTTTCCTCATGCAGGGGGCAAGAAAGAACCGCGGCCCCGCCGCAAAAGCGGCTGTCATTACATGGATTTTCTGTTTTTTCCTGCTGGTTTTTGTCCCACCCACCGCGCATATGACGTGGACAACCGGCCTCGCCGCCAACCACCATTTTTTTGACGGAACAGCGCGCTTTCTCTCCGCCTTGGGCGGCAGCCGCATGACCCATGATAGGGCATGGTCGTTGGCTTACGGCCTGCTCACGTTTTTTTACACATATCACTATCTGAACTGGTTTTCAAAAACAGAGCTATTGCAGTGGCATCGCATTAAACGCCGCCGCCTTTATCCGATTATTGCGATTTATATTACCGCCATATGCATCTACGCATATGATTATAAAACAGGCTATGAAATCCTGTTCCTGCTCTCCGTGTTGCATATGATTGCAGAATTTCCGCTGGATTTTATAGCGCTCCGTGGGCTCTTTGCATGCAAAGATGTCGCAGCCGCTTAGGCTTTGTCCAGCGCCGCGTTTAAGTCGGCGATCAGGTCATCCACATCCTCTATGCCGATGGACAGGCGGATCAGCCCGTCGCTGATACCGAGCTTCTCGCGCTCCTCTTTCGGGATGGAAGCATGCGTCATGATTGCCGGATGCTCGATCAGGCTTTCGACGCCGCCGAGACTTTCAGCCAACGTGAAGACTTTGCACGCCGAAAGCATGCGGCGCGAGGCTTCAAGGTCGCCCTTCATGATCGCGGTGACCATGCCGCCGAAGCCCTGCATCTGCTTTTTGGCCAGATCATGCTGCGGATGCGAGGCAAGGCCGGGGTAATAGACTTTTTCGATCTTCGGGTGTTTTTCCAGCCATTGGGCGATTTTCATCGCGCTATTTATATGGCGCGCCATGCGCACATCCAGCGTTTTCACGCCGCGCAGCGCGAGGAAGCTGTCGAACGGCCCCAGAATGCCGCCGGTGGAATTCTGGATGAACTTCAGACGGTCGGCCAGCTCGCTGTCATTGACAGCCACAACCCCGCCGATAATGTCGGAGTGTCCGCCGATGTATTTTGTAATCGAATGGACGACGATGTCCACGCCGAAATTCAGCGGCTTCTGGTTGCACGGCGTGGCGAAGGTGTTGTCGGCGACGGAAAGCAGCTTGTGTTTTTTCGCGAACGCCACTGCCATTTCCAAATCGACAAGTTTCAACAACGGATTGCTCGGGCTTTCCATCCACAGCATTTTCGTTGCGGGCGTGAGCGCCTTCTCGAGATTTTCCGGTTTCGTCATATCGACGTAGGAAACCGTCAATCCCGATGACTGCTTGCGCACGCGCTCGAACAAACGGTAGCTTCCGCCGTAAAGATCATCCGAAGCGATCATATGCGCATTCGCGGGCAGCAAATCCAGCACCGCGCACATGGCAGCAAGGCCTGAGCCGAAAGCAAAACCCGCCGAGCCGTCTTCCAGATCCGCAACGCAGCGCTCGAGGGCGTGGCGCGTCGGGTTGTGGCCGCGAGCGTAGACGAACCCCTTATGCTCGCCCGGCGCGGACTGCGCATAGGTCGAGGTCGCGTAAATCGGCACGTTGACGGCGCCGGTCGTCGGGTCAGGCTCCTGCCCCGCATGGATGCAACGGGTGGAAAATTTCATCTTGGAGTTGCTCATGCTGCTTTTCCTTGTGCTTTCATGACAAAATGGTTGAGAAGGTCGATACGCGTGACAAGCCCGATCAGTTTGTCGTTTTCAATGACGACGACCATGGGATTGTCCTCCAGCAGCGCCGCCGCGTCATCGAGGCTTGCCGTGCAGGCGAGTTTTGCCGGCGCGGGCTTCATGATCTTGCCAACGGCAACGTCCTGACGCGCCGCGACCTGCTCCATATACTTCAGCAGCAGGGATTCATCAACAATACCCGCGAGCTTTCCGCTCTCGTCGACGACGGGCAACTGCGAGACGTCCGCCACGCGCATACGTTTGTATGCCGTCAGCAGCGTATCCGTCGGGCGGACGATCACCGTGTCACCCTGATCATGGCGGCGGACGACGAGGTCCTCGACCGTGTTGGTCAGGTTGCGTTTTTTAAAGCCGTGCTCCGTCATCCAGAAATCGCTGAAGGTCTTGGAAAGGTATTTGTCGCCGCGGTCGCAAATCAGCGAAACGACGCGTTTGGGCGTTTTCTGCGCGCGGCAGTATTTCAGCGCGGCGGCGAACAGCGTTCCCGACGACGTTCCGGCAAGAATGCCCTCTTTCACCAGCAGTTCGCGCGCAGCCGCGAGGCTGTCTTCGTCCGAAATGCTATAGGCTTTTCTGACCAGCGACATGTCCATGATCGACGGCACAAAGTCTTCGCCGATGCCCTCGATCACCCACGATCCGGCCTCGACCTTCTCGTTACGGTTGAACAAAGGCTCCAGAATGGACCCTTCAGGATCGGCCAGCACCATCTCGGTCTTGGGACTATGTTCCTTGAAGAAGCGCCCGATGCCGGTCAGCGTGCCGCCCGAGCCGACGCCGCAGACGACAGCGTCGACGTCGTGGTTCATCTGCTCCCAGATCTCGGGTGCGGTGGTTTTTTCATGCGCTGCGGCATTCACAGGATTGGAAAACTGATTGATGTAAAACCCGCCCGTCTCTTCCGCGATGCGCGCGGCGATGTTTTGGTAATATTCCGGATGCTCTTTCGTCACATCGGAGCGCGCCATGCGCACATCCGCGCCAAGCGCCTTGCAGTGCAAAACTTTTTCCCGCGACATCTTGTCGGGAATGACAAGAACGACCTTATAACCTTTCAATGAACCAATCAGCGCGAGACCGAGGCCGGTGTTGCCCGCCGTCGCCTCGACGATCGTGCCGCCTGGTTTCAGTGCCCCCTCCTTCTCCGCCGCCTCGATCATGGCGAGCGCCATGCGGTCCTTGATCGAACCGCCGGGGTTCTGGGATTCCAGTTTGACGAACAGTTTGCAGGGGCCGGTGTCGAAATTACGGATTTCAACCAAAGGCGTATTACCGATCAGTTTCAAAATATCGCTCATTATTCACCATAATCACGTTATTATTGCTTTCAATATTGAAGGCCTTTATTATCATATCCCGCATGATGAAGCACGCACATTCAGACCCTATAAAGGATATCTGGCCGAGAATCCTTGAGGAGGCACAGGCCGTAAAGGACAAAGAGCCCGCGCTGGCGGCTTTTGTACAGGAAAATATCCTGCTGGAGGACGGTATTCTCTCCGCGCTGGCGCAAATGCTTTCCTCCAAGCTCGCCACGGCGGAGGTCAGCCGTGCTGCACTGCACACAACATTCAAGACAATTTACAAGGCTGCGCCCGAACTTGAGAAATCGGCGCTGCTGGATCTCCTTTCCACCATGAATAACGACCCCGCCGTGCACGACCCGCTCACGCCCTTTTTGTTTTTCAAAGGCTACCATGCTCTGGAGACCTACCGCGTCGCGCACAAACTCTGGCAGGAGGGCCGCAAGCATCTCGCCCTGCACTTGCAGAACCGCGTTTCCGAGCTGATCGGCGTCGATATCCATCCCGCGGCGAATATTGGCAACGGCATTATGTTCGACCATGCGACGGGCATCGTCGTCGGAGAGACGGCAACGATCGAGGACGATGTCCTCATCTGGCACGGCGTCACGCTGGGCAGCAAATCCCCGCACGCCACGGGCGACCGCCATCCGAAAATCCGCAAGAGCGCGCGCATCGGCGCGAACGCCACCATCCTCGGCCCCGTAGAAATCGGCGAGAACGCGCGCGTCGCCGCCGGCAGCATGGTCCTTGAAGATGTGCCCGCAGGCGCCAAAGTCGCCGGCGTTCCGGCGAAACCCGTCAAGCAAATCTAGCCGCTTTTTCCATGACTCTACTGACCGGTATTTTTATCCTTTTCAGCATTCTGCTCACAGCCATTCTCTCCGGCGTTCTCGGCATGGCGGGCGGCATGGTGCTGATGGGCATTCTCGTATGGACGCTGCAAGTCCGCGAGGCGATGATGCTGCACGCGACGGCGCAGTTCTTCTCCAACGCCAGCCGCGCCTATATTCACCGCAGTAACATCGACTTCAAAAGCCTGAAATACTATCTGGCGGGCATGGTCTTGAGCTTCGTCGTGATTTCGCTGTTCACGTTTCTGCCCAGCAAGGCGCTTGTCTTCGGAATGCTCGGCATCGGGCCTTTCATCCCGCAAATTTTCCGCGGGCGCGTGAAATTCGACTTTACCAAGCCGAAGCATGCGTTTTTCTGCGGTCTCGCCATCACCTGCATGCAGCTGATGGCGGGCGTTTCCGGCGCGGCCCTGAGCATGTTTTTTCAGGACATCGACATGACGCGGCACCAGGTCGTCGCCACCAAGGCCTTCACGCAATCGATCTCGCACGTGACCAAGCTGGTTTATTTCGGCCTGATCGTGCCGCACGCGCACGCCGTATCGGGGCTGCCGCTCTGGATCTACTTCGCCGTCATCCCCGCCGCGACGCTCGGCGCCAATATCGGAAAATTCATCCTCAACAAACTGACGGACGGCCAGTTTTACAAGGCGACGCAGATCGTGCTGTGGGTGCTGGGCGCGGTCTATCTTGGCAAGGCAGCCCTGCTGCTAGTGCAGCGGCATGCATGAGTGAAAAGTTGCGCCGGAATGCAGAACAATGATGACGATGTAAACGAGGTGCGTCAGGTTGTGCGCCTCCTGATCTATCCCGAAAGCCCACCAGTAGGCGTTGTCCTTGTACGTCCACCCCGTTTTGTGGTTGAGCATAGCCTTCGACTTGTCGATGATGGCATGGACGAGAAAATCCACAATACCGAGCCACCACAGTTTAGGCGCGAAGACCAGCATCAGGGCGAATGTGAAAATGGCATGTATGCCTGCATGCATGACCAGAGCGCGCGTACCGCCCTTCTCCGGCTGTCCTTTGACGAGCGCCATCCACGACGGCTGTAAAAAGAAATCGCAAACGACTTGTTTGACCCGAAAGGCCACATACAGAAACAGCAGTTCGGCAAGACTCATGCTCTGCCCCTTAACAAACACACCCTGCCTCTATATTAAAGGCGATAGGGCCATATTGACCAGAAATAAAACGTTCCCGTAATCTGTTTTTTTGCTTAAATATTAATACTTCCTTTAAGCCATGTATCGTAGAATGGGCGCAAGAGGTGTTACGGGACAAAGATGACGCGATCTGCAAGAAAGAACATTAAAAAAGGCGACGTGCTGATCCGCGAGGGAGAGCGCGGCGACAGCGCTTATATTCTTGAAACCGGCAGCGTCGAAATACTGATCACCCGCAACGGCGCGCTCATGCAAATCGGCACACGCGGCCCAGGCTCTATCATCGGCGAAATGGCGATGATTGACGACAAGCCGCGCACCGCCACCATCCGCGCCCTTGAAGACTGCGCAGTCTTGGAAATTTCCCGCGCCGACTTTGCAAACCGCGTTGAAAGCGCCGACCCGATTGTCAAAATGGTTATGAATGTCATCATGACCCGCTATCGCGATATGATCAGCCGTTCGCAGTTCATGCAATCGCCCGTTCATGCGATGAGCGCGGTCGAAACTGCGGAAAACAGCGGCGAAATGCATGATCTCGCCGTCAATGCGATCAAAATACACAACGAGCTAAAAACGGCGCTGGAAAAAGACGAACTTGTGCTTTATTTCCAGCCCATCATCTCCGTTCAGGACATGAAAATCGCCGGATTTGAAGCGTTAATGCGCTGGCAGCACCCTGAAAGAGGTCTTATTCCACCAGGCGTCTTTATTCCCGTGGCGGAAGAAAGCGGACTGATCACCGACATGTCCCATTGGGGGCTCGGCGTTGCCTGCGACGCCGTCAAAACGCTCCACGCGGCGATAGATCCGCAGCTCTGCGGCAAGCATCCGCCGTTCATCAGTGTCAATTTCTCAGTCAGGGACTTTTCGGACGGCGACTTCGCCGAACAGGTCAGCGCCGTCTTGCGCGCCAAGGGAGTCAGCCCCGCACATATTCACCTCGAAATCACGGAAAGCCTGCTCATGGAAGAGCCTGAAGCCGCCAAACTGGCTCTTGAAAAGTGCCGTGCGCTGGGTACTAGCGTCTCCATAGACGATTTCGGCACCGGTTACTCGTCTCTCAGCTACCTGCACCATTTTCCCATCAGTACGCTCAAAATCGACCAGAGCTTTGTACGCTCTATGAACAGCGATCCCTCCAGCAAGGTGCTGGTAAAATCTATCATCGGCCTCGCCCATAGCATGAACATGAAAGTCATCGCCGAGGGCATTGAAGGCGCCGATGAGGCAGCCATCCTCAAAAAAATGGGCTGCGAAGAGTGTCAGGGCTACTGGTTTGCCAAACCCATGCCACTTGAGGATGCATTGACTTTCGTCAAAAATTGGGCACCCCCAAAGGTCGCTTAGACCCTGTTTTTTCACAAAAAAATATAGATAAATCAATTCATTAATATACGACAAAAGCAATCATTTTTTCATAGTCGATTAATTGTTTTCCGATACAATATAAAGATTAGGGGGTGCGTGCGTTATACGGGGGTAAAGCCATGCCAAAAGATATGCCAGCTGACATTCATGTGAAAGCCGTTGCAGGTCATCCGGTCGAGTTGCCGGGCGGCAATTTCATCGCCGACGCCGTAATGACGCGCAGCGGACAGGATCTGCACCTGACAGCTGACGGCCACACCGTCGTCGTTCAGGGATACTTCGACATGGCAAACCCGCCCGAGCTCACCACCCATGATGGCGCCCACCTCTCCCCCGCGATGGTGGACTCCTTCGTGCAACCGGATCATCCAGGGCAATACGCATCCTCGGGACAAATCCAGAATGACGCCAGCCCGGCAGGCACCATCATACAGGTCGTCGGCCATGACGAAGTCATCCGCGCGGACGGAACACACATCACCGCCGCCGCAGGCATGCCTCTCTATCAAGGCGACGTCGTCGAAACATCCAAAACCGGCGCGCTCAACATCCTCTTTTCCGACCACACCACTTTCGCCGTCAGCGAGAATGCGCGCATGTCGATCGACAAGTATATCTATAATTCCGAGCATCACACAGGCAGCACGTTCTTCTCGATGCTGCAAGGCATGTTCGTCTACACCAGCGGCCTGATCGGCAAGACGGAACCCGGCAACGTCAATATCGAAACCCCCGTAGGCTCCATCGGCATCCGCGGCACCGTCATCGCCGGCCACATCCTGCCGACCGGACAACCCAGCGACATCACCATAGTCAACGGCGCCATCGCCGTCACCAACGGCGCCGGAACCGTCAACATGAGCAACAGCTTCCAGACAATCGCGCTCACCAGCTATAACGCGCAGCCACAACCTGTAGCGATGGACGCTTCCACTTTCGGTTCGACATACAACTCGCTGAGCACCGTCGCCGCGGATACGCTCCATCACTTTGTCAGCACTGTCCCCCAATCCACCATTACGCCGACGACATTTCCGGTGACGGCTCCGATAATGACATCACCGACAAGCACAACGACGCATACCACGACGACCACCACCTCCACCGTGCAGCCTCTGATGACGACGGACACGACGCTCCTGACAAGCATATCCCCCACGACAACGACAACGTCTACGACGACAGCGTCCTTTGGCACGACCAGCACCGCTTCGTTTGGCACCACGTCCGGCACGGCAAGTTTTTCGTCGCCAACGACGAGCACAACGACTACGATGTCCACTTATGCGTCATCGTCAACATCGTCCACCAGCCCAACGACAACGACCACATCCTCGACGACAACACCCGCCGCGCCCCCGCCACCGTTCAGCGTGCAGCTGACCCACGATACAGGCTATAGCGGCGCGGACCATATCACGATGGATGCGACCTTGCTGGCAACCAACCTTGCCAGCAATGCGGCAACAGTGACATATACCGTCGAGGCTGGCTCGACATGGGTCAATAACGGAACAACCGTGTGGACGGGCAGTGCCAATGCGGGTGTATCGGTAAACCCGACCGCTACCTTAGCTACGGCCGCAATTGCTGGTACAACCTACACCGTAGAAGTACAGCAGTACGATTCCCACAGCAAGCTGATCAGCACTTCCGCTCCGATGACTTTCACTCTGGACCAAGCTCACCCCAGCATGACAGCGCAAGTCACGGGCCCACAAACCATGACAGGGAACACCGCCTTCATCAACCAGCAATACTCCGTCGTGATGCACTTCAACGAGCAGATAGCACCGTCCACTTTCACTGCCACGAATACCTACACCAACCAAATCCCAGGCGTGGCTGCGGCGACAGCCATTCATGTGGATTCCATCGTATACTCCGGCTCAGATAACTACACGGTAACGTTCCATGCCACCTCAACCGGCGGCATGCTCGAAGCGATAACGGCGCAGGATCTAGCCGGTAATATCCTTACGAGTAATACCTATAACACGATGCAAACGCCCATGTCCATTCAGGACTTTGCCTTGACATGGGCACCGAATTTCACGAAAGGCACGTCTATATTCACCGACGATGGCGCTAGTAATTTTCTGCAGAACAGCACATCTCTCGGCAAAATACAAGTCGCACCGGGCATCACAGTCGACCACTATGTCGTTCAGGTACAGGGAACTTATAGCGACTATAATGCGAGTACAGGCGTAATACAAACCGGCTTGACAGATACGGGCAATCAGGTTTTTGGAATAAATGCGGCAGGCCAGCTGGTTGTCAATAACTATCTGGCCCTTTCAAGCGTCCTCAATTCCACCGGTTTCAATATCAATATCACGGCCTATGCCACAAGTGGCACCTCGCAACCCATCGAAACCGTTCAACACGTAGTACCCCTGCCTGACATACTACCCAGTACCGTCACGGCAGTAACAAATGCGCAAGCCAACACAGGAAATATGTCCGGTACTTTCCTCATCAGCCAAAATACAACCGCCCCGACAAACAGCAGCTTGGACGTCACGCTTTCGGGCACGAACGTCAGCGGCAATGTACTTGTCGGAGGAAGCGGCAACGAGCATCTGATCGGGCTCGGTGGACAAGATGTTCTGCTTGGTGAAGGTGGAAATGATATCCTGCAAGTCCTCGGCTCTGGGTTTCAAGCAGTTGACGGCGGCACCGGCGTTAATACACTGGATATCGGCGGCACGAACGCGGTTGCGAGTTATACCAATACCGGCTTTAACGTAAACACCACCTCTGCCACGACACCGGAACTGGTAAAAATCCACAACATCGCTAACATCACACTTGATACTTCCATCACGGGTGGTGGAAACGGCATTACCCTCAATAATACGTCTGTCTTCGGCATGGCGAATGACGGTGCGGGAAACCATATATTGAACATATCCGGCATCGGTAACGAAGTCGGCAATATTGTTCAAATACAACAAGATACAAACACATCATCCGTCACTGATCTGCATCTCACAAGCGGCATATGGGGCGTTTCGCAGAACCTAACGTACTCAGGTATTTATACTGACAGCAACGGCGTAAACCAAAACGTCACGCTAAATGTAAAGGAATTCGCAAATGCCGGTGACAGCTTTACGAGCGCAAACGCCGTCCTCACATTAGACACCAGCCACTCCGCTCCGGTCTATGGAAGTAGTGCTCCCTTTTTTGCTAATGCCAATGCTGAATGTATGATCGCCGGTAGCTCCACTATGCTTATGTCTGACAATAATGGTAGCGCGACCAATTTTCACGGAGATATTTTTATCGGTAATGGCGGTCTGGCCGGCATAGAAATTACCAATGCCAACTTTGCCTATATCGATGGCGGCGCCTCCGGAACAAGCAACCATCTCACTCTGGGGACTATGTATTTACCGCAGTTCTCTTTAGATTTTACAAATCCGTCGATCGGACCTGTCAAAAACATCGAGAATATTGATCTTGGAACATCTTCGAGCGGCAATGGCAATAGCGTTACACTCAATGTACAAGACGTTTTCAACATGACGGGCAGTAGTCATACGCTAACCATCTCGGAAAGCCAAACAAGCGAGCTAGGCGCCACGGCAAACGTTGTAACCACCAGCGGCGTGACAGCTGATAACTTCCACTACATATCTGGCGCTGCCGGCGGAACTATCACTTACGCAGGCACGTATAATACTCAAAGTGTCACGCTTATTATTCAAGACACGCATGCCGCCGCCGGTGCAGGACACATCACCGTTAATACTGTCGCATAAAAAAGTTCTAATGCTTGTCCTTCGCGACCCAAACTCCCTGCCAGTCGGCGGGGGGCGGGTCTTTTTTGAACGTCTCAATGCGCTGACGGTATAAGGCATAAAGCCCCGCCAAATCAGAACGCAGGGTTTCACACTGATGCACAAGATCAAGCGCCTCATCCCATTTCTGCGCGCGGTAGGCTGCCAGCATCCTGCCCTGCAGCGCCGCAAGTTCTCCGAAAGCTGCAGACTTCGCCATATCCGTGTCGCCCAGCAGGGCGTAAACGCGCTCCGGCTCCGTACGGCCCTTGACCGTCAACAGGTCGATTTCGAGCGCGGCAAAGTGCGGTGCGCGCTTCAGAACGGTTTCGGAGATCATCACCGAGATTCCATACCCTTTGGTTTGCCCTTCGAGGCGCGAGGCAAGGTTGACCGTGTCACCGAGCGCAGAATAGGCGAACCGCTGCTTCGAGCCCATGTTGCCGATCGACGCCCGTCCAGTATTGATGCCGATGCCGGCGCGCAGTTCATGATAAGGCTTGCCGTTTTTTTCCGCCTCTGCGCGCAAGGTCACGTTCACGGCTTTCAGTGCGTCAAGCATCTGCAAAGCGGTAGCGCAGGCATGGGCCGCATGACCGGGATCGTCGAGCGGCGCGTTCCAGAACGCCATCATCGCGTCCCCCATGTATTTGTCGACCGTGCCGCGATTGTCGAGCACGCAGGATGTCATCGGCGTCAAAAAGTCGTTCATCATGCGGATCAGGTCGGCAGGATCCATGGATTCGGAAATTGTGGTGAAATTGCGGATATCTGTGAACATGACGGAAAGCTCGCGCACCTCCCCGCCCAGTTTGAGCTTGCCCGGATCCCTAGTCAGTTCCTCTATCAACGCGGGCGAAATGTAATGGCCGAAAGCGTTGCGGATGGCGCGCCGCTCGCTCTCGGAGCGCAAATTGTTCAAAACCGATGAAAGGATGAAGATGACAATAATCGCCATCGACGGATAGACCGGTGCGAACAAATAGTGATAATGCCCGTAGGCATATATAGAACCGCCGATTCCCGCGCCGAGCAAAAAAATCACGATCAGCGCCAGCAATCCCGTACTGATGAATGGAGAGAGAAAAATGATGCCAAGACTGATCACCGTCGTCGCACACAGCTCTAAGCCCGAAAAAGAGTTTGGGCGTATAAGATACTGATGTCTGAGAATTTGCGAGAGGACTTCCGCATGCACCTCCACCCCGGGCAGACTCGCATTCAATGGAGACGACCGAAGATCGAACAACCCGATCGCTGACGTGCCAACGAGGATAATCCTGCCTTTCACCAATCTGGCGATCGACGGATCCCGCTGCAGAACTTTCCATGCAGGAATATAAAAATGTTTCCAGTAGTTATATCCAGCGTAGTAAACACGTATTCTCCCTTTGGCATCTGTTGGGATCGTGTAGTCACCGACCTGCACATTCTGGATGCCGTAGCCAAAACCATAGGTATGCTGCCCTCTCCAGACCGTCCGGCCATAGCTGATAATTGTGTAATGTGTCTCATGAATGGCGACCCGCAAAGCATCAAGATCCAAAACCGGATATATATCATCAGGTAACACCTTCCCGTCCGGACGGCTTTGACCAACGAAAAGGGGTACCTTGCGAATAATGCCGTCCTGATCAGGTGCTATAGTAAAGCTACCCTCTCCCGCAGACGCCTTGACGATTTCCGGCAATGATGTCGTATAATAACGGTGTCTAACAACGAATTTTGCGTCATCCGCATATGCGCCGGAATTGAAAATCGCCTGCGCCTTCAGTACAGGGCGGCCATGAAACATCTGCCCATTTACGGCCGCAACGAAGCCGATGACGACATTACCAAGTTTTTTGATCTCCCTCGCAAAAAGCTTGTCATTGTCCGGAAGCGCATCGAGCTCCTGTACTACTGCCTTCATCTGCGGCGTTTTCGGAAGATTTTGAGCAACGCTGCGCGGCGACGTCCTGTCATGCTCCGGAAAGACCATATCAAAACCCACGGATTTTGCGCCCATGCTATCTAAAACCTCGGGTATTTTTGCAACCAGCGTGCGCGGCCACGGCCACTGCCCGTAGGTGCGAAGCGACGCCTCATCGATATCGACGATGGCAACGCCCTTGATGGATGAGCCGGCGGGCATTGGAGCCATTTTCCGCGGCATCATGCGATTGTAGGCGTCATAGGTCAGATGCCTCCACTGATGCGTGAATGCAGGATCACGCACCTGCACCCCGACAAGTACCGCCAGTAGTACGAGCAGCAGGATGATTTGAGCCAGTCTGTTAGATATGAACCTGAGCATTGCTATTGCTCCGTAAAGGCGCGCTCTTTGGTGCGCAGGACCGGCTTGAGAAGATAGGTCAGGAGCGTGCGCCGCCCGACGATCACGTTGGTCTCTGCCACCATGCCGGAGAATATCCGGTACGGCGCCTGTTTCGTGCCGAGATAGTTTTTGTCCGTGCGCACGTCGATCTGGAAAAAGGCATGGCCCTGGCCGTCCTCTATGGTGTTCGGACTGATGCGGATCAGTGTGCCGTTGAGAGTGCCGTAGATCTCGGAATCGTAGGCTGTGATCTGCACCTTCACTTTCTGACCGGGACGGAGAAAGGCGACATCTTTCGGTGCGATGCGCGCGCGAATGACGAGGCTTTCGTTCAAAGGCACGATCTCGACCAGCTTTTGCGCAGGTTCCACGACGCCGCCGACCGTTTTGACATTCACCTGCTGGACAACGCCGTCAACAGGCGAGCGCAGTTCCGAATGGGTGACCTTATCGTTGACGGAGCGCAAGTTGGCCGCCAGCGTGGAAAGCTTCGCCTCCGTGTCGTTCATCTGTCCGAGCGCATCGGAACGGAATTGTCCTTTCTTCTCGCTTTCTTTTTTTTGTGCGGCGGCAAGCTTTGCCTGCAGCGACTGTTCACTGTCCTGAGCGCTGGAAAGGCTTCCGGACGTATCGTTCAGCTCGCGTTCGTCCTTGATCAGCTCTATCTCGGGTATGGCTTTCGCTTTTGCGAGGTTCTTGTCGATATCGACCTGCTTTTGCAGCAAGGCCTTGCTTTTCGTCAGCTGCGCGATACTGGAGCGCACCTCTGCCAGATTGGCCGTCGCCTCCTGCACCTGGTCCTTGATGATGTTGAGCGCGGTCGAAAGATCGTCCTGCCGTGACTGGTAAAGCTTTTCCTCGTTTGCCGCGATGTCGGGGAAATTTTTGGCGACATCCGGCGGAATGACAAATTTCGCGCCTGTCGACTCGGCCTGCAATCGCGCCCTTCGCGCCTCGAGCGCCGCTTTCTGCGCCTCCATACCCTGCCCCTCGGAAGCGTATTGGACATCTGCGATGCGCACCAGCACCTGCCCCTTTTTGACGACGTCGCCCTCGTGCACAAGGATTTGCGAGACAATGCCCCCATCAAGGCTTTGCACCACCTGCACATCCCCCGACGGCATAACCTGCCCCATGCCGCGCACCTGTTCATCGACATGCGAAACGGCCATCCACACAAACATCCAGATCACGAGCAGGACGACTGCGGCAAGAAAAATTTGCGCGGCACGGCTGGGCTTGAGGTGCGCCGCCGCCTCTAGTTCCGACATAAACTCCAGGTCTTCCTCTTCAATATCCATCGTTCAATCCTTCGGCGCGGTGATTTTGCCGGCGTTCAATGCCTGCAGAACCTCGTCGCGCGGCCCGTCGGCAACTACCCTGCCATTGTCCATCACGATCAACCTGTCAACAGCCTTCAGCAAGGCGGGCTTGTGCGTCACCAGAATGAAGGTTTTGGCTTTGATATAAGCCTCGAGATTATCGAGAATCGTGTTCTCCGTGCCGGTATCCATCGCATTGGTCGGCTCGTCGAGGATAATCACCGGCGTATCCATGATCAGCGTCCGCGCAAGAGCCACCGATTGCCGCTGCCCGCCGGAAAGCCCGTCACCGCGTTCGCCCACCGGCGCGTCATACCCCATTGGATGGCGGCGGACGAACTCATGCACGCCCGTCAGCTCGGCTATTTTCAGCACCTGCTCGTCCGTGGCGCGGAGATGACCCATGACGATATTCTCGCGGATTGTCCCGCTCATCAGCATCGTGTCCTGCCCCATGTAGGCGATGTTGCGGCGCAAATCCGCCGGATCAATCTGGCGGACATCCGTTTCATCGACCAAAATCGCGCCCCCCGTCGGCTCGAAAAAATTGATCATCAGCTTGACCAGCGTACTTTTACCAGAGCCGATGCGCCCGACAATCGCCACTTTCTCGCCGGCATTGATGTTGATATTGACGTTTTGCAAGACGGGCCGTCCGGCGCGCGGATAAGAAAACGTCAGATCACGAAACTGGAAATGTCCCTTGAGATGCGGACGGTGCAGGAATTTTTTGTCCCGCGGCCTTTCGACCGGTTGTTGCATGACGCCGTCCAGTGTGCGGTAGGCAGAGCGCGCCTGATGGTAGCGGTTGATCAGCGCAGCCATTTGCCCGACCGGCGCGATGGCGCGCGAGCCGAGAATAATGCAGGCCATCAATTCGCCTTCTGTCATTGTCCGGTTCTTGATGGCGAACATGCCGCCGAGCATGATGAGGACGGCGGACATCTTCTGGATGAAAATCGAGAAGTTCACGACCATGCCGGAATAGAATCGCGACTGCTGCCCCGCTTCAGAGGCGCGCGCGACGCAATGCGCGTAATGAGCGCGGATATGCCCCTCGCCGCCGATGCCCTTGATCGTCTCGAGATTGCCGAGCGCCTCGACCAGAAGCCCGTGCTGCTGCTCGCCGGTCTTCATCGCCTGATGCACCTTGCGCCGCACGGGCAGCTGCATCAAATAACCGGTCGCCAGCACAAGCGCGTAGAAAAATAACACCAGAAGTGCGAAATCGATGCCGGCGATTATCCAGACCGCCACTACAAACAGCAACGAAAACGGAAAATCGACCAACGCCGTCATCGTCGCGGAATTGAAGAACTCGCGCAAGGAGTCGAATTCCTTGAGACTGTTGGCAAAGGCGCCGGTCGAGCCAGGGCGGCTACCGAGCCGCACGTCGAGCACCTGACTGAACAGCTTTTGCCCGATGATAACGTCGAAACGGCGGCCCGCAATGTCGATGAAATAGGCGCGTAGCGTGCGGATAAGGATGTCGAAAATGTAGACAGAGCTTGCGCCGATCACCAGCACCCAGCCGGTCGAAAAGGCGTTGTTCGGCAGGACACGGTCGTAAAATCCCATGGAGAAAATCGGGCTGGTGAGCGCGAAAATATTGATCAGCAGCGCGGCTACTGCCACGCGCATGTAGATATCTCTGTTCTCCAGCACGTTGCCCCAGAACCAGTGTTCGGACAAAGGCGCGCCCTCGCCGCTGCCATCGCCCTGATGGTTCGGCCTGATATAGATGCAATAGCCGGAATAATCCTTCGCCAGGTCCTTGATGCTGGCGCTTTTCTCCTCCTTCGTCACCGGATCAAGCGTAACGCACATGTCCTTGCCGTCGCGCTGAAGCAGGATGACGGCCTTTTTTCCCTTGGTGATGATCACCGCAGGCGCAACCTGCGACGGAATCTTTTCCAGCGGACGTTTCATGATCCGCGCCTTGAAGCCAGCACGGTCAGCCGCCTGACAGAACAGTTTCGGCGTCAGCCCCCCCTTGCCGACAGGCAGCCCCGCCTGTAGTGCAGGCGCGGAGCGTGTATGACCGAAATGTCCGGTGACAAAAACAAGCGCCTCAAGCAGGCTGTCTTTGCGGCCTTCCGGAGACGGAGCCTCAGTCCTTGCGTTTTGCTGCATATGCGGTTGTTGTGACATTCTCGAAAGCCTCGTGCAAATTGCCTATGGCATTCAGCAACTGGAAGCGCGCCAAAAGCCGACGATAACTCGCATCGACCTGTGCCGCCTGCGCTTGAAAAAGATTTGAGCGGGCATTGATCAATTGCAGGTTTGACTGTCTACCCCCCTGGAATTGCGCCAGAAAATTCTTGAAGATGGTCCGGTTTTCTCTTTCCTGCCGGGTTAGCAGGTCATATTGCTGATCCACGGTCTGCATGGCTGTAAATTTCTGGCGCACGTCATGTTCGACCGTCCGCACGACCCCAACGCTCTTTTCCATGGTGGCCTTTTCCTGATCGTCGTATTTGTCGATGCGGGCGGTTTGTCCGCCGCCGGTCGAAAAGCTCCATGCCATTTTTACCACACCCTCGGCATCGCTTGTAAAACCGCCAAGAGCGGATCTCTTATTGTCTTTGGTGTAGGATACTTCCGCGCTCACTTGCGGCAGCAGGCTTGAAGCCTCGGCATCCTTGTCACGCATGGCGGCGCTCACCATCTTGTTCGCCGACAAAATACGGCTGTTCATGCGAACGGCCGTAGCGAGCGCCTGATCCACGCTGGAAGGAACAAATTTGCTCCATACCGGCGCGCCCAGTTCAAGCTGGGATGAAGGCGCAGAGCCTGCAACTTCGATATAATCCGCCTCGGCTTGTTGATAGGCGTCTTTATAGCCAAGCTGCGTATTCTCCGCCGCCGCCGCGACGGCCTCTGCCTGCAATAAATCGGCCTCACTGGCCGCGCCGTCTTTGACCATCAATGCGATTTTCCTGCGGCGCTTCTCTATATAGGCCTCGTAATGGCTGGCCAGACCGAGCAGCGCCTTTGTGCGCATCAAATTCAAATGGGCGCGCGCCGCACGCAGCGCGACATCTTCCTTCTGTCCTGCAAGATCGTATTCGGCGGCGGCATACCGGTCTTTTGCCCCGCTGACACGGTTCTCTACATTAAAGCCAGTGAACAAAGGCTGTGTCAAAGCGACCGTTTCCATTTGCCGCCAGCTGGCACTGGCGCCACCGGACGCCGTATCGGCGCGGGTCGTCAGATCGTTGTTGTGAATGCGTCCTGACTCGGTCTGCACCGAAAAAACCGGATAGTAACCGGACCGTTGTTCCGCCACGTTCCGCTTCGCTGCGGCGGCCATGTCTGCGCCTTCCTTGATCTGGGGATGGGTCGTCAATGCCTGATTGACCGTATCCGCGATGGTCTCGGCATAAGACTGCACAGGCAGGCACAGCGCTGTTGTTAACGACAAAGCAAAAACCAGTCTTCCAACCGCCTGCAAAAAAAAATGCTCCCCCTGAAAAAACAGCAGCGACAACGGCTGCAAAAACACTACAAACCCCTCTTTAAGAATGCCTGACAAGTCATTTTTTCGCAACCTTTCCGTACCGCAAAAACGCCCATAATAACGCATTGAAACACACGGAATCATGCGCTTTTACAAAAAGAAATTATGATAATATTAACGCATCAAAAAGATGCGGGGTATGAAGGCAATATGGCAGGAATTATTTTCTATATTTAGCGCATTGACCTGCCGTTCAATATCCGGATTTAGCATGGCATCAAAGCGCCAACATGCGCCGCGACCGATGCCGCCAGCGCCTCGAGGTTATACCCGCCTTCCAGCGCGGACACGATGCGTCCCTCACAGTGTTTGTCCGCCACTTTTTTGAGTTCCCCGGTGACCCAGGCATAGTCATCTTCCGTCAGTCGCAGTCCCGCCAGTGGATCGTCTTTATGCGCGTCAAATCCCGCCGAGACAAGCACAAGCTCAGGCTTAAATGCGTTCAGGGCGGGTAATATTTTTTCGGCATAAGCCTGTCTAAACTCGCCAGACCCGTCACCCGATTGCAGCGGCACGTTCACGATGTTGCCCAGCTTGCCAGTCGTTAAAGGGTCTCCGGTATGCGGATAAAAAGGATGCTGGTGCGTGGAAATAAAAAGGAATTCCGGATGGCCGTCGATAATGTCCGCTGTTCCGTTGCCGTGATGCACGTCAAAGTCGACGATCGCCACGCGTTTCAAGCCATGCACCCGTACCGCATGCAAGCCACCAACGGCCAGATTGTTGAAAATGCAAAACCCCATCGCCCTGTATTTTGTTGCGTGATGTCCGGGCGGACGCACGGCGCAAAAAGCGGTTTTGGTCTTCCCTGTCAGCACATCGTCAACAGCCGCGACGACGGCGCCCGCGCTGCGCAGGGCGCTTTCTATGGACTTGGGAGAAATGATAGTATCACTGTCCAGAGCGCGATAACCGGACGCCGGCGCGGCCTGCAACATCTCCCTGACATATTCGACGCTATGCGCACGGCACAGATCCTCAATGTCAGCCTTTGGCGCCTCTTGCCAGACAAGGTTTTTGAACTGCGGTTTTTTAAGAGCCTCGAGAATAACTACCAGCCGCGCGATTTGCTCGGGGTGCCCCTCTCCGGTATCATGCAGAAGGCAGTCTTTATGAGTGAAGATCGTGCATTGAACGGCCATGCCTGCCTCCGATATTCCGATTTCCACAAAAGAAAAATTGGAGCGGTGACGGGAATCATATTTATAATATAATTTCTTGATAAGAATAAATTATCTCAATATGAACTTTATTTATATCCCCAAATGTATCCCTATATTTTAATAATATTTTTATCATGCACTTGACAGGCATATTTTACTATGCCGATTCAATTCCAAATCACCTTATCATATCTTCGCAATAAGACCTTTATATTTATGAATATACAAAATCTAACTTAACATCACTATGCCTTTACAAGCTCTTCAAGCTACGGCCCCTTTTCGCTTCAACTCACCGATCGGCATAAGGACTGCATATGGATTGACTCAACGCCAAGACGGGGGCAGCTTTCTATTTTGGGTTCCATGTTTTAGTTTATGGTTAATATTTTCAGATACGATAGCAGGGATATAGGCCGCATACTCCTTCTTGCGGCGTTGTACTACGTCACGTCAAAGATAGGCTTCAGCCTCGCCACTGTCGCCAAGCAGGTGACAATCATCTGGCCGCCGGCAGGAATTTCCCTTGTGGCTGTACTGTTGTTTGGCCGACGTATCTGGCCGGGCATTTTTCTTGGCGCTTTTCTGTCTAATATTGCGCTCCACGAGCCCTCCGCCGTCGCCCTGTCTATCGCCGCAGGCAATACGCTAGAGGCGCTGACCGGCGCATGGCTGTTGCGCCGCTTTGCAGGACCGGGGCCTTACCTTTCGCATGTCCACGACGTGCTGTGCCTGATATTGTTTTCGGCCATCATTAGTACGGCGATTAGCGCGACGATCGGCACCACCAGTCTTTGCCTTGCGGGAATGCAGCATTGGAGGCACTATTTTCCCGTCTGGTTCACGTGGTGGCTTGGCGATGCCGGCGGCGACATCATCATCGCGCCCTTGCTGCTTGCCTGGTACTATGAACCCTATCTATCTTTTTCCCGACGCGGCGCGCTGGAGCTAGTGGTTCTAGCGCTCGCCATTATCGCTTACGGCCTCATCATCTCCATGCAGTCGGAGATGTTCGGCATCGCACAGTTCTATCCCAGCACTGTCTTTCCTCTGCTGATATGGGCAGCCATCCGCTTCGGAACGCGCGGCGTGACCACCGTCAACTTCTTGCTGTCGGGCATCGCCATCGGGCTAACGGCGATGCATATGGGGCCGTTCTCCCACATGCCGACCGGACGGGTGCTCGACGTGCTACAAACGTTCACAATCATTGCCAACGTCACGGGCCTGATCATGAGCTCGGCGGTCAGCGAGCGCGCGGAATCGGGAAAAACAGAACATGAAAGCAAGTTGCGCCTTGACGCCGTGCTCGAAAATATCGTCGACGGACTGATTACGATTGATGAAAAAGGAATCATCCACAGCTATAACAAAGCTTGCACTGAAATCTTCGGCTATACGCCGGCGGAAGCCATAGGCCAGAACGTGAAGATGCTGATGCCGCCGGATCATTCCATGCATCATGATGAATATATCGCCAATTATCTGAGGACGGGCAAAGCCAAGATCATCGGCATTGGCCGTGAACTTGAAGGGCAGCGCAAGGACGGCACGTTATTCCCGATGGAATTATCCGTCGCAGAGGTTAAGATGGGACGCGGTGCGCGGTATTTCAGCGGCATCATTCGCGATATCAGCGAGAGGAAGAACATCGAAAATAATCTACAAGAGGCACACCTGTACCAGCAAGAGATGATCCGCGACCTGCAGTTGAAGGAGGCGGAGCTGCTGCGCTACACGCGGGACCTCAAGCGCAGTAATCAGGAACTGGACGATTTTGCCTACATCGCGTCACACGACCTCAAGGAACCATTGCGTGGTCTTTTGACGCAAGCATCTTTCCTGCTTGAGGACTACAAGGACAAGCTGGACACGGAAGGCATGCGCCGTTTGCGCCGCCTGGAGTACCTGAGCCTGCGGATGGAGAAGTTGATCGGCGACCTGCTTTATTTCTCGCGGCTCGGACGCACCGATCTGGCCGTTCAGGAGATGGATGTCGGCGAGGCCGTGGGCGAGATCCGGCAGATGATGGACACTTTCCTCAAAGAGCGGCATGCCACCATCGTCGTTCCACGTCCCATGCCGCCCATCGTGTGCGACAAGCTCAGGATGGCGGAAGCCCTGCGCAATCTTATCACCAACGCCATCAAATACAACAACAAGCCGGAGCGCTTCGTGGAAATAGGATTTCTCGAAACGGCGCAGACGCCCTATGGCGAACAAAAAAATGTTTTCTACGTTAAGGACAACGGCATCGGAATCGACCCAGAATTTCATGAGGCCATATTTCGCATTTTTAAACGGCTGGAAAATCCCGCCATCAAACAGGAGGACGGCACCGGCTCCGGCTTGACTTTCGTCAAGAAAATCATCGAACGACACAATGGACGTATCTGGCTTGAATCCGCACCAGACATCGGCTCGACCTTTTACTTTACGATAGGGAGGATAGACGCATGAACGATCCATACCAGAAGCCGCGCACTATTCTTATCGTGGACGATAATGAAGATGACTATGAAGCCCTCGCACGTGCCTTCAAGAAAGTCGGGCTGTACGGTTCCGTCACGCTGTGCACCACGGGGCAGATGGCACTGGATATGCTGAAAACGCAAGAAAATACCGAGCTTCCGTCCCTGATTCTGCTCGATTTGAATATGCCCAGTCTGGACGGCTTTCAGGTTTTGCAAAAACTCAAAAGCGATGAGCGGCTCAAGACGATACCCGTCGTCATTTGGACGACATCCTCCAACGAAAAGGATATCAATGCCTGCTACCGCATCGGAGTCAACGCCTACATGCAAAAACCCGTCATTTTCGATCAAGTGGTGGAGTCGGTGAAACATCTCAAGGAATATTGGTTCGAAACGGTACTCCTGCCAACACAGGGAAAATAGTGCGTGCCGTTCGGGTGCCATCTACATATAAGCAGAAAGTTGCTTATCGTCAGAAGATATCCTTTACAACAGGATATTTTTTTAAGTTTGCCGGGAAATGCAGATGCTGTAGACTTTTTTGATTAAAAATTTATTCATACTTCATGAAAGATAAATAGAACTTGTATAAGATGAAACTAGGACGGTATATAGGCCTTCAAAAGAAATTTGGTGCACCATGACAAAACAAAAAATTTTGCTTGTAGAGGATTCTCCGGAGGACGCTGATCTGGTGTGCAGAACGATAGACAATCAACTGCCCTGCCAGTTTGACGTGACGCATAAAAAAACGATCGCGGAAGCAGAGGCGCACATCAAAGCGCACAAGGATGATGTCAATATTATCCTGCTTGACCTGGGCTTGCCGGATACGAAGAACGGACGAGATACCTTCGCGCATATGAAGGAATATGCGCCAAAAATCCCCATCGTCGTCCTGACGGGGATGGAGGATCATGAACTGGCTGTTTCACTGGTCAGGGCCGGTGCAGAGGATTTTATCAACAAAGGACTTATACACAAAAACCCGGAATTGCTGCGCAACGTCCTCGAGTTCGCCTCCTGCAGGCACGAGCTGATGGGCGACGTGCACAAAAAGCATCAGGAGGCCATCAATGAGAAGGACGAGGTCATTGCATGGATGAACGGAGGCTACTCGATCAAAAGGTAAGAAACGGAGTTGAATGTCAGATCAAGCAAGCCCAATTTTACTGGTAGAAGATTGCACCGACGACGTCGAAGCCGCAGTGCACGCATTCGAAAAGGTCGGTTTGGTCAATCCATTACAGCATGCGGCGTCCGGTGAGTGCGCGCTTGAGTATCTGCGCGCATCCGCGCGCCCCTGCCTAATCCTGCTCGACCTGAACATGCCCGGCATGGGCGGCCGAAAGTTTCTTGAAAAGATAAAGCAGGACAATGTGCTGAAAAACATTCCCGTCGTTGTCCTGACGACTTCTAATCACGAATCAGACATCAAGGCCTGCTATGCCATGGGTGCCAATGCCTACATTGTCAAGTCGCCGGATTTTTATGGCTTGGCGACAGCTATCCGGCGTCTCAAGGAGCATTGGCTGGATACAGTGGTGTTGCCAAGCGTTTTCGACGAAGATCCGGGTAACCTGGAATGGCAAAAAGCGCCCTTCTCCTTATCCACCGCGGAGGATGCGGACGACGGGCGGATGAAATCGCAAACCGTGGTGCATCTTTCATCGGCGGCGGTGAAGGAAAAGATGGCCGGGCACTGCACTTACGATCCGCTTAGCAAAAAAGACAAGTTAACACCACATGAAATAGAAACGCTGACATGGATTTCCAGAGGCAAAAGCCGCTGGGAGACGGGGATCATTCTCGGCGTCAGCGAGGACACGGTGAAGGCGCGGCTTGAAAGATGTCGTCAGAAGCTGAGGGCTTCCAACACGACGCATGCCATCGCTGTTGCCATCCTGCATGGACTGCTTTATCAGTAAAAACCGTTTATTCCATGACTGCTGACTGACAAAGCATCATAATCGCCTTATCCAGCTCTGGGTCCCGCGAAGCTTCTTCGGCGTGCGGAATGGATCCGGCATAATAGTGATTGATACGGGAGAGCGTTTCGTTCACAAAGATCGTGCGATGGCTCAAAAAGCCTTGCCGCATGATTTCGTGCGGGAGCGTATCGTGGTGGTACTGGCAAATGCCGGAGAGCGCGGGTTGCATTTGAAACAGCTTTTCAAGCCGCCATTCATATTCAAGAAGCTTGGAAAAATTGTCTTTGTTTACGCCCAGTTCCCAGCTCATGTCCCCCGTAGCGAACAGCCCTTTATACCCGTCGCGAAGGGCCTGCTTCACGGCTTCTTCCAGTTTGAGGATCATCCCCTCTGTATCGAAAAGACCGTCTTCGGAAACAACGGGTTCCGACGACAGTACGAGAGCGCCTCTCGCAAGATTCTGCGCAACATCTACGTGTGATTCCGCAAGTTGATGGCGCATCATCTCAACAATGGAGGGGCTGTTAAGGTATAGGCACCGATAATTGTTCTCCAATTTCGCGCGTATCGCGGCCACCAGAGCGGGCAAATGATGCGAGGGATTTCCTTCGTATATGAAACATTGATGTCTGCCTATTTCTTCCGTCATCTGCATGCACGCTCTTTCATTGCCCCACCCCTGTATTGTACATTGTAAAGGATTAATAGTCGATATCTCGCCCGCTACCCAATGGGCCTTCACGATTTTGTTCGGTGACCGCAACGCGTAAAAGTTCCCTAAAATTTTTCTTATTGACCTTTGTAAAGTTGATTGCAGTGGTTTTTACCCGATGGGGGAGTTCATGCGTGCGCGCAAGCGCGGTATAATGGAAGTATGATGGAACGACAGCGGAAAGGAACGGTCATGCAACGGACATCCCCCAAAAAAAATCGTTGATGGAGAGATGAAGGATCTGCGGAGATATTACAAGAGTCTAAGGAGCCGATGCCTGTCGCGCGCTGAAGAAGACTGAATCTTGAGCGAACGCGAACTGAACGAGACGATCTTGCTGCGCGCATGCGAGGAGAATAAGCACGAGAAGACTGGCAGTTTGGAACCGGAGGATTTTCAGGAGCGGGGCCAAAAACGCCGACAGAGCGCTGGCAGCATGTAGAAGGGTCGTATAATCCGGAAACAAAAGGTGCATCTATGGATACTTTATTCTTTGAAGTGGATGACGCTGAAAAACAGATCCTGCTGGATCTGTATGGCGATATTGATTACGACACGACTGCGGACGCGCTGACCGTCGCAAATGCCTCCAAATACGCCGATGCGCGGATCATCTCCTGTTTTGTCTATTCCGACCTCGGCGACAAAGTTCTTGCACAGCTGCCACGCCTGAAATTCATTGCCACGCGCTCGCGCACCTTCGACCATATCGACCTCGATTACTGCGACGAACATGACATCGCCGTCGCCAACGTGCCGGTCTACGGCTGCGATACGGTCGCGGAGCATGTCTTTTCGCTTCTGCTGAGCCTCAGTCGCCATATTCCCCAAGCGGCGCAAAAAGCGCGGGAAGGAAATTTCTCGTCTTTCGGCCTGCAGGGGTTTGACCTGCATGGCAAAACGATTGGGATTATCGGCACAGGTGCTATCGGCATGCGCACAGCCCGTATCGCCCGCGCCTTCGGGATGGAAGTGCTCGGGTGCGATATACGTCCCGATCATTCCGTCGCGGCCGAACACGGTTTTATCTATACGGATTTCGAAGACCTGCTACGGCAGTCGGACGTCATTTCCCTGCACGTGACTGCCGTAGCCCATCCTCTTCTTTCCGACAGGGAGTTCAGCTTGATGAAAGACGGGGTAACGATTATCAACACAGCATCCGGCACGGCTATAGACGTCAAGGCACTGCTGTGGGCGCTGTCGTCCGGCAAGGTTGGCGCCGCCGGTCTCGATGTTTTGCCGGACGAAACGGCTATCCATGAGGAGGCAGAATTCCTGCGGGTCTCCTTCTCCGAAAAGCACAACACGGAAACCCTGCTTGCATCACACGCGCTGCTGCGCCATAAAAACGTGATTGTGACGCCACATATCGCCTTCTGCACCAGAGAAACGGTCGAGAGCATCTTGCACACGACGGGCGACAACATCATGTCATTCCGAAACGGGTATTATTTGAATGTTATAAACAAACCGTCTGCATCTACGACCGGTGCCATCCCAAGACTTAAAAATGCCGGCGGCGGTGCCCCTTCCGGTCAGCGCACAAACGCGTAATGATGTCACGCCGATACCTGATAGTCACTTAGCCTTAAATACTATTTTTCTTTTTCACCCTCGCCGCACTGGTCTTCAGCCTGAAAACTGAACCATTTCAACGAGAGAGAATCCGGTTATTTTAACGTAACAAACCGGAGGAAAATATGAAGAAGACACGTTTTAAGGAGCCGCAGATTGCTTTTATTCTGAAGCAGGCTGAGACAGGAACAACTGTCGCTGAAGTGTGCCGCAAGGCGGAGATTTCGGAGCAGACGTTTTATCGTTGGAAACAAAAGTACAACGGGATATTGCCGTCGGAGATGCAGAAGTACAAGCAGCTTGAGGAAGAGATCAGCCTTGACCGGGAGATGTTGCGGGAAGTGATCAGAAAAAAGCTCTGAAGCCTACCCATCGCAAAGAGCTTGTAAATTTCTTGTGTACGGCTTTTCAGGTCAGCATCCGCCGCGCCTGCGGCGTGATGCAGGCCTGCCGGAGCCAGTATCACTACAAGCCAAAGAAAGATGATGGTCAGGCTGTTCTGGTGAAGTGCATCAGTTGTACTAACCAATACTTGATCTGACAGCGCGGGGGTGTCAGATCGAGTATTGGTTAGTACAGTTTATATGGTTTTGTAATCGTGGCTTCCGAGTCTTTTGTAAGATGCGCCGCCAGCCGAAAGCCCTGCCTGCGGGTGATTTTCTCGTAATGCTGTAGCAGCAAAACAAGAAATCCGGCACATTCGCGATAAAGATGATTAAACCCTTCGTTAGCCTTTTTTGGCCTAACATTCCTGTCAATGATGGCCTTTGTCTGTTCGTAAATATGCGGCGCATTTGTTTTGATAATCAAACAAAGAACCAGATTGTCGATATAGGCCGGATCGAGCGGCTGAAAATCCCCGATAAAGCGGTAGTGCGAATCGTCATTCTCAAACAACTGCGCTTTTTCCGGCGTCATAAACAGGGGCACAAGAAAATCCCTGAAAGCCTGATAGGCTTCAAATCCGCTTTTTTCTTCAATTCCGGGCAGATGTTCACGGACATACTCAAACGCCGCCAGAGGGTTTCCTGCGGATTCCGGCTTTTTGCCGCTTTTAACGGTTGATTGAACCGTTACCGAACCGTTCGGCAACCGTTGGGATGGCGTTTTCTTAACGGTTCGCTTAACCGTTGGCTTAGACCGTTGAACCGTTGGTTTAACCGTTGCCATAGCCGTTGGTCCAACGGTTCGGGAACCGTTCGCCAACCGTTGCAATGGCACTTTTTTAGCCGTTATTTTTTTTACTTTTTCCGGCTTTTTTCATTTTCTCGTGCCAGTTTTGCCAAATTTTCCGGCAACCACTTTTCCGCCAACCGCTACTTTATCCAGAAAATCCGCCCATTCCTGCATCATAACAATTCGTTCATCCAGAAACTGCGCCCTGTCGTAGGCACGATCAATTTTGTTGCGGTGAGCGTGGGCAAGCTGCCTGTCAACGACTTCATGCCTGTAACCCAGCTTTTCCTTGATCGTTGACATAGCCAGCGCCCTGAACCCATGGCCAGTCATGCGGCCTTTATATCCCATGCGTCCGATGGCGAAAAGAACCGTATTATTGCTCATGGGTTCTTTCGGGCGGACTTGGCTGGGAAAAATCCAAGGCACGTTCAAATGCCCCGTTTCCTCTTTTTGCTCTTTCAGGATTTCTATTGTTTGCCGCGATAACGGCACAAGATGCGGATTGCCCATTTTCATCCGTTCGGCGGGGATTTCCCACATGGCGTTTACGAGGTCAAATTCTTCCCATGTCGAATGTATCAGTTCCGTTGTGCGCGTGAATGTCAGCATGAGCAAACGGATAGCGCGGCGCGTACTGGCAAACAGGCGGGCATCATTCTTTTCCAGCATGGTCATAAATTCCGGCATTTCCTTGATATCCAGCGCCGGATAATGCCGCGTCTTGTTCGTTTTTAAAGCGCCGCGCAAGTCTGTGGACGGGTCACGCTTGCATCTTCCTGTAGCAACGCCATAACGGAAAATCTGTCCGCATATCTGTTTGACACGGGAAGCCATATAAAGCGAATCCCGCTTTTCTATTTTTTTCAAAACCTCGTCCAGCAATTCTAGCGGGTCAATATCCGCAATCGGGCGTTTTCCAATATAAGGAAATATATCAATATTCAGCCTACGCATGACATTGACGGCATGATGCGGCGTCCATATATCTTTTTGTTTCTCATGCCATTCCAGTGCCACGGCTTCAAAGGTATTTTTGGATGCTCGCAAAGCCTTTCTTTTGTTTTCTTTTTTTACGGCGGACGGATCTTTTCCGGCAACTAACATTTTCTTTGCCTGATTCCGTGCTTCCCGAGCTTCCGCCAGCGTTGTCAACGGATATACGCCCAACGCGAGAAGCTTTTCCTTACCCAAATAACGGTATTTCAAACGCCAGTATTTTTGGCCTTGAGGTGTTACCAGCAGATAAAGCCCGCCACCGTCCACCATCTTGTATGGCTTGGATTCGGGCTGCGCATTGCGGCATTTCTTGTCATTTAGCTTCATGAGATACCCCCATGCTTAAAAGTACCCCCAAAATGTACCACCAAAATTTTTGGCTGCTCTTGGATTAAGATAAATCTTACTGGACAATGAAATGCCTGTAAATGCTTTATTTTCAGCAGTTTTTAGGATGTCTTGGGAAGCTATCGGAAGTCTTGGGAAACTGTTTTTGGAGCGGGTGACGGGAATCGAACCCGCATAGCTAGCTTGGAAGGCTAGAACTCTACCATTGAGCTACACCCGCACGCTATTCGCTAACGTTAACCGCATGAATAGCATAAGCTCGCTTCTCTTATACAGAACCTTTTTGGAAAAGCATATCTCAAAATGGTCAGGAAACGCGCATATGCGGTTATAATTTTACGTAAACATACACTTGCTTTTTGACCTGCAAGCGCTTAACAAATTAGAATTATAACGGTTACCAATTCATACGCTCTCCGCCTCCGGTCATACGCAAAGGATTTTTAAAACAGTGGACAATCAACAGGCTCCTTCACCCAAAGCATCCGCCACCATACGCGAAATGGAAGATTTTGTCGCTGATGCCGCAGGCGGCGATTACAAGGCAGTCGTCGCGTTTCTTGAGAAACACAATGAAGACATCGACAGACGGAACGAAGAAGGCTGGTCGGCCCTGCGCTGGGCCGCGCGCTACGGTCACCGACGGGTCGTGAAACTTTTGATCGAGGCCGGCGCGACGGTCGATCTGAACGACCGCGACATCATGACCGCCCTGCTCTATGCCGCACGCTATGGCCATACCGACGTCGCGACCCTGCTACTGGATAAAAAGGCCAATGTGAACAAGAAAAACAAAGCAGGCTGGACATCGCTCATGTGGGCGGTCAGAAACGGGCACAAACAAATGGTATCTCTCCTGCTCGGCGTCGACGGCATCGCCCTTGACGAAAAAAACGAAGACGGATCGACAGCACTCATGCTGTCCATATGGAACAGACAACCGGAGCTTACCGACATGCTGCTGCAGGCAGGCGCATCGCTGACGGAAAAAGACAATGCAGGCATGACCCCCCTCGCGCTCGCGCAATCCACCAACGACGACGACGCCATTCGTCTGATCGAAGAATGGGAGAGAAAACGCGCGGAAAGTTCTTCTTAATAAAAATCCACGCGTAAAAACATTTCCTATTTACTCGAAAATAAAAATCCGTATATTCCCTGCGGGGACGATAATCAAACGCGATTCTTCAGGGTGAGTTCAATCGCAATCACAATGATTGACCGGCCTATAAGACAATATCACCCTGATTCTCCAGGGGAGTGGATAATGGGGACTTTTGACTACAATTCTTTTGCCGATTTAACGCACGTATTCGATTTACAAAAAGGACAAGTTATGCCGCCGCGGCCCAAAGCCCGTGTTATTCTTTATTCTTCGACAATTCTCAAATCGAGAACCCTGCAATCGAAATTCTTCGACCCGCAAATTTTCATACCGCAAGCGAAGCAGCCTTTCCGCACCGTCTCCGCGCCAAAGGAAAAACCCGCACCGAAGGCACGCCCTATTCTCCGGCTTAAGACAAAAGTCGACATTGTGCCGCTTACGCAGCTCACCCGCCGCAGCTCTGTGGAAGATCTCGCTGCCGCGTTCAAGGCGGAGATGGCCGTGATGCAAAAACAGGCGAAAAAGACACACGAGGCGGCAAAATCCGGCTTTGAGGATGCCTTCACGCGTCGCCGCCCCCATCCTCTGAGCAACAAGCCGTGGTCAGAGCTGCTCGCCGACGTCGAAAAACCAGCGAAAAGCAAAAGCTTCGACATGGCCGCCGCGTTCAAAGCGGAAATGAAGGCTTTCATGTCCGGGCAAGCCAAAATCGGGGCCCTTGCCGCGAACGAAACGCCTGTGCCGCAACCGGTGAAATTCAAAACGGCGGCGGAGCGCAAGACCGTCATCAGCCCTCAGCCGCGCCGACAAAAACGCACGCTTACGCGCCAATCGCTAGCTGCATAAACTATCTATAGTTTTTATATAGATAATCGTCTATCCTGAGGCAGAAACTCAGGATAGCAGGATCATGGCAAGCGACGCATTTCCGCACGTATTCATCATCAACCTCGAGCGCTCTGCGGACAGGCGGGCGGAGATGTCAGCCCTGCTCGATCCGCTGCATATCGACTACACGTTTTTCAAGGCGATCGACGGCCGCACGCTCGACATCGACGCCCTGCCGGATTATGACCGGACACGCAGACTGCTCTTTTTCGGGCATGATCTGTCACCCGGCGAGATCGGCTGCCTTCTGTCGCACCGCGCCGTTTTTCAGCACATGGCGGATAACAATATTCCACACGCCGTCGTGCTGGAAGATGACGTAACCGTCGTCACCGAGTTTCCCGCCGTCATCAGAGACCTTCTCGCAGCGCCTGTCGCATGGGACGTCGTACGCTTTCTTGACTACGAAAAAGTGCAAAAGGCCGATGGACGCGACATCTGCGTACTGCCCACCGCACCTTACAAGCTCTCGCGCATCCCGATGCTCTCCGGCGGCGCATACGGCTATATGCTGAACCTGAAAGCCGCTCAAGCCTTCCTGCGTCACATGAAGAAAACCGCTATCCCCGTTGATACGCTTCAGGGATATGTATGGAAGACAGGACTTGAAACATTCGTTCTGCGTCCCTCGCCGGTTTCCACGGATCTATATAATGATTCAACAATCGGCAATACGCGCTTCGACAAAACGACGCAACTCGAAATATGGCAGAAGGCCGTTTATCCCCTCACCCGCGCCTGGCTGAAACTCTCGCAGAATATAGGCAAACACGCTGCTTATCTCGCCGCCGCAGGACGAGATAAAAAAAGCCGTTCCCGAAAAAAATGATGTTCAGCCCGCGCCTTTTTCTTCTGGCGGAGTCCACTTGAAATTGTCGAGATAGCTTTGCGGCTTGACCTTGCGCGCATGCGGCTGGACGAGGTCGTATTCCACCCCTTCCTTGTCGGCGAAGGCGATCGCTTCGTCCTTGGTCAGAAACTTGATCCGCACCTGATTAAACGTATCTCCAGCGGAAACCCAGCCCATCAGCGGCTCGGGCCGGCGCGGCGTTTCCAGTTCATATTCCAGCACCCACTCTGCCGTATTGGCGCGGCCGGACTGCATGGCGTTCTTCGCGGGCTTATAAATCTTTGCTTTCATGGCGGTCTTTGCTCCTTGCATCAAAGTGGTCGGAGCGGAGGGATTCGAACCCCCGACATCCTGCTCCCAAAACAGGCGCGCTACCGGACTGCGCTACGCTCCGACTGTTGAAATATAATGATTTTTCGGGAAAAAAGGCAAGGAGTAAAAAACATAAAATGTGGTATCCCAAGGCAAATGCAGGAAAATCCACAGGAATATGGCGGGATTAGCCATACCGTGCGACGTTCTTCCTGACAAATTCGAGCGCCTGATCGACAGGCACGGGCTTGCTGAAAAAATACCCCTGACCGTTGTCGCACCCCAAAGACGTGAGCATGGAAATGTCCTCTTCATGTTCAATGCCTTCCGCGACGGTGCTTAAGTGGAACGTTTTGGCCAGAGAGACAATCGCCCGCACCACGTCGATGCTCTTGCTGTTTTTGTTATGAATGTCGCTGATAAATGACTGGTCGACTTTCAGGATGTCGATCGAAAATTTATGCAGATAGCTGAGGCTGGAATATCCCGTTCCAAAATCGTCGAGCGAGATCGTCAGGCCATGCGCTTTGAACTTGCGCAACGTCGCTTCCGCTGTCTCAGGGCTGCCCATCAGGGCGCTTTCCGTGATCTCCAGAACGATATGCGCGGGATCGACCTTGCTTTTGCGGACGATATCCACAACCTCGTTAGCGAACTCTTCAGAATCGAAATGGGCGCCGGAGAGGTTGACGCTGACGTAAAGCTTGCGTCCGGTATGCCCCGCCGCCTTCTGGATTTCCGGCACGATCTCGCAAACCTTTTTCAACATCATCATGTCGAGCTGGCCGACGATGTTCGTACGCTCGGCGACAGGAATGAAATCCATAGGCGAAATCATTCCCTTTTCGGGATGATGCCAGCGTATCAAGGACTCAAAACCGGCCAGATGACGTTCGGGCAAAGACACGATGGGCTGCAGGTAAGGCCCAAGCTCGCCTTTCGCGACGGCCTCGACGATGCTTTGCGCCATGCGCAGCTCATGCAACGCGCGATCTTTCTGCGTATTCAGGTCGTCCAGAAACCCGTCGGCCTTGTCCACCTGGCTTAAATCCTCGCTGGCATGCTCGACAAAGCCCGATGCCGCCGCAAACTCCGGCGCAACATAGCGCCACTTGCGATAGCGGTTGACCAGCAGGCTCATCAGCAGACCGACAAGCGGATCAAGACGCATGATGCGGTCGCGCAGGATGCTCGGAAAGATGCGGAACACCTCGCAGTCCTGCATCGCCGTGGCCGTAGCGGTGTGTTTTCCGCTCCCGACAAGCGCTGCCTCGCCGAAGACTTCGCCTTCACCGAGGATGACGAGCGGAACCTTGCTCCCGTTCTTAACGACGCTGATTTCCACCTCGCCTTTTTCGATGATGTAGGCGCAGTCTCTCTCGTCGCCTCCCTGAAAAAGCGTCGTGCCCTTCGGGTAGAAGCAACGCAACTCCTGCATTTCCCGATTTGTCAGAGGGATGTGGTTTTTCTGGGTTTTCATGAGATCCCTGTATGCCCCCGAGTTTGCTGTATTTTCCGGCAATCCGTCAAGAGACTGGCAAAATAATCGCTCCTGTACTATGACTCATATATGCAGAATAACGACCTCTTCGATGACAAAGACCCTTTCGGCCTGCCGCCTCAGGAGGGCAGCAACGCGCCGCCGGAATATTCCGTCAGCGAGCTTAGCCATAAGCTAAAAAAAGTCGTAGAGGACGAATTCTCCTTTGTGCGCGTGCGTGGCGAAATCTCGCGCGTCACCATCGCTAAATCGGGGCATATGTATACCTCACTGAAGGACGCGGACGCCGTGCTGGACGCCGTCTGCTGGCGCGGCACGGTCGCGCGCCTCTCAGTCAAGCCCGAAGAAGGCATGGAGGTCGTCTGCACTGGACGGCTGACGACCTACCCCGGCCGCTCGAACTACCAGCTCGTCATCGAGAGCATGGAACTGGCGGGGCAAGGCGCGTTGCTCAAAATGCTGGAGGAACGGCGCAAGAAGCTCGCCGCCGAGGGCTTGTTCGATGCCGCACGGAAAAAGCCGCTGCCATTTCTGCCAGATCTGATCGGCATCATCACCTCGCCCACCGGCGCCGTCATCCGCGACATCATGCACCGGCTGGACGAACGCTTCCCGCGCCGCGTGCTGCTCTGGCCCGCACTGGTGCAAGGACAAATGGCAGCGCAGCAGGTTATTGCCGCCATTAAAGGCTTTAACGCACTCGAGGATAAATTGCGCCCCGATCTCCTGATCGTCGCGCGCGGTGGCGGCTCGCTGGAAGATTTGATGCCGTTCAACAACGAAGCGCTGGTGCGCGCCGTGGCAGCGAGTAAAATTCCGATTATATCCGCCGTCGGCCACGAAACGGACACGACGCTGATTGACTATGCCGCCGACCTGCGCGCCCCGACGCCCACCGCCGCCGCCGAAAAGGCCGTTCCCGTCCGCGCCGAACTGCTGGCGCAAACGCTCGACGCCGAGCGGCGCATGGTCACCGCCACGCAAAGGCTGCTGCAACAACACCGCACGCATTTGCAGGGACTGGGGCGCGGACTCGTCGACCCGAAACGCCTGCTCGAAATCAGCATGCAAAAGCTTGACCTTCTTTCTTCGAAACTCGAACACGGTCTGCAAAACTGGCTGCAACGGCGCACGGCGACTTTGAACGAGCTTTCGGCAAAGCTCTCGCCGCAAAGCCTGCTCCGCCAGATCAAGGATACAGGGCGCCTCGTTTCCGGCATGGAAGAAAGACTGGCGCAAACGAAAAGCAAGATTTTGCATGACCGCAGCATATCTTTGAAAAATCTCGCCGCAATGCTGGAAAGCCTGTCATTCAAGCGCGTGCTGGAGCGCGGTTACGCCGTCATCCACGACGGCAAGGGGAACATCGTCACCTCCACGAAAGCGCTCAAAGCAGGCGAAGATGTTTCCATCCAACTGAAAGACGGACAAAAAGCCGCCACGGTCAAAGAATAAAGATTACTGCACGTGCTTGCCGCGCACCGACCAAAGCCCGACGAGAGCAATTAGAGCAAAAATCGCACCGGCGATAAAGGTTTCCGCAGGCCCGTAAGACGCCCAAAGCTCCCCCGCCAAAACGCTGGCGACAAGCCCGACAATGCCCTTCAAAAGATTGAAAACGCCGAACGCCGTGCCGCGCAAGTCGCCCGGCGCCTTGTCAGCGATCAGCGCGGATAACAGTCCCTCAGTCATGCCCATGTGCACGCCCCACAAGACCGTGCCGGCAAACGCCAGCCACAGGTTTCCGCCTTTGGCAAGGAGCAGATCGGCCACAATCAACACCGCAAGTCCGCCCATCAGCAAGCCGCCTTTGCCGATGCGATCGGACAGCTTTCCCACGGGATAGGCGCATCCGGAATAGACGATGTTCATGACGATCAGCACCAGAGGCACGAGCGCGGGCGACAACCCGTCAACATCGGCGCGCAAAATCAAAAATGCCTCGCTGAAGCGCGCCAACGTGAAGGCCGAGGCAAAAACCACCGTCACCCAGAAAGAAACCGGCAGTTTGGCCAGTTCACTTTTTTGAATGGGAAACGGTTTCTTTGCAGCGGCTTTGTGCTGCTCCGGCTCCTTGACGGCGAAAATGATGACAAGGACGGCGGCAAAAGCAGGGATAAAAGAGACCCAGAAAACGGCGCGATAATTGTCCGCCGTCAGGAACATCAGCGCCATCGCGACGATGGGGCCGAGAAATGCCCCGATCGTATCCATCGACTGGCGCAGGCCGAAGGCGGCGCCATGCTGCTCTTTGGTGACAAGATCGGTGATCAACGCATCGCGCGGCGCACCGCGCACACCCTTGCCGATGCGGTCGACGAAACGCGCCACCAGTACCGCGTGGATGCTGTGCGCCAGAGCGAACAACGGCTTGGTGAAGGCCGCCATGCTGTAGCCGATCAATACAAGTGGCTTGCGCTTGCCGATCCAGTCGCTGATCACGCCGGAGAAGATTTTTGTGATGGAAGCCGTCGCCTCGGCAATTCCCTCGATCACCCCCACGGCCAGCGCGCTCGCCCCTAATGTCGAGACCATGAAAACCGGCAAGAGACTGTGGATCATCTCGGATGAGGCGTCCATGAACAAGCTGACAACACCGAGCGCGATGACGCTGCGCGGAATTGATTTCAAAGTCGTATTCGAGGACATATAGACCTTTCTGTTTGGCCAATAATAGACTTTTTCCCCCGCGCGCAAAAGGATATACTTGACGAAAAACAAGGCGCTTTCATGGCAACCAAGGAGATTATCGGCGTAGTGGCGGCGGCGTTGACCGTGATAGGCGGCGCAATCTACCTGTGGCAAATATACGCCCGCACCGTTAAGCCGCACGCCTTCAGCTGGATCGTCTGGGGCACGCTGGCCCTTGTCAGCTTTGCCGCGCAATTGGCGGGCGGTGCCGGCCCTGGCGCATGGGCCATGGGCGTTTCCGCCCTGAACTGTTACGTTTTTGCCGTTTTCGGCCTGTTTTACGGCGAGAAGAACATTACCCGCAGCGACTGGGTCGCCTTCGTTGCCGCCCTGCTCGCCATCCCCGTCTGGCGCGCGACACACAATCCGCTCTGGGCGGTCGTGATCGTCTCCTGCATAGACGCCGTCGCCTTTTATCCCACGTTCAGAAAATCGTGGCTGCGCCCGTACGAAGAAGGCGCGGCGGTTTTTTCCCTCATCACGCTGCAAATGCTGCTTTCCATCCTCGCGGCACAAAAATACTCTCTGACCGTCATCCTCTATCCCGCCGTTATTATCTTTTTGAACCTCACGCTCATCGCGGCGCTTCTCTACCGGCGCAGGAGTATCCCCGCATGACGGATATTCGTACCGCCACGGCAGATGACATCGCAGGGCTCTATCGCATCTCCGAAGATATGAATGCGATAAACGAACCGGGCTATTTCGAGCGCTGCATCGCCGAGCAGGACGAAGAAAAGCGCATTATCTATGTCGCGGAACAAAAGTCCGGCAACGGCATGCGGCTGGTCGGCTACGTGCAACTGGTCTGGGTGCCGACCTATGCAACGTTCAGACGGCTCGGCATACCTGAAATACAGGATCTCAACGTCATCCCCGACGCGCGCGGACAGGGGCTCGGCAGCAGACTGATCGAAGCCTGCGAGACGGAAGCACGCACGGCGGGCAAAACGGAAATGGGCATCAGCGTCGGTCTTACGCAGAGCTTCGGCCCCGCACAGCGCCTCTATGTGAAAAAGGGCTATATCCCCGACGGCACAGGCATGTGCTACGACGACGTCCCCGTACGGGCAGAGGGCCTGCGCACGACTCTCTGGCACAGCACCCCGATGCTCGATAACTTCCTTACGATTAAAATGGTCAAAGACTTGTGATACCCCTGATAATATAAGAAAATATCATTTTATTTCAAAATTATATTTGTAAAATCTTATCTGATAATTTAACCTATATGGTGGGACAACGGTAGGACGGATGCGGATGACAGAAGACGGACTGACGCCGGACATCGTACTGCAAGCCTACCGCGCCGGTATCTTCCCGATGGCGGCGCACCGTCACGACGCGGATATCCGATGGTACGACCCGCCGCGGCGCGGTCTCCTGCCCATAGCGGCCCTGCATGTGCCGAAACGCCTGCGCCGCACCATTCTAAAAGAACACCCCTACCGCATCGCTTTCGATACGGATTTTGAAGGCGTCATACGCAACTGCGCCGACATCCGTCCTGAAACATGGATCAACGATGAAATCATCGCGCTCTACACCGCTCTTCACCATCAAGGCCACGCGCACAGCGCCGAGGCCTGGCACGGCGATCAACTCGTCGGCGGCGTTTACGGGATTGCGCTTGGCAGCGCGTTTTTTGGCGAAAGCATGTTCTCCAGCGCAACGGATGCGAGCAAGATAGCGCTGGTTTATCTCGTCGCGCGGCTCTGGCGACGCGGGTTCGAGCTGTTCGACGCGCAATTCATTAACGATCATTTGCTGCAGTTCGGGGTTTATGAAATTCCTCGCGCTGAATATCACAGGCACTTGAAACAAGCGCTCTCGAAAAAGGCCGACTTTAATCAGTCAGGCTTTTGGGCCGGTGCGGGCGGCGTGATGGATTTGACAGGAACCGCAGGCTTGGCGCCGATGGGCGCTTCATCCGGCGCCTTTTCAGAGGAAAACTTCTCCGGCTTCAACGACGTCGCATTGTTTTTGCAATCCAGAACCCAGATATCATAGACCGGATTTTCCATCGCCGAGAGCGACGGGTTTGAAGAGAACATCCAGCCGCTGAAGACCCAGTGCGATTTCCCGTCGGACGCGCTTTTCTCCCAGATCTGCAAAAAGGCCGCGTTTTCGGGCCGTTCCAGCGGCGAAGATTTGCGGCAAGCGCGCACGCGGATAAAAAGCGACTGCCCGAACCTGACCGTCCTGTTGACCGGCACGTCAAACGTGCGTGTCCGCGCCGACACTTTGTCGATCGTGCGCAGGACGGCGATGTTCATGTCGGTCATCGACGGTAACGGCGTGGCCGACGTTGCCGGTTGCGGCGCAGGCGCGGCTTGCTGTGCAAGGGTGGGAGACGCCGTGCAGCATAATACGATCGCAATGACGAGGGAAAAACGGGACATCAGATATGGCCTACCTACCGGTCCCGCCATTACTTTTTCTTACTGCTGGTCAGGCCGTAGATCGCCTTGCCGATCACTTCCTCGAGGCTGGGGCTGTATTGACCGATGATTTCGTCGCCGGACTTCAGCATTTTGCTGTCGCCGCCGGGCAGCAGGGACACGTAGCGCCCGCCGAGCAAACCCGCACTGACGATATTGGCCACCGTGTCGTCCGGCAGCTTGATGTTGCTGTCGATATCCAGCTGAACGGTTGCCGTATAGGTCTGGGGATTGAGCGAGAAGCCCAGAACCTCGCCGACCTTGACACCGCTCACCTTGACCGGCGTGCCGGAGTCAAGCCCGTCGATCTGGCTGAAAGAGGCTTTGATAACGTAACCGCCCGTCGGATGAATATCCGTTGTCTTGTAAAAAAATGTCAGGAACCCGCCCGCCACAAGCAGGACGACGGCACCCAGTATGGTTTCGACAAGATTTTTTTGCATCGTTTTATAGTTCCTTCAGCTTCGATGAGATTATTGCGGCGGCGACCAGGCAACGTAATCGCCCGTCGCATGATGGCGGTGACCGCCCGCACGGGGATCGCCCGGCGGGAAATAGGCTTTGTCCGTCGCCGTCAGGTTCGGCTGGTGCGGCTTTTGCCATGTCTTGCGGTATTTGCTGTCTCCTTCGGGGATGTCATCCGTCTGGTAGTGCAGCCAGCCATGCCACTCGGGCGGGATCAGTGACGCTTCCGACTCTTCCTTGTACATCACCCAACGGCGTTCATGCGTCGTGCCGCCGCGCGGCTTGCCTGTGTAATAGACATTGCCGTACTGATCTGTTCCGACGCGCTTGCCGCAAAGGGCTGTCTTGAGCAGCATCTGAACATTCGACAACACGCCTTTTATCGTCACCTGTGCCACGTGCGTTCCTTTACTTGAGAATCTAACCCTCACAATAATGCTGACCTGTTGAAAAATCGCAATGATTTTATTCAGATTATGAGGGGGTAAATTACATATTATTGTTTTTAGGGCCGTGTTTTGGGGAAAGTCCGGCGGCGGCTTGCACAAGCCTCAGCGTCTGCACGATTTTCTCCGCCGCATTCTCCACTTTTGCGGGAGTCGCCTGCTGCTGCGAATGACGGCTGACATCCAGTTTTAAGCCAGAGCGCTCCCGTAAAATGGCAATGCCGCGTTTGTTATATTTTTCAATATTTGCCTGATGCTGGCCCGTTTCGTCGGCATATTGCACATTGGAGGAGAACATGCCGAGCAGCTTCTTCCTGTTGTCTATAAGCATCACCGCGCCATCCATCGTACTGTATCCCTCGCTATTGGAGATAAACGCCACACAGTTATCGCGTCCTCCCAAAATGTATCCTGCCTTCACGACATTGTATGAAAGACCCGGTTTGTAAAATTCGCGGGCGACATAAGGCGGACCATCGGGATCTTCCGTTCCGACAAGATCCATCTGCGCATGTTTGTAAGCTTTGGCGAAGGCGTTCATCGTATCCTCGCCCGTCTTCCGATCCATTAAATTGCGCGGACTGCCCTCGGCGATAATGAGATTGCTGTAAGGCGGCAATGCCGCGCCCAGTGCCGCACCGGCGCGCGCGGCCTCCGCCGCCGTATAAGGAACGTGTCCTTCTTTGCCGACCTCGAAGCCTGCATCCAGCAAGGCAAAAGCGAAGAGGCCTTCTCCTTCCAGAATGGTGCGGCATGCTGCTGCGTCCGGATCCGTCCGTTTCTGCAAGGATGCCACGAAAGCGTCATACTCGATCTCGCACGAGGCCTTCGAGATCGTATGCGGCACGGCATCGAGCGCGACAAACTTTACCTCTGCCCCCAGCTTATGATCTATCCCGCAAAGCGCATGCCGCGCCGTCGTGGCGAAGAGCGTGACGTCATTCTCCACGATTTTTTGCAAATGCGCCCTGTCATCCACCATGTGCGTGATATAGCTGGCCGTGGCTTTGCCGCCCGTTTGCGCCGCAAGCCCTGTAACGGTATCGAGGGTAGAATGCCCTGCGCCGATAATGCTGATCTTCCCCGTTCTCTGCAGCACGCTTGCGTCCATTTTATCGACGCACGGCACGACGGCATATTGTTCATTATTCAAGGGCAGTTCGTGCGGATCGCCGCCCCCGCCGACGGTTTTATAAACGAGATATTCCGTGTCTTTCCGGCAGCCGCGCCTTTTCAGCTCGGCGGAGATCCCCTTCATATAGTCCGCCTCGCCGCCATATCTGGCTTCGTCGGCAACGATAAATATGACTGTGTCTTTACTGGACATACCCGCCACTCTAAATAAAATAATATGGATAATACATAATTTCCAGCCTAATACAACCTTATAATGTCATAATCAAAGACAACCATATTGAAGCCGCGCGGCGATTGTGTCACAGTCTCTCACCTGCAGAACACAAGTTAATTATAAATAACTAATTAAATCAAAGGTTTAGTTTATGCGCTTTGCGCGTTTTTATACACAGGAAGGCCAGGACTTCTGCGCTGGCGCGTATTTCCGCGAAGTCACGCACCATGAAAGCCCGCAGACCTACACCCTTCCGCAAAGCTGGAACCAGATCGCCGCCAGCATGCTGCAGGACGATGTTTTTTATCCCGAGGTGCTGCCGGCGGCACTGAAGCTTGTGGACGAGCCGGATGTTCCGGCATGGCTGCAGCGCAGCGTGCCGGACAATAGCGCGCACGACAGCGTATCGGCGGAGTGGCGGCATCATACCGAAAAAGACATCCGCGAAGTCCTGCACCGCATCGCGGGCAGCCTCGCCTATCAAGGCTGGAAAGACGGCCTCTTTACCTCCGAAAGCGACGCGAAAATTTTTTACGACGAACTGCGCTACATCCTGCTGCACCAGATCGCCGCGCCGGAACTGAAACAATGGCAATTGCTCGGCCTCGACTGGGCCTACGGCATCACGCCCGCCGCATCCTATGCGCCGCAACAACGCACAGTTTCCTATACGGAAGACACGACACAGGTGCTGCGCCGTCTGAACATTCTGGGCGAAACGCTGGCGCTGAACAGCGCGCAGGACAAAGTCAACGTCATCCTGCCAGTGGAAAACGCCGACAGCGCCGATTTCATCGACTGGAAAAAAAGCCGCGACGTGCGTCAGGCAGCGGAGACGCTCGGTCAGCGCGTCATGGAAGCGGCGGCGCGGCGCATCATGGACGCGTGCGACCGCGACGCGGCCAACGGCTTCAACCCCGAAGACAATGACGCGTTACACGCCGCCATCTGCAACGCGCGCACGGCGGGACTGCCGGAAGCGGCAATACAAATGGCGGTCAGCTACGCAAAGCAGGGATATGAAGATATTTCCTTCTCCCTGCCCGCCATTGAAAAAGCCGCCGAGGACTGCATCGAAACGACGCTTTCCGTGCCGGACGAATTTGTCGAAGCCGCACTGACCGGACACAGTTTCGATCACAAACAGGCGTCAAAATTGTGGGACATACTGACAGAGGCCGTCTGGTCCGCAGGCGAACCAGCAATTGCCTTCCGCGACAGTATCGGCACGGACGCCGCGACAGGCGAAGCCGCGCCCGCCGCAACGATCAACCTGCTCGCCTGCAGCGGCGATACGGGGATTATCGATACCGCCGCACTGCGCCATGTGATGCGAATCGTGGTGACAGCACTCGATATTCTCCCTTCCGCCGCGCCAACGTTCCGCCCGCTGCAAATCGGCATTACGAACATGGCGGCTTTACTCATGAGCAAAGGCCTTGCCTACGACAGCGACGCCGCGCGCGCGACGGCGACGCTGGCAACTGCCTTCGTCTCAGGCGCAGCCTATCATGCCTCGGCAGAAATCGCAGTGGAAAAAGGCGCGTATCCCGCATATGAAGAGAACGCCAAAAACACCCTGCAGAACATCAAAGACAAAATGGCACTGCTTTCCGGAACGACAACGCTGCAAAACGCCATGCGCCGCGCCATGCCGTTGCGTCCCGCGCTCTGCCCTGACACAGCATTGCATGATGATGCACGCAAAGTCTGGGACGAAGCCTATCACCTCGGACGCGAAACAGGCTTTCACCACGCGCGTCTGACCGGTCTCAGCGCCGACTGGCCCGTTCAAGCGTTGCTCGGCACGGAATCCCAAGGCCTCATGCCCGTCACGACGCAACTGCATGGGAAAAGCCTTACACCACTGGTGCCCTCTGCGCTGAAAACGCTCGGCTACAATGCCGCGCAAAGCAACGATATTTACTTTCATGCCGCAGGACACGGCACACTGCTTGACGCGCCTTTCATCAATCACAAAAGTTTGCGCACGAAGGGATTTCGTCAGGCAACGCTTGACGCCATGGAATCCGCGCTCGCAACAGCGCTGCATATCCGCTATGCCTTCAACCGCTGGACGCTGGGTGATGATTTCTGCGAGCACATGCTCGGCTTTTCGCCGAACGATATCAACGACGATGCATTCGACATGCTCGCCGCGCTTGGTTTCAACGAAGAACAGATAGAAGCGGCGAACGCTTACTGCTGCGGCACGCTGGCGCTGGCGGGCGCGCCGCATCTGAAACAGGAGCATATGTCCATATTCGACTGCGCCATCTCTCCCGCCGCGCAAATCAGGATGCAGGCCGCAGTGGAGCCGTTCTTGTCAGGTCTGTCGGCGCACACAATCCGACTCGACTATGCCGCGACGGTCGACGATGTGCAAAAGCTCCTTCTCGCCGGCTGGGAACAAGGCCTTAAAAAACTCAGGTTGTATCGTGATAACGGCTCGTTGCTACACGATCTCGCCCTCCCGATGGCACAAAAAACGTCCTGTAAAAAAGACATGGAAAATCAATATATTGAGGCTAATGCGCCACGGAAAAGCGCCTGAAGATAAAGAAATCATTTATCTCTAAATTATCTTTAAATTTATGAAAAATTATCCGGTATTTAAAGCCTTTCTGCGATACTGGAACTATGTATGACCCGGAAAGACGGAGGGGACAGCATATGGACAAGCGTACCGCAAGCATATCGCCCAAAGCGCGACTGGCCTTTAAGCGCGCCGTCGACAGACGCAAAATACCGCGCAAAGATCCGACGTGCGAACTCTGTTTCCACGATTCATCTTCCGGTCTCAACGCGGGAGAAAGCTTCTTCAAAAAACTGTACGAATAAAAATTGATTTATTTTGAGCTAAAACTCCTTTAGCCTTTTGCGTAAAGGAGTTTTGTCATGTCACCTCAACAAGCCATCCAGTCACGTTTGAAAGATCTCGGCGTTGAACTGCCGATGCCAGCCGCACCGGCCGCCAACTACGTGCCGTTCGTTTTATCCGGCACGATGCTGCACATATCCGGTCAGTTGCCCGTCAAGGACGGCACCATGATCAAAGGCTGCCTCGGCAAGGATCTCGACATCGCACAGGGACAGGAAGCCGCGAAGCTCTGCGCCATCAGCATTCTCGCGCAAGCGAACGCCGCGCTGGGCGGAGACCTCGGGAGAATCAAACGCTGCGTTAAACTCGGCGGCTTCGTTGCCTCCGCACCGGATTTCTTCGACCAGCCCAAAGTCGTGAACGGCGCTTCGGATTTTATCGTCTCCGCACTCGGTGATGCGGGCAAGCACGCCCGCTTCGCTGTCGGCGTTGCGGCTTTGCCTTTTGGAGTCGCCGTCGAAGTCGATGCGATATTTGAAATCGCTGCATAAGTTATTTATCATATCCATAGAATAATATTTCTATATTATCCATAAGCGTAAATAACGACCTTGCTATAGGTAAATAAACTCCGCTACTATGCTTCCACGCCTATTATCAGGCGGGGAAGGTCTGATCTATGAGGAATTGGAGTTTGAAATCCGCACTTTCTGCAGCGGCAAGCGCCGGTGAGCGCATCGCCGGAAAGACGATTGAAAAGGCCGACGAACTCGCCGGAAAGACGCGTGAAAAAGCGCTGCCAGCAACGACCTCCGCGCTGAAAAAGGCATTTAACGGCGCGGCCGGCGCCACGGGCTACCTCGCCGAGAAAACGTTCGGCAAATACCTCGAGCGCAAAGACGACGCCGAGTATCCGACAGCACCGGGCGTTCCTCTGACCACATGCGAGACTACGTTGCTGAAAAGCATTTTCGACGATGACCTCGACACGGGCGAAGTCAAAAAATACTTCTCCGAAAAATCCCACCCTTACGTGATCGCCATGGCGAGCAGCGCAAAGAAGATAAAATTCTACGGCAAGGACAACTATGTGCCGGATTACGGCCAGACAAAAGATGCCGCCAACTACTGGACCTTCGTCCACGAGATGACGCACGTCTGGCAATTCCAGCACCCCAAGGAAGACATCATGCGCGCGCTGCGCAATCCGACGCGCAAATACGATTACGAACTTTCGAAGGGAAAACGCTTTCAGGATTTCGGCGTGGAACAGCAAGCCTGCATTATCGCCGACTACGCGATGCAATGCTTCTTCAAGGGCGTGAAAGTTCCGGCGAACGAAAACAAGGGATATTATATCCCTGTGGAATCCACGATAGCAAAAGCCCAAAGCCTCGCGCTTTTGCACAAAACCGTGGAAGACCGTTTTCCGCAAGCACGCAAAACGCGTCTCGCATTTGAACCGTTCAAAAACAAAAAACCGCCAAAGCAGTCCCAACTCAAGTTCAAGGAATTCTGAGCCTTCCATGCAGGGGGCATGAACATGGAACATAGAAGTGTGTGAAGCATGGAAGAAAAAGGGTTTTTACAAGAAACATTCACACCATCTTCAAACCCGCAGGGTGCACCCTTACCAACCAACATGCCGGTTAACAACTACAGCAAGAGCGAAGACGACGCCCTTTATCCCTCCCATCCCGGCGTGCCTCTCACGGCGGGAGAAGCGGCTCTCCTCAAAAGCATCTTCGGCGACGGGATAGAAACGGAAGATATCCGCAAGCACTTCTCGGAGAAGGAAAAACCGGGCGGCATCGTCGGATACGTCATTCCGGCGCAAACCTTCGGCGTCGACTGCATCAAGTTTTACGGCGCGCAATACGCCGCCGACGACTACAGCCAGACAGGCGACATTTTCAAATACGCCACGTTTATTCACGAGATGACGCACATCTGGCAAAACCAGCAGCGCAGCCTCGGCAACACCGTGCATGACAATCAGATTAATAATAACCAGATATACGCATATCAATTGACGCCCGATACGGATTTCAATCAGCTTGGCGACGAGCAGCAAGCCAAGATCATCGAAGATTACGCCCGCCAGTTTCTATACCTGAAACGCCTGCCCGCGCAGCAAGGCGACACATATCTCCCTTCCTATACGCAGGATGCCAATAACACGGCCCAGCATAGCCTCGCGCTCCTGCAGAAAGTCGTCGAAGATGCTTTCCCGCAGGCACGCATAACGCGCATGGCGCTCGAAGCCCGACTGGCAAACAATCCCCCGCCGCCAAAACCGGCTTTCTAAACGGATTCCTGCAAACACACGTCCCGCAGCATCGGGAACGTCGGATACGTCTGCTTGAAAACGTTCGAGCCGAAATGCCCCTGCCCCGTCATCACGACAAGCGTGCCGCCGAGCTTTTGCCGCAGCGCCTCTCCCTGCGCCGCGTCGCATCCCCACGGGTCGTTATCGGAATGGATGAACGTGAAGTCGCGCCCTTGACGACGTATTTTCTCCCAGTCCGCATTGAGCATGAGCATGGGATTGTCCGGCGGCATATTCGGAATCGGTGTAATAAACCCAGAGACGAGAACCGACTTTTTGATCGTGACCGGAATTTTTTCCAGCAAGGAAAGAACCAGCGGCGCCCCCGCCGAGTGACCGACCATGATGGTCTCTTCATTGAATGAAGCGCGCTCCAGAACCCAAGGCGTCCAGACCGAAAGATCGGGCGTATCCTTCTGCGGCAGCTCCGGGGCCCAGACCTCTATACCGTTCTTCCGCAAGGCCTCTATCAGCCAGGGCCACCAAAATTCCTGCGGACCCGACCCCATGCCATGAAAAAGAAGAGCATTTTTTTTCATATGTTAATCCTCTTGCCCATGATTTATCACGCTTTTGTCATTATTATATTATGTAAATTTAAAACAGGGGGTGACGCAAAAGCCCGTCTCTGATAATGAACTATGGTTCTAAACAGCGAGGAATTAAAGCAGAAATATGAGCTGGATCAAGAATTTTGTCCGTCCCAAGATCAAGGCGTTGATGACGCCCAAGGACATGCCCGACAACACCTGGCAGAAATGCCCTGGTTGCCAGACGATGCTGCATCATCAGGAACTGGTCAAGAACCTGAACGTCTGCCACCACTGCCATCATCACCTACGCATGGATGTCATGCCGCGGATCGAGATGTTGTTCGACCCGGGTCATTATCAGCTGATCGACCTGCCCAAATCCGAGGCTGACCCGCTCAAGTTCCGCGACAAGAAAAAATACTCAGATCGTCTCAAGGACGCGCAAGCCAAGACGAAGCGCAAGGACGCGATCGTCGTTGCGCAAGGCACCATCGGCGGCGAGACGGCAGTCATCGCCGCGTTCGATTTCAGCTTCATGGGCGGCTCAATGGGCGCGGCCGTCGGCGACGGCCTGCTGACAGCGGCACGCCTCGCGGTTCTGCTCAAGGCGCCGTTCATCGCCATTCCGTCCTCCGGCGGTGCGCGCATGCAGGAGGGCATGCTCTCGCTGATGCAAATGCCGCGCTCTGTCGTGGCGGTCGAACTTGTCAAGGAAGCCCGCCTGCCCTACATCGTCATTCTCACCGATCCGACGACCGGCGGCGTTAGCGCATCCTTTGCCATGCTCGGCGACATCCATATCGCGGAGCCGGGCGCACAGATCGGCTTCGCCGGCAGCCGCGTCATCAAGGAAACCATCCGCGAGAACCTGCCCGAAGGCTTCCAGACCGCGGAATACCTGCGCGATCACGGCATGGTCGATCTCGTCGTGCCGCGCAAGGAACTGCGCGCACAGGTGGTGACGCTGATCAATATCCTGATGCAAAAGAAACTCGGCAAGCCTGTCGCAGAGATTGACTCCCCCGCAGCCAAGCAGACCGTCCGCGGGAAAAAAGATAAAAAAGACAAATCCAAAAACTAGCGCCCGGAAAGCCAGAGAGAGCAGCGCGCATGATAGCAAACCAGTCCGCTGAAACCAGAGAGGTGCCCGACTGGACTTTTTCGCCGCATCCCGCGGTCGAGCAGGCGATCCGCACCGTCTTTGCGCAGCATCCGCCGCTTTACCCCGTCGGCCTCAAGCGACTGCGCCGCTTTTTCAAGAATCTCGGGGACCCGCACCTGAAGCAGCCTTTCACCTTTCACGTCGCGGGTACCAACGGCAAAGGCTCGACTCTGGCCTTCCTGCAGGCGATCTTCGAAGCGGCGGGGATGACAGTGCATAAATACACGTCTCCGCACCTTGTCAGCTTCGACGAGCGCATTGTCGTCGGCGGGAAAAACATCACGCCGGAACTGCTGCTCAAACTGATTGACGAATGCGCGCAAGCCGCCATCGGGGAAGAAATTTCGTTTTTCGAGTTCTTCACCGCGCTATCTTTTCTCGCTTTTTCCCGTTCGCCCGCGGATGCCGTGCTGCTCGAAACCGGACTCGGCGGACTTTACGATGCGACGAATGTCGTGGAAGGCGGCCGTCTGGTCACGCTGCTGACCAGTATCTCGCACGACCATATGCACATCCTCGGCGATACGCTGCCGGAAATCGCAACGCAAAAGGCCGGCATCATCAAACCATTGTCCCCCTGCGTCGTCGCCCCGCAGGAAAATGACGTCGCCGATGTCTTTATAAAACAGGCTCGCGCACTGAAGTCCCCCTATTATCTCTACGGCAAGGACTGGGAGATCGCTATCTATGCTGACGGATTTGAATATAAAAGCGCGCGGCATATGTTCCACCTGCCAAACCCGCGCCTGCTGGGGCATCACCAGCTTTATAACGCCGGCCTCGCCATCGCCGCGCTCGAAAACAGCCCTTACGCCGCCATTCTGGAGCACCCCGTTCTCGAACAGGCCATGCAGCGCGTGACATGGCCCGGACGGCTGCAGAAAATCACGTCGGGGCCGCTTGCGGGGCTTCTGCCCACTGGATGGGAACTCTGGCTGGACGGCGCGCATAACGATGCCGGCGCCGCCGTTGTGGCCGAACAGGCGACGTTCTGGGACAAAAAACAGCCCCTGCACCTGATCACCGCGATGAAACGCACCAAGGACGTTTCCGGCTTTTACAGCCATCTCCTGCCCCACGCCGCGAGCATACAGGCCGTGGACAGCAGCTGGATCGACGCGCCCATGCTGACGGCGGAAGATTTATGCGACCAAATCCGTACCATGGGCTACACCGACGTCAAAACCGCCGCCACTCTGGAAAGCGCGATCAGGGCGCTCACCTTCCAATTTTCCGCTCCGCAACGTATACTGGTGACAGGATCGTTATATCTGGTGGGGCATGCCCTGAAACAGCAACAGCAGACGGCGTGATAAGCACATTCTGCTGACGAAAAGAAAGATAGACAATGTCTGCTCAAACCACCATGCACGGCACGGCCGTGGCCATTGAAGGCGCTGACTTTCCCGCATCGGCGGTGCTGCTGCGCGGTTTTTCGGGCCGCGGAAAATCCGATCTCGCCGTCCGGCTCATCCATGCGGGCGCCACGCTGATCTGCGACGATCAGGTGACCTGCAAACGCCGGCAGGACGACAAAATCATGGCGGAATCCGTTGCGTCGATCAGCGGCCTGCTGGAGGTGCGCGGCATCGGGCTGTTGAAATATCCGGTCGCTCCGCCGACGCAGCTGCGTCTGGTGGTCGATCTCGTGCCGCGCGAAGAGGTGCCGCGTCTGCCGGATCGGGAGACTGTGGATATCCTCGGTGTTGCCATCACCACGCTGAAACTCCACGCATTTGACGCCTCCACGGCGGCTAAAATCATCAAGGCGATAGAACTGGTGCATAAGCCCGATATTTTGGTATAATGCGGGACTCGTAATCATAGCGCCTATATATTCGGGGAGGAAAACATGATCGGTCTTGTCTTGGTGACGCACGGACGTTTGGCGGAGGAGTTCATCGCCGTCATGGAGCATGTCGTCGGCCCGCAGGAGCAGGTCGCCGCCGTTTGCATGGCGCCGGACGACGAACTCGAGGACAAGCGCAAGGAAATCATCCAGAAGATCAAGGAAGTCGATAAGGGCGACGGCGTCCTGCTGCTCACCGACATGTTCGGCGGCACGCCTTCCAATCTCGCCATCTCGGTCACCCACGACCAGAAAATAGAAGCTCTTGCAGGGGTCAACCTGCCGATGCTCATCAAGCTCGCCTCGGCGCGGCAAACCGAAACGCTGCAACAACTGGCCGCGAGCGGACAGGAAGCGGGCCGCAAATACATCCATGCCGCCTCCGCCCTGCTGAACGCATCGTAAACGCCCTATGTCCTCCACGCTCGAAAAAACGGTACGGATAGCAAACCTGCGCGGGCTGCATGCGCGGGCGGCGGCGAAGTTCGTCAAACTGGTCGAAAGCCGCAAGGCCAGCGTCACCGTCTGCAAGGATGACATGTCCGTCTGCGGAACATCCATCATGGGGCTGCTCATGCTCTCCGCCAGCAAGGACACGCAAATCCGCATCGCCGTTTCCGGAGATAATGCCGCGGTCGTTCTCGATGAACTCGTCAACCTCGTCGAGCGCCGGTTCGATGAAGAATAACGCAGGAGACATCTCCGGACAAGAAATCGTCTTCACCGGTCTCGGCGTCTCCCACGGCATCGCGACCGGCCCCGCCTATCTCGTGCAGATCGATAACCCTGAAGCGCCCGAATATGCACTCGAGCCCGGACAGGTGGAAGAAGAGACAACGCGGTTCGAAACGGCCGTCCGTCAGGCGCAGCGCGACCTTTCCATGCTCAAGCAAAAATCCACCGGCCTGCCCGACGACACGGCGGAAGAAATCGGCCTGCTGCTCGACGCACACATGGCCATGCTCTCCCGCTCGCGCCTGACCCGCGGCGTGCGGGCACGCATCCTGAAAGACCAGATCAACGCCGAAGGCGCCATCGCGCGCGAGATCGATTCCATCACGGGGCAGTTCAACCGCATCAAAGACCCTTATATCGCCGCGCGCGGCGAGGACGTGCGCAATGTCGGCTACAGGATCATCCGCATACTGATGGGCGTTCCCTACCTCTCTCTCTCGGACGTGCCGCCGGGCGGAATCGTGCTGGCATTGGAGATTTCTCCTGCCGAAACCGCCCTGCTCGATCCGCGCCGTTTTGCGGGCATCGCCACGGTGCACGGCGGCGTCGCCGGACATACCGCCGTGATGGCGCGCAGCCTCGGCCTGCCTGCCGTTCTGGGCCTCGACCGCAGGGCGCTGGAAAGCCTACATCATGGCGCGCCCGCCATCGTGGACGGCATCGGCGGCAAGCTCATCCTCAACCCGACACAGGAGACGCAACGCCACTATGATCGCCGCATACAGGATTTGAAAGCCGACAAGGCCGCGCTTAACAAACTAACGAAACTCCCCGCCGTCACGACGGACGGTACGGAAATTGTCCTGCGCGCCAACCTTGAAATCCCGCGCGAGCTTGACAATCTCCCCACCTCCGGCGCGAACGGCATCGGGCTTTTCCGCACCGAATTCATGTTCATGAACCGCGACACCGTACCTTCGGAGGACGAGCAGTTCGAAACCATTGTCGAAATCGTCCGCGCTATGAAAGGAGCGCCGGTGACGTTCCGCACGCTCGACATCGGCGGCGACAAGCTCGCCCGCGCGCTGGGCGCGCACCTCGACGCGTCGAACAATCCGGCGCTGGGTTTACGCGCCATCCGTCTCTCTTTGAAAGAGCCTCACCTTTTGGAAGCGCAGTTCCGCGCCATCATGCGCGCCGGATATTTCGGCCCCGTGCGCATCCTGCTGCCAATGGTCACTACGGCAGCGGAAATCGAAGAGGCACGCCTCATTCTTCAGAAATGCCATGACACGTTGAAAAAAGACAAAATGCCCATGGCCGACGAAATGCCGCCGCTCGGCACGATGATCGAAATTCCCGCCGCGGCGCTGGCAGCGGACAGCCTTGCCACCGTGTCGGATTTCTTCGCCCTCGGCACCAACGACCTGATCCAGTACACCGTCGCCATCGACCGCGGCAACGATCAGGTGGCAGCGCTATATAACCCGCTTAACCCCGCCGTGTTGCGTCTTATGGAATTCTCTATCCAGGCGGGCTTGCGCGCGGGCATCCCCGTCAGCATCTGCGGCGAGATGGCGGCGGACCCGAAACTGACCGCCCTGCTGCTCGGCCTCGGCATCCGCGAGATGTCCCTCGGCTTCTCCAGCCTGCCGCGCATCAAGCAGCGCATCCGCGATCTCAGTCTGACCAAAGCGGAAGACCACGCGAGATACATTATGGATCAATACGATCCTGACCGTATTATTCAAATCGTTAATACGTTCAAAGCATAACAAGCGCTGGACAAACAAGGATTTTCCATTATTTTAGACGGCTCAAAGGAGATAAATGATGCAGGAGAATGCAATGAGCAAGGCAGAACTCGAGACCCACGGTACGGGTGATTTTAAGGTTAAAGATATTCATCTATCCCACTGGGGTGAAAAGGAAATTTCCATCGCCGAAACGGAGATGCCCGGCCTCATGGCAATCAAAAAAGAGCTGTACGACAAGCAGCCTCTTAAAGGCGCGCGCATCGCCGGTTGCCTGCATATGACCATCCAGACCGCCGTCCTTATTGAGACATTAGTTGCTCTTGGCGCTGAAGTCCGTTGGTCTTCCTGCAATATTTTCTCAACTCAGGATCACGCCGCCGCTGCCATCGCCGTGCAGGGCATTCCTGTCTTCGCATGGAAAAACATGACCGAGGAAGAGTTCTGGTGGTGCATCGAACAAACCATCAAAGGCCCCGGTGGCTGGACGCCGAATATGATTCTGGACGACGGCGGCGACCTCACCAAGCTTATGCACGAGAAATATCCGGAAATGCTCAAGGACGTGAAGGGCCTTTCCGAGGAAACCACCACGGGCGTTCACCGACTTTATGAAATGGAGAAAAAAGGCACGCTGCGCATTCCCGCCATCAACGTGAACGATTCCGTCACCAAATCCAAGTTCGATAACCTCTACGGCTGCCGCGAAAGCCTCGTCGACGGCATCAAGCGCGCGACGGACGTCATGGTCGCGGGCAAGATCGCCGTTGTCTGCGGTTACGGCGACGTCGGCAAGGGCTGCGCCGTCTCGATGCGCGGACAGGGCGCGCGCGTCGTCATCACCGAGATCGACCCCATCTGCGCGCTGCAAGCCGCGATGGAAGGCTATCAGGTCATGACAATGGATGAAGCCGCGCCGCTGGGCGATATCTTCGTCACCGCAACCGGCAACGTCGATGTCATCACCATAGACCATATGCGCGCGATGAAAGACCGCGCCATCGTCTGCAATATCGGCCACTTCGACAGCGAGATCCAGATCGAAGCCCTGCGCAACCTGCCGTGGGAAGAAGTCAAGCCGCAGGTGGACGAAGTGATCTTCCCCGACGGCAAGCATCTGATCGTTCTTGCCAAGGGCCGCCTCGTCAACCTTGGTTGCGCCACCGGCCACCCGAGCTTCGTGATGAGCGCCTCCTTCACCAATCAGGTGCTGGCGCAGATCGAGTTGTGGAACAATGCCAAGAACTACGAGAACAAGGTCTACGTGTTGCCGAAGCATCTCGATGAAAAAGTGGCGCGCCTGCATCTCGCCAAGCTGGGCGTCCATTTGACGGAGCTTACGGAAAAACAGGCTAGTTATCTCGGCATCAGCACCAACGGCCCCTTCAAGCCCGACCACTACCGGTACTAAGCAGGCGGTATTCTTCGCTTTTTTAGGCTCCCGCCCCCCGCGCGGGGCTTGTTCCGGTGCGCGAAGCCCTTTAACATGAATTTATGACAGGGTCCGAGACAGAGATACCGCCCGAGCAGTCCCGCCCGTCGGCGTTTAGCCGCCTGCTCGACATGCTTGTTCCGTTGCGCCGCACCTATCGCAAACAAGTGCGGGAAAACCAACGTCTGGAATCCTTTCTGCGCGCCGTGCCCGTTGAATATTGCGGATGGGATCAGGCGGGCGTACAAGCCATCTCCCCCGGCTTTTGCAGGATGCTCGGCGTCTCCAGCGTCAACAACCTTGAAGACATCCAGTCCGTCCTCAGCGCGGGCGATGGCGCGGCTCTCGAAAGCCTCTTCGACCGCCTGGAACAGCACGGCGAAACCTTCGACATGAACGTGCAGTCGAGCGGCAACGGAAAAACGCTGCAAATTTCAGGTAAACAGGGCTCGGCAGACGAACATGCGCCGATCTTTTCCGTGATCTGGATTGCCGACATCACGCCTTTCGCGCAAAAGTCGCTGCATGACATGGAGACGGTTTCCGCCGCAGAAAAACGCGAAAATGAACTGCGCGCCGCCATCAACGGCCTGCCCTTCCCGCTCTGGCTGCGCAATCACGATCTTGATATCGTCTGGTGCAACAAATCCTACACCCGCATGGTGGACGATACCGCCGCCGCCGTCATTGCCGAGCAGAAAGAGCTGCCCCTGACGGGTAGCGGAAAATCCGACGTGAGCCAGCGCGTGCTGGCGCAGCGCGCCCTCGCAAAGCAGGAATCGCAGCTCCTGCGCGGGCACGTCATCGTCGACAAGCAGCGCCGCCTCATGGAAATGACAGAAACCCCCGTCGATGCCGGAAAACAGGTCGTCGGCCTCGCGCTCGACGTGACGCGCGAAGAGGAATGGGAATCCTCCTACAAAAGACTGGCGGATTCCCACCATGCCGCGATGGAGCAGCTGCGCACCGCCATCGCGATGTTCGATACCGAAACGCGGCTGGAGTTCTACAACTCCGCATACGAGCAGCTCACCGGCATGTCCGGCGCGTGGCTCGATACCAAACCGCGGCTGGTCGACATCATCGACAAAATGCGCGAGCTGCGCAAACTTCCGGAACAGGCGGACTACAAACAGTTCAAGCAAAACTGGGTAAAAAAATTCACGACTCTGCTGGAGCCCTCCGAGGAAATGCAATATCTGCCGGACGGCTCCGTCATCCGCATGATCGTCGTGCCGCGCGCGACCGGCGGCGCCATGCTGACGCTCGAGGACGTGACCAGCCACCTGAAGCTCGAAACCTCCTACAACACGCTCATGGCCGTGCAGCAGGAAACCATGGACAACCTTGCGGAAGGAGTCGTGGTGTTCGGCGAGGACGGCCGCGTGCGGCTTTCCAATCAGGCCTTCGCCAAGATGTGGGATATTCGTCCGGAAGACCTCACGGACGCGCTGCATATCTCGCCGCTGGTGGAAAAAACAAAAACCTTCTTCGACGCGAAAGACTGGCCTTCCATGCGCCAGACGCTGCTCGGCAACGGGTTGGAGCGCGAACCGCGCCGCGGGCGCATCGAGCGCAACAACGGCTCCGTGCTTGAATATTCCATCATGCCCCTGCCCGACGGCAACATCCTCAACGCCTATTTCGACATCACGGACACCGTCAAAGTCGAGCAGGCCCTGCTGGAGAAAAACGCAGCGCTGCAAGCCGCGGAACGGCTAAAGACGGACTTCCTCGCCAACATGTCGTACCAGCTCCGCACGCCGCTCAACGCCATCATGGGCTTCGCCGAAATGCTGCAGCAGCAATATTTCGGCCAGCTCAACGAACGGCAAATGGAATACACCGGCAACATGATCGAGGCCGGGCAGCGCCTCATCTCTCTGGTCAACGACATTCTCGACCTCTCGACCATCGAGGCGGGCTACTTCAGCCTTTACCCCGTCGAGATCAACGTCAAAGACCTGCTCGAACGCGTCGTCCACCTGACGCAGGACTGGGCGCAAAAACAAAATCTCGAAATGGTCATTCGCTGTCCGGACGAGCACCTGACCTTGATGGCCGACGAGCGCCGTCTGAAGCAGGTCTTACTGAACCTGATCAGCAACGCCATCAATTACAGCCCCAACGGCGGACAGATAACGCTGATCGCAGAAAAATCAGGGGAGTTCGTTTCCATCGGCGTGAAAGACACAGGCATGGGGATTCCGGAAGACGACATGGCAAGCGTTTTCACGCCTTTCGAGCGGATCAACAGCAAAAAAGCGCACCGCCGCAGCGGCGCGGGCCTTGGCCTCACGCTGGTCAAGAATATCGTTGAATTGCACGGGGGAACGGCTCGCCTCGAAAGTCAGGAAGGCGCAGGCACCCTCGTCACCTGCCGCTTGCCGATAAGCGGACCGGACGACTTAACCGCGGCCGAAAAGAAAAACGCCGGATAACGGCAGGTCGAAGGATTACTGCCCGCCGTTGTCCTGCTGGCCCTGCCGCATCATACCCGGGCCACGCGTGCCCTGCATCGCACCACCTTGTCCCATGCCGCCGCGCATCCGGCCTTTCTGGCCTTCGCGGCGATGGGGGAAACACGCCGCCAGCGCCTGCTGGTCGTCCGCTGCCTGAATACAGCTCTCGACTTTCTGCAAATGCGCCAGTATGTCGGCCTTGCGTTCCTCGAAGATTTTCTGCCGCATCTGCTGCTGATCGCCACCCTGCATTCCCTGTCCTTGCCCCTGTCCGCCAGCTGGCATGCCGCCGGACTGATCTTGCGCCAGTGCGGGCATGGCAATCATGCTCAAGGCGCATAACGCCACAACACATAGCCCTCATTCCAGTGATTATTATTGAGGCCTATATCTTTAAGCGCGCTGGTTTCCCAATTAAATGGGCGCTCAAATGGAATGCCATTTCCAATACTATAACTACCATTATAGGGGTACCGTTTACTTGGGGTGCTATGCTTGCCCTTGAATTCCTCATGACAAAGGGAGGATGTTATAGTGGTCATAGTAATATTATCCATGTTCTTATCGAGGGATCTTGGTTGTGTCCAGACGGGCAAGCTCTCTGGTGGCTGATACCTTCGGCATTTATAGTATTTTTAATCCCTTGCTTCTTTATGTCTTGGATAATTGAAACTTGGATTATTAGAGCAGGCAATAAATCGCTTGATCAAAAGCTAATAAAAAGGGCATGCCTGATAGCCAATATCGTAACTTACCTGCTGCTCGCACTTTATCCTATAAGCTTCTTCTTCACATACAATAAATATACCTTTTTGCAATAGCCCACATAAAGAGGACTTACATGACCAACACATCCACCCAAACGAGATAAATCCAAAATGAAATTAAATCAAATCGTCGCGCTTATTGTCAGGCTGTTCGTCCTTTATACTTTTGGAGGATTTGTTTGTACGTCGTCAGATAATTTCAGACAGTTTGACCGGGAATCTAAGGTGTAAATCTGGCTCCCTTGTTTCTATTTTAAGCGGCGCGCCGTTGGGCGTGCAACTTCTTTCTTAGCGCCATGGTTTCACGTTTGATCTGATTGCGTTTTTTGAGGACGGCGA
>JAJZTA010000012.1 GCA_021849295.1 Pseudomonadota bacterium | reverse complement strand
TTAGCGGGAATCAGCAATATATGCCATTTGATCGTATCAACAATCAGTACGTCATGATGAAATATCGTCAGGTCTAGCGGGGAAGATTGGTCATGTTCCCGCTTGTCGAAGACGCGAGGCCGAAGGCCGGAGCCACCGCCGCCGAGCGCTATGCCGAGCGCACGCTGTCCGATGGCGTCGGGCGCAGTCGATAAGCGGCGGGCATTTTCTTGGAACGGACGTCAGCTCGCATTTTATGGCTGAAAAACGAATCGCATGGCTGAGCAGGAAGACGCCGAATCCAAAAATTCTTCTGCACAGTTCCTACACAGGAAAAAATCCAGAAAATTTATTTATATATTTCAATTGTTTGTATAAGTCCAAAAGAATGGCGCGGGTGATGGGCTCGTGCGCCGCATTCCAGCCATAGGCGCCCGCCGCGACAAGCGCGACAAAAGAGAGCCCCACGGCCACGCGCAAGATCGGCACGGATTGCCGCACCCGCGACTGGTCGAGCACGGACTTGATCTCCATGCGCACGGACGCGGGGTCCTCCATGTCCAGCACGTTTCCGTTGGAATAATGCCGCAGGAAAGAAAGGATCAGCTGATCCGTCACCTCGTCCTCATGGTAGAAATACCGCGCCACCAGCGCCGCGACGCGCTGCCGCTCCGCCGCCGGCAGAGAGCGGTTTTCCTCCTTCAGCCATTGATCGAGGCAGCGTTCGGCCTGCTTAATCGGCCCGCTGATATCCAATTTCTGCTCCCATTTCACCATGAGTGTCCCCGCATGCAGAATCAACCTCTACGCGAATAATTGTTATATACAACCTGTACTTGTGCGTGATACTTTTTTTCCGGTAGGAATGCGTATGAGAAAGCTTGGCAAATATATATGCACGGCAGCCCTGCTTTTGGCAAGCGTTTGCGCGCACGCGCGGTCGATGACGTCGGCGCGGCGGGATTTTATCAAAGGCCCCATGACCGTCAAGATATTACGAATAATAGACGGCGACACAGTCGTCGTCCGTGCCCATGTCTGGATTGGCGAAAACATGGATACAAGCGTGCGTTTTTCCGGCATGGACGCTCCGGAAATGCATGCACACTGCTATAAAGAGCGCGTCGCGGCGCGCGCGGCAAAAGCCGCCGTCGCCAAACTGCTCAAAGACAACAAGATGGTTATTTCCAACATCCGTCTCGAAAAATACGCGGGGCGCGTCCTCGCCCACGTCGAAACGACGGACGGCCTCGACATCGGCCGCTATATGATCAAAAAAGGACTCGCGCGTCCCTATTACGGCGGGCATCGCAAGCCGTGGTGTACGCCGAGCGGAGATTACCGGCCTTGAGTTTTTCATTCCGCTTTCATATCCATAATTTAAGACGCGCTTATCAGATTCCGCAAAATTATCCCCGCCGTCTTAGGACAAAACGGCTAAAAATATAATATTCAGGCGTGTGCAGACTGCAGTCCTGCAATTTTAAATTGTTGGCGGATGGAGCGCGCTTATCTTGCCACGAGGGGGAAAATGGGCTACAAATTGTAATACTGTTTATTTTAATAACTTACACTCAGGAGATTCATACCATGGCGAGCGGTACCGTGAAGTGGTTTAACAACAAAAAGGGCTTCGGTTTTATTGTGCCCGATGAAGGCGGAAACGATGTTTTCGTCCATATTTCGGCCGTTGAGAAATCAGGCATGAAGGGTCTGAACGAAGGCCAGAAAGTCGGCTACGATCTCGCGCCCGACCGCGAAGGCCGCATGACCGCCGTCAATCTCACGGCTGCTTGAGTTTAGAGTAGCTGCCACAAAAGCCCCTGGGAATTTTTCCGGGGGCTTTTTCTTTGGAACAGGCCATGCTGAGCTATCAACATATCTATCATGCGGGAAACTTCGCCGACGTGCAAAAGCACGCCGTGCTCGTCAAGCTGTTGCAGGTTCTGGCGCAGAAGCCGCAGACCTTCGCCTTTCTCGACACGCACGCGGGGCGCGGCACCTATGACCTCTCCTCCGGCGAAGCGCAGAAGACCGGCGAGTTCCGCCACGGCGTCCTGCCCTTTTGGGAAAGACGCGGCGAGCAAACGCCGCTCTCCGACTACTTGAAAATCGCCGCCGCCATCAATGACGGGGACGAACTGAAAGCCTATCCCGGCTCGGCAACGATCGCGCACGGCCTCATGCGCCCCGCCGACAGGCTGCTGCTTGTCGAAAAGCATCCGGGCGAATATGCCGAGCTGCAAAAGACGTTCAGCGGCGCAAAGAACGTCGAAGCCGTGCAGGCCGACGGATTTGCATACCTTGTCGATAAAGTGCCCTTTGCCGAACGGCGCGGGCTTGTGCTGGTCGACCCCAGCTACGAAATCAAGTCGGAATACGCCGACCTGCCCAAACAACTGGCGCGCGCCTTCAAAAAATGGCCGCAAGGGCAGTTCATGGTCTGGTATCCCCTGCTCGCCAAAGGCGGACACGAAGACATGCTCATAAATTTGCGCAAAACCGACATCACCAACATCCTTGTCAGCGAGCTCACGCTCGACGCGCCGCCGGAAGAAACTTTCGGCATGTATGGCTCCGGCGTCGTCATCATCAACCCGCCCTTCGGCTTCGAAACGGCGCTGACCGGGCTGACGCAATATATCGCGGAGCAGCTGCCCGCGAAGGCGGCGGCGAACGTATTCTGGCTCGACAACCTCAAAATCAGCGCCGAAACGGGCCGTCTCGGCTAAACGAACAACAAAGGCATCCCATCATGTTTCTCTCCATATTGAAAACGCTTGTCGCCGCCATCGTCATCGCCTTCGCCTCGTGGCTCTCCGGAAAGAAGCCCGGGCTCGCCGGCTTCATCATCGCGCTGCCGCTCAGTTCGCTGCTGGTGCTGCTGTTCTCCTACACGGAATACCACGATGCCGCCGCCAGCGTGCGCTTCGCCAAGAGCATCTTCGTCGCCGTGCCGCTCTCTTTGCTGTTCTTCGTGCCGTTCCTGCTGGCGGACAAGCTGCATTTCGGCTTCTGGGGGCTTTATGCGTCGGGCCTCGCGCTGCTGGTCGTCGGCTATTTCGCGCACACGTATATTCTAAAAGTGTTCTGACGGTTTAGACCGCCATCCGCAGGGCGCGCGGCTGCGCCTTGTTCGCGATCGCGGCCAGCGCGGGCGTGACGCGTTCGGACACGTCGTCATCCTGGGCGTCATTCATCACGTCGGTCTTGCCCGCCCCGTTCAGCATGTCCGCGAGACGGAACATTTCCGCCAGATCCATTTGCGTATCGAAGCTGAAACGGCCGTTCTGGTTGGCGGCCAGACGGTTGAACCCGCGCTGCATCTTTATGCCCTGAATGACCGCTTTGCGGCGGCCTTGCGGATAGAGGGACGAACGGTCGTCGCGGGAGGAAGTCCGCTCCGCCGCGGCATCCTGCAGCGCGGCGAGGCCTTCATATATACCCGATGCGGCGGCGCCTTCAAAATGCGACGCCAGACCATGATGATGCACCACGGGCATATGCGCGCCGATAAAGCCGGCAACCGGCCCGCCGATGATGGCGTTGAAAACCATGCTGCCCATGAAGCCCATGTCGCCCATGAAGTCGGGCTTGGCGGCGCGGACGAAGGCGGGGCTGATGCCGCCGCGCTCCAGACGGGCCTGAACGCCCGCAAAACGCAAGGAAAGCTGGCTGCGGCGTATTTCGCTGGCCGCTTGCTTCTCTTTGGTCTTTTTTGCCGCTATAGTCATGAAATCCCCCGTTTTTTTTCCTTAATCATTTTCCCCAATACAGAGGATATACGGAGGCTATGAAAAAACAGTTAAGGAAAATATGTTGCATTTTAGGGGCTTGTTAACACATTCTTAATCAGTCGTTGCTTTTGCTGGAAAATCATTTAAAAACAAAGGTATGATCAGGACGGCATCATGGTAAAAAAGACCTCGAAAACCCGAAAAAAAATTTACCGCAGCACGGTCAATGCCGCGGAAGTGGAGCAGTTTGATTCGCTCGCGGCGGAATGGTGGGATGAAAACGGCCCGCTTAAACCCCTGCATGAGATGAACCCCGCAAGGCTTGGGTATCTCAGGGAACAAATCTGCGCACACTTCAAACGCCGCGACGCCGGCTACGCCCCTTTCAAGGGATTGCGCATCCTCGATGTCGGCTGCGGCGGCGGCGTGGTGGCGGAACCCCTCGCCCGCCTCGGCGCGGACGTGACGGGGATCGACGCCGCGGCGAAGAACATCAAAACCGCGGCAGCCCACGCAAAGCAGAGCGGCCTTGCCATCAATTACCTGACGACGACGGCGGAGGACTTCGCGGCGAAGAAAAAAACCTTCGACGTCGTGACGGCGCTGGAGATCGTCGAGCACGTGGACGACCTGCCCCTGTTCCTCTCCGCCTGCGGCAAGCTGGTGAAGAAGAACGGGCTGATCGTCCTCTCCACGCTCAACCGCACGCCGAAGTCATACCTGCTCGGGGTTCTCGCGGCGGAACATGTTTTGCGCTGGCTCCCCGTCGGCACGCACGACTGGAAAAAATTCGTCAAGCCTTCCGAGCTGGCGCGCCCGCTGGAACGGGACGGCTTCACGGTCGCCGACATCAGCGGCCTCGTCTACAATCCCCTGACGCGCGTCTTCAGCGTGAGCGCGACGGATGTGGATGTGAATTATTTTCTCGCCGCTAAAAAAGGCTAAAGAACGCGCAGCAAAAAGCCCGCCCCGTTTCCGGAGCGGGCTTTTGCATTTAAGCCTTATAAATAAGGCCTAAAATTACTTGCCAACGGCTTCTTTCAGTTCCTTGGCAGCGCGGAAGGCGATCTTCTTCTTCGCGGGAATTTTGATCGCTTCGCCGGTGGCGGGGTTGCGGCCCATGCGCGCGGCGCGCTTGCGGACTTGCAGGATGCCGAGGCCGGCCATGCGGACGCGGTTGCCTTTTTTCAGGTTCTTGACGAGGTGGGCGACCAGATCGTCGAGGATGGCGTTGACGGCCTTCTTGGACAGTTCATGCGTTTCGGCAAGATCCGAACCGATGTGCTTCAGGGTGACGGTCGGGGCCGTCGTGGATTTCGTCGCGGTTTTCTTTGTTGCTTTAGTCATTGTGTTTGACTCACTTGTTAAGTGTTGAACGTCGGCGCTCAAAACATGCGGTTTATGCCTGTAAAACCTGCACTCCCCAGAATCACGTTTCAGCTTCCTATACATGATTCATGACAGATTAACGGGGCCGCGCCAACAAAATTTTTGCGGAAACAGGCTAAAAACGTGTGTTTTTTGCGTTTTTTTGCTTTTTCTGGGGATAAGAATGGCCAGAAACAGCGATCAACATCATTTGAAACAGGACAAAATCCAAACGCCCGCAGCGCGCGGAATCGATTCTCCCTGCCCTTCGCAAACGCCTCTGCCGCAGCGGAAAACCCCGCAAAAGAAACCGCTTCACAAGGGGGCTTTACTTCGCATCCGTTCTTTCGTATTAAGTAAATATACAAACAAATGAGAGCAGGATCACAATGAACATCGCACGCACACTGCGCGACTTCTTTCTCCGCGCCGCCAACGACAACAGAAAATCTTCCGGCATTTCCAGCCAGCGCCTGAAACGCGCGCTGGAGCCCCCGCACGACCACACCAAAGAAGTCCTGCACGGCACGACTGTCAAAGACCCGTTCCGCCCGATGGAAAAGCTCGGCACGCCCGAAACCGAAGCCTGGATCGCGCGCGAAAACAAGCGCACCGACGATTACATGGGCCAGTCCGCCCGCGCCAAACAGGCCGAGGCCGACGCGATGGCGTTTTTCGAAAAAGCCAAGCCCCACGGCATGCAGGAATCCATGCCCCGCAAGCGCGGCGACCAGTTCTTCGTCTGGCGCAAGGAAGAGGACGAGGCGCGCCATTCCGTCTTCGTCAAGGACAGCGCCGACTACGACGCGCCCGCGCGCAAGCTGCTCGACCCGCACGCCCTCGACCCCAGCGGCAAGACCAATATCGTCAATTTCCATGTCACCCCCGACGGCAAGACGATGGCCTACCGCCTCAGCGTCTCGGGCAGCGACAAGGAAACGCTGCACTTCATGGATGTGGCAACGGGCAAGGACTTCGGCCCCGTATACAAAAACTTCCGCTCCTCGATCGACTGGGACAAGGACAGTCAGGGCTTCCACTACAGCCAAAGCGACGAAAAGACCAAATCCAGCTCCGTCATGTACCACAAGATGGGCACGCAGCCGGAAGACGACGTGACCGTCTACGCGCCAACGACGACCGAAACGCAGGCCTACCGCTTCCGCCTCGCCAAGGACTCGAAAGAGCCTTACGGCGACTATGAATGGCTCTCCGTCAGCGACAACGCGCCCGACAAGCACGCGCTCTACGCCCGCCGCGCGGGCACCACCGATGCCTGGAAAGAGATCTTTCCGCGCAAGGAAGGCACGCTTTCGCCCGTCGCCGAAATCAACGGCAAGATCTATGCCGTGACCGACCTCGGCGCGCCGAACGGCAAGCTGGTCAGCTTCGATATTAACGATCCCGCGCCTGACAAGTGGCAAACCGTTCTGGCGGAGGACGCCAACGACCAGCTCGGCGGCGTCTTCGTCTGGCAGAACAAGCTGTTCGCCACCTATACCCACGACACCGGCGAAGTGCTGAAGGTGTTCGACCTGCAGGGCCAGCATCTGCACGATGCGCCCATACCGCCGCTCAGCACCTTCTCGATGGGACAGGTCAGGCTCGACGATCCGACCTGCCTGCTCTCCTACGACAACTTCAAGGAAGACGGCAACATCTACAAATATGACGCCAACGCCAACACCCTGACGCTGGAGAAGAAATCCTCCACGCCGATCGACCTCAAGGACTGCATCGTCGAGCGCGTCTACGCCACCTCCAAGGACGGCACCAAGGTGCCGATGACCGTCATCCGCAGCCCCGACACCAAGCTCGACGGCACCGCCGCGACGCTGCTCTACGGCTACGGCGGCTTCAACGTGCCGCTGGAGCCGGGCTTCAGCGCCGGCATCGCCCAGTGGGTGCGCGCCGGCGGCATCTACGTGCAGGCCAACCTGCGCGGCGGCGGCGAATTCGGCCAGAAGTGGTACGACGCCGGACGCAAGGAAAACAAGCAGAACGTCTTCGACGATTTCGCCGCCTGCGCCGAGCACCTGATCAAGAACAACTACACCGCCAGCAAACGCCCCGCCATTCAGGGCGGTTCCAACGGCGGCCTCCTGACGCTGGCGACGATGATCCAGCGGCCGGAGCTTTTCGGCGCGGTCGTCTCGGAAGTGCCGGTGGCGGACGTGTTCCGCTTCCACATCGGCTCCTACTACGGCTACAGCTGGAAGTCCGACTACGGCGATCCCGACATCAAGAAGGACTTCAACACCGCCGCAAAATATTCGCCACTGCACAACGTCAAAAAAGGCTTCAAGCATCCGCCGCTGCTCATCAAGACGGACGCCAACGACGACCGCGTGCTGCCGTGGCACAGCTACAAGATGGCGGCGACGCTGCAGACGCGGGAAAACAAAAATTCCCTGACGCTGCTGAAGATCCGCACCGACGGCGGCCACAGCGCCGGCATGACGCAGGAGCAACGCTACAAGGACACGGCCAGCGTTCGCGCCTTCCTCGCCATGACGCTCGGCCCCATCGACCAGAAGGCCTACAAGGCGGCGCTCGCGGCGGAGAAGAAATCCGCGGCGCGCAAGCTGCTGCCGTGGCGGAAGCACGGATAACCCGCGCCATGACGCAACGCACGATTGTCTTCTACGACACGGAGTTCACCACCTGGCCGGGGGCGATGGAGAACGACTGGAGCGAACCGGGCCAGTACCGCGAGATCGTGCAAATCGGCGCGGTGCGCTTCAATCTCGACACGCTGGAGGAAGAGGATGAATTCGACATCCTCGTCAAACCGGTCAAAAATCCCGTGTTGTCGGATTTCTTCATCTCCCTCACCGGCATCACGCAAAAAGAAGTCGATGAAAAAGGCGCCGCATTCCCCGACGCCTACCGCCTCTTCACATCCTTTATCGGCGAGGACAAAACCTGCAGCTACGGCGGAGACTCAAGCGTCATACGTGAAAACCTCGGCTGGAACGGCATGCCCGACGGCAAAGATGATTTTGACTGCCTCGACATCGGCCCGTGGTTCAAATCGGAAGGCAAGCCCTTTGGCGTCAGGGACAAAACCAACTCCGGCCATCTGGCCGCCACTCTCGGCGCGCCGATAAATTCGATACGGGAACATAACGCGCTGCACGACGTGCGCTCCATCGCCGCGGCATACCGCTTTCTGGTGCAGAAGGGCGTTAAGGACTTCTTTTAATCACTTATCGTCGTTCATGCGCAGCGCGGAGATGAAGGCGGACTGCGGGATTTCGACGTTGCCGTATTGCCGCATCTTCTTTTTGCCCTCTTTTTGCTTTTCGAGCAATTTCCGTTTCCGCGTCACGTCGCCGCCGTAGCATTTCGCGGTCACATCCTTGCGCAGCGCCGAGACGTCCTCGCGAGCAATGATCTTGCCGCCGATCGCCGCCTGTATGGCGACTTTGAACATCTGGCGCGGGATCAGGTCTTTGAGGCGCTCGCACAACTGCCGTCCGCGCCGTTCGGACTGCGAGCGGTGGACGATCATGGCAAGCGCGTCGAGCGGCTCCTGATTGACGAGGATTTGCAGCTTCACAAGGTCGCCCTCCTCGAAACCGTCCAGCACGTAGTCCATGCTGGCATATCCCCTGCTGATCGACTTCAGGCGGTCGTAAAAGTCGAACACCACCTCGTTGAGCGGCAGGCGGTAAACCGCCATGGCGCGCTGGCCGACCCAGGTGAGCTCCTTCTGCACGCCGCGCCGCTCCTGGCACAGCGTCAGGATGCCGCCGAGATATTCGTCCGGCACGAAGATCGTCGCCTTGATCCACGGCTCCTCGATCTTTTCGATGCGCACGACGTCCGGCAGGTCGGTCGGATTGTAAAGCTCCATCTGCTCGCCGTTGGTGAGATAAATCTTGTAAACCACGGACGGCGCGGTGGGGATGAGGTCGAGGTTGTATTCCCGCTCCAGCCGTTCCTGAATAATCTCCAGATGCAGCAGCCCCAAAAACCCGCAGCGGAAGCCCATGCCGAGCGCGGTGGAGTTCTCCGGCTCATAGTGCAGCGAGGCGTCGTTCAGGGCCAGCTTGCCGAGGCTGTCGCGCAGCTTTTCGTAGTCGCTGGCATCCACGGGGAACAGCGAGCAAAACACCATCGGCACCGACGGCTTGAAGCCCGGCAGCGGTTGGGGAGCGGGGTTGCGGTCGAGCGTGATGGTATCGCCGATCTTGGTTTCGGTGATGCTCTTGATGCCGCAGGTGATGAAGCCCATATCGCCGGGCGAAAGCTGGCCGGTGAGAACGTGCTTCGGCGTAAAGACGCCCACGCGGTCGGCCTCGTAAGCTATGCCAGTGCTCATGAAACGGATTTTGTCTTTGGTTTTAACAGTGCCTTCGACGATACGCACCAGCAGCACGACGCCAAGATAGGCGTCATACCAGCTGTCGACCAGCAGGGCCTGCAAATGCGCGTCCGGATCGCCCTCCGGCGGCGGCAGACGTTCAATGATCGCCTCCAGCAAATCGCCGATGCCGATGCCCGACTTGGCGGAAACCAGAACGGCGTTCGAGGCGTCGAGGCCGATCACGTCCTCGATCTGCTGCTTCACGCGGTCGGGTTCGGCAGCAGGCAGGTCGATCTTGTTGATGACGGGGATGATTTCAAGATTGTTATCGAGCGCCTGATAGACGTTGGCAAGCGTCTGCGCCTCCACGCCCTGCGACGCGTCCACCACCAGCAGCGCGCCCTCGCAGGCGGCGAGCGAGCGGCTGACCTCGTAGGCGAAGTCCACATGCCCGGGAGTGTCCATCAGGTTGAGCGTGTATTCCTGCCCGTCCTTGGCCTTGTAGGTCAGGCGGACGGTCTGCGCCTTGATGGTGATGCCGCGCTCGCGCTCCAGTTCCATGCTGTCGAGCACCTGCTCTTTCATCTCGCGCTCCGTCAGGCCGCCGCAGGTCTGGATCAGCCGGTCGGCGAGCGTCGATTTGCCGTGGTCGATATGGGCGATGATGGCGAAATTCCGGATATGTTTTTGTTTTGTGGTCATGCTATGATGCGGCCATGAAATTCTGGTTACGGCATTTACTTATTATTCTTCTTTGTACCGCCCTTTTTACAGGGTTCGCGGCAAAAGCACAAGCGTCAAAAGAGCGGGACATGCCGAGGCGCATGCGCGGCTATTGGGCGATGCCGGACTGCGGCACCTACAGCCAAGCCCTGATCATTACCCGCCATTTTTACCTGCAAACCGGCCATAAGGGCAGCCAGCTCCGGCCCATCGGCCCGATCGCCAAAAGGAAGGACTACTGGGTCATCCCCGTCGCGGGGGTCGTCCGCCCCGTCAAGGTGACCGCCGACGGGCAGCTCACCATCGGCATCCTAGCCGGCCCGAACCCGGCGCGCTGGCCGCACAGATGGCGCGACCTGTTGCTGAACGACCGGCAGGAATACATGGCCTGCGCCGAAATACCGACGATTTTGCCACCCCCGCTGGTCAGCGCCATGAAACATATCGACCGGATAGACGACGCCTGCCGCGCGGACATGGGCTCCGCCTGCCGGCATGCGCTGTTCGACACCGCGGATAAAAACAAAAACGGCAAAATCTCCCCGCAGGAAATGGAATCCGCCGCCGTCGATCTGGGCGGCGTCGCGCTGCTCGCGAAACATCGCGTCGTCAGCGGCCCTATGCTTGATCAGGCGAATGACGACGACATGCGCGCAGCCGACCGCCTCGCCAAACGCTTCATGCCGAACGGCCGCGGCATGTCTTATGCGGAGTTCAGCGGCTTCGTCGCCAAGGCGCAATCCCAACGCCTTGACGATGCGCTCGCAGACATCGGCACGCTGATACAGGGGTTCAGGCCTTAAACCCATGTTTTCGCCATTCAAAGCCGCTGCCGCCTACGCGATCTTCTGCGCCAGCTATCTGGTTTTCGCCCTCGGCAGATTTCCCGGCATAAAAATCGACCGCCCCGGAGCGGCGATCATCGGCGCGACGGGCATGGTGGCGCTCGGCATCCTTATGCCGGATGAAGCCCTGCATTATATAGACTTTCCGACGCTTGTCCTGTTGTTCTCCATGATGCTGATCGTCGCCAGCCTGCATCTGGCGGGGTTCTTCGACTGGATCGCGCATCTGGTTGTGACGAAGCTCAAGCCCCGCCATCTGCTGCCGACGGTGATTTTCACCAGCGGCATCCTTTCGGCGTTTCTCGTCAACGACATCGTCTGCCTCGCGATGGTGCCTTTGGTGCTGGCCGCGACGCGACGCATGAACCTGAAGCCGCTGCCCTATCTTCTCGCTGTCGCCACCGCCTCGAACATCGGCAGCGTCGCCACGATCACGGGCAACCCGCAGAACATTCTCATCGGCTCCTATTCCGGCATCCCCTACGTCAAATTCATGTGCGCGCTCGGCCCCGTCGCCATTGCCGGACTCTTCATCGACTGGGCGGTGCTCCATTATATGCGCGCGAAATGGGGCGGCGCCGCGGTTCCGGCTGAAACGCTCGACCCCGCGCGCGCCGTCAAGCGCAAGCGCCTGCTGAAACCCGCGCTCATTCTCGCAGCCGTTCTGGCGGGTTTTCTGCTCAACGTCCCGCCCGCGCTGGCGGCGGCCACGGGGGCGGCGGTCCTGCTCATCAGCCGCACGCACGACCCGCGCACCGTCTATGAAGAAATCGACTGGGGTTTGCTGCTCTTTTTCATCGGCCTGTTCATCATCGTCGGCGGCGCGGAAAAAGCGGGGCTCGACGCTTATCTTCTCGACATCGCCAGACACTGGAACCTGCACAGGCCGGAAATCTTCACGGTGGCCGTCGTCCTGCTGTCGAACCTCATCAGCAACGTTCCCGCCGTCATGCTGGTCAAGTCATGGGCGGCGGGCTTTGCGCATCCCGAAACCGGATGGCTTTTCCTCGCCATGGCCAGCACGCTCGCGGGCAACCTCACGATCACCGGATCGGTCGCCAACATCATCGTCATCGAGCAGGCGCGCAAGGAAGAAAAAATCGGCTTTTTCGACTACCTGCGCGTCGGCCTGCCGGTGACGCTGCTCACCCTGCTCGCCGGCGTGATATGGCTGGAATGCATCGGCTGATCTTTATCCCGAATGCTTTTGCGCGCCCGCGGCGCGGCGGAGACGGTCGTTGATCGCGACGCCGAGGCCGGTGTCGGGAATGTCCATCACCGCGATGCTCTCGAAGCCGCCCGCGTCGAGATAATGCAGCATGCCGAACAAATGCGCCGCCGCTTCTTCAAGATCGCCTTTCTCGCTCAAGTTCTGGTACGCCTCGGGCGGGAGCAGGTCTTTCGCCGCCCCGCCGCGTTCCGCGGCCGAACCAAATTTATCGCCCGCGACGCCCATGAACTTGGTCGAACCAAAGGCCAATAATCCCTCGCCCGGCTTCACGTCCACGGCTTTCAGGCGCAGCGGCGTTTTCGGCGCGTAGTGCTTCAAGAGTTGCCCGGGAGATTTCGGCTTTTCGCTGGTGACGGAAAATTCCACCAGAATCTCGTCAAGATGCTGCTGCAAATCCTCCAGCGTCACCGCGCCGGGGCGCAACAGCACAGGAACGTCGCCCGTCAGATCGACAACGGTCGATTCCAGCCCGACAGAGGATTTTCCACCCGCCAAAATCATCCCCGCATTGCCGCCAAGACTGAGCAAAACATGCTGCGGCGTGGTGGGGCTTAAAGAGCCGGAAGCGTTGGCACTCGGCGCGGCGATCGGCTTTTGCAGCGCCTTGATGAGCTTGCGCGCCACCGGATGCGACGGGCAGCGCACGGCCAGCGTCGGCAAACCCGCGCTGCACAGTTTGGAAATATCCGTATCGGCGCGGCGCGGCAGGATCATCGTCAGCGGCCCCGGCCAGAACAAGGAGGCCAGAAGCTCGGCGTGATAATTGAAGACCACGGCCTCCGCCGCTTCTTCCTTTGACCTGAAATGCACGATCACCGGATTGAACGACGGACGCCCCTTGGCGGCGAAAATGCTGGCGACGGCGCGGTCGTTCGTCGCGTCCGCGCCAAGGCCGTAAACCGTTTCCGTCGGCAGGGCGACAAGCCCGCCGTTTCTCATGCGCTCCGCGGCTTTCGCGATGTTTTCTTCCGTCGCTTCGAAGATCAACGACATTTATGAAGTCTCCCGCCCGTCACCGGCTCGGGCACGCCCGTGGTCATCGGAAAACTTAAAGGCAGGCCGCGCACGCTGCGCACGGCGAGATAGGCGAAGGCTTCCGCCTCCGTCGCGTCGCCGTTGAGGCCGAGTTCGTCGATACTGCGCACCGGCACGCCGAGTTTCTCCTGCAGTTTTTGCATCAAAAACGCGTTATGCCGCCCGCCGCCCGCGACGATCCACTGTTTCGGCCGTGCCGGAAAATGCCGTGCCGCCCGCGCAATCGATTCTACCGTAAAACTTGCCAGCGTCGCCGCGCCGTCCGCCGCATCAAGATGTTTCCACGCCTCCGACTCGAAAGCGCCGCGGTCCAGAGACTTCGGCGGCTCGGTTGCAAAGAACGGATGGGCGAGCAACTGTTCGAGCAACGCCGCGTCCGTCTTGCCCGACAGGGCCGTTTTGCCGCCGTTGTCGCAGGGCTGTCCGGTTTTCTTCAGCATCCAGTCGTCGATCAGCGCGTTGCCGGGGCCGGTGTCGAAAGCGATCAGTTCGCCGTTTTCGCCGACGTAAGTCACGTTCGCCACCCCGCCGATGTTCAGGAACACCAGTGGTTTTTCCAGCGTATCGGCAAGCGCCTGATGATAGATCGGCACCAGCGGCGCGCCCTGCCCGCCGGCTTTAACGTCGGCGGTGCGGAAATCGCTCACCACCTGAATGCCCGTCATCTCGGCCAGCAGGTTGCCGTCGCCGATCTGGCAGGTGTAGCCCTTGTCGGGCGCATGGCTGACCGTCTGGCCGTGAAAGCCGATCAAATCAATATCGTTCGCGGCCAGCGAGCGCTCCGCCAACAGCTTTTGCACCGCCCGCGCATGAACCTCGGTCAGGCCGCGCGCGACGGTTTTAGCCTTGTCGTCCAGCTTGTCCGGCAGCGCGCCGAAACAGGCGCGGATATCCGCGCGCAAAGACGCATCATAGGGAACGCTTAAAAAAGCCTCCCGCGTGATGTGGGAATCGCCGTCGGTTTCCAGCAGGGCGACGTCCACCCCGTCCAGAGAGGTGCCGCTCATCAGCCCTATGACCTTATATATCTTCATTTGGCATTTACTCCCGTTCATTATATAGTATGCCAATTATATAAATGAGGCAAAGCCGTGACCACCGTAAAATCCGAATTTCTGAAAATTATGCAGGAACGCGGGTTCCTGCACCAGTGCACCAATCTGGAGGGGCTGGACCAGCTTCTGGCAACCGAAAAAGTCACGGCCTATTGCGGCGTGGACCCGACCGGAGAAAGCCTGCACGTCGGCCACATGATCCCCTACCTCATGATGCGCTGGTTCCAGAAATGCGGCCACAACCCCATCGTCCTCGTCGGCGGCGTGACCGGCATGATCGGCGATCCGAAGGGCGACGGCGAAAGCCGGCAGCTTCTGTCCGAAGACGACATCAACCGCAACGTCGCCTCCATCAGCAAATTCTTCAGGAAAATCATCGACCCGCTGACGCTGGTCAACAACGCCGACTGGCTGCGCAACCTGAACTACATCGACTTCCTGCGCGATTACGGCACGCACTTCTCGATCAACCGCATGCTCGCCATGGAAAGCGTGAAACAGCGCCTCGAACGCGAAAGCTCGCTCACTTTCCTCGAATTCAATTACATGATTTTGCAGGGATACGATTATCTCGAGCTTTACCGCAAAAAAGGCTGCCGCCTGCAAATGGCGGGCGCCGACCAATGGGGCAATATCATTCAGGGCGTGGAACTCGCGCGGCGCATCGACCATGCCGAGCTGTTCGGCCTCACCGCCCCGCTGCTCACGACCGCATCGGGCAAGAAAATGGGCAAGACCGAAGGCGGCGCGGTCTGGCTGAACGCAGACAAATGCTCTCCCTACGACTATTACCAGTACTGGCGCAACACGGAAGACAGCGACGTGGGCCGCTTCCTGCGCCTCTTCACCGAGCTTTCCATTCCTGAAATCAAAAAGCTGGAAGCATTGCAGGGCAGCGAGATCAACGAAGCGAAGAAAATCCTCGCCTTCGAAACCACAAAAATGTGCCACGGCGAAAAAGCCGCAGCCGAAGCCGCCGAAACCGCGCGCCAGACGTTTGAAGAAGGCGCGGCTGCAAAAGGCCTGCCGACCGTCGCCATCCCCCGCGCCAAGCTCGCGGAGGGCATTCCGGTCTTTATTCTGTTCAAGGATGCGGGGCTGGCGTCCTCCGGCAGCGAGGCGCGGCGGCTGATCGCGCAGGGTGGCGCGCAGATCAACGATGAAAAAGTCGCCAACGACAAAGTCGTCGTCAATCTCGACCACCTCACCGCCGACAAAACCATCAAGCTCTCGGCCGGCAAGAAGAAGCACGCGCTCGTCGTTATGGCGGATTGAACGAAAATATCCAAAGACTCCGAAAAATGCGAATGACGCGCGGATTCTGCACAATCCGTGGGTGATTATATGTATTTGATTTAATTGATGAAAATTCTTTCCCGCTGAGGCGCTCAAGTTTGCAAGGAATATTTCATCAAAATATGTTTAGGTATGAATTGAAGTTTTAATACTTAAAAAACGAGAGGCCTTTATGCGCGAACACCGGCAACAACAAACAGCCATTTTCCCCGCACTCCTTACGGCATTTGTGTTTGCCGTTTTGTGCCTGGGCAGCCCCGCGCAGGCCGCGCAAAGCAAAAACGTTTTGCGCGCCACGCTGCAAAACGGCCTGCAGGTTGTCATCGTGCGCAATACGCTCGCGCCGGTGGTGACGACCGTGATGAATTACAAGGTCGGCTCGAACGAGGCACCGGAAGGCTTCCCCGGCATGGCGCACGCGCAGGAGCATATGATGTTCCGCGGCAGCCCGGGCCTCAGCGCGGGACAATTGGCGGACATCGCCGCCGGCATGGGCGGCCAGTTCGACGCCGATACCACGCAGAACATGACGCAGTATTTTTTCACCGTTCCCGTCGGCGACCTGAAGACCGCCCTGCACATCTCCGCCATCCGCATGAGCGGCGTGCTGGACACGGACAAGCTCTGGAAGAACGAGCGCAGAGCGATCGAGCAGGAAGTCGCGCAGGACCTTTCCAATCCCGAGTACGTTTTTTACACCAAGCTGCTGGCCGCCATGTTCCGCGGCACGCCCTACGCGCACGACGCGCTCGGCACCAAGCCCTCCTTCGACAAAACGACCGGCGCGATGCTGCACACCTTCTACGACCGGTGGTACGCGCCCAACAACGCCATTCTGGTGATCGTCGGCAACGTCGACCCGCAGACGACGCTGGCAGAAGTCAAAACGCTGTTCGGCAAAATACCGCGCAAGGAACTTCCCGCAAGGCCGGCCTTCGTCTTTCACGAGGTCCGCGCGAAAACGCTGCACCTGAAGACGGACACGCCCTATGGCATGTCGCTGATCTCCTTCCGCATGCCGGGCTCGAGCAGCCCCGACTATGCCGCCGCCAAAGTCCTCTCCTTCGTTTTGAACAGCCAGCGCGGCAGCCTCTACGCTCTGGTGCCGGAAGGCAAGGCTCTGTTCGCGGGGTTTGAGCTGAGCTCCATGCAGAAGGCCAGCCTCGGCTATGCGATCACGGGCTTCCCCAAGGGCGGCGACGGCGACAAGCTGGTTCGTGAAATGCGGCGCATTATCGCGAAAGACATCAAAGACGGCGTGCCCGCCAGCCTTGTCAGGGCGGCGAAGCGCCATGCGCTGGCCAGTGTCGAATTTCAGAAGAACGCGGTGCCGGGCCTTGCCATGGCCTGGTCGGACGCGCTCGCCAACAAAGGCTGGAAATCGCCCGACGAAGGCGCCGCCGCCATCCAGAAAGTGACGGTGGCGGATGTCAACCGCGTCGCCCGCGCCTATCTGGCGGAAAAGCATGCGGTGACGGCCGTTTTGACCCCGCAGGCCTCCGGCAAGCCGATCGGCTCGAAATCGTTCGGCGGACAGGAATCCTTCGCGCCCAAGCACACCAAGAACGTCAGGCTTCCCGCATGGGCCGCGGCCGCCTTGAAAAGACTTTCCATCCCGAAAGCGACCATACACCCAGTGGTCAGCACTTTGCCGAACGGCATCAGGCTGATCGTGCAGCCCGAGTCCATCAGCGACACGGTGGAGGTTTACGGGCATATCAAGAACAACGCCGGTCTTGAAGCGCCCAAGGGACAGGAAGGCGTTTCCGAGGAACTGGACCAGTTGTTCTCCTACGGCTCGACGACCCTCGGCCGCATCGCGTTCCAAAAAGCGCTGGACGACATCGGCGCCACGGAATCCGCGGGCACGGACTTTTCGCTTGGCGTGCTGGCGGCCCATGTGGAGCGCGGCGTCGATCTGCTGGCGCAGAACGAACTGCACCCCGTGTTTCCGGAGCGCGCCTTCAAAATCACCCGCGCGCAGCTCGCCGCCACCGTGGCGGGCCGCCTGCAAAGTCCGGATTATCTAGCAGGCCGCGCGATACGCAAGGCTTTGTTCCCCGCAACGGACCCGACTTTAAGGCAGGCGACTCCGAAAACCGTCATGGCGCTCAAGCTGAAAGACATCAGGGCCTATTACAAAAAAGTGTTCCGCCCCGACATGACCACCATCGTCGTCATCGGCAAGGTCGACCCCGCCAGGGCGAAGAAGATGATCGAAAAATATTTCGGCGCGTGGAGCGCGAAAGGCCCCAAGCCGCCGACCGTGCTGCCGCTGGTGCCGGACAACAAACCCTCCGCGACCGTCGTGCCGGACAAAAGCAGCGTGCAAAACAGCGTCACGCTTGCGGAAACGCTGCGGCTGAACCGGTTCAGCCCCGCCTACTATCCGCTGCAGCTCGGCAACCATGTGCTCGGCGGCGGCTTTTACGCCACCCGCCTCTATCAGGATTTGCGCGAGAACTCCGGTCTGGCCTATTACGTCGGGTCGTCGTTCGAATTCGGCAAGAAGCGCGCGGTCTACATGGTCGGTTACGGCTGCGACCCCAAGAACGTCTCCAAGGCGCGCGCCATCATCATCCACGACCTCAAGCAGATGCAGGACGAACCCGTCAGCGCGCATGATCTGCGGCAGGCCAAGGCGATGATCCTGCGGGAAATCCCCCTTTCGGAATCAGGCACCGGCAGCATCGCCCTCAACCTGATCCACCTCTCGTCCATGGGACTGCCGCTGAACGAACCGATGCTGGCCGCGCGGCGCTACGTCAAAATGACCGCGAAACAGGTCCAGAAAGCCTTCGCCGCATGGATCCGTCCGGACGGCCTTGCGGAAGTCACCAAAGGACAGACGCCGCGCTAGGGTGCGGGCGTTTTGTCCTCATTAAAAGCGTTCGGATCAGGTCGAAAAGCCGCACGGGATCAAGGTCGGTACCTTCATAGTCTATCCCGAAGTGGCGATGGCCGAGTTTCATGACAGCAACATCTTCGCGACCGAAACCAACCGGACATCCGACTTCGTGAGCGTTATCGCGCCGCACCTCATCGCCGAATCCTGATGGGACAGGAACATGCTGAATCTGGAAGCGCACGTCGACGCGACGCATTACGCCAGCCACGAGGATCAAAGCACGGTCGACTACCACGTCAGCGCCGAGGGCCGCTACGACTTCGAAGACAACAACACGCGTTTTTCCTACGGCCTGCTCGGCCTGCGCAACCACGAGGATGCCAATTCGTCCAATACGGTCGGCGCGCTGGCCCCACGGTTTACTATGATGCGCGCACGTATGCGGGCGTTTCGCACAGGTTTTCGAACATCGTCACAAGGATCGGCGCGACGATAGAACACCTCGTCTACGACACGACGGAAACCGCCGGCGCGACGATCAACAACAGCGACCGCAACAACAACCACGTCACCTACGGCGTTTCCTTCACCTGCGACAACGGCGGCCTCTTCATGCCCTATGTCCACTTTACGGGAGAGGACAGGCTCTATGTCGGCCCCGTGGACAACAACGGCTACCGCCGCACGTCGCACGGCGAGGACGTCATGATCGGCGACGATTTTTCCCTTGCGCACAAGAAACTGACCGGCAACATCGGCATCGGCTACATGACGCAGAGCTATCAGGATAGCCGCTTCTCGACGGCGCATACCTTCGCCTTCAAGGGCCGCCTGAACTGGAGGCCGACGGACAAGACGAAAGCCTCGCTCTATACGGACAAGTCCTTTTACCCGACGACGCTGGCGGGCGCATCCAGCGAGCTCTATTCGGGCGTGGGCGCTTTTGTCGAGCACAAGCTGACGCCGGTTCTGTCGCTCAACCTGCGCGGCATATACGACCACAGCGATTTCCGCGGGATCAGCCGCAAGGACAACGATTACGACACGAGCGTCGGCCTGAGCTACGCGCTTTCGCCGCACACCTATCTGGCCACGGACCTGCGCAACGAAAAACGCTTTTCAAACGCCGCGGGCGCGAGCTTCAACCGGAACGAAATCTTTGTCCAGCTCGGCGTCTATTATTAATCCGCGGCTCAGATCTCTTCTTCGTGCAGATATTCGGGGATAGAGACCTCTTTCCACCCGAACGCCTCTTCCATTTTTTTCTTGAGGCTCTGCGACGCGACGGGTTCGCCGTGCACGATAAAAACCTTTTTAGGCGGGCGCGTGAAATTCTTCAGCCATGACAGCATCTCGCTGTAGTCCGCATGCGCCGACAAGCCGTCTATTTTCTCGATGCGCGCGTTGACGGGATACATATGCCCGTGGATCTTGACTTCCGTCTCGCCGCGCGCCAGCCTGTCACCGCGCGTCCCCTCCGCCTGAAAGCCCGTCAGCAGGACCGTATTGCGCCGGTCGCCGAGATAGCACTTCAGGTGATGGAGAACGCGCCCGCCCGTCGCCATGCCGCTGGCGGAAATGATGATCTTCGGCACGGACGGGTTTTCGTCCAGCGCCTTCGATTCCTCGCGCGTGCGGGTGTATGTCACTGCGGCGCACACCTCCTCGCACAATTTCAGCGACAGGCGGTGGTCGCTGACATGTTTGGCGAGGAGTTCTGACACGTTGATGGACATGGGGCTGTCGAGATAAATGGGCAGGTTATGCGGCAATCTCCCCTTCACCTTGAGCATATGCAGATAGTACATGACCTCCTGCGCGCGCCCCACGGCGAAAGCGGGAATGACCACCGTGCCGCCACCGCTCACTGTTTCATGCACGACTTTCTCGATCTCCGCGGTCGGATCGTGGTCGTGGTGCAGGCGGTCGCCGTAGGTCGATTCAATAACGAGATAATCGGTATCCTGAATAATCGACGGCGGCTTCATGATCGGGTTTTGCATCCGTCCCAGATCGCCGGAAAAGAGGATGGACGTGCCGCCGTCGCTGGTGAGTTGTATCATGGCGGCGCCGAGGATATGACCCGCGCGGTGCAGCATGAACGACATTTCCGCGCCGACGCGCTCCGTCTGGCCGAAAGGAACGGCTTTGAACCGCGCCAGGCAGTCCAGCGCATCCTGCTTCGTATATAAAGGCAGTGCAGGAGTATGTTTTGTATAGCCGTGGCGGTTGGCGGCCTCGGCGTCTTCTTCCTGTATATGGCCGCTGTCCGGCAGAAGAATGGTGCAAAGATCGCGCGTCCCCTCCGAGCAGTAGATCGTGCCCTTGAAACCGTTCTTGACCAGCAGCGGGATGTAGCCGCTATGGTCGAGATGCGCGTGCGTCAGGATAATGGCGTCGATGGAAGCGGGATCGACAGGCAGCTTCGCCCAGTTGCGCAGACGCAGGTCCTTCCGCCCTTGAAACAGGCCGCAATCCACGAGGATCCTGCGGTCGCCGTCCTCGACCATATACTTGGAACCGGTGACCGTCCCTGTCGCGCCAAGAAAAGTGATCTTCATTTAAAACCCCGCATCCAAAGAGCAAGTATAGTGCGGCAACCCTCTGAAAGGAAAGGCATATGCGGGACGGATCGAACCCCGTATTTTATATCTATTTGATTAAATTGAAAAAATCCGATAACTGAAACTTAATTCAATTTCTGCAAAATAAATAGATTAACATGGGCACTTGAGGGGGGATCATGCGGCAGAGATATTGTTTGGCCATCGGCCTTATCGCGTGTTTTGCAAGCTCTCATTCCTACGCACAGGAGAGGATCAGGAGGGAGAATGCCCCGATTGCCGCCAAGCTGGCGGAGGCTGCAAACAATCATCAGCCTTTCAAGGTGCAGGATGCGCTCCTAATAAGTACACAGGCCCCACGACAGGCTTTGTCATGAGCGGCGGGACGATGACGATAGAGAACGGGGGTAAAATTATGGCCGGAAAGGCCGGCTTCAAACACACCGGCGGAACCATTATTATCGAAAAAGGGAGCAGCATCAATGTTTCCCACGGCGGCAAGTTCGTCAACGGCGGCACAGGCACCATAACCATGCAACACGGCGGAAAAATCCAGGTCGGCGACGATAAATACGTCAATCCCGACCAGAAAACCATGACTACCGCCAGGCATTTCGTTCTGCAAGACGGCAACGAGGCGGATCAGGACGCACATGACGCAACGCACGAAACGGATCAAGCCATGGAAAGGCACGCCATCGTGAACGACGCCTCCGCGCAGGATTGGGGCGCTGCGGCGCACAAGATGAAGGGCTCCGTCGCCCAAATCGGCGCGGCCCCGCTCGAGGCCGCCTGCAAAAAAGCCCTCGAAGCGCAAGACGTTTCTCTCGAAGAGAAAAAACACCTGCTCCAGAACGTCAAAGACGAATATGCCAAGGTCAAAAAGTTCCTTATGAACCGCCGCGTATCGGCGCAGAGCATGCTGGGCAGCTAAAAGACGGGAGGCCGCGAAATGAACAGACGGGATCTGCTGAAATGGATGTCGACAAGCGCGCTCGGCGTAATGAGCGCGGCTGTGTTGCCGCCCATGAGCGCGTGGGCAAAAGATCAGGACATGCTGGAGATGACGCTGACAGCGCAGCCCTATACCTACACCCCGCTGCCGAACGTGACCTTTTCCGGCCTTGCCTATAACGGGCAGATTCCGGGGCCGGTGATCCGCACGCGCGCGGGCCAGCGTTTCCGCGCGCGCTTCCTCAATCGCACCGGCACCGACAGCACCGTCCACTGGCACGGCATGATCATCCCCAACGATATGGACGGCGTGCCCAACGTGACGCAAAAGCCCGTGCCGGACGGCGGCGCGTTCATATACGATTTCATGCCAGCGCCGACGGGCTTCCGCTGGTATCACAGCCACGTTTCGCCGCAGGCCGCGCTGGGGCTGTTCGGCGCCTTTATCGTCGACGATCCGCACGACGAGAAGGCCGACGTCGAGGCCGTGCTGGTGTTCCACGACGTGCCGAACATGCAAAGCTTCCGCGCCGCTGTCAAGGGCGTGTCGGATGCGCCGATGGTCGAGCCGCCGGGATTGCACGGGCAGATGAAGATGAAAAGCATGAACATGGGCGCCATGCACCCTATGGACATGAAGCATATGGGACAGAAGCATATGATGGCCATGGGCGATGAAGTCGCCTACCTCGCCCGTTGCGTCAACGGCGCGGCATATCCGCGCACCCGGCCGATCAAAGTCAAGGTCGGCGACCGCGTGCGCCTGCGCATCCTCAATGCCAGCCCGACGATGACCCACTACATCGCGCTCGGCGGCCATAAACTCACCGTCACGCACAGCGACGGCAACCTCATGGAACGTCCCGTCACGGTCGAGGCGTTGCGCGTCGGCGTGGCGGAGCGCTACGACGCGTGGTTCGAAGTGGCGAAGGAAGGCGCGTGGCTGCTGGAAGACCTCGCGGGCGATCAATTGTCGCGCGGTCAGGCGCTTTTGATTCACACCGCGGGGATGGAGAAAGCGCCGCCCATCAAGCCCATACAGACTTTGGCGGGCGTCGAATATTTCACCTATCCGCTGGCGGGCGTCGCGGAGCCCCTGCGCCATCCGCTGGTCAGGGAACGCATCGACGTCGAGGCGAATTTCATTCTCGGCGGCGGCAAACGGGGCGTGCCGCGCTGGACGATCAACGGCGAGGTCTGGCCGCATACGCCGAAAATCCGCGTCAGGCGCGGCGACCGCGTTCTGGTGCGCTTCAAAAACCATACCGACATGTCGCATCCCATGCACCTGCACGGGCATGTGTTCAAACTGGTCGAGCTCGACGGAAAATCGCTGAAATACCCGCTGCCGAAGGACACGACGCTCATTCCCCCGAACGGCGGGACGGGATCATGGTTCTTCGAGGCGACGTCGCCGCCGGGCCGCTGGGTTTTGCATTGCCACAACGAAGTGCATCACGCCGACGGCATGATGACCGAGGTGGATTACCTGAAGAGCTGAAGAGCGCCGGAAGGAATGCGGCTTACCGCCCCTTCCTGTATATCCCCACCTGCTTTTTGAGATACTGCTCGATCTCTTTTTCCCCCTTTAAAGCCCGCATTGCCGTCTCAACGCTTTGCGCCGCCTCGTCGCCCTTGTCTTTGCGGATTTTTTCGATATGCATCCGCGCCGCGACCGAGCGGAAAGCGTCCGCGCATGCGCCTGCACGGTTGAAGAAACGGACGAACGGATCCAGCACCCTGCGACCCTTGTCAAGGACGGGGCCTATCGCCGTGCGGTCCCTGAGATAAGTGACGGCCTCCCAATAGGCCTTGCTCAGCCAGTTCCACGCCGGTTCGGGCAGGACTTCCGGCGCGTCGGTGCGCGGCGTCTTGCGTGTCAGCACGGGAAGGAACGATGACGCGCCGTCCACGCGGTTGCCCATTTCGGGTTTGAAGCCGAACATCTCGCTTGCCGTCTTGATGATCGAGCCGTGATGATAGAGCGTTTTGTCCACGCCGCCTTTTTCAACCCAGGGGGATATGATAAGGGCGGGAACGCGCGGCCCCAGCGCATCGAACTTGAAATCATGTTTATTGTTGTCGGGATCCGTCGGCTTGTCTCCCGGTATCAGGTTCGCGTCCGGCCCCGGCGGAACGGCGTGATCGAAAAAGCCGCCGTTTTCATCGAAAACGACCAGCAGGACGCTCTTTTCCCAGTACTTCGATTTACGCAGGTTCTCGTAAAACTCCTTGATAAAGGCCTCACCCCATCTGACGTCGCCGTTGGGGTGCATGGAATTGCCGAAGCGGTAGTTGGCCAGACTGTCATAGGACGGCTCGATCCATGTAAACTTCGATTCAAGCGTGCCCTCGCGCAGCTTCCGGTAAAGATCTGCGTGATAAACGAAATGCTTTCCGGCGGTCTCTTTCTCCAGCGCCTTGATGGCGCCCGCCTGCGCGAAGTCATCCTTGCCGTAGGCGACCAGCCAGTCGTCGCCGAACTTTTCAAAGATATTGCCGTATTGGAATTCGAACCCGTCGATGCGCAAGGCCGACGAGGCCCCCGCTCTGTTGTTGGTGGGGCTGTGGTCCAGACCGCCCGAAGACCCGCACAGCGCAAAGAAGCGGTTCGGCCAGGTCGGCCCCGGCATGGCGCAAAACCAGTTGTCGCAAACCACGTATTCTTTCGCCAGAGTGTTCAACACCGGCAACTGTTCGGGGCTGAAGCATTTCAAAACATCGTCCGGATGTTTGGCGCCCTCATAGTCGTACGCAAGCGCAAAGCCGAACTTGTTAGGGTCTTTCTGCGGCGCGGGATAAACGCCGTTCTGGCATTTATAGAGATCCTGCTGAATCGCCTCCCTGATCTTGTCCTCGGACTTCGGCAGCGTGCCCAGGCCGGACAGGGCAACGATCATATCGGTAAACTCGTGCCCCGGATCCCGCCCGAGACTATAGGGCGCGCCTTTGGTGACCGCGTATTTTTTGTTTCTGGCGCTGAGATTGAATTGTTGCGACGTGGTCAGATCGTTCGCGGAAACCGTCTTGCCCGTTCTCGGATCCTTGCCTTTGAAACCGCTGTAGCCGAGCAGGTTGTCATACGATCTGTTCTCCATCATCAAAACAAAGACGTGTTCAATATCAGCCATGTTCAAAAACTCTTCTCTATTTAAAAGCAGCGGCGGCAAGACCGAATATTTATCATATATAATTTTTCATATACGTAAGTCAACCAGCATTAAAGAAATACGCGAGCGCATATTTCAAGTATTTGTTTTATAAGGATATTATCTTCAGTCCGATGAAAGCGTGTAATAAAGTGTGTAAGAATTCAGGGGGATTTCTTTCGTCTGTCCTGCTCTGGATTATCTGCCCGGATGATTAAGCTTGCAACGTTTCTGAATAATTCCGGAGAGAGGTTTTGCCGCTGGCGTTTTATCAGCCATATTGGCGAGCTTCTCTTCCAAAACAGCGGCCAGTTCGCCCACCCTTTCCTTCACCAGCTGTTTGTTGTTTCCGGTTTCATCTGCAAGCCTCTCAAAATGCTGCAAACCGACAAGGTCTGAATTATATTCTCCACCGATCTTCATAGCCATTTTATTACTGAGGCCCTCGTAGCCGGCCGTGCAGATGACATCATATAACGGAGCAAAACGTATAGTGCCATCATCGTGACAAAGCAGAGAAAAATTTTTTCCATGTGCATCGTTGTTGCCTATCAGATAATTGAAAATCACGGCATCCAGCAAGCGTCGTAAATCAATTACGGGCAGCGTGGAAGTCTCGCGCAACAGATCAAAGCATTGTTTCAGGCTGGGTCCGCCCTCTTCCTGATACTTTTTTTGCGTTGGAATACCGAGTGCCTGACAGAAATCCTCCTGATGGAGGCGCCTGCCGTCTTTGCGGTCATAACGCTCAACCAATAGAAAATCCTTGCCACCGGCAGTTCTTATTTCCGACTTCGCGGCATTGAGCCCCGCGGCACGCGCAAGATTGATGCAAAAAAGCTCGTTAAAAACAAGTCCGGGATAATGCGGATTATCCGGCTTCAGAATATGCGTGCTCGGCGCGCCGTTCAGCGGAACCGAAATGACATCACCTGAAACCTTGACGGCCAGTTTGTCCTGCGCACCTGCGAGCGACAAACGCACGCCCTCTTCGCCAGCCAGCAACGGGCGGCGCGGCAAAGTCTCCAGAAGGTCCGCCAAGTCTTTTTGTGAGAGTTCGCGATAAGTATCGTCACGTGCGGGCAAGTCTTGTCCTTCTGGCATGAAGGTGATGGCTCCCGCGCACTCGCCCCCGATCCGCTCCAGCATGGAAAAATCGTTATTCGCGCTAATCCCGAGTTTTTTAGCAATACGCTCGCGAACGTCCTCTTCGGGCAAAAGGCCACCGAAAAAACCCGTGCATTCCTTTTGCGTGAATTGTTCAACCCGCAAGGGCAAGGAATGTGACAAAGCCTGCGCGCACGGATTTTCCAGCCATCTCTCGGCATAGCTGAACAGCATCTGCCCTCCCTCATCCTGAACCAGATGCCCGACAAAATCATGATGCAGATAAACATCAAGCATGCGTAACATGGCTTCAATCCTCCTTCGGCGGCGCAGGCGGTGTCAGTTCTATCCTGATCCCAAGCGTATTGATCACCGTCAGGGTCTTTTCGATCTGGCAAGTGGGCTTGCCTTTCTCCAGTTCGATGATGAAACGCAGGCCCGTACCGGACGTCAGCGCGAGGTCTTTTTGTGTGAGACCAAGGCTCTTACGCGTGGCGCGAACCAGTTTTCCTATATGTTTTGCCGCATACTTCATTATCATTCCCGTACGGTAACAATAACTCATTTTAAGATAGAAAACAAGTTAAATATTACCGTTCGGTAATATTTATCAGGTGCGGACGGCTACGAAGCAATAAATTCCCGTTCGAGAATATTAAATTCAACTTATATCCCCAAAGCGTGCAAGAGATATGTAAGTACTATCTATATGAATTTAAATATAAAATTACATGTACTGTTTCTTGGACGAGTGGCGCCTGAAGCCTTTAAAAAACAATGCTGAAAATACAAGAAAATATGGCGGACAGGGAGGGATTCGAACCCTCGATAGGCTTACACCTATACTAGTTTTCGAGACTAGCATGGCAAATTATCCTATTGAGTTATAACGATCTTTTTCTGTCCTTCACGGAGTGTGTAAGAAAGTGTGTAAGACTGCAAGCGCTTTTTTTTTGAGAAGTGACTTAGATATCATCGATATCATCAAAGTCATCAGCTGCGTCTGGAATTGCTCTCCGGGCGACAAACATTCCAGCGATCTCGGCGTTGGGAAATCTTTCTTCCAACAGCGCCTTGCAGGCTTTGAAGTGCGATCCGGTCGTCAGCACATCATCAAACAAGATAATTACATTGGGCTCCGGGTCGCTATGCTCTTCATCTATACTAAGATGCTCCTTTAACTCGTTAGGAGGCAGGCGGTTGGTTGTCGTGTGGGACGCCTCCATGCTCTCATCGAGCGTCACCAATTCTCGAATATCGACGTCGTAACCCATCGACATTTTAGCTAGAACTTGAGACATACGATCGTCGTAAAGTGGGTCAGTTTTTGCTTTGGACGGCGGGATAGGAACCAGCGTCCACTCTTCGAGCAGCTCGCGAGGTAAGCAGGCGCGGAAATCCGCGGCTACTCTATCGATAGCCTGGCCCTTATAACGCCATTGCGCCGAGCCTCGTTTGTCCATTTTCTTTTTAAAATTGCTTATGAGATTGTTTGTCTCACTGTGCGAATAGCCGGTGTGAGCCGTATATTCTCTCAAATAGTAACAAACGTCCTCTTCTTCGAGGTACGTGTGTTGGCCCCTCACCAAATCGTCTATTCTAAGAAGTCGCTGCGGCACCTAGATTTAGCGCCTTTCTAATATCGTCATAGCTTTTAACTCGAATGGCGCCTTCCTTTTCGAACTTGGCCGGCCACGAAATGGATTTATTTTGAAAGCAGCTTTCGAGAATGAAAAGCGGCCGTTTCTGATAGATTGCGGCTTGCGCTTGTATGAGCGTACCCGATGTTTCGCCAGCTTCAATAATAACTGTTGCGTCGGTCAATGCCGACATCGTCTTGTTTCTCTCAGGAAAGAAAAATCTATTCAGTTTATAGTTCTGCTGTTTATAACGCCAAAAGGGTATTTGGCTGATCAGCAAATGGTTCTCTGCAATCTTCTTTTGAAGATCTTTATTTTCCTTTGGGTAAGCCTCGTTTAGCGGCGTTCCTATCACGGCGATCGTCTGGCCGCCATTCTCAATAGCCGTGGTGTGTGCCTGTGTGTCAATCCCTTTTGCGAGGCCAGATACGACCGTGATATTGTCCTTCACCAAATGTTTCACTAGTTGCGCGGTACGAGTAAGCCCCTCTTTAGTGGGGTTCCTAGTCCCGACAATTGCAACGGAGCGGTTGTAAATCAAGTCAAGGTTTCCCTGATAATAAAGCATCTCAACAGGGTATTGCGCATCTCGCAGCTTCTGCGGGTATTCATAGGTGCAATTCATCAGGACATTAGTATTAACGGTCTCTTCGCTTTCTAAAATCTCCTTCAGATACGTCGTGAAGGTATTGATTAATTCCTCCGATACTAAATCGGAAGGCCGTTGGCCTGGGTGTTCCGCGAATAGCTCGGCCATTTTTTTAAAGCTAACAGTATTGTTCTTCCATAGTGCTTCATATGCAGCCATTTCTCGCAATGGCTCCAAGGACATTTTTTGCAATAAATCCAATTTTCGATGCGCTAGGGTCATTGTAACTAAAGCGGGAGACTTTCCTGTGTTTCGAATAAGTCGCTTGCGGTATTAAACAATTTGATCGACATTGCGTGAGCACTGACTTCGTACTTATTTGCCAAAGCCTTTACTTCATCATCATTCTCGACGTCAACATACTTGTCTTTGAGTTCCCTCTTCAAAGATTCAGTCGGCATTAACAGCTCTGCCGCAAATCTGTTCGCTTGGATTTCAATGAAATCTTTGCCTTGTTTAGAGCGGCCATCTCTGAACATCTTTACTTCAAATGCTTTATCTACATGCACTCGGCCTTCAAATATGTGCTTGTGAAGAACGAGATGCCCGATTTCGTGCGCCACAGTGAATCGTCGCCGGTTCGGATGATGATTGGCGTTTACGCCGATGATGATTTGATTGTTGTCTTGAAAGAGCATACCGCTTAGGTCGTCCTCGCCGTCGAAGGCTTTTAAAACGACTTTAGCTCCTAGCGCGCGCGCAATTTCCATCACGTCGACCGGGATTTTGTCTTTCATTCCCAGCCGTTCTAAAAGTTTTTCAGCTTCTTTAACTGCATTAGCCATTTGCTGACCTTAAAATTGATGCAGCCCACTCTTTTTCATCAGTGTTCAAGTCGGAGTCATTGAGCGCGGATTGCATTGTTTGTTCGGGACCCGCGAATGATGCCAGGACGGACTCTGCCCAAAATTTTTGTTCATCTGATAAGTCTGAGGGAAGGCAGCTTCCAAAGGAACTCTGCTTGGGGAGCAGGTCGATCACCGGTACGTCAAGATGATGCGCCAGCATATACAGCTGATGCAGAAATACTTTCTGACGACCTGTTTCGATGTTCGCAATTGACGCACGGGACAAGTTTATGAGCTTCGCAAGCTCATCTTGGGTCAATCCGGCGGCTTCTCTAGCGGCCTTAATGACCCCACCGAGTTCGGCATATACATCTTCGAATCGCATGACAGGACTCTACAGCAGTTGAACTCTAATTGTCAATTATACAAACAATTCATTAACAGTATATTAATTTATTTTGCAAGTGACTGATTCATTTACATTTGTTACATTCAGAATTAGTGGTTTATTAACTTCTAATATTAATATGTTTCCTATATTGACAATTCAAGTCGATCGCTAAGGCCGCAGCGAAGGATGAGAAGCTGGTCACTATCTACGTTAACGCTACGCCGCACGAATGGGAGAAAAACACCAATATCTCGTACGCCCAGGTCGTGAAGCTGGAAGTGCCCAACTACGACCAAAATCCCAACATCACTTATTCGGTCAAGTACACGAACGGCCAAGGCAATAAGCCCGAAGGCACGCTCTCGCCCGGCGCATCTGTCAAAATCAAAGAAGGGATGAAATTCAGTGTTTCAGAAACTGGTCAGTCATAACGAAGATTTGAACCGTCTTGTTGAGAAGGGGTTTGCTGTCGGCTTCGACAGCAACCTCCTTATCATTCGGGATATTCCTTATCTGAACGAAAAGCGAGATTTGCTATGGGGAGCGATAGTCTCCAAGCTCGTTCCAGTTGACGGAAACAAGGTGATTCAGGAGGATCATCAAATACTTTTCGCGGGGGCACATCCGCATGGCCTTGATGGAAAGCCGATACCGAACCTCGGTGGGGGCGAGCATAAGCTCGCACTCAGCGAGTATAATAAAGATGTCGTCGTTCAGCGCTCGTTCTCAAACAAACCATGCGTAAACGGCAAGCCGGTCGGAAAATTTGCAGACCACTTTGAAAAAATTACAAGCTATTTAGGGATAATTTCCGGGCCCGCAATCGAGCTTCACAATGCCAACCCCTACACGTCGCGAACATCTAAAGGCGCGGAAGATAAGTCTGTTTTCAAATTCACAGACTCGCTCACCAGCAGAGCTGAAATTTCAGATCTCTCCAAGAAGTTTGAAAACGATGTAGTCGCGGTGATCGGCCTTGGGGGCACAGGTTCTTACGGTTTAGATTTCCTCGTAAAAACTCCGGTGCGGGAAATCAGGGCTTTTGACGCCGACTGGTTTTACATTCATAACTCGTTTCGTTCGCCGGGGATGCTCCGACAGGAAGAATTAGGCAAACAAAAAGCAGAAATTTATGCTGCACGATATGATAACTTCCGTCATGGCCTCTCAATTAAGCCAAAGTTCATTGACGCGTCATGTGGTGAGGAGTTGGACGGTGTAACCTTTGCTTTCGTTTTCGTCGACAAAGGTACGTCACGAGCCGAAATTTTTGACCTGCTAATTTCCAAAAAAATCCCATTTATCGATGCCGGGATGGGGTTAAATCGCAAGCTGGGGCCCATAAATGGCATGATGCGCGCGACCTACTATTCTGCAGAGAACGGTGCAAAAATTCGTGATCAAAAGCTCGCAGAGCTTTTCGATGCCCCCGAAAATATGTATCGCACAAACATACAAATTGGTGAACTTAACGCGTTGAACGCCGCATTGGCAGTAATAAAATTTAAGCAGTTGAGGGGGTTCTATCTGGACGAAAACTCCCCGTACCACCTGCTCCTCGAAATCAGCGATCTGAAAATAGTGGGGAAATTTGAAAACGAAGAAAATTAAGCTGCAGCGCGTACAGTACATGCCCAAAGAATTGACGGAAGGTGTACTTTATGTTTCCGAAGAATTTGCGATAGCAGTTCATCTATGTGCTTGTGGTTGCGGAGCCAAGATTAGAACGCCCTTGGGGCCGACAGAATGGGCATTTGATGAAACTCCCGCGGGGCCATCATTGAACCCCTCCATCGGAAATTGGCAGCAGAAATGTCGGTCACATTATTGGATTTATAGAGGCGGTATTATGCCGTCCGGTCAGTGGACAGAAGAACAAGTCATTGCAGGCAGAGCGCATGAGGAAGAGAGAAGGCGCGCATATTATCAAGCTATGTATCAAACAAAAGATGGATTGTTCTCCCGCATCTACCGATGGATTCTTAGCTTCTTCGCGTAACTCCTTTCCTTTCAGTAATATTCTGGTTACTTCGCCGGTTTCACGGCGTGATTTTTAGTTTTGAGAGGCTGTGAGTCGGAAGGTGTTGTCACTGATTCCGTTTTTTGTTCAGCTTTAACGCTCATAACTTGCACAGTATCTACTACGGCAAACGACCCATCGATAAAACAGCCGACTGCGCCAAAAGCTAAGCCAATCATGAGCACGGCAGTAATTTTAGCCGCACAGGTAAAGCTGGAATTCGGCTTCAACTTGTCACCACCATCAGATACTTTGGCAAGCGCATGTTGGAAGACAACGGTAACGAAAGACTGATAAAAATAGGCGACGGCGAAAGCTACAGCAGCACAAACTAAACCTAGTACAAACGGCTTTCCTGAACTAAGCACCTGCCAAGCTACATTGCGACCTTCGTCTTTATTCCACAATTGTCCAGCAAATGCTAAAAGCGCGACTATCGCCCCCGCGTTAATGAGAATGGCCGTTTTTAAAGCATCTATTCCAATGTCTGCTGCGACGCCGTTGCTTAGGCGAATATCCGAGGCGAGAGAACTCCAGTGCATTTCCTGACGGCGAAGCGTGGATTCAAGGATCGCTTTTGCTTGATCCGATTCATTCATTTTTCGCTCCTATAGCTGCGGTTAACTTTTGATGGAAGCATAGCAGAATACCACAATTTGAGAACTAGCTCAGATATCAAAATTAATAAGTTGGCCGGAACGGAGAACCATAGTCTGCCTTCCTTGGTCATGGGGTTTCGGGGCAGCACGAAGGCTCCCTGAATGGCGCATTGCATCGGCCATTACGGTGCATGGCCGGCAGGCCACATCAAGGCGCGGCGGCTTGTCGGCCGCCGGCGCCACTGGCACGGGAGCAACCCCAGCGATGACCGCTTGGCAAGGCGGCCGTCGCGGAGTGCGGTGCGGGAGTGCCAATGGCATGAGCCAGGACGAGGGCGGGATGCACAGTCGGACAATGCGGGAGTATTGGCTGGCGCATCCTGTCGTTTTCGTCCTGGCCCATGCCTGCGCCGATCGCGGCAGCGGCGGCGCACGATATCCACGCCAATACGACAGGACAACGCGACCATTAAGAGCGTTCGTCTGAAGCATTGGCGTGGATATCCGGGGAGGGATGCAACGGGAGGGCGGAAAACAGGCGGCGATTGCTGCGGCATTTCCCCCTCTCTTGCCAAGATAGGTTCTGGAGGACGAAAACCGGCGGTTTTGTACTACTGAACACATCTTGCCTGCACCGCGAGATGGCGGTGCAGTATGGATTCTAAAATTTTTTGCAATATTATTTCCCGCGATTCGCAGGGGTGATAGTGAAGGAAAAACCGCGTTTTACAAGGGTAAAATCACGGTTTCGATTCACGTTCTTACTACGCTTTTTCTGTACCGGATTTTAGTGCTGCTCGTCAAGGACGCTGCACCGCAGCAATCCGCAACTCTGTGCTTCCCTTTCGATGGGACGTTAAAGCCCGGTTAATGAACAGGCGCTACGCTTGAAGTATGGGATGGAGTGCATTGTAAGCGAGCGATAATTTATTTCTCCTCCCGACATTCATAGCTGAGTAATTTTGTTTCACCGTCCATCGTCCGGGGGGGACGCATGACCGGGGATAGCGATATATCTGCGCCTGTCGATGCCGCCCGCAAGGTCGGTCGGTATGGCCGGGTGGTTTCCTTCCGGCTGACCGAAACCGAACTGGCCCTGCTGGACAGCCAGGCAGGCCCGCTGCCTTTAGGCGACTACATCCGGCATTGCCTCTTCGCGGTGCCGGACGCCCGCAAACGGGTCTTCCGCAGGCCTGTCAGGGACGCCGAAGCTTTGGGCCAGGTACTGGATGCGCTGGGCCGCTCAAGGCTCCCGCAGAATGTTAACCAGTTAACCAAAGCCGCCCATAGCGGCTCCCTGCCTGTTACCCCTGAAACCGAACAAGCCCTCCAAGAGGCTTGTCGTGCGCTGCTGGAAATGCGGCAATCGTTAACGCAGGCTCTCGGCCATCTGCCGGAAAGGCCATCATCCGACGAAGGCGGAGGATGATGGCATGATCCTTTACGGCAGCAAGCGCGGGCGCTCGGCGGAACTCGCCAAACACCTCCTGAACGGGGACGATAACGAGCATGTTGCAGTGCATGATATTCGCGGCTTTATGGCCGACGATCTGGCGGGGGCCCTGGAAGAGGCTTTAGCCGTTTCCAAGGGCTCCCGCTGCGAGAAATTCCTGTTCTCCCTCAGCCTCAATCCCCCGGAAAACGAGGATGTGCCGATTGAGGACTTTGAATCGGCCATCCATGAGGTCGAGCGGAAATTGGGTCTGACCGATCAGCCCCGCGCCATCGTGTTCCACGAAAAGAACGGGCGGCGGCATTGCCATGCCGTCTGGTCGCGCATCCAGTTCAATGGCAAGCGGCTGGTTGCTATTGATATGGACTTCTTTAAACGAAAATTGATGGACGTATCCCGCCAGCTCTATCTGGAGCATGGCTGGGAGATGCCAAAGGGCATGAAAAAAGGCGAAGAACGCAGCCCCCAGCACCTGACGCGGGAGGAATACCGGCAGGCGGTGCGGCTGGTCGAAGACCCGCAGGCGCTTAAAGCCATGTTCCGCCGCTGCTGGGAGCAGACGGACACGCGGGCGACTTTCGCCCGCGCTTTGGAAGAAAATGGCTTCTTTCTGGCGCGGGGTGATCGCCGTGGCTACGTCGCCATCGACGTCAAGGGCGGGGTTTATTCCCTGACGCGCTGGCTCGACCTCGGCACCCGCGATCTGAAAGCCCGCATAGGCGCTACGGAAACTCTGCCGAGTGCCGAACAGGCCAAGGGCTTTATCACCGCGCGCATGACCGCCAACCTTGAACGCTTCATCGAAGCGGCCAAGGCAAAGGCCAAGGAAATGCGCGCGCCGCTGGTGCAGGAAATCCGCGCCATGACCGCCCACCACCGCAAGGAGCGGGCTGAACTGTTGGACAAGCAGCAAAAACGCTGGATAGAGGAAACCAAGGCGCGTTCGCGTCGCCTTGGAAAAGGCGTTAAGGGGATTTGGGAGCGTGTTAGCGGGGAATATCAGAGAATCCGCAAGGTAAACGAGGCGGAAACAAAAGCCTGTCTTGAGCGGGACAGGAAAGAGCTGCAGGCGCTCATCCGCCAGCAGCTCGAAGAACGGCAAAAGCTGCAAAAAGCGGCTGTTTTCTACCGCGAAGAACACCGCTACGAACTTTACCGCCTGCGCCGGGAAATGGCGCAATACGTGTCCACGGCGGCGGAACCGCCGCCGCCGCCAAAATCGGCCGCGCCGCCGCTGGTGGATCAGCTTGCCGTCATCGAGGCCCGCCTGTCGGTCCTGTCGGGCGACATTTCGATGTTGCAAGCCTCCCTTGAGAATAACCTTCTCTCCGATGAAATGCGGGCGAGAATCCGCTCGCTGATCGAGCGGGCGGCGACCGCGCTGCAAATCAAGGCGCTTGAGAGGGTCGCACAAGACAGGAAAGAGGAAGAACGGGTCAGGGAAGTCGCTGCGAAACAGGCCGAGCTTGCCGACCTGCTCAGGCGCCAGGCCGAATTGCAGCAGAAGATGGAGGAGCAACGAAGGCAGATAGAGGCCAACAGGCAATTCTATGGGCTCATTCGGGATATGAGCTATTCGCTCAACGGCCTCCCGCCGTGGAAAATCACAGTCATGAGCCCGCCGCCTGACAAACGTCTGGATGAACCCGCCTTCATCCAGACGGTTCAGCGACGCGATAACGTCGCGCTGGTCGTGTCCATACTGAACTCGCCTGCTAACGAAAGCGACGTTTCGCGCCGCCCACCCATAAACCCGCCGACCGCCGCGCCCAATCTCCGCGCATGCGTCATTGAAGTGCATGAAGCCTTTGCGCGGTCGGGCCTGCTGCCTCCGGTCGGCGGCGGCACGTCGGCGGCTATGCCGACGCTGCCGACCAATGCGACAATCCGATTTAACTCCGCAAAGATAGACAGGAGCAAAACATGACTTGGAAACAATCAGGGGATGGCTTCTTGGAGAGCGACGTCTTGAAGTGGAAAGAGGCGATGTGGGCTCCAAAGCGGCGACGAAAGCAGCGTCACCCTTGGGGCGAACAGGAGGTTACGGGCGAGGTAACCGCCATAGACGGGGATTTTGTGTCGCTGAAAGTCCTGAAAGCCGAGATAACCAAAAGCAATGTCGCTGCTGACCTCAAGCCTCATAAAGTCGGTGCGGTGATTCGAAAAAAACGCGCAACGCTCATGAAGGGAAAACCGAAAAGACTCTATTGGAGTGAGGAAGAAGTTCGCGCGGCACTCATTGATGAAGTCCAGCAGCACTAGCGGAATCAGGCAATCCAAAGCAAATAAAAGCCTAGCAGTATGAGGAATACGCCCGCCGCGCCATCAACCCAATGTTTAAGGCCAGCGAGTTCCATCTTTTGCGTGATGTGTCCCGCAAAAACTCCGACCAGCAACATGGGTGTGCCAGCGCCGATACCGTAGAGAAATAGCAATAGCGCCCCATAAATCAGCCCTCCCTTGTAGGCGGCATACGACAAAACCGCCGCCAGCAGCGGGGTTCCGCAGGGGCCGATGACGAGGGACAGGGCAAAGCCAGTTCCAAACGCGCCACCGCCCCGCGCGGTGAATTTCGCTAGTCTTGCTAGTGGCAGCGATATCCACCCCAAGAGGTTTAATCCCATAGTGATCGGGATGACCGCAATCAGGTAGCGCCAGACTATACCTGGACCCGTTATCCGGCCCACGATGCCCGCCGCCAGTCCCAACAGGGACAGAGCTAATGCCATTCCCAAAAGAAAGGCTAGGGCATGTAAAAAACTGCGCCTCGGGCTGCAAGCCGTCCCTGTGCAGCAGGCGGCGGCGGCAGCGGGATAAAGCGCAAGGCAGCAGGGGTTGAAACCAGCGATAAGCCCACCAATGAGCGACAGCGGAAACGCCAGCAGAGTGCCGCCTTTCAAAGCGTCATGTAGCTGGGCTGCAATGTCCACCTAACCCTCTTTCAACTTTGAAAGCTGCTCTTTCAGAGCCTTGACGGTCTTTTCGTCTTCGCCTTCAAACCTCGCCTTCTCTTGCCCGTCGCCTCCGACAATGACGACTGTCGGAATGATCAGGACGTGATATTTGCTCAGAAGCGGAGAATCGCTCTGCGGCGTCAGTTCTTCGGTCTTGATTCCTCGCGCCTGTGCCTCTCTTACTAGCCGAATAATATCTGCGCAGGAGTCATGGGCCTCGTCCGCTTCGCGTAATTCGGCCACCAAAAGAACCCACGGCTTGCTGGGTTCTGGTTGGGAAGCCCCTGCGGTCAGTGTCTGCTTGTAAATAATGATGCCGAAAGAAATGGCTATCACGCAAATCAATCCGACTACTTTTCCCCGCATTTTTCCCCCTTATTGCCTGTTTCGCAGGAAGTGCCGCAGGATTTTTCCTGCGGCTTGGCAATTTCTCCGGCGGCCTTGTCCTGCACATAGGACCCTCCGGTCAACAGGCTGGCTTCCGCCTTCGCTAGTTCCGCCCCGATATAGGCGGCATGGTCAAGCACGGTCAAAAACCCCCGTGCAATCGCCGTGCTGTAAAGCGCAGCTGTCGTCGTGCCCTCGATGATGCAATCCAGCACCCCCTGATTGGTGTAGTGTTCCATGACAATCAGGTTGCGCCGTGCGTCGGGGTACACGACAAGGTATCCGGCTTTGTCCAGTTTGAGCTGCTTCTGCTCCGATGCCTGCACCGTTTCCACAGCCTTGGCCGCGACGCAGTGTTCAACGGGGCCGGGGTCGCGCTTAAACAATTCGCCGATTTCCTTGACGATAACGGCTTCGTCCATTTCACCGATACGCGGGACAAGTTCAATCTGCTTCAGGAAAGCGTCAATTTCTTCCCGCGTCACGTTCTTGAGAAAAGGCCGCTTGCCTTTCGCGCCGATAATGCGCTGGCGCTCGTCAACGCCGTTCAGAAACAGGCTGTGCAGCGTTTGCCCCGGCAAATGCCCGATAGCCTGTTGTGTGTCCTCCCCGCACAGGATGAGAAACCGTAAATGGGGATTGGCAACGACATTTTTAATGATGCGCTCAATCCCGAGGTTTTCCGTATGCAGTGTTCCGGCGATAGACAGACCTTCCGGCGAAAGCTCGTTCAGCCGCGCCGCAAGGCCGCCGCTGTTCAGGGTGCAAACCGCGACAGGGGCGCGCGAACGGACAACATGGTAATCCCCCGGCAAAGGAGGCCAGCCCTTGCGTACTTCCGGCTCCTCGGTCGGGCATAGGTCAAGCCCTTCACTCGCCGCCGGAAAAGCCTCGGCAAAAGCATTTGCAGCGACCGCAGGCCAGCATACCGCGCAGCCAAGGCAATCGTATTTCTTGGGCTGGAATACCGCCCTTGCCTTCGAAAGCTGCTCCGCAAGTGCGCCCTTTCCGGCGTCTGTGGTGGAAAGAGCTTCCACGGTCTGCTGAAGGCAGCCGCATTTGTGGCACTTCGCGGCGGCGACGGCTTCGGCCAGTTGCTGCGTTACGATCTGCAATGCCTTGTCTTCGGCGTCCTTGTCGGAAGTCATTTCTTTCTCCCGACAGATTTAAGGGCTTCCCTGACAAGCTGGGCGGCAATTTCGCTTTTCAGCGAGTAATAGGCCATCTTGCCGTCGTTGCGGTATTTCAGAAGCTTCAAATCCCGCAGCTTGCGTAGGTGGTGGGAAGCCGTGGAAACGGTCGTCCCGACGACATGGGCCACATCGCACACGCAAAGTTCCTGCCCGTCCTTGAGGGAATAGAGGATTTTAAGGCGGGCTTTGTCGGCCAGCGCCGCAAAAACCGCCCGCATATCCTCCAATGCCTCGTCTTGAGGCATTTCCTCTTGCAGCTTTTTCACAAGTCCCTGCTTGAAGCAGGGAATCGCGCAGCTTTCGGAGACGGTCGGCTTCGCTCTGACTATAACATTCGCACACATATGATAATGATAGCACGATTCCACGTCGGCGGGAAGCGCCATTGCGTTGCGCCGAACCTACCTTGTTGGGCTATATCACTTCCTTCGGCGCCAGCCTGCAAGCTTCCCTTGCGTTGCCCACTTCAATCTGGATTGTGGCGTGGTCAATTTTGAAATTCGATTTCAGTTCAAACGCGACATCATTCAAGAAATTGTCGTCAGCGGGAATCTTGGGCCGCATAAGATGAACCGTCAGCGCGGTTTCGGTTGTGCTCATCGCCCAAATATGCAGGTCGTGCATGCCCGTCACTCCCGGTAATCCGTGCAAAAAGACGATGATGCCACGACGGTCGATGTGTTTGGGAACTCCGTCGAGGGACAGGTGCAGCGCTTCCTTGGCGACATCCCAGCATCCGATAACGATAATGGTCGAAATCACAAGGCCGCTGGCCGGGTCAAGCCATTGCCAGCCGGCTCCCATCATGCGGATGATGAGCGCCGTGATTACGACGCCAAAGGCTATCGCCGCATCCCCCATCATGTGAATAAACGCAGCGCGAATGTTCAGGTCATCTTTCTGCCCGCGCCAGAACAGCATAGCCGTGACAAAGTTGATAACGATGCCGATGGACGCGACATACACCATTGTCATCGTCGCAAGCGGCTGCGGGTGCGCGAGGCGCTGGACGGACTCGATGATAATTCCGCCCGTTACGAGGAACAGCATGCCCGAATTTGCCAACCCCGCCAGAATCGACGCGCCACGAAAACCATAGGTGCGTTCATCGGTGGGGCTTAGGCGTCCAAGCCAAGCCGCACCCCAAGCCAGTAGCAGCCCTATCACATCAGAGAAATTATGTACGGCATCGGCCACCAAAGCCAACGAATGTGCCATGTACCCGTAAAACAGCTCCGCTCCTACGAAGGCGAAGTTCAGGAACGCTCCAATGGCGAAGCTGCGGTCAAAATTCTTTGGCACATGATGATGTCCATGATGCCCATGTTTATGGGCGTCATCGTGATCATGCTTTTCAGGCTTTTGGTTTTGGCCGCTTTTGTGATCGTGTTTGTGATCATGGTCGTCATGTGTATGTTTAGGCATGGACTCTTCCTCAAATTTGAGCCATGTTACGACCTATAGTCACTAGAGGTTCAAGATGTTTTTAACGATTGGTGAACTCTCGGCGCAAAGCGGCGTCCGCATAGAAACGATTAGATATTATGAAAATATTAAACTGCTCCCGAAGCCTGACCGCACTTCGGGCAAGCAGCGCCGTTATTCAGACAACGACGTGAAACGTCTTTCATTTGTCCGTCACGCACGGGAACTTGGCTTTGAAATTGACCAGATTAGAGAGATTCTATCAGTTTCGGGCGACCACAAGGCCTCCTGTCAGACCGTCGATACCATCGCCCGAAATCATCTTGCGGCGGTGGAAGAACGGCTGGCCAGTCTCAAGATTCTTCGCGCTGAACTTATGCGTATGCTGGAGCACGGTGGCTCCGGCAGGATCGCGGATTGTCGGGTTATCGAAGTTCTCTACGATCACGGCAAATGCCATGCGCATAGACGAGACAGAAGCGAGAAGAAGCTCAAGAAAAAAGTCGCCTAATCTTTTTCGTCTTTCAGTTTATAGGACGCGAAGGCCGCCGCCGGTTCTCTGCCGGCGGCGGCCTTCGCCCTTTCTAGCTGCATCTGTAAATCAGGTTTGTCCCGGCGATAGTGATTTCCGAATAGTCAAGCCCCAGGTCGCGGGCTATCGCGTCATAGTCCAGATAGTTCTCGATAGCCTTGGGGATTGGGCCGAAAAGCCCTTCGTCAACAAACTGCTCCGCCAATTCCTTGAGGCTGTCCAGTTCGTAAATGTCCACCTCAAAGTCGTCCGGACTGTTTTTGTCGAAGTTGAAGCTGTAGCTGTAGCCACATTCGCCAACGGCGATAATGATTTTCCGCTTCTCGTCCTCACTCCACTCGTCGCAGGCTTCCAGATACTTTCCAAAGGTCGCCTGACATACGCTCAGGGCTTTGAACAACTGGCAATCAATGTCCTCTCCATCGATGAATTGCAGTTCGTATTCCTCAACGGGCTGGCCGTAATGATTGCGGTTCTTCGCCGCTTTTTGCTCGTATTCTTCCCGCGTATCGAAGAAAAACCCCGTCGCGGAAATATCATAGGGCTGTGCGTAAAGCTGTGTCATGGTTATTCCTCCCCGAAAAGTTTATCCAGCCAGGTATCGAAGTCTGAAGCCCGGTTGAAGTCGCCGTGGATTGGCTCTTGCTGCCAGAAGTCCGGATTTTTGTAAGGTTCTGATTGCATGACCGCCCCCTTACGCCGCCTGTTGAAGTTCTGCGGAAAGCATCACATCAACAAAGTTCGCGGCTCCCCCTGCCGTCTGAATGAGAGACGCGGCAAAGGTGTCATTGATAAGAGGCTTCGCGCTCGCGGCGCTGGTCACTTTCAGGCTGGTTACTTCTTCCCCTTGAAGGCGGGAAAGAAGGGCGTTCGGCTCTGCGCTGATTTCGAGCGTGAGTCCGTTCCATTTCATCGTTTTCTTAGTCATTTCTGCTCTCCTTCTTGGTTGTTTGCAGGTCGCGTATGCGACCTGAACGCCAAGCGGCGAGCGCAACGGGGGAGGCGACAGACAAGCAGAAAGTGAGCAAGAAAATCTGTCGTTTTGGAGGCGATGCGCTTGCATTGCCTCGACTCTAAACGCAATTTTCTTGGCTCAGTTTGTGCTTGGCGGTTGTCGGGGGCTGCCCCCACTCAAAATTTGCATCCGCATTTCTTGCGAAAGCGATTGAAACCCGAAGGGCGAAGACAACGCAGTTGGCTTCGTGAGCCTGCGAGTAAAGCGCGGTGCGCTGCTTGCAGCACATTTGCCCAGCTGCTCGCTTGTATATTTTCCTGAGCGTCTTTGTCTTGGGCGGTCAATTCTTCCGCCGTTTCGGTCTTATCATTCACTATCTGCCTTGTTGCTGGCTCTCATTCCGTTGCTGTTCTCGCTTCCTTAATTGCGTCAAAGGGAGATGAAGTCCGCAGTTTCTTTGCTCCTGCCTTCTGCCTCGCTACACGGCCTTTTCATTCGCATCCTGGCATCGGTTCGCCTTAATGCCCGCAAATCGGTCGTCGCTGCCGCTCCGCTGCGATTCCTCCTCTTCGTTCCGTCAAGTGCTGTCAGTCGAACGCGCTGACCAGTCCGCGTCATGAAGGCCGCGATGGTCGCGGTCAGAAAGACAGGAGCGAAACATGACGTACATCATCACGACGCAGGAACTCGAACACTTGAACGAAATGGAGCTGCGCCAGAAGTACAACGCGATACTGAACGATCTCTCCCGCCGCAATCTGGCGGCGGCGGATTGCCCGCTGGCGACGATGACGCTGGAAAACATTCAGCGCGTGCTTCAGCGCAAACGAGCGTTGAAGCCTCGCGGGCCGCGCTTTTAGAGGCTCACGACGAAAGGTGCGCTATCCCGCGCACCTTTCGGATTCATGCCCCTTGACAGAATCGGTATATTTCCAATATTCTGGAAGTATGGATATACAAGAAGCAGTTATAGCGTTTGACGCATTGTCTCAGGAAACCCGCCTTAAGGTGTTCCGCCTGCTGGTGGAACATGGCACAGGGGGCGCCCCCGCCGGGAGTTTGAGCGAAAAGCTGGGAATCCCGGCGAATACAATGTCCTTCCACCTTTCCCACATGAGCAATGCGGGACTGGTGATACCGCGCCGAGAGGGGCGCTCGATCATCTATACCGCCAATTTCGAGTTCTTTACTGGCCTTATCCGCTTCATGGTCGAAGACTGTTGCAGCGTCGAATTTGCCAGTATCCGCAACGATAAAAAGAAAGGGTGCAGCGTGATCGAACTTTCGAACTGCTGCGTTCCAGCCAAGAAGGAGAAGAAATCATGAAACGGCTGCACATCCATGTGGGTGTCGAAAACCTTGACCAGTCTGTCCGGTTCTACAGCGCGTTATTCGGCACGGAACCCATCAAACAGAAACCCGACTATGCCAAGTGGATGCTCGACAATCCCCATGTAAACTTTGCCATTTCGACACGAGCGGAAACGGGCGTGAACCACCTTGGGATACAGGTGGACGAGGAAAGCGAGCTTTCCGAGTTGCGCGAACGCATGAAGAAAGCGGATTTGGCGGTCGTTGACGAGGGCGAAACGGTCTGTTGCTACGCCCGCTCTGAAAAGTCATGGGTGCATGACCCCGCCGGAATCCCTTGGGAAACCTACCGCACAATGGAAGATGCGGAAATCTTCAAGGCGGCGAAGCCGCAGGATTCCGGCTGTTGCGCTCCCGAAGAACAAGCCTCCGGCTGCTGCGATAACCCGGCCTCGGCTAAAGGATGCTGCCCCTAATGACTTCGCCTCAGAAAGTTCTCATCCTTTGCACGGGCAACTCCTGCCGCTCCATCATGGCAGAGGCCGCTTTGAACCACTTGGGGAAAGGCCGCTTCCATGCAGTAAGCGCGGGAAGCAAGCCCACGGGCACGGTGCATCCGAAGAGCCTTGCCTTGCTGCAATCCAAGGGTATCCCGACTTCCGGTTATCGCAGCAAGTCATGGGATGAATTTGCGAATACGCCGATCGACATTGTGATTACCGTCTGCGACAACGCAGCGGGTGAAGCATGTCCAGTTTTCTTCGGTGCGCCTGTCAAGGCGCATTGGGGCGTTCCCGACCCCGCTCATGCCACCGGCACGGACGAGGAAATCATGGCGGCTTTCGAGAATTTCTACGCGATCCTTGAGGCGCGTATTAAGGCGCTGCTGCGCCTTCCTGCTGGGCTAGATAAGCAGGAACTTGCCAAGCACCTCAAAACAATCGGGGAGACGATTTCATGAGCAAGCCGGTTCCGTTATCGCGGCGGCTGGCCGCCGAAGGCATGGGAACAGCTTTCCTGCTCATGGCTGTTATCGGCTCCGGTATCATGGGCGAAAAGCTGGCGGCGGGTAATACCGCTATCGCGCTTCTCGCCAACAGCCTTGCCACAGGCTGCGCCCTGGCGGTGCTGATATTGATTTTTGCCCCGCTTTCAGGAGCGCATTTCAATCCCGCCGTGACACTGTGCATGGCGGCGCAGGGAAAAATCACGAAGCGGGATGCTGCGGCTTATATCGGTGTTCAGGTACTTACGGCAATCTTGGGCGTTGCCTTCGCTCATTTGATGTTTGGCGAAACATTTCTGTTCGCCTCCACTAAAATTCGCACAGGCGGCTCCCAATGGTGGAGCGAGTTTGTCGCCACCTTCGGCCTTCTTATGGTGATCTGGTTTTGCGTCCGGCAAAACCTTTCCGCCGTTCCCCTCGCTGTTGCCGCTTACATTACGGCGGCTTACTGGTTCACGGCTTCAACGTCCTTCGCCAATCCCGCCGTCACCATCGCCCGCGCCATGAGCGATACTTTCGCGGGCATCAGACCGCAGGACGCATTGCCGTTTATCCTCGCGCAACTGGCGGGCGCGTTTGCGGCGACCGCCTTCGCGTCATGGACGCTAAAACGCTAAGGGATAAAGAAGTTAGTGCGCTGGCTACGCCCTGTTCAGGGCGTTTCACGCCACCATGACAGACGTTCATCTGTCATTGCGTCCGTGAAGCAGCCGGTCGTCCGACCTTTATGCTCCACGGCAACCGCGCCGTTGTTCATCGGCTGCGAAGAAATAAAAGGGGCGTTGGGAAATGGCGGACAGGGTGAGATTCGAACTCACGAAGGGCTTACACCCTTGCCGCTTTTCGAGAGCGGTGCCTTCAACCACTCGGCCACCTGTCCAGCTAGAATTTCTACGGTTGATGATAGAAATGTAGGACGCCGCAAAAAGGCGCGGCAGGGGCTTTTATAAGCGGTAAAGCGCCCATTTTCAAGAATTAGTTTCCTCTTTGTTTTTATTGCTCTTTTTAGTGATTTTTCTGACGTTAATTTTTGCCGCGTCTAGGTAATTTTTAAGATGGATAGCGTAGAAATCATGGATCATTTTAACGCTTGTGCGGCAGTTTTTAGCAATTTGATAGATGTCTGCCCCATCCATGAGCCGTAGGCAGATGTAAGTATGGCGCAAGCTGCCAGCAGTTCTGACATTGCCATCCCTGTCGAACTTCAGCTTCAAATGAACTAGGACTTTGTTAAGTACAACGCGGGGAGTCCTACCGAAGATTTTATCGGTAGGCTGACCGTTATGCCTTTTACGCATACGCTGGAAGGGATAGACCGCGCCCTTCGTGCTTTTGCAAAAGCCTACGCCGCGCTTTCCGCGCACTTCAATTTCAAGTATGCGCTCACCAGTAGCTTGGTCTTTCACGATCTTTACGTCCCTGTATTCAAGGTTTGCGGCCTCGTCAGCCCGCAAACCTGTGTTACCCATGAACAGGACGTAATCGTGCAAGTCCTCCCAAACATATTTATAGCGTTCATTATATTTATCCTTGGGGGGATTTTCAGAGCGTTTGCGTGTTTCTTCGTAAAGCGTTTCGTATTCTTCTTTGGAGAACCAAGCACGATGCTTTACTTTCCCTGATGTTTTGTAGGGGGCGGAAATATTTGGTACGAATTGAAGCCAGCCATAGTTATGCGCTGTCTTGAGAACCATGCGCAAAGTTACAGTCTCATGATGAAGGGTGCTGCGCCCAGGCTTCCGCCCCCTGTGACCAATCGTTCTGCGTCTCATGCGGTATTCGTTGACCAGACCCGCGTTAATTTCACTTACGGGCTTGTCACCGAAGAACGGCAGAAGGTGAACCTCAATCCTCATTCGGTGTTGCCAAGTCCACTCCTTGCTTCTCTGCCCCTCCGTCATGATTTCGTATTCGGCTAAGAACTTCTCCGCCGCTTCCCTGAAAGTCGGGGTAGAGGGTTTAACGACATTCTCAATGATGATTGTCGGAGCCTGATTGAACGGCTGCGGGGAGTTCCTTGGTGGGAAAATTTCAGATGGCTGGATGGCAGGGGCATCCTGCGGAACAGGCTGCGAGGCGGTAGCAGGGGTGATTACATTAGGTTGAGGAATAACCGCCGGAAGGTTTACTTTAGGCTCAAACCTTTCCAGAAGTCGGGAAGTTCTCGCGTTACGGTTTCTCCGTACTGAATCTGCATAGGCAATCATGTACCATTCTCTGGCAAATTCCTTTGCCATAGTCAGGGTTTCTTCCTTGGTGGAGGTACGGTGATTTTGACCGTCCATGTATGTCGAGCATTGCCAGAATCTGCTCTCCTCGCGCTTATAGAGTTGGACTTTACCATCCATAATGCTGTGAGATTCTACGTTCGTTTCGGCTGTCATGGGTACACTCCATCAACGAAAAGTGTGTAACACATGTGTAAGTATAATACGGAAAGATTAACAATCTTAACCGTTTGATATTTATTGATAATTTCGTGATGTAATTTGAAGTTAGTAGCTTTCGAGACTAGCGCCTTCAACCACTCGGCCACCTGTCCAATATATGAACCCGCGATGTTTTCCTGCGGAAAGCCGGATACTATCAGCACAATAAGCAAAATCAAGCCATTTTGCCCGCCGGCCGCCTCTCCGCAGGTAAAACCCCGAGAATAGAACGGTTTAGTGGCAGCAGCCCTTCTTGTCGCCGTCTTTGCCCTCGCCGCCGCAGCATCCGGCCTTTTCGCCGCCCTTGCCGCCGCAGGAATGGCCCATCTTGCAACCGCCCGTTTTCAGGACAAGGATCGAAACCGCAAAACCGGCCAGCGCGAAAGCGACAAAGTCGTTGAACATGCCCGCCAGCGCGTTCTTGACCGGCAGGTGAGCGAAGATCACGTCCGGCAGATGGCTGTAGCCCGCGACCAGAAGGCCGATGACCATCGATTTGAACACCGGGCATCCGCCCTTCTTGAGAACCGACGTCAGCAACGCCGCGCCCGTGAAGCAGAGCAGGAAAAAGCGGATATTCGACGCATGCGAATTCCCGAAGGAAAGATGCATGCCGCCAATAGAAAAGTTTTCGTGTGCCAAAGAAAGAATATCCTTGTGATGCCACGGCAGAAACTTCCACGCAGCCAGATAATAGACGAACATCACCACGCCGCCGACAAGCCCGCCCATCAGCAGCTTCATACAGCAGCCCTTCATCTTGCAGCAGCCCTCTTTTTTGTCGCCGCCGCCATGACCGCCGCAGCATCCGGTTTTTTCAGCGCTCTCCGCAGTTTTGTTTTCGTCTTGCATAGAATAAGCCCTCCCCGGCTTTAAATGTTTTCCGCCTTGATTCTACATGAAAAAACGGCGCCCATGCAAAATTTCATCGATATGTAACCTATTGTTTCCCGCCGCCAAACGGGGTACAACTGATTATTTGGAAAATAACAGGGCATAAACCACGACATGACAAACACACCGCACACCTTCGACGCCTCCATCCTGCGTGAATACGACATTCGCGGCACGATCGGCGAAACCCTGAAAGAAATCGACTGCATCAACGTCGGCCGCGCCTTCGGCACGGTGCTGAAGCGCAAGGGATTCAAAACCGTCGTCGTCGGCTATGACGGACGGCAAAGCTCGTCGACGTTCGCAAACGAAGTCATCCGCGGCCTCAACGCCTGCGGCCTCGACGTCGAAAACATCGGCCTCGGCCCCACGCCGATGGTCTATTTCGCCATGAAGTCGCGCGGGCTGGATGCCGCCGTCGCCGTCACCGGCTCGCACAGCCCCGTCAACTACAACGGCATCAAGATGGCGCTCAAAACCGGCCCGTTCTACGGCGAGGCGATACAGGAACTCGGCAAGCTGGCCGCCAAAGGAGACTATGAGGACGGCGCAGGCAAAACCGTCGCAGTCGACGTGCGCGACGCCTACGTCGACCGCATGCTCGAAGATTACAGCGGCCCCAAAGACCTCACGGTCGCATGGGACAACGGCAACGGCGCTGCGGGCGAGATCATCCGCCGCCTGACGAAAAAACTGCCGGGCAAGCATATCCTCCTCTTCGACGAGATAGACGCCACCTTCCCGAACCACCACCCCGACCCGACCATCGCCAAAAACCTCGTCGATCTGCAAAAGGCGGTGAAAGACAACCGCTGCGACATCGGCCTCGGCTTCGACGGCGACGCCGACCGCATCGGCGCGGTCGATGAAAACGGCACGATCATCTGGGCGGACATCATCATGGCGGTTTATGCGGCGGAAGTCTTAAAGGAATTCCCCGGCGCGCCGATCATCGCCGACGTGAAGTCCAGCCGCGTGCTGTTCGACGAAATCGCCCGCCTCGGCGGCAAACCCGTGATGTGGAACACCGGACACTCGCTCATCAAGGCCAAGCAGCAGGAACTGAAATCCCCGCTTGCGGGCGAGCTTGCGGGCCATATCTGCTTCGCCGACCATTATTATGGCTTCGATGATGGCGTTTATTGCGCCGTGCGCCTGCTGAACATCCTCAGTCATGCGGGCAAGCCCTTGTCGGCGCTGGTGGCGCACCTGCCGAAAATCCATAACACGCCGGAAGTGCGTTTCCACGTCCCCGCCGACGTAAAATTCAAAATCGTGCCGGAAATCAGGCAGCGTTTACAAAACGCTAACGAAAACGGTGTTACCGTGAACGATATCGACGGCGTGCGCGTCACAACAAAGGACGGCTGGTGGCTTATCCGCCCGTCCAACACCGAAGACGTGCTCACCGTTCGCGCGGAAGGGTTCACGACCGACGGCCTCGACCGTCTCAAGGACCAGATGATAGCGCAACTGAAATCAAGCGGCATCGCTTCGCCGTTTTAACGGGGGGATAACCATGTCTGTAGAACTCAGTCCGCGCGTGCTGGAACTCATCTCGTCGCGCATCTGCCACGATCTTGTCAGCCCCGTCGGCGCGATCAGCAACGGCGTCGAACTGCTAGAGGAAATGGGCGAGGAAGCGGGCGACGAAGCCATCGCCCTCGTCTCCACAAGCGCGCAGCAGGCCTCGCACCGCCTCAAATGCTTCCGCCTCGCCTACGGCGCCGCGGGCACCGACAAAAACCTCGGCTTTCGCGACATCAAAGGCGTTTTCGCGGGCTGGCTCACCTCGGGGCACGTGCAGTGCGAGTTCGACCCCGCGCTGGACACGAAATTCTCCATGCCGCCGCGCGGCTTTTTCAAGTGCGCGCTCAACCTGATGATGTTCGCGGAAGAATGCAACCGCGGCGAAGGCAAAATCTTCATCGCCCCCGCGGACGAGGGCAACGGCATCAAAGTCGCCGCCACCGGAAAGAACGTTGCTTTCCGCGAGGGCGCCGAAGCCGCGCTGGAAGGAAAAACGCCCGTCGATGACCTCGATGCCCGCTCGGTGCACGCCTATATCACGGGGCGGTTCGCGGCACATTTCGGGTTTAACGTAGAGCACAAGTCCCAGCAGGATTTCGGGCGCGTCGAGCTGAAAATTTCCTTTTAAATACAGCAGTATGCCGCCCCGGTTTATTAGGTAAATCCCCGCCGGATTTCCCGCCGCATACTAATAAAACCTTAATCAGTTCAGTGCATTATAGTACTGCACGAAGCAGGTTTTTTAGTTTGCGGGGGTGACGAAAAATGGATGATCTGATTCAGGAATTTTTGGCGGAAACGACGGAGAGCCTCAACGCCCTCGACAACGACATCGTCAAGCTCGAACAAAATCCTGACGACAAAGATCTCATCGGCCGCATTTTCCGCCTCGTCCACACGATCAAGGGCACCTGCGGCTTTCTCGGGCTGCCGCGTCTCGAAGCCGTCGCCCACCACTCCGAAAACATCATGGGCCGCTACCGCGACGGCTCGCTGCAGGTGACGGTGGATTCCGTCTCTCTCATCCTCGAGGCTTTCGACTGCATCAAGGGGATCGTCGCCGGCATCGCCGAAACGGAAAAAGAGCCGGAAGGCGACGACAGCGACCTGATCGCCCGCCTCGACGCCGTGTTCGAAGGCAAGGACGCGCCCGCCGCAGCCGCGCCCAAAGCCGAGAAAAAGAAAAAAGCCAAAAAAGAAGAAAAAACCGAATTTGTGCCCACGCCCGACCAATTGTTCGAACCGGTCAGGGCAGAGAACTATTCGGAGGAACCGGCCGAAGCCGCGCCTGCGGAACCAGCCCCCGCACCGGCACCGAAAGCCGCCAAACCGGCCGCGCCCGCCCAGCCCGCGGCGGCCTCGACCGCATCCGCCGCGCCCGCCGGAGAAAAAAGCCTGCGCGTCAGCGTCGACGTGCTGGAAAACCTGATGACGATGGTGAGCGAGCTTGTCCTCACCCGCAACCAGCTCCTGCAAATCCTGCGCACGCAGCACGACAGCCCCTTCACGCCGCCGCTGCAACGCCTGAGCCATGTCGTCTCCGACCTGCAGGAAGGCGTCATGCAGACGCGCATGCAGCCCATCGGCAACGCCTGGAGCAAGCTCACCCGCATCATCCGCGACATCTCCGTCGAACTCGGCAAGAAGATCAACCTCGACATGCGCGGCAACGAAACGGAGCTCGACCGGCAAGTCCTCGAACTGATCAAGGACCCGCTGACGCACATGGTGCGCAACTCCGGAGACCACGGCATCGAAACGCCGGAGGAACGCCTTGCCGTAGGCAAGCCCGAAGAAGGCACGATACTGCTCAACGCCTTCCACGAAGGCGGGCACATCGTCATCGAGATTTCGGACGACGGTCGCGGCCTCAGTTCCGAGCGCATCCGCAAAAAAGCCATCGAAAAAGGCGTTGCCACCGAAGAGCAGATCAAGAGCATGACCGAACAGCAAATCCAGCAGTTCATCTTCGCGCCCGGTTTCTCGACCGCGGAAAAAATTACCGCCGTCTCCGGCCGCGGCGTCGGCATGGACGTCGTGCGCACCAACATCGAGAAAATCGGCGGCACCATCGAGATGAAATCCATCGAGGGCAAAGGCACGACCTTCACCATCAAGATTCCGCTCACCCTCGCCATCGTCTCGGCGCTGATCGTCGAGTCCAGCGGCGAGCGCTTCGCCATCCCGCAAATCAGCGTGCAGGAGCTCGTGCGCCTCTCCGCCAACGGTGAAAACAAACTGGAGGAAATCCACGGCACGCCCGTCATGCGCCTGCGCGACCGGCTGCTGCCGCTGGTCTCGCTCACCAAAATCCTCAAGCTGGAAGAAGCGGAAGACGACCGCGCCAACAAGCAAGTCATCGTCGTCGAGGTCGGCGCGCAAACCTTCGGCATCATCGTCGACCGCGTCTTCGACACGGAGGAGATCGTCGTCAAGCCCGTCTCTCCGATCCTCAAAAACATCCGTCTCTTTTCCGGCAACACCATTCTCGGCGACGGCAGCGTCATCATGATTCTCGATCCGAACGGCATCGCCAACGCCGTCGGCAAGGTCGCCGACACCCACGACAGGGAAAAAGGCAGGGCGGCGGAAGGCGCGCGCGCCGTCGCCGACAACGAGCGCAAAACGTCGCTGCTCATCTTCAAGGCGGGCCCCGGCGCGCCGCGCGCCGTGCCGCTCGCCCTCGTCTCGCGGCTCGAGGATTTCGAAGTCGGTCAGATCGAGGTCTCGGGCCTGCAGAAAGTGATCCAGTACCGCGGCGCGCTGATGCCGCTCATCCCCTTCAGCGACCAGATGACGCTGAAAGACAAAGGCAACCAGCCCGTTCTGGTCTTCTCCGACCGCGACCGCTCGATGGGCCTGATGGTCGACAGCATCGTCGACATCGTCGAGGAGCGCATCAACGTGCAGATTACCTCGGAGAACAACTTCGGCATGCTCGGCAGTGCCATCATACAGGGGCAGGCCATGGACGTGATCGACGTCGGGCATTTCCTCTCCATCGCCCACGGCGACTGGTTCGGCTGCAAATCCGGCGGCCAGTTCCAGAAGCAGGAAAAGACGCTCAAGATCCTGCTGGTGGACGACAGCCCGTTCTTCCGCAACATGCTTTCGCCGATGCTCAGCATCGCCGGCTACAACGTCGTCAGCGCGCAAAGCGGCGACGAGGCCATGGGGCTTTGCCGCGCCGGAGAGCAGTTCGACTTGATCATCAGCGACATCGAGATGCCCGGCATGAACGGCTATGAGCTCGCGCAAAAAATCAAGGCCAACGACAGCAAATGGAAGAACGTTCCGCTCTTTGCGCTCTCCTCGCACGCCACGGAGCAGGATATCAACCGCGGCAAGGCAGCGGGGTTCAATAATTATATCGCCAAGTTCGACCGCGAAGCCCTGCTCCGCTCGATCGCCAGCCTGGGAGAAGCCGCATGACGAAAACAGACAAAGACAGCGCCGCCGACGGCGGCAACAAGGAGTTCCTGACCGCCACCGTCGCGGGGCAGATCTTCGGCATCCCCGTTTTGCAGGTGCAGGACGTTCTCGGCGAGCAAAAAGTCACGCGCGTGCCGCTGGCGCCGAAAGAAGTCGCCGGATCGCTCAACCTGCGCGGACGCGTCGTCACGGCGATCAACCTGCGCCATAAGCTCGGCATGCCCGAAAAACCGGCGGAGATGAAGACCATGTATATCGTCGTCGAGCACAAAGGCGAGCTTTACAGCCTGATCGTCGACAGCGTCGGCGAGGTGCTGTCCCTGCCCGACGCGGATTTCGAAAAAACGCCCGCAACGCTCGAAGCCTCATGGCGCGCGCTGGCCATCGGCATCTACCGTCTCAAGGAAGAATTGCTTGTCATCCTCGACGTTCCCGGCATGCTCGAGGCCTTGTTCGTGAAAGACGACGCCGCTTAAACCTGCGCAGGAGAAAGGTTGCTGACATGAAGACCTGCCTGATTGTCGACGATAGCCGGGTTGTCCGGAAAGTCGCGCAGAAAATATTCGAAGACCTCGGCTTCGCCTGCAGCGAGGCCGAAGACGGGCAGAAAGCGGTCGAAGCCTGCAAAGCGGGCATGCCCGACGTCATCCTGCTCGACTGGAACATGCCGGTGATGAGCGGCATCGAGTTTTTGCAGGTCTTGCGCAAAACAGAGGGCGGCGACGCGCCGAAGGTCATTTTCTGCACCACGGAAAACGAGTTCTCCTTCATTGAAAAGGCGCTCGAGGCCGGCGCCAACGAATACATCATGAAACCCTTCGACAAGGAAATCGTCCAGAGCAAATTGCTGCAAATCGGCGCGATCTGAGGGGGCGCGAGGCATGGCACCGACGACCGACATCATGCCTTCCGCCGCAAACCCGATCAGGGTCATGGTCGTGGACGATTCCGCCGTCATCCGCGGCTTTCTCACCCGTTTTATCGAGAGCAGCCCCGACATCAAAGTCATCTCCTCCGTCGCCAACGGCCAGATGGCCGTCAACAACACGGCGCCGGACAAGTACGACGTCGTGCTTCTCGACATCGAGATGCCCGTGATGGACGGCATCACCGCCCTGCCCCTGATCCTCAAGGCGGACCCGAACGTGCAGGTCATCATCGCCTCGACGCTCACCAAGGCCAACGCCGCCATCACGCTCAAGGCCTTCGAGGCGGGCGCGGCGGAATGCCTTGCCAAGCCGACGTCGCAGGAACTGGCCGGCTCGAACAATTTCCGCGACAGCCTCGTCGAGAAAGTCCGCTCGCTCGGCATGCTGGCCAGAAAGAAACGGGGCGGAACGGGAAAACAATCTGCCGCGGCCCCCGCCGCCGCGCAGAAAACAACCGTAACCACCCGCCCCGCGCCGCCGCCCAAAAAATTCACGCTGCGGCCCGAAATCATCAAAGCGGCGCCGGATGTCATCGCCATCGGCAGCTCGACCGGCGGCCCGCAGGCCCTGCTGCAATTCTTTACCGATCTCAAAGGCCCGCTCAAACAACCCGTCTTCGTCACGCAGCATATGCCGCCGATGTTCACGACCATTCTCTCCGAGCATATTTCCAAGCAGTCCGGCCTCGACTGCCGCGAGGGTCAGGACGGAGAGCCCGTCACCGGCGGCCGCGTTTATCTTGCGCCGGGCAACTATCACATGACCGTCAGACAGGAAGGCGCGCGGAAAATCATCTCGCTCAATCAGGACGCGCAGGAGAATTTCTGCCGCCCCGCCGTCGACCCCATGCTGCGCAGCCTCATCGAGGCGTACGGCAAAAAAATCCTCGCCGTCATCTTCACCGGCATGGGCGCGGACGGCATGAATGCCTGCCAGCAGCTCGCGGAAGCCGGCGGGACCGTGCTGGCGCAGGACGAAGCGACCAGCGTCGTCTGGGGCATGCCGGGCGCCGTCGCCATGGCGGGCGTCTGCACGCAGGTGCTGCCGCTGAACAAACTTGCGCACGCCGTGCGCGAATATGCCGACCGCGGCGCCTCTCCCGCCGCCGGAGGCGCCCCATGAACGATCTGGACTACAAATTCTTCGAGGAGCTGCTGAAAAGGGAATCCGGCCTCATCATCACGCCTGAAAAATTGTACCTGCTCGAATCGCGCCTGTTGCCGCTGGCGCAGAAGCAGGGCATTCAGGGCGGCCTCGAGGGGCTGGCGCGGCAAATGCGGGCCTGCCGGGACGCGGCGCTGACCCGCGCGGTCGTCGAGGCCATGACGACCAACGAAACGTCGTTCTTCCGCGACAATACGCCGTTCCAGCGCCTGAAAGAGGACATCCTGCCGGTCTTTTTGAAATCGCGCGCGACGCAAAGAAGCCTGCGCATCTGGTCCGCCGCCTGCTCCAGCGGACAGGAGCCTTATTCCGTCGCCATGACGCTGAAAGAACACCCGCAACTCGCAGGCTGGCGGTTCGAGATCGTCGCAACCGACCTGTCGCAGGACATTCTCGCGCAAGCGAAAGCCGGCGTCTATTCGCAGTTCGAAGTCCAGCGCGGCCTGCCGATCCAGATGCTGGTCAAATATTTCACCAAGCAGGGCGACAACTGGGCGTTCAAGCCGGAGCTGAAGGACATGATCGCCTTCAAGGAGGCCAACCTGCTGGGCGACCTGAAGCACCTCGGCCATTTCGACATCGTTCTCTGCCGCAACGTTTTGATCTATTTCGACGTGCCCACCAAGGGCAAAGTTCTGTCCACGCTCAAGGGCGCGACCAGAGAGGACGGCGTCCTGTTCCTCGGCGGCGCGGAAACCGTCATCGGCATATCGGACGCCTTCAGGCCGCTCGCCAACGTGCGCGGCGTTTATGTGCGCGACGATTCCACATTCATGGCGGAGAAAAAACCAGCGGCGCCCGTCCCGCCCGTCAGTGCGGCACAAAAGTAAACAGCAGCGGCAGCGTAAAAGGCAGGGTCGCGAAGGACAGAAGCGTCGTCACGAACACGACGGTCGCCGCCTGCTGCGATTTGAAGTCGTGCTGCGCGGCGAAGGCCGCCGTATTGGCCGCCGACGGCGTGACGACGAGAATGGCGATCATGGCGTAAACGGAGCCGTCGTATATCTTCAGCACATGCGCGTCGAGCCAGACGAACGCCGCGACGGCCGCGGCCCAGAGGACATATTTGCCGAACATCACCAGCGCGATGAAATCGAAATCCCACGAGAGCTTTTTATGCTTGGCCAGCGCAAGGCCGATGATCATCATGCCGAGCGTCACGTAGCAGCCCTTCGCCACGTCGCAGAGCTTGATCAGGCCCGGCGCAAGCGGGATATGGTTGGCGGACAGAATAAGCCCCGCGGTGATGGCGTAGATGATCGGCATGCCCGCCGTGCGCTTGAGCGAATCCTTGACGGACAGGTTCCCCCGCCCGACGAAATAATAGCCGAACGTGGCCTCGAAAATCGACGTACCCATCATGATGAGGAAGTAAACGCCCACCTGCGCCGGGGCGAACAGCGCCATCGCCAGCGGCAGGCCGAAATAGCCGTTGTTGCCGCAGCCCGTCGCCTCCGGCAGCAGAAAGCGCATGTCCTTCTTTTTCAAGAGCGCCCGCCCCAGCACAAAGGACGTGAGGCCGCAGAAACAGGCCAGCGTATAGACGATGAACGGCAGCAGAACGATCCTGCCGTGGAAAACAAGCTGCGCCGTCGTCCCGAAGGCGACAACCGGCGCGACGGCATAGATCACGATGGTCGAGATGGGCCTGACGTCGATGTTGCGCCAGCGCCCGACGATCCAGCCGAGCACGACCAGCAACGTCAACGGCAACAGCGTTGTCTCATAACTGAAAGAAGTCACTTGAAAGTCCTGACCGGTGCTGGAGAGCCTATCCCGAAACGGATTCCTTCGAGGTTTGCTGCGGCAGGCCGTTCGGATCGCGCAGCACGTAGCCGCGCCCCCAGACGGTCTCGATGCAGGCGCCGCCGTCGGCGGACAGCTTGTCGATCTTCTTGCGCAGCTTGCAGATGAACACGTCGATGATCTTGACCTCAGGCTCGTCCATGCCGCCATAAAGGTGGTTGAGGAACATTTCCTTGGTCAGGGTCGAGCCTTTGCGCAAGGAGAGCAGCTCGATGATGCCGTATTCCTTGCTGGTCAGGTGCAATTGCTTGTTGTCGACCTCGACGGTGCGGGCATCGAGATTGACCATGATCGGGCCTGTCTTGATCACGCTCTGCGCGTGGCCCTTGGAGCGGCGGACGATCGCCTGAATGCGCGCCATGAGTTCTCTTTTGTCGAAGGGCTTGGTGAGATAGTCGTCGGCGCCGAAGCCGAGGCCCTTGAGCTTGCTGTCCAGCTCCGATAAACCGGAGAGAATCAGAATGGGCGTTTCGACCTTGGCGGCGCGCAGACGCTTCAGTACTTCGTAGCCGTCGAGATCGGGCAGCATCAGATCGAGAATGATGATATCGTATTCGTAGAGCTTGCCGATTTCGAGCCCGTCTTCGCCCATGTCGGTCATATCGACAACATAGCCGTCGGATTTCAGCATCAGTTCAATGCTCTTGGCTGTGGACTGGTCGTCTTCTACAAGTAGAACCCGCATGCTCTTCATTCCCCTTTGATTGACGTTAAACCTTAATTGAACCTTGACCCTGTCTACCATTATACCAATAAAATTAACCTTGGTTAACTTGAATCGTAATTTTTTTTTCATAATAATTAAAAAACTCTTTAAAAAAACGTATTTATGGGGTCGGAACAGGTGATTTTTCTTGCCTGATCAGGGATTTTTCCTTATGTAATGAAGCTGATTAATTTTGAGAGAGTACACAAACCATGGCTGTTCCAAAAAGAAAAACATCGAAGTCGAGACGCGACATGCGCCGCGCCCACCATGCGCTCAAGTCTCCCGCTGTCGTGGAAGACAAGCACACGGGTGAAATGGTGCGCCCGCACCATGTCTGCCTGAAGACCGGCATGTACAAAGGTCAGCAAGTCATCGACGTTGACTGAAGCCTTCCAGCCGCGGCTTTCCCGCTGCGATAACCCACTATAAGTAACAAAGGCACCCCCTTTGGAAAACGGACTGGTCATATCCCTGGACGGCATGGGCGGAGATCATGCGCCCAATATCGTTGTTGAGGGGGCGTGGCTCGCGCGCAAAAAATATCCACAGGCGAAGTTCATTATCTTCGGCGACGAAAAGAAGATCGGCCCGCTGATCAAGAAACACCCCGGCCTCGAGGCCGTGATGGAACTGCGCCATACGCCGGACTACGTTACCAGCGAAGATAAACCCTCGGTCGCGCTCCGTCAGGGGCGCAACTCCAGCATGCGCCTCGCCATCGACGCCGTGGGCAACGGCGAAGCGCATTGTGTCGTCTCCGCCGGCAACACCGGCGCGTTGATGGCCATGGCGAAATTCGTTCTCAAAGCCCTGCCCGGCATCACACGCCCCGCCATCGCGACCTATATGCCGACAAAGGTCGCGGGACACGGCGTCGTCATGCTCGATCTCGGCGCGAATGTGGAATGTTCCCCGCAGAACTTGCTTGAATTTGCGACGCTTGGCGGCGTTTTCTCACGTGAAATCATGAAAACGGCGGAGCCGCGCATCGGCCTGCTCAATGTCGGCTCCGAACAGATGAAGGGCGACGAAACCGTCAAAGGCGCGGCGGAGCTGCTCGAAGCCGCGGCGCACCTGCCGGGCAAATATATCGGCTTCGTCGAAGGCGACGACATCAGCAGCGGCACGGTCGACGTCGTCGTCACCGATGGTTTCACGGGAAACATTGTCCTCAAGGCCATCGAAGGCACGGCCAAGCTGCTCGGCAGCCTTGTGAAGCAAACGCTCTTCTCCTCGTGGCTTGGAAAGTTCGGCACCGTCCTCTGCCTGCCGGGCATTGCCATCGCCCTGCCCTCTTTCCTGTCATTGAAGAAGCGGCTCGACCCAAACCATTACAACGGCGCCAGCTTTATGGGCCTCAAGGGCCTCTGCATCAAAAGCCACGGCGGCACGAACGCCGTCGGCTTTGCCAACGCCATCGGCGTGGCGGCCGAAATGGCCCTCATCCAGTTTAATAAGAAGGTTGCACAAGAGCTTGAAAGCATGGGGATCGGTTCCGGCAGCCCCGCGCTTTCCGTGACCGAAGAAACGGTGCCTGCATGAGACGCGCAAAGATCATCGGTTGCGGCTCTTACCTGCCGGAAGGCGTCATGACCAATGACGATCTCGCCAGGATCATCGACACCTCGAATGAATGGATCGAGCAGCGCACCGGCATCAAGGCGCGCCATATCGCCGGTAAAAAAGAAACGACATCCGACATGGCGACGCGCGCCGCACGCCGCGCCCTCGAAAAGGCGGGTCTTGAAGGCAAGGACATAGACGCCATCTTCCTTGCGACAACCACGCCCGACCAGACCTTCCCCGCAACGGCCGTCACCGTGCAGGACAACCTCGGCATGGGCGACAAGGGATTCGCCTTCGACATTCAGGCCGTCTGCTCCGGCTTTATATATGCCTTGGCGACGGCCGATAATTTTGTGAAATCCGGCCAGATCAACCGCGCGCTGGTGATAGGCGCCGAACGCTTCAGCAGTCTGCTCGACTGGACCGACCGCACCACCTGCGTTCTGTTCGGCGATGGTGCGGGCGCGGTGATTCTTGAAGCGGATGACGCGGCGAAGGGAACGAAAAAAGATCGCGGCATTCTTTCGACGCATCTTCACTCCGAAGGCGCGCACCGCGGGCAGCTTTATGTCGACGGCGGCCCCGCCACGACGCAAACGACAGGCCATGTGCGCATGAACGGACGCGAAGTTTTCCGCCATGCCGTGACGCGCATGGGTGAAGTAGTGGTTGAAGCTCTTAAATCTAATGATCTGGAAGGAAAAGATATTCAGTGGCTCGTGCCGCATCAGGCCAACAAGAGAATCATCGATGCGACGGCGCAAAAACTCGGGTTGCCGCCGGAACGCGTCGTCATAACCGTTGAACAACATGGCAATACATCCGCCGCTTCGATTCCCCTCGCGCTTTGCACGGCGGTTGAAGACGGACGAATCCGGTCCGGCGATCTGATTCTCATGGAAGCGATGGGCGGAGGCTTTACATGGGGCGCCGCGCTGGCACGCTGGTGACCCTTCTAACCCCTTGTTATCTGCGGGTTTCGAGCATGTCAATACTGTAACTTTATTTCTCAACGCTTTGTATTGACTGCCTTATTGCGAAACGATACTGTGTTTGCACGTTGATCTTTTATTGAGGTGCAACATGAACAACCAGACAATCACTCGCGCAGACTTGAGCCAAGCCGTCTACGAACAAGTCGGTCTTTCCAGAAACGAATCCGCTGATCTGGTGGAAACAGTTCTCTCCGAGATCTGCAAGGCCCTGCAAAAAGGGGAAATGGTCAAGATTTCCTCGTTCGGCACGTTTCAGGTGCGCAGCAAGCGCCAGCGCATCGGCCGCAACCCCAAGACCGGAGAAGAAGTTCCCATTCTTCCCCGCCGTGTGCTGACCTTCCGCGCCAGCAACGTCTTGAAGGAACGCATTAACGCCGAAAAATAAATATTCTGCCCCTACCCCTATATAATAAATAAGAAATAAAATAAGGAACATCTCCCCTATGTCCTCGACAACGTCATCAGTTGCAAGCAGCACGTCCGAACCGAAAACCTCTCCCCAGACGGACAAGCAGACCGTCCAGAATATCCCCAACCGCCGCCCCGTGAAGAAAACCGCCAAGAAGGCGGCGCCGGAAAAAGCCCCCTCCGCTTTCCGCACGATCAGCGAAGTGGCGGACGAATTGAAAGTCCAGCAGCACGTTCTGCGCTTCTGGGAAAGCAAGTTCAGCCAGATCAGGCCGCTGAAGCGCGGCGGAGGACGCCGTTACTACCGTCCCGAAGACATCGAGTTGTTGAAGAACATCTACCACCTGCTCTATCAGGAAGGCTACACCATCAAGGGCGTGCAGAAACTCCTGCACAGCACGCGCGGCAACCTCACCGCCCGCGTCGCCGCGTCCGATGTTCAGGTCGAGGCGGAAGAGCCCTCCAGCGTTCCGCAAAAGAGCAAGAAGCGCGATGAACTCCAGTCCATGCTGGACGAGCTCAAATCAATGAGAAACCTGATCGGCTGATTTTCCGACCGTTTGCCCTGCCGAAGCCTGTGTTACCGGCTGTCGTGGTGGTGCGCGTCTTTTCCATCATCTTTCTTCTTGTGATGATGTTCGTCATGCCCGTCATCGTGCGCGTCCGTGGTGGTCGTGCGGATATCGACGGTATCTCCCGCCACGTCGTGATGAGCGGCGCCAGCGGCTGTTTCGGCCTGCTCCGCCTTGGCGTGCGCGGCCTCCATGCCCTCGCGGACGGCGGAGATGTCGGGCGTATCTGACGACTGGGTCTGATGGCCCGCCTGCTCTGCGTGATCGAGAGCCCCCTGCGCTTCCGGAGCCGCGTGCGTCTCCGCATTTTCCACGCCGTGTTCGCCGTCCTGACCGTAATGATGGCCATGGTCTTTGTGTTTGCCATGATCGCCGCCGCTATTGTCGCTATTCTCGGTCTCGTCCGTACCGCCGGTGCCGCCGCCGCTGCCTGTCCCCGTGCCCGTGGTCGGCACGTTGATATTGGTATTCGACGTCAGCGTGACGTTGGTCGACGTCGGCGTGGAGATCCCCGGAACGGCGAAGCCGTCGAAGGTATTCTGATTGACCGTCAGGCTGTCCACGCCGCTGGCGTAGATGCCGTAAGCGCTGTTCGCGAGCGTGCCGCCGCTGACCTGCGCATTGAGGTGGAAGCCGTCGATCGTCACGTTGTTGGCCGTAACGGTGATGATGTTGCCGCCCGCGGCCGTGCCGAACAGTTCCGGCGCCGCCGCATCAGCGCCCGCGCCCGCCGTATTGACGATGCCGGAGAGCGTCAGCCCCGCCTTGTTGACGGTCAGGTTTTCATTGTACGATCCGGTGGCGACGTTGACGGTGACCGGCAGCGTCGCGGAGGAGAGATCCATGCCCTGCTGGATGCTGGCAAGGTTGCTCATGACGTTCACCTGCGTCGCCGTGCTGCTGACCTGCGACAGCGGAATATCCGCGCCGCCTGACGTGATGTGGCCGTTCAGGTTCATTGTGGCCACATCCAGCGCGAGCTGGCTCGAAGCGCCCATGTTCATGTTGTAGTCGAGGTTAAACGTCGGCGTCGTCAGCGTCAACGGATAGACCGGCGTTCCGTAAGTGCTGGTGGAAAGGTCGATGCTGTTGATCACGTCGATATTGCTGGTGCCCTGAATGTCGATCGACGTGAAGACCAGGCTGTCGGCGATGCTCTGTGCGTCAAGATAAGTGCTGCCGCTCACGGTCTGCGTGCCGTTGCCGATGGAGACTGAAGCAGGGTCGATCAGCAGTTCGCCGACAGTGCCCTGCGGCGCGGTGGTATTGACCATGCCGGAGAAATCGACGCCCGCGCCGGTCGAAACCTCGACCATGCCGCCATTGCCGCCGTTGGCGCCGCCGCGCGCCGTGATCGTGCCGTAGAACCCGTCATGCTGGTTGCCCCAGGCGACGACCGTGCCGCCGTTGCCATTGTCCGTCGCGTCGGCGTTGATGACGCTGCCGGAAGAAATGTCCGTCGTCGCCGCGGGCGCGTCCGTGCCGTCCTGCGCGCCGTTGAGGCCGGCGCCGATATAAACCTGCCCGCCCGCGCTTGTGCCGGAAACATTGACCTGCGCATTGTTCAAGGTAATCTGGTTGCCTGTCACGTCAACGCGCCCGCCCGTCGCGCCATTCGTCGCGTTCACCGTGCCGGCCACGTTGACCGTACCCGCGCTGCCGCCGCTCAAAACAATCTCGCCGTTTTGCGTGCCGACCGTATCCGCCTGCAGAACGCCCGTCATGTTCACGACGTCGCTGACGACGCCCGCCGCGGCGCGCGCCGTCATGGCGATCCGCCCGCCGTCCGCCGTAATCGTGCCGGAGTTCGCCGCCAGCGCATTGGCGACCGGCCCCGTCACGGCCATGGACACGAGGTTGTCGCCCGAAAGATCCACAGTCACGGCGCTGCCCGCAGCGAGCTCGACGCGGCCGAGGTTGGCGGTGATGACGCCGCTATTGTCGGCATAGGGCGCGACCAGCGCGACAAGGCCGCCCTGCGCCGCGGTGATGCTGCCCTGGTTGATCACGGAGCCGCCGCCGATATTGGTGATATCGATGCTGTTGGAACCGGACATGACCTGCGTGTTGTCGACGTCGCCCGTCGATGCGATGATGCCGCCGACGTCGATGACCGCGCTGCTGCCGAACAGAACGCCGTTCTGGTCGAGGATCATCACCTGACCGTTGGATTTCAGCGTGCCGAGGATCTGCGCGGGGTTGGTCGAGGAGCCGGTGACGCGGTTGACCGTGAGCGCGCTCGCATCCGGCTGCACGAACTGCACCGACGCTTTGCTGCCGATATCGAACGACTGCCAGTTGATGACCGAGCGTTCCGTGCTCTGGTCGACCGTCAGGCTGGTGGATGTCGGATTGCTGAAGGTTGCGCTGCCGCCGACGACGGTCGCGCCCTGAGGAAGCGCGCCGGCGCTTAAAGCATAAGCGGCATGGGATGAAAATCCTGCAAGGAGGGTAACCAGTGCCGTCGTCGCCGTGAGTTTTGTCAGTTTGTGCATCGTTGTGCCCCGTTAGTAAGTTTGTTTTTTCATTGGTACCGCCATGTACGCCAAATACGGATTTCCGGTTCCTCCCTATATTTGGTTAAAGCCTTGCGCTTTTGACGTTTTATCTTTCCTCACTTCTGTCGTTTACGTGGCAAATTCGTATAAATTAAATAAATTGCCCCATATTTTATTCTATCTTCACCTAATTAATATTAGACAAAAACTGTTTATAATATGAGATAAATTGTAAGTAATATTGTTTACCCTTTTGTATGATTTCAAAGGGATAGGTGGAGATGGCAAAAGGCGGGCAAAAATGAATTTCATGGCGGAGACACTTCTTTACCCCTACCGCAAAAACCTGCTCGAAATGCCGGAGGCGGATGTCCGCCTTTTGTTCCTGAATGCCGAGAATACGCCCGCGCTCAAAGACGTGAAATCCCCCGTCCTTGTCCAGCCCCGCTACGACAAAGCGCGCACCCTGATCGACGCCGGACATGCAGTCGTCGATTCGCCGCCGGATGAAAAGTTCGACACGGTCTGGGTGCTGCCGTCAAAAGACAAAACTGAAACGCAATATCTTCTCGCGCAGGCGCTGCGGTGCGCCAAAAATGGCGGCACGATCGTCGCCGCCGCGCCCAACGATGCCGGCGGCAGGCGCCTGCCGCCATTGTTCGAAGAACTCGGCCTTGCCGCCCGGACGGAAAGCAAAAACAAGGCGCGCATCGTCTTCGCGCCCGTCCACGGATACGATCGAAAACAGGCGGACCTCTGGTTTGACCAGGGCAAAGAACAACGGGTCGCGGAAACCGGCGTTTTCTCCTGCGCCGGATTGCACGGCTGGGACAAGGTGGATGCGGGCTCCGCCCTGCTCGCCCGTCATTTGCCCGCCGGTTTGCACGGCCATGTGGCGGATTTCGGCTGCGGCTGGGGATACCTCACGTTGCAGGCGCTTGCAACGGCGCACAAGATCACGCAACTGACGCTTGCCGACATCGACGTCCGCGCCATCCGCATCGCCGCCCGCAATATCGAAGAAAAATATCCGGCGATGGACGTGAAAACCCTGTGGACGGATCTGACAACACCGGACGGCCGCCGCGGCCCGTACGACGCCATTCTGCTCAATCCCCCGTTTCACGACGGCACGCGCGCCGTGCCGGAACGCGGACAGGCGATCATCGCCGCGGCGGCGCAGGCGCTCAAGCCGCAGGGCACGCTCTATCTCGTCGCCAACCGCCATCTGCCCTACGAGAAGACGCTGCACGCTCTCTTTTCACATGTAGAACTGCTGGCGGATGAAGACGGATTCAAGGCTGTGGCCTGCCGCTAACCTGAGCTTACTTCTCGATCGTTGCGTGGCAGGCGAAAAACAAATTCATATCGACCGACGGCACGGGGAACGGCCACCAGCTTTCTTTGCGCCCGGGAAAGTAATGACGAATGAAGGCAAGCAGATTGACGCAGGAATTGACATGCTCGCGCGCCATCGCGTAGTCGTAGGCGATGCCTTGCTCCAGACCATGCCTGCGCGGCCCCAAATGCCGCCCCAGCCGCCAGGCCATGCCCGGATCCGTGGGAATGAGAATGGACAGCGTGCCGCCGCTCCTGACCACGCGCCGCCAGTCTTTGAGCACCAGATGCGGCTGATAGATATGCTCCAGCAGATGCACCGCGATGACGCGGTCGAAACTGTTATCCGCATAGCCGACTTTCGCGGCGTCCTGCACCGCGAAGGTCAGTCGGCTGTCGGCTTTTCCCGCCAGAGACTTTTTGGCCACTTCGAGCGCGGCGGGGTCCATGTCCGTCATGATATACTGGCCGAAACCGTGGCGGACAAAAGGGAAATGCTGCCCCGTTCCCGCGCCGACTTCCAGCACTTTTTCGAAATGCGCTTGTGCGTTGAACGGGCGTTCCGTCAGGCGGTGGCTGGCGTGCATGACGGCCGCCTGCAGCGGGCTGGCATAGTTGGCCTCGTCATAAGAGAGGGCGAATTTGGCCTTGTAATCCAGCCACTCGCGATCTTCTTCCGTATTGCCGGTACTGCCGCTTGCCATTGACTTCTCCCGTTTTCACAGTCTAGATTACAGGAAACAGTCAGGCAATAAGAATAAAGAAAGTCTCCGACTTTCAGCACATGGGGGAAATCTGCGATGAGCAAGGAAAATCCGGTTATTGCCGTTGTCATTCCCTGCTACAGAGTCAAAGGCCATGTGCTTGACGTCATCAAGAGGATTCCGGAGGACGTCGCTTATATTTTTTGCGTCGACGACGCCTGCCCCGACCAGAGCGGAGATTTTATAAAAAGGGCCTGCACCGACCCGCGGGTGCAAATTCTGCGCCATGACCAAAATCAGGGCGTCGGCGGCGCGATGATCACGGGATACGAGGCGGCGCTGAAGACCGATGCCGACATCGTCGTGAAAGTCGATGGCGACGGACAGATGCCTCCGGAAATCCTGCCCACCTTCGTTGCGCCGATTCTGGCGGGGCTTTGCGACTACACCAAAGGCAACCGCTTTTACCGCCCCGAGGACGTGCGTTGCATGCCGCGCATCAGGCTGTTCGGCAACGGGCTCCTGAGTTTCGTCACCAAGCTCTCCAGCGGCTACTGGAATATTTTCGATCCCAACAACGGCTATACCGCCATTCACACGAACGTCCTCGCCCGCCTGCCGCTGCACAAGATCGCACGCGGTTATTTCTTTGAAAGCGACATGCTCTTCCGTCTCAATCTTCTCCATGCCGTGGTCATCGACATTCCCATGCAGGCCGTCTACGACAACGAGACCAGCAGCCTAGACATCAAGAAAATCCTCTGGCCCTTTATCCGCGGCCACGTGCGGAACTTCTACAAGCGCATCGGCTACAACTACTTCCTGCGCGATTTCAATCTTGCTTCGCTCCAGTTTATCCTCGGCATCCTCTTCATGGTCTTCGGCACGGTCTTCGGTCTTGTGGAATGGCATGAAGGCGCGGAAACGCACATCGCCGCCAGCGCCGGCACGGTCATGCTGAGCGCGCTGCCGGTCATTTTGGGATTCCAGATGCTGCTCTCGTTCCTGCAATTCGACATCCAGTCCGTTCCCCGCTTCGCCGTTCATCAGGGACTGCCGGTAGAAAAATGAACCCCATAGAAATATTCAAGGCTTTTATCGAAGGCATCGTCCTGATCGCCTCCCCCTGCATCCTACCCGTGCTGCCGCTGGTGCTGGCCACCTCGTCTGACGGCGGCAAAAAAAGGCCTTTCGGCATTATCGCCGGGTTTGTTCTCGCCTTCAGCCTGTTCGCGCTGGCGTCGCGGACGCTGGTCGAGGCGCTGCATATCGACCCGAACACCATTAAAACGGTATCGCTGTGGCTGTTGTTGCTGTTCGGGCTGGTGCTGCTGTCCGAAAAACTCTCGGACATTTTCAGCCGCCTGACGCGCGGCGCCGCCAATATCGGCAACAAGGCCGGACAGGCGCAGAAGGACGGCTTTTTCAGCGGCATGGGCATCGGCGCGCTGATCGGACTGGTCTGGACGCCTTGCGCCGGCCCCATCCTCGCCGTCGTGCTGGTGGAAGTCATCCGCCAGAAGACCAATCTCGACGCCGTCGCCGTGATCTTTTCCTTCGCCGTCGGCGCGGGGCTGCCGATGCTCGCCATCGCGCTTGTGGGCAGAAGCCTGCTGACCCGATACCCGTTCTTCACCCGCCATACGGAGACGTTGCGGCGGGCTTTGGGCGTGATCATCATTCTTTCCGTCGGCTACATCGCCTTTTCCGCGCAGGTGGACAGCTTTTTCAGCTCCGCAGTGCCGCGGCAGACCGTCGCCGCGAACGCGCCCGCCCTGCATCTGGAGAAGCCGCTCGCGCGTCCCTACCCCGCGCCCGCCTTCGCCGGCCTCAAGGACTGGATCAATTCGAAACCGCTGACCATGGCGGGGCTCAAAGGCAAAGTCGTGCTGGTCGATTTCTGGACCTATTCCTGCATCAACTGCGTGCGCACGCTGCCTTATCTCAACGACTGGTATAAAAAATATCACGACAGGGGATTTGTCATCGTCGGCGTGCATTCGCCGGAATTCGGCTTCGAGAAAGATCCGGCGAACGTGCGCGCCGCCGTCGCCGCGCGGCATATCGCATATCCCGTCGCGCTCGACAACGACCTCGAAACGTGGGAGAACTTCAACAACGAATACTGGCCCGCCCATTACCTGATCAGCAGCGAGGGGAAAGTCGTCTACACCCACTTCGGCGAAGGCGACGACGACATCACGGAAAACAATATCCGCTACCTGCTCGGCCTCAAAAGCGCGGCAAAAACGGAGGTGGCGGACAAGCAGACTTTCAGCCCCGATCAAACGCCGGAAACATATCTCGGCTATGCCCGCGCCGAAGGCTATACTGGCGCGCCCGACCTGCAGCACGACCTTTCCGTCCATTACACGCCCGCGTCATCCGTTCCTCAGGATGGCTGGACGCTGCAAGGACAATGGCATGTCGGGCCCCAGCGCGACACCGCCATGGCGGCGGGCGCAGGGCTACGGCTCAACTTCACCGCCAAAGACGTCTACCTCGTCATGGGCAGCGCCGATGGCAGCCCGTTGCAAGTAGAGGTCAAACTGAACGGCGCGCCCGCCAGCGGAAAAGACCTGCACAACGGAGCCATCACCGTGACGCGCCACACGATTTACCACGTGATCAGCCAGAAAGCGGCAAAAAATGGCCTGCTGGAGATCACGACCCCCAAGCCGGGACTGGAAGTTTATTCCTTCACCTTCGGCAGCTGACAAACCCTGAATAATTCAAAAGTTGAATATTTTCAGAAATATGCTATCAGTACTTGAACGTTTTAAAGCTGTCTGCGCCCTTAGCTCAACTGGATAGAGCAGCCGCCTTCTAAGCGGCAGGTTGCAGGTTCGATTCCTGCAGGGCGCGCCACAGAAACTTTATTTCATTGATTAATAATGACTTTTTATCTTTTCCCTTAATCTGGCACGATTCTCGCATGGTCTTCCCTGACAGTTCATAACCGCACAGGGAGACAGCGACCATGACCACACTCACAAAAGAAACCTCACCCTCCGACATCGTCATCGACAGCCACAGCCTCGACGCACAAATCTGGGCGCTGGCGGCGGACGACCAGTGGCACCGCCACAAAGACGCGCTCATTTTGCTGCAACAGGCCCATGCGCAGGTCAGGGAAGCCGAAACCCGCCTCGCCGCCAAGGACAGAAAAATTTACGAACTGGAACGCCTCGCCGCGACCGATCCCGTCACGGGGCTTCTCAACCGCCGCGGCTTCGAGCATTTCTGCGCGCAGGAGCTGGAGCGCACGCGCCGCCACAACACGCCCGGCAGCGTGCTCGTTCTCTTCGATCTCGACAAGTTCAAGGAGATCAACGACACCTACGGCCATCAGGCGGGAGACGCCTGCCTGAAAAAAATCGCCGACTCCATCAGCCACAAAATCCGCACCGTCGACGCGGCGGCGCGCATCGGCGGCGACGAGTTCGCGCTCCTGCTCTCCCACACCGACCCGGAAAAATCAGCCAACTGCCTCAACGAGATCCGGCACGCCCTCAACAGTCTGCAACTCGTCTGGGAACAGCATATGATCTCCATCAAAGCCAGCATGGGCATCAAGTACGTCACCGGCGACATGTCCTATGAAACCGCCTACCGCGCCGCGGACAAAGCGCTTTACGATAACAAGAGACAAAGGCAGCTGATGCAGAAGTCTTCCCTGCGCCCGCCCGCGACGGATGCAAGCCTGCAAATCCGCAACCTCGGCACCACGACCCATGCCACGCCGGAAAAACCTGCCGCCGGACTTGCCAGCTTCATGCTGAACGCCCTTTAAAAGAAGTCCCCCCAACGGCGGCGAGGGATTAACGCCTTATTAATCCCTCGCCGCTACAATGGACACGGTATTTTTTTATTTTTTAAGGGGGTTTACATGTCATCCACACAGGCAGCAGCAAAACAGATATCCGCAACCGGCAGACCGGCTTTGATGCCCACGTCGGCGCAAAACGAGACGTTCGCCAACATCACCTATCACCTCGACGGCGAGCTTGTGCCCGTGCTGACGCTCGAAATCAAGCCCGACGAGCCGGTCTACTTCGAGCACAACATTATGCTGTGGAAGCAGCCGACGGTGAATATCGGCATGAAGGCCATGAAGGGCGCCTTCAAGCGCATGATGGCGGGCCTGCAGGTTTTCGTGACGGAAGCGCAAGGCCAGGGCATGATCGCCTTCAGCCGCGACGGCGCGGGCCATATCGTGCCGCTGCATCTCAAACAGGGAGAGGAAATCGACGTGCGCGAGCACCAGTTCCTCGCCGCCTCGCGCCACGTCGAATACAGCTTCAGCCGCGTCAAGGGCGTGGCGTCGATGATGTTCGGCGGCACGGGCTTCTTCATCGACAAGTTCCGCTGCACGCAGGGCGAAGGCATCCTGTGGCTGCACGGCTACGGCAACGTTTTCGAGAAAACCCTCGCGGCGGGCGAGCAGATCGAGGTCGAACCCGGCGGCTGGCTCTACAAGGACGCCAGCGTGCATATGGACACCAACCTGCAGAAAGTCAGCAGCGGCCTCTTCGGCGGAATGAGCTTCATCACCAACCGCTTCACCGGCCCGGGCCGCGTCGGCATCCAGTCGATGTCGCTGCACTACCCGACGATGGAATAGTCTTTATTGCGGAATAGGCTTCAGCGCCGTCCGGCGAGCAGCTTTTTCTTGATGATCTTGCCCATCTCGACGCCGCACTGGTCGAAGCTGTTGATGTTCCAGAGAACGCCCTGCGTGAAGACCTTGTGCTCGTAGAGCGCCATCAGCATGCCGAGACTTTCCGGCGTGACGTCCTTCACCATCAACAGCGTGCTGGGCCGCCCGCCTTCGAGGTTGTTTTGCGGATGCGCCTTGTCCTTCTGCCCCTTGAACAGGATATCCGCCTGAATGACGCAGTTCTCGCTGTCCGCCGAGGTGATGAACTCGACAGGCACGATGTCCGTCCCCTGATGCAGCCACTGGAAGAAGCTGTGCTGCGCGTCGTAGCCGAGGCAGCCGAACACCACCGGCCCTGTCGCGCCCTTGACGCGCTTGCCGTTCAGCTCCACCGACTTTCCATTACTCTCCATGTCGAGCTGCTGCAGCCACGCGGGAAAGAATTCCAGCTGCGGCGGATACGGGATCGACGCATAGGCGGGATATTTGAAGAAATTCCTGTGCGCCATGCCGATCAGCGCCATCATGACGGGAATGTTTTGCGTCAGCGCCGCTTTCTTGAAATGGCCGTCGACCTTGCGGCCGCCTTCGAGGAACTGGGTGAAGGCCTTCGCCCCCGCCATGATCATCGGCGTGATGCCGACGGCGGACCATGTGCTGTAGCGTCCCCCGACCCAGTCCCAGAACTGGAACACGTTGCCTTCCGGCACGCCCCATTTCGCGGCCGTGGCGGGGTTCGCCGTCACGCCGACGAAATGCTTTTCGGCGTGTTTGCCGCCTTTCTTTTTAAACCATTTGCGCGCGATTTCCGCCTGCCCGAGCGTTTCCGGCGTAGTGAAGGTTTTCGACACCACCACGAACAGCGTCGTCGCGGGCGAGAGATCTTTCAGCACGCCCTGCACGTCGTCCGAAACGAAATGCGCCTTGAGGTGCGGCTTGTGGTGCGCCGCCAGCGCGCGCGTGACCATCTTCGGCCCGAGCAGGCTGCCGCCGATGCCGATATGGACGATGTCGGTGATGGGCTTGCCCGCATAGCCGCGATATTTGCCCGTCCGCACCTTTTCGGCGAAGCCGGCCATTTGCGCCAGAACCTTATGCACGTCGGCGACGACGTTTTTGCCGTCCACATAAATCTTGTCGCTCTTCTTCGCACGCAGCGCGGTGTGCAGCACCGCCCAGTCGCTGGTGGTGTTGATTTTCGCGCCCGAGAGCATCGCCTTGCGCCGTCCCGCGAAGTCGCGCGTGCGGGCCAGTTTCGTCAGGGTCGCCAGTTGTTTTTTGCCGAAGGCGGTTCTTGAATAATCAAAAACCAACCCGTTGATTTTGAGTGTTTTCATGTCTTTATTTCCAGATTACAGAGGTCATGATTTTAACGTGGACAATCAGGGTGAAACCTACTTAAAATCTTTGAACATTACAATAAAATTGCATAGCCTGAAACCTCGGATTTAGCACGACATAAGCATGAAAAACACGGATTGGTGGCGCGGGGCGGTATTGTACCAAATCTACCCCCGCAGCTTTAAAGACAGCAACGGGGACGGCATCGGCGACCTGCGCGGCATCACGGAAAAGCTCGACTATATCGCCGGCCTCGGTGTAAAAGGCGTGTGGATCTCGCCCTTTTTCAAATCGCCGATGGTCGATTTCGGCTATGACGTCGCGGACTACCGCGAGATCGATCCGATGTTCGGCACCATGGAGGATTTCGACGCCCTGCTCGAAGGCCTGCACGCGCGCGACCTGAAAATGATCATCGACCTTGTCTTCAACCACACCTCTGACCGGCACCCGTGGTTCACGGAAAGCCGCAAGGACATGATCAACCCGAAAGCCGACTGGTACGTCTGGGCGGACGCGAAGCCGGACGGCACGCCGCCCAACAACTGGCAGTCCGTCTTCGGCGGACAGGCCTGGCGGTTCGACGCGCGGCGCGGACAATATTACCTGCATCAGTATCTCGACGAACAGCCGGACCTCAACGTCCGCAACCCGGAAGTGCAGGACGCCCTGCTCGGCGTCGCGAAATTCTGGCTCGACAAGGGCGTGGACGGCTTCCGTCTCGACGCCATCAACCACTGCATTCAGGACGCGTACCTGCGCGACAACCCCTCGCGGCCGGAAAACGAGCGCACGCCGGACAGGGACTACAAAAACACTTACGACATGCAGCGGCACCTCTACGACAGGTCGCAGCCGGAAAACCTCGACTTCGTGCGGCGCCTGCGCGCGCTGGTCGACGAATACGACGACCGCATGACGGTCGCGGAGATCGGCGACGACGACAACATAGCGCGCTGCATCGAATACACCGCGCCCGGCATGCTGCACACGGCCTACAGCTTCTCCCTGCTGACGGAAAGATACGGCGCGCACGTCGTCCACGACATGGTCGGCGCGTTCCGCGAGAAGGGCGCGAAAAGCTGGCCGACATGGGCTTTTTCGAACCACGACACCAAGCGCGTCGCCTCGCGCTGGGCGGTGCAGGGCCGCGTCGACACGCGGCAGCTGAAAATGCTGCAGGCGCTGCTGTGCAGCCTGTGGGGCACGATCTTCGTCTATCAGGGCGAAGAGCTCGGCCTGCCCGACACCAAGGTGCCGTACGAAAAAATGCAGGACCCCTTCGGCAAGTTCGCCTGGCCGGAGGACGTCGGCCGCGACGGCTGCCGCACGCCGATACCGTGGAAGCATACGATGGCCAACGCCGGATTTTCCGACACCAACGTCGAGCCGTGGCTGCCCGTCCCGAGGAATTATCAGGACAGCGCCGTCGACGTACAGGACAAGGACGCGGATTCCCCGCTCAACTTCTTCCGCAACTTCATCAAGTGGCGGGCGAAACAGCCGTCTTTCGTTACCGGCGACATCAGCTTTTTCGAGACGCGCGAGCCCGTCCTGTCCTTTACGCGCAACAGGATCATCGCCGTCTTCAACATGGGCGACAAGGAAGAGGTCTATACGCTGCCCGGCGGCACGAAACCGCTCGAAGGCCACAAGCTGCCTTACAAGCTCAACGACAACAAGCTCGACCTGCCCGCTTTCGGCGGATTTTTCGGAGAGCTGGGATGAGTAGCGTATCATGAACGGGCTCATTGCGGACATCGGCGGCACCAACGCACGCTTCGCCCACGTCGACGACAAAGGCGCGGTCGAGGACATTGACGTTCTCGCCTGCGCCGACTACGGCAGCCTGACAGAGGCGGCCAAGGCCTATCTCGCCAAATACAAGCGCACCGCCGATCATGCCGTGTTTGCCGTCGCCGCGCCCATCCTCGGCGACGAGATCAAAATGCCCAACCACACGTGGGTCATGTCGCAAAGCAAGATCCGCAGCGACATGAACTTCAGCAACCTGCGCGTCATCAACGATTTCACCGCCGTCGCCCACGGCGTGCCGCTGCTCTCGGCGGACGATTACTACCAGATCGGCGAAGGCGCGGCGCAAAAAGGCGCGCCCATCGGCATCATCGGCCCCGGTACGGGGCTCGGCGTCGCGGCGGTCGTGTTCGACGAACAGGGGCGCGCCATTCCGGTGACGACCGAGGGCGGACACGTCACCATGTGCATCAACACCCAGCGCGAGTGGGACATCGTCGCCGAGCTGAAGCGCGAAAAATACCACCATGTTTCCGCCGAACGGCTCGTTTCCGGCAAGGGCATCCTCAACATCTATCAGGCGATTTGCACGCTCGACGGCATCAGGCAGGAGAAGGAAACGCCCTCCGCCATCACCAAGGCGGGTCTCGACAAGTCCTGCCCCGCCTGCATCGAAACGCTCGACCTGTTCGCCGACCTCCTCGGCACGCTGGCGGGCAACGTCGCGCTGTCGCTCGGCGCGTTCGGCGGCGTCTATATCGCGGGCGGCATCGTCACCAAACTCGGCGACTGGTTCAAAACCAGCCACTTCCGCGAAAGCTTCATGAACAAGGGACGTTCGCGCGATTATCTTGCGCGCATCCCCACTTTCGTCATCACCCATCCCTATCCCGGATTCGTCGGCCTGCAGGGGCTGGCCATGGAGATGGCAAAAGGGTAAGATGTCCTTATGAAAGATATGCAGCATTACATTCCGTGGCTCAAGCATTGGCTTGTTGTCGCGCATGACTGGTTCATCGGGCATGTCGTCTCCAAGGACTCCCTGCTGCAAATCGTCATCATCGTCGCTGCCATCTTCTTCGCGCGGCTGCTGGCCAGACACAGCACGGAATGGCTGACGTCACGGCTCAAAAAGCACGAGCCGCGCTATATCCTCCATCTCCACGAGTCCTACCGCGAGATCTTCTTTCTGGTTTTCCTGATCACGCTTCTGTGGTTCGCCGCCATCGGCGTGCAGGGGGCGAAGCTGCCGTTCTACATTCTCAGGACGGCCGCCAGTCTGGCAACGGCGTGGGGCATCATCCGCATGACCTCGAACGTCATCAAAAGCGTGTTCTGGTCGCGCATCTTCGCGGTGACGCTCTGGTGCCTCGCGGCGCTGAACATCGTCGGCGAGCTCGACCGCGTCACAAAGATCATGGGCAAAACCGCCGTCACCGTCGGCAACTTCCGGCTGTCGCTTTTGCTGGTCGTGAAAAGCCTGTTTGCCTTTTCCATCCTGTTCTGGACGATCAAACTCGTCTCCACGCTGCTGGAGCGCATCTTCCAGAAGGCGGACGGCCTGACCCCTTCGCAGCGCGTGCTGTTCTTCAAGCTGTCCAACATCTTCCTTTATGCCGTGGGCATCGTCATCGGCATGGATATCGTGGGCATAGACGTGACGACGCTGACGATGTTCAGCGGCGCGCTCGGCATCGGCATCGGCTTCGGCCTGCAGAAGGTTTTTTCCAACCTGATGAGCGGCATCATTCTGCTGCTGGACAAATCCATCAAGCCGGGGGACGTCATCAGCGTCGGCGACACGTTCGGCTGGGTGAACTCTCTGGGCGCGCGCCATGTGTCCGTTTTGACCCGCGACGGCAAGGAGCACCTCATCCCGAATGAGAACCTCATCACCCAGACGGTGGAGAACTGGTCCTACACCGACAAAAAAATCAGAATCCGCATTCCGGTCGGCGTTTCCTACGCGGCGGATATGAAGCTTGTCAGGGAGCTGCTTCTGCAGGCGGTGACGGAACATATCCGCATCCTCGAAGATCCGCAGCCGGCCTGCTACATCACCGGCTTTGGCGACAGTTCGGTCAACCATCTGCTGCTGGCCTGGATCAACGATCCGGCGGACGGCGTGGCGAACGTCACCAGCGACATTTACTACCGGATCTGGGATTTGTTTAAAGAGCATCACATCGAGATCCCCTTCCCGCAGCGCGACGTGCATATGAAGCTCGATGAAGGCTCGCGCCTGAACCAGCTTGTATCCGAGCTGCTGGAGCAGCGCAAAGCAGAAACCGCGCACTAGCCGCTGGCGGCCTTATCCTGAACATTTTTTTATATATCAATCGGATAGTAATATGCCGTTGATATGTTCTGTAAAATAAAGTATATTCTTCGTTTATATAAATTTCTTAACCGTGGTCCACCGACATGCTCAAAAAAGACTTCGCCCAAGCCGTGAAAAGAGCCGAGAGCATGAGCAGCAACGCCTTTCTCGACGCCATCCTCGAAGAGCGTCCGGATCTCAGGGAAAAGGTAAAAAGCGGCGCGGTCAAACCGGTTTTTCCCGGACAGGGCTTTTCCGCCTACACCGTCATCGTCGGCGACGAAGTCTTCAAAACGTCCCAAGGCTACGCGTGGCCGGGAATCGAAACCAAAGACCTCATTCTGGGCATCGAGCGCGAACACGATCTTTTGCAATATCTGCAGGATTCGGAGTTGCCGATGCCGAAGCTCACCTATACCGGCCGCAAGCTTTCATTTTTCGGCATGACGCGCCTGCAGGGAGAAACGCTGAACCGCTGGGACGTCGACGGCCTCGCGCCGGACGACAAACGACAGCTCGCAAAAGACATCGCGACATTTTGCGCCGACCTTGCCAATGCCGTTCCCGCTGACGACGCCGTCAAAATGAATCTGGACGCATCGCCGGCGGAGGTCATGTTCGACGCAAAGCAGCTTCGCGCCGATATGGACAGCGCCCGCGCCCGCAAGCTGTTCGGCGAACGCTATGACTTCTTCAAGAAAGCCGTGGACGACTATATCGACTACCGCGAGAAAAATCCCGCAACGGCCGAAAAAGTCCTCATGCACTGCGACCTCAAGGACGGCAACATGCTGTGGAACCCCGAAACCAAAAGGCTCACGGGCGTCATTGATTTCGGCCTCAGCCATCTCACTTCGGTGGAATCGGGCTTCAAGAAACTTTACGAGAAATTCCCCGCCGACTTCACCGACATGGTGCTGGAAGAATATGCCGCCCTGCAATCCATCAAGATCACGCGCCAACAGGTCCAGACCTGGGCCTGCGCCGAATATGTCGCTTATGCGCTGAACGTGCAAAAGAGCACGGACTACGGGAGATCATATAACAATTACGTCAAATGGCCCCTGCAGCTCAAATACACGCCGCCCGCGCAAGCGCCCGCGGCCACGCAAACAAACATCGGCGCAACGCCGGCGAACAGCGCCTCAAGGTTTTGGATCGCCCGTCTTTTTGGCTGAAGGTTTTTTCTGCTGCGGCTTTTTCTTCCCGAGAACCTCGTCGGCTCCTTCTACTGTGGAACCCGTCAGCACGCCGTCCTTATATTCGTTAATCACCGGTATGGCGTTATAAACTTTTTTTCTGTTCTTCCACGGCTGGCCGTCTTCCGGCTGCGGCGTCAGGCCCATCGCGATGTAAAGGGCGCGCAAAGTGCCGGTATGGGCGACGATGAGAACGTTCTCCCCGCGCCCGAGCCGCGGCACGACCTCGTCGTCGTAAAACTTCCGCACGCGCGCGACGAAATCCTTCTCGCTTTCGCCGTTGGGCGGCGCCTTGTCGAATACGGCCTTTTTGAAATAATCAACGACGTCGGGATCGTCCATATGGCGCCCCGTCAGGTCGCCGTCGTCCACCTCGATAATCTCTTTGCGTTTTTCAACCTTCCACGTGCCGTCGCCGTTCTGCAGGTGCTTCTGCTTCCCCGACGACTCCAAGGCCAGCAACGCCGTATCGTAAGCGCGGCTCAAGGGCGAGCTATAGACCTTGTCGAAACGGATGTTCCCGAGCATCAGGCCCGCCATGTCGGCCTGCTTCCTGCCTTCGGCGGTCAGCGGCACATCGTTCTGCCCCGTGTCCACATGATCGAGATTGTCCTTGGTCTGACCGTGTCTCATCAGGACAAGCTTGGCTTCCGTCATATAGGCCCTTTCCGGCTCTGCGCCGTCATATTTCAATGGGTTCGCAACGCGTGTATCCGCCTATTGTATCAAAAATCCCGCGAAGCGGGGAAAACATGTTTCCGTTATCTTTCCCTGTCATGGATTTTTCTCGAATTTCGCGCTGATTAATATAAAATTTAATGAATAATCTCAATAAGTTATCCGGTTTTCGGTTAAGGCTTTTTTTACCGCAACAGTGTTATGTTAGAGGTGGATGTATCTTGTAAGAGCATCTTTTATTTTAGCAAAGATCTGACGGAGTTTCTGCGCGTAACGACTGACGAAGTGTGGAGGAGCGTCCGGAAAGAGGAAGGGGTAAATGGAGACGATAGTGACGCAGAAATGGAATGACCAGTTTCTGACATGGCTGAGCGGTTTATCAACAACATCCGGACGCAGCGGACCGACAAAAGACGCGGCAGGCGTGCGACGATGGTATCAAAACGAACAACTGCATCGCGAAGACGGGCCCGCCGTCGAATATCCGGACGGCACGGCTTACTGGTACCGCCACGGGCGCAAGCACCGCGAGGACGGGCCTGCCGTTTCATATGCGGGCGGCCAGAAGGAGTGGCATCTCAACGGCGAACTGCGCTGCCTCCAAACGGCCGACGGTTCGCGGTACTGGTATTGCAAGGGCCGCCGCCATCGCGATAACGGGCCTGCCATCGAAGAAGTGGATGGGCGCAGCGCATGGTATTACAACGGTTATCCCGTGCGCTCTGAAGAAGCCGTCTAGCCTTGATTCCGGATCAAGGCTCTCGAAAAAAAACCCCGCCAATGGCGGGGTTTTCTTTACAAAACGCCGCAGCGGGCGCAAAAAACTTCAAGATCCGCAACGGGCGGCTATGATGCTGAAAGCGTAGCTTCTCTCAATAATTCAAGGGCGGATCAGGAATGGCACAGGAAGAAAAACTCAGCCTCGCGGAAGTGACGGCTATCGGCATCGGCGGCATGATCGGCGGCGGCAGCTTCGCCGTGCTGGGCCTCGCGATTTCCGTCTCCGGACACGCGGTCGCCCTGTCGCTCGCGGGCGGCGGCGTCATCGCCCTTTTGACGGGATTGTCCTACGCCCACCTCGGGCTCAGGTTCCGCAGCGACGGCGGCAGCTTCACCTACATCGAACAGGCCTTCAACGCGCCCAGCGTCGCGGGCCTCGCAGGCTGGCTGCTGGTGATCGGCTACATCGGCACGATCGCCCTTTACGCCACGGCGTTCGGCGATTACGGCGCGGCGCTGGTGAAACGCATCCATGTCTTCTCGCCGCAGGCGGACATGCTGGCCGCCGTCTCGCTGCTTTTGTTCCTCGCCATCAATCTGACGGGCGCGAAGGCCTCCGGCCGCGTCGAGCTGAGCGTGGTGGCGGCGAAGCTCTCCATTCTCGCGCTATTCGTCGTCGCGGGCATGACGAGCATCCACGCCAGCCACTTCACGCCTGTGTTCAACCACGGGATATTCACGCCCGTCGTCGCCATCGCGCTGGTCTTCGTCGCCTACGAGGGTTTCGAGCTTATCCCCAACGCCGTGGACGAGATGGAGAACCCCGAGCGCAACCTGAAACGCGCCATCATGCTCGCCATCGGCATCACCATCGTTGTGTACGTGCTGGTCGCGCTGGTCGCGCTCGGCAACCTGACGCCGGCGCAGATCCAGCATGATCAGGAATACGTTCTCGCCGTCGCCGCGACGCCGACGCTCGGCAAGGCGGGCTTCATCCTTATCGGCATCGCCGCGCTTCTGTCCACCTCCTCGACGATCAACGCGACGCTGTTCGGCGCCGCGCGGCTTGCCAAGGTGATGGCGGCGGAAAGCCACGCCCTCCCGCGCATTTTCTCCATGCAGTCGCGCAAATGCCCCGTGCCCTACGTGGCGCTGCTGATTTTGACGGCGCTGTCCATCCTGCTCAGCGTGGCGGCCAATCTGGATATTATCTCGACGCTGGTCAGCGTGACGTTCCTGCTGATCTTCATGGCCGTCAACTTTTCCGCCTGCCGCCTGTCGAAAGAGATCGGCCTCTATCCGCTCTGGCCTTTTCTGGGCGGGCTGCTGGCGGCGGGAAGCTGCGCCATGCTGCTCTGGCACGCCTGGCTGCACGACCGCCACAGTCTCCTGTGGCTCTGCGTTTTCTACGGCGCAGTGATCATGCCGGAAGGCGTTCTGGTGCTCTGGCGCGGGCGGCGCACGATCAAGGCAACTTCTCCCAAGGGAAGTTCTTGATTTGTTCTCCTCGCTGTGCTGTGATGCATACAACGCCGCGAAAGATGTATGCCTATGCCCCAAGTCTCTCCCCAGTCCGCTTCGCCCATAGCCGAACAGGCCCTGCAGATCCTGCAGAAGACTTACGGCTTTGAAGCGTTTCGCGGCGCGCAAGAGGACATTATCCAACATATCACCGGCGGCCATCACGCCTTTGTACTGATGCCCACAGGCGGCGGCAAGTCGCTGTGCTATCAAATCCCCTCCCTGCTGCGCGCAGGCACCGGCATCGTCATTTCGCCGCTCATCGCGCTGATGCAAAACCAAGTGGACGCCCTGCAACAGCTCGGCATCCGCGCGGCTGCCATCAACTCCAACATGTCCGGCGCCGACAACTCCGCCGCCAAGACCGCCCTTATGCAAGGACAGCTTGATCTTCTCTACGTCGCACCGGAAAGACTGCTGATGGAAGATTTTTTGAGCTTGCTCGATGAAGCTCCGGTCGCGCTGTTCGCCATCGACGAAGCGCACTGCGTCTCGCAGTGGGGGCACGATTTCAGGCCGCATTACAAACAGCTTTCGCTGCTGGCGGAGCGCTACCCCGCCGTGCCGCGCATCGCGCTGACCGCCACCGCCGACGCGCCGACGCGGCGGGACATCATCGACTGCCTGAGGCTGGAGGACGGACGCAGTTTCGTCGCCGGTTTCGACCGTCCGAACATCCATTACACCATCGTTCCCAAAGACAACGCGCGCGCGCAGGTGCTGCGTTTCATCAAAGAAAAGCACGCCGAAGACAGCGGCATTGTCTATTGCCTTTCCCGCAAGATGACGGAAGAAACGGCCATGTGGCTCTGCAACGAAGGCTTCGAGGCCCTGCCCTACCACGCTGGCCTTGACGCCGAAACCCGCGCGCAACATCAGGACAGGTTTTTAAAAGAAGAAAAAATCATCATGGTCGCCACCATCGCCTTCGGCATGGGGATCGACAAGCCGGACGTCCGCTTCGTCACGCACATGACCATCCCCAAGAACATCGAAGCCTATTATCAGGAAACCGGCCGCGCCGGTCGGGACGGCCTGCCCTCGGACGCACTGATGATTTTCGGCACGCAGGATGCCGCGATGCAGCGCAATTTCATCGACGTATCCACCGCGCCCGAAGCGCAAAAGCGCATCGAGCACCAGAAACTGAACGCCCTGCTCGGCCTTTGCGAAACCGCCGGCTGCCGGCGTCAGGCGGTTCTCGAATATTTCGGCGACAGCTGCGAACCTTGCGGCAATTGCGATACCTGCCAGACGCCGCCGCAAACGTTCGACGGCACGATCGCCGCACAAAAAGCGCTCTCCGCCGTCTACCGCACCGAGCAGCGGTTCGGCACCGGCTATCTGATCTCGGTCCTGCTGGGGGAAAAGGACGACGAACGCATCCAGCGCTTCGGACACGACCAGACCAGCACCTTCGGCATCGGCACGGAATTCGGCAAGACCGAATGGAAATCCGTCTTCCGCCAGCTCGTCACGCTCAATTTTCTGGCAGTGGATTCCGATCACGGCGGCCTTTCCCTGACGCCGCGAGGCAAAGCCTTCCTCAAAGACAAAGAAACGCTCCAATTGCGCCTACACGAAAGCCGCAGCGCCAGAAAGCCGAAGGCAGCCTCAACTCCCCTTCCGGACGAAGGCGACATCGACCAGTCCCTGCTCGATGCGCTAAAAACAGCCCGCAGGACGCTGGCACAGGCCCAGAGCGTCCCGCCCTACGTCATCTTCCATGACAGGACCCTGCGCGAAATGGCCGCCCGAAAACCGCAAACGCTGGAGCAAATGGCGCGCCTCCACGGCGTGGGAGAGCGAAAACTCGTCAAATACGGCAAGACATTTCTGGACATCCTGCGCGGGCGGGACTGAGGCCTTGTAAGGCCGTATTCAGGGCCGTTCCCCCTCTCAAGAAACATCCGGCTTTTTCCATCAATCCGCGCTTCGATCCTGTCACGCCGTTTGCAATCCACTTTTTCAATAAAAAGGTGATTACCCCACCAACGTACGGTTAAATCTTCACTATGCTGAAGGTATAAACAGTGAGGAACGCCATGACAATAACCGTAAAATAATTTTACCATAAATTTAAAGATGATGCGGCTTGCCTGATCATCTTTTTAACATCCGTTACGGTCAAGGCCACAAATGCCCGAAATGTGAACGGGAAGCCCAATGGTATGCCCTTACAAAAGTCAGGGCTTATGCTTGCCAGTGGTGCGGTCATCACATTCACCCCACCGTAGGGACACCTTTTGAGGCTTCCAGAACATCCTTACAGCTTTGGTTTCGCCATCTATCTTTTCACCACAACACGGCATGGCGTATCTGCAAAAGAATTACAGCGTCAACTTGGTCTTCCCCCTAAAAATTTGACCATTTTCAATGAGAGAGAATCCGGTTAGGTAATTAGTCCCACGATATGGTGGCATAAGATATAACCGCATACGGAGGGACAAGCTATGGGACAGATACTGCACAAGTGCGCCCGCACGACAGAGGCATTGCGT
>JAJZTA010000011.1 GCA_021849295.1 Pseudomonadota bacterium | reverse complement strand
CTATCGACGCAATGCCTCTGTCGTGCGGGCGCACTTGTGCAGTATCTGTCCCATAGCTTGTCCCTCCGTATGCGGTTATATCTTATGCCACCATATCGTGGGACTAAACACCTAGTGCATTTCGGCTTTGGCTGAAAAACTCTTGCCGCTAATCAGTGTCGCGGAAACAGTATAGATACCGGCATCAAGATGAACGCCTGTCGCTGCGGGCGGCAGCGTGACGGTCGCTTTTGCGCCGACCGGGGCCGAAATGCTTTCAAATCCGGTGCCAAACTTGTTGTAAATGTAGTCGTTGTCGAAAGCTTTTTTTGGCAAGGCCGCCAGCGCGGTTCCGTTCCATGTCTCGACAACATTGCCCTTGGCGTCCTTCAGTTGGACGCGCGCGATATGGGCGGGGACGGCGGGCGTGCCGCCGTCCAGATAGGCATGGAAGGAAACAGTTCCGTCTTTCAAAACCTTGGCATTGGTCAGAGTGACGTGATGCTTGGAAGGGCTGACGGGGCCGCCGTGAAAGGGTGTGAAGACGGAGCCGCGATAGTAGTGATAAGTCGAAACGACGAACAGAACCGTGATGACGAAAAGCCACTTCGACCAGGCGCGCATGGCGTTCTCCGGCTGCGCGCCGCTGCCCAGACAGGCGAACCAGCGGGATGCGGCGAGGCGCGGCTTTTTGCGCATCAGCCACGCGTCGATGGAATAGGCGCCCGCGCCGCCGAGCAGCAGCGCCGCGCCCATGGCGAAGTTCGCCGAGGCCATCGTCCATTCATCGATGCAGGTCGCGCCCTGCCAGCCGAACAGCAGCATCAGAACAAAGCTCAGTCCCATTGAGGCCAGCGCCGAGGCGCGTGTCATGAAGCCGAAGATCAGGCAAAGCCCGACGATCAGCTCGACCGCGCTGAAGATGATGATACCCGCATAAAGCAGGTGAAAGTGGCGCAGCAGAAAGTCGACAACCTTGTCCATGCCCAAAATCGCGCCGGGCATGGCGGTCTGGAATTTGTTGGCCATCCAGTGCGCTGCATGCGGATTGAGCTTTTGCGGCGCGTAGATGAAGCGCCGGCTGCCGCCGCCCCAGTAAATCCACCCCTGCACGAAGCGCACGCAGAGGAGAATCATGCCGACCAGCCGCCAATCTGCCCCCTTATCTCCGGATGCCTGATTGTGGGTCGTCATGCTTCTCTCCTGCTCCAAGCGGATATTATTTCACGTAGGGCTTGAACCCGTACCTCTTAAATATACGCAAAGCCGCGGGCGTGGTCAAAAAGTTGACCCATGCCCGCGCTGCCTGCGGGTGCGGCGCCTGCTTCAAAACGCCCGCCGCATAGATGGCCGTGGTGTTGTGCGCGGCGGGGATGTTTATGTGGGAAATGGGATTGCCGATGCTTTCCTGAAAAACGGCTTCCGATTTCCATGTCACACCCGCGTCCGCTTTGCCTTCCATCAAAAACATCGGGCTTTGGCGGTGGTGAATGTGCGTCAGGATCGTTTCGCCGTTTTCGACTTTCGTCTCATACACGGTTTTTTCCAGCGCGTCGCCGCCCGCTTTTTTGAGCGAGAGCTGGATCTGCCGTGCAATACCTTCCCATTTTGGATTCGGCATCACCAGCCTGACGCCGGGCTTGCCGAGATCTTTCAACGTTGTGATATGCGCGGGATTGCCTTTCGGCACCATGATCGCAAGATCGTTCGTGACGTAGGGCACGGGCGCGCCGGCAAGGCGGCCCTGCTTTTCCATCGCTTTCACGCGCTTCAGGCCCGCGGCGTAGACGTCGGCCTTCACGGTCCACGTCATGTTGCCGACGGTGACCGTGCCGCCGTTCGCGATCTGGCGGGAGAGGAGTCCGGGCGGCACCGTCTCGTAGTAGATTTTGCCGCGCAAGGCCGGATGCGCTTTTTCGAACGCCCTGACCAGCGGCGCCATGGCGAAATAATAGTTGCCGCCGACGAAGATCGAGAGCTTCGAGGCCGCCGGATCGCCGTGGAAGTCGGGCAGGTTGTCCACGCCGGCAACGGTGATGTCGAGTCCTTTGTGCAGGGCGGGATTGTTTTTTCCGCCGTTCCACGGCGGGTTGAGCCCCTGTGCGCCGGCAGGCGTGCAGGACAGGAGGACTCCGCAGATCGCCGCGGCGGCAAGCGGAAACTTTTTTTTCAAAAGCGTTTGTTTGCGCATGATGTTTTTTTACCTCGCGTAATGGAATCCCTTCATCTGCAATTCGGGAATGGTGCCGACGATGCCCGGTGTCAGAACGACGCCGGAGATCAAGTGGTTGGTGAACTCGGCGACCATCTGCGGCAGGGTCAGCTTGTCGGGGTTTACGCCCTTGTTGTGCAGCTTGTAGGAAAGCTCGAAAACACCGTTATGGCAGGCCATGAACACGACGCCGCGCGCCTGCAGCGTGGTGATGCAGTTGTCTTTGGGCGAGAAGACGCCGTAAGGATTTTCGAACTTGTCCGGATCGTCGTGCGCGGCTTTCGGAACATCGAGGAACGTGTTGCGCGCATATTTTCCCTTCGTCAGCTTGGCCAGCTTGTATTTGTCCCACAAATACTGGTCGTAGAGCGCGAGCTGCGCGGGGCCGTGCGTCGCCGACACCGTCAGGAAGTCGGGGTTCTTGAACGACCAGACTTGACAGTTCAGCGTGTTGCGCATCAGGTTGAGCCACGGGCCGGCAAGGTCCGTATGGTCCCAGACCTGTTTCACGCGGCCTTTGTAGTTCATGACGAGCGACAGGGCCTCGTGATCCCATTGATCGGGCGAGGTCAGGATCATCGGCACTTCTTTGAAGTCGCGCCGGCGCGGCGCGCGTTCCAGCGCCGCCTGAAGTTCCTTTAGTGTTTTCGCCTTGGGCGCGACCAGCGACGGCAGCGCCGCCGATGCGGCCGCCGATGCGGCGTTGATGCCGACGGTTTCCATGACTATTCCGGCAAGGCTGGTCTTCGCCGCAATACCGAGTATATCCCTACGTGTGATAGACATAGTTGTCCTGTCCTTTCGAGGAGGTTGAAAAATGTGAAGGGGAAAAACGGGAAAAGAAAAATATACGACGACTATAGCGAAACGGTTCGAGCTCGTCCAGAACGCTATGAAGCCTTTTTGCGCCGCTGACACCGCATTTCAATATGAAAATATTCCGCGTGACTTCATGAAATTTTCACAAATATTTCGTACATATATATTGTGGACGGAGGGGACATTTTTTATGCGCAGGATTTTTTTAGTTATATTGATGGCTTTTTTCTCGTCGCAAACCGCGTTCGCCGCGCCGCCCGCGCCGTATGTTGCGGGGCCGAATAAAGTGCAGCTTCACGGCGTCGCGACGCTGACGTTGCCGGCCGGAGACATCTATGTTTCCAAGGATCTGGGAAAAAAGATCATGCGGCAGATGGGCAACTACATGGACGACGGGTTCATGGGACTGGTGATCCCGAAAGACAAGACCCTGCCGTGGTTTGTGTCTCTCGAATATAACGACTCCGGCTTCGTGCGCGACAACGACAGCAAAGACATCCATCCGGACAAGATACTGCAGCAGATCAGGGAATCCACGAAAGAGGATAACGAGCAGCGCAAGGAAGACGGGACGCCGCAAGTGCAAATCGTCGGCTGGATTGAACCGCCGCATTACGACGCGGGAAGACATCATTTGATCTGGTCGCTGGAAGCGCACGACCTCGGCGTCAAGATCGACCCCAAGACCGACGGCGTAAACTATGAAACATACGCGCTCGGGCGCTACGGCTACATCAGTCTTGATCTTGTCACGTTCAAAGACCGCGTCGATCAGGACAAAAAGGTCGTCACAACCCTGCTGTCCAACCTGACGTACAATCCCGGCAAGCGCTACAAGGACTTCAACGCCAAGACCGACAAGATCGCCGAATACGGCCTGCTGGCGCTGATCGGCGGCATCGCGGCCAAAAAGATCGGGCTGATCGCGCTGTTCATGGCGAAGAGCGCCAAGGCGGTCATGGTCGCCGCCGCGGCGGGCGGCGCCTATATCAAGCGCCGTCTGGGGAGAAAGAAAGACGGGGATATCGCCTAAAAGAGAGGGCTTATGATGAATTTTCTGGCCCTGTTGTTCAAGGGCGGCCTCCTTGGCAAGGTGCTGCTGTCAGCCGGAACGATGCTGGTTTCCATGCTGGTTTACGCCCAGATGTTCGGCTGGCCTTATGCCGCCGGTTTCGTCGGGCTGATTTTCGTCCATGAAATGGGGCATTACCTCGCCGCCCGCCAGCGCGGGCTGAAGGTGGGGCTGCCGACCTTCATTCCCTTCGTCGGCGCATGGATCGACATGAAGGAAAAACCCCACTCCGTCGAAACGGAAGCCTACGTGGGGCTGGCGGGGCCTTTTGTAGGCACGCTGGGCGCTTTGGCCTGTTACTATCTGGCGCGGCAGGAAGGCGATCATTTGCTGCTGGCGCTGGCCTATGCCGGTTTCATGATCAATCTTTTCAACCTCATTCCCGTTTCGCCGCTGGACGGCGGGCGCGTGACGGCCGTGCTGTCGCCGCGCATATGGTTTGTGGGACTGCCGCTGCTGGTCGCGGCCTTTATTTACATGCCGAGCCCGATATTGATCCTGATCGGCATCATGGCTTTGCCGCAGTTGCGCCGCGCCTGGCATTATGACCCGGAAGCGCCAGAGAACAAGGCTTACTACGGCATCTCGCTGGAAAACCGGCTGTTTTATACGTTATACTATCTGGCGCTGGTTATTTTCCTCGCCCTGATGACATACAATTTGCACAAGATTTTATACGGGAAAATTTAAAGAAAGGACTTTATATGACGGAAACACCGGATACGTCCGCAGCGCCTGAAACAGCGCCCGAAACAACAGTGGAAACGCCCGCCGCGCCGCACGTGCCGTCGTCCAAGCAAACCGCACTGCAGACTGAGCGGCAGATAGAAAACCTGCGTCAGCAGCAGAGTTTCGGCGCAGCCCTCTCCGCTGGAACGGCGGCCGCGCTGGCAGGCGCTGCGCTGTGGGGCGCGGTCACGGTTGTGACGCACTACGAGCTTGGCCTGACGGCGATTGTCGTCGGCGTCATGGTCGGTCTCGCGGTCAGAAAGGCGGGGCGCGGCATCGAGAAAAAATTCGGCGTTCTCGCTGCCGTGCTGGCGTTGATCGGCTCCGTCGCCGGCAAGCTTCTCAGCGTCAACGTTGCCATCGCGCAGCATTACGGCACGCCCATACCGCAGGCCCTGATGCACATGGACTTGCAGCGCAGCATCGATCTTCTCACGCGGACATACAGGCCGATGGATTTGCTGTTCTACGCCATCGCCGTGTACGAGGCTTATAAATACGGCTACGGCAGGCTTGTTGTGCGGAAAAAGAAGGTCTGAGAGGCGGGGATTTGCGCCAAATATCCAAGTTATGAAAATTTAAAAGCCGTTTTCCGCTTGCGGTGCTGGCAATAGACTCCTAATATGGAATTCGGCCCGATCGGCAACGACAGGCACGTAAGAGAACGGGACATATATATACTGTTTGGACTTGATCATGAGACAAGTACCGCAATACCTGATTATCGGCAATGGCCGCGTTGCGCGGCATCTCTGCCATTATTTTTCCTTACCCGAAATCCATCTGCCTTATCGTCACTGGCACCGCGCGCTGCCGGTACAACAACTGCGTGACTGGCAGAAGGACGCGACGCATATTCTCCTCGCCATCAGAGACGGGGCGATCGAGCCGTTTTGCGATGCGCACCTCAAAGGCACAAGCGCGACCAAAGTGCATTTTTCCGGCAGCCTCGTGACCGACCGGGCTTTCGGCGCGCATCCCTTGATGACCTTCGGTGCGGCGCTCTATCCGCCGGAGAAATATCCCGCCATTCCGTTTCTCGTCGACGACAATGCGCCCGATTTTGCGGCGCTGCTGCCTGGGCTGCCCAATCCGCACGCCCGTCTGCCGCGCGCGGAAAAAGCGAAATACCACGCCCTCTGTGTCATGGCGGGAAATTTCAGCTGCATCTTGTGGCAAAACCTTTTCTCGTTTTTGGAGAACGATCTCGGACTGCCGCCCGCAACCGCACACATGTATTTGCAACAGCAAACGGAAAATTTGCTCACCGACCCGCGCCGCGCCCTGACCGGCCCCCTGGTGCGCGGCGACGAGGCGACCATCGCGCGCAATATCGCATCGCTCGCAGACAGTCCGTATCAGGACGTTTACAAGGCATTTGTCACCGCATGGCGGCAGGACAACAACCGGAACAACGAAACTTGCGAAAGGAAGAAAATATCATGATGAACGTATTCGATTTCGGCAAAAAGAAAGCGGCGGGCGAGAAGATCACTATGATCACCTGCTATGATTACACCAGCGCGCGCATCGTCGACAAAACCGGCATCGACTGCCTGCTGGTCGGCGACAGCCTTGCCATGACAATGCACGGCTTCGAGAGCACGCTCCCCGCCACCGTCGACATGATGGCGCTCGCTACCGCCGCCGTCGCGCGCGGCGCTAAAGACAAGTTTATCGTCGCCGACCTGCCGTTTCTCTCCTACAGGAAATCGCTCAGCGACAACATGGACGCGGCATTGAAACTGATGCAGGCGGGCGCGCACGCGCTCAAGCTCGAAGGGGCGGAGGGCAATACGGAGTTCGTCCGCCATCTGGTGGATTCCGGCGTGCCGGTCATGGGACATCTCGGCCTCACGCCGCAATCGGTCAACGTGTTGGGCGGCTACCGCGTGCAGGGCGGCACGGACGCCGCTGCAGAGCGCCTGATGGAAGACGCGAAAGCGCTGCAGGACGCGGGCTGCTTCGCGCTGGTGCTGGAGTGCGTGCCGGCCGATCTCGCGGCGCGCATCTCGCAGGAGCTGACGATCGCCACCATCGGCATCGGCGCGGGCGCAGACACAGACGGGCAGGTGCTGGTTTTTCAGGACCTGCTCGGCCTCAACCTCGATTTTCGGCCGAAATTCGTCAAAAAGTTCGCCGAGGGCGCGGCGCTGTTCACCGACGCCATCGAGCAATACAACAAGGACGTCAAAACAGGAGAATTCCCCCATGCCGAGCATAGTTTCGGACCCCGCCGCGTGGCGAAAACAGCGCGCCGCGCTTGAGGGCACGCTCGGCTTCGTGCCGACGATGGGCAACCTGCACGAAGGGCATATGGCGCTGGTGCGCCGCGCGCGCGCGGAGAACGACCATGTCCTCGTCAGCATCTTCGTCAATCCGACGCAGTTCAACCAGCGCGCCGATTATGACGCCTATTTGCGCACGCTGGAGAACGATGTCGCTCTGTTGGGCAGGGAGGGCGTGGAATTTGTCTTCGCGCCCGATGAAAAATCCATGTATCCCGACAACTACGAGATGCAGGTGAACGAAACCGTCCTCTCGCAACAGCTCGAAGGAAAATTCCGCCCCGGCCACTTTCAGGGCATGCTGACGGTCGTCCTCAAGCTGCTCAATATCGCCGGCGCGACCCGCGTCTATTTCGGCGAGAAGGACTACCAGCAGCTGATGCTGGTCAAAAAGATGGCGGAAGCGTTTTTTCTGCCCGTCGAGGTCGTCGCCGTGCCGACCGTGCGGGAGGACAGTGGCCTGGCCTTGAGCTCGCGCAACGGCAGGCTCACGCCTGCGCAGCACGAGAAGGCCGTCCTGCTTTCGCAATTGCTGCAAAGCGCGGCGGCGAACGACGCCGTCGCGCAAAAGCTCGATGCCGCGGGGTTCAAAACGGAATATGTCGCAACGGAATGGGGCCGCCGCCTTGTCGCCGCCTGGCTGGGCGACGTGCGTCTCATCGACAATGTTCAGGCGAAAGGAGAATAACAATGCTGCTCTGTCTTGATGTGGGAAACTCGCACGCCGTCGGCGCGGTGTTCGAGGGGGAAAAAGTCGCGCTGCGCTTTCGACACGCGACGGCGCAGATCGGCACGTCCGACCAGTTCGGCCTTTACCTGCGCAATCTTCTCGCCACCAACGACATCGACCATAAAAAAATCGATGTCGTGGCGCTCTGTTCCGTCGTGCCTGGCGCCAATTTCACGATCCGGCACGCCTTTTCGACCTATTTTCCGCACGCGGAATATTTCATGCTGCAGGCGGGCGTTAAAACCGGCATCAACATCAAGTATAAAAACCCCGCCGAGGTGGGCGCCGACCTGATCGCGGGGGCGATCGGTGCCACCCGCGCCTTTCCGGACAGAAACCTCATCATCGCCGACCTCGGCACGGCGACGACCGTCACCGCCGTTTCGCGCGCGGGCGATTTTCTCGGCGGCTCGATCATGCCCGGCCTGCGTCTTTGCATGGAAAGCCTGAAATCGAATACCGCCAAGCTCATGGAGGTCGACATCGAAACGCCGGACACCTATCTCGGCCAGTCGACGCGCGAATGCATCCAGCGCGGGCTTTACTTCGGCCACCTCGGCGCCCTGCGCGAGATCGTCGCGGGATACAACAAGGAATTGTTCGACGGCGCGCCCGCGACCGTCATCGGCACCGGCGGCTTCTCGCAGCTCTTCAAGGACCAGGATATCTTCCACGCCATCCTGCCCGACCTCGTTTCGCACGGCATCCGCATCGCCTACGAGAATACGCAGGCGCTACAGGCGAAAAAGGCGCTGCCATGACAACGTCTTTTTCAGGCACGCGCGTTCTGCTCGTCATCTCCGGCGGCATCGCCGCCTACAAGGCGCTCGATCTGATCCGCCGGTTGCGGGAACGTGGCGCGGATGTGCGTTGCATTCTTACGTCTGGCGGCGCGCAGTTTGTGACGCCTCTGTCCGTTTCGGCATTGTCCGGAAACAAGGCGCATACGGATCTTTTTTCTCTCACCGACGAGGCTGAAATGGGGCATATCCGCCTTGCGCGCGACTGCGACCTCGTGATCATCGCGCCCGCGAGCGCGAACCTGATCAGCCGCGCGGCGCAGGGGCGCGCCGACGATCTCGCCTCCACCGTTCTGCTGGCGACGGACAAACCCCTCCTGTTTGCGCCCGCGATGAATCCGGTCATGTGGCAAAACACGGCGGTGCGGGACAATGTCGCGCTTCTCAAAAAGCGTGGCGCGCATTTCGTCGGTCCTGCCGCAGGCGACATGGCGTGCGGCGAAACCGGCGAAGGACGGCTTGCAGAAGTGGCCGACATTATCGCGGCGGCGGCCCGCTTTCTGGCAGGCGATGGGCCGCTGAAAGGCCGCAAGGCGCTGGTGACCAGCGGGCCGACGTTCGAGCCGATTGATCCCGTGCGCTTTATCGGAAACAGGTCGTCGGGCAAACAGGGTCACGCCATCGCGCATCAACTGGCGCTCGCCGGTGCCGACGTCACGCTTGTCTCCGGCCCCGTGTCCGAACCCGATCCGCCGCGCGTGACGACGCTCCATGTCGAAACAGCCGCTGAAATGCTTGCGGCCTGCCAGAGCGCCCTGCCGGCAGATATCGCCGTCTGCGCCGCGGCGGTCGGGGACTTCAGGGCCGAGGAGATCGCGAACCAGAAAATAAAAAAGACCAGCGACACGCCGATGACGCTCCACCTTGTGCATAATCCGGATATCCTCGCCACGCTTTCTGCTGGCAACAGCCGTCCGTGCCTTGTGGTCGGCTTTGCCGCCGAAACGGACGGCACGCTTGAAAATGCCAAGAAGAAACTCGTCGCCAAGGGCTGCGACTGGATCCTGCTCAATGACGTTTCAGGCGGAAAAGTTTTCGGTGCGGCGCGCAACCGCATCACCTTGCTGAAAAAAACGGCGGACGGGGAAATTTCCGCGGAAGACTGGCCCGAACTGGATAAAAAGGACATCGCGCGCGATCTGGCGGGGCTGATCGGCGCGCATTTCGCCGCGCGGCCTTAAAAAGCTCAGCGTCCTTTGCAATAGCCTTTCAGAACTTTCCATTCCGCCGCGGAGAGGGCGGGGCGCGTATCCGTGTTATCGTAGTCGTTCACCATGTCGATGCGCTCCTGATTGGCGGGGTGATCAGAGAGGAATTTATCGGCAAGTCCTGATTTTCCCATGCGCTCGAAAAAGTCCTTGAACCCGTCGTTGCTGATATGCGCGACTTGCAGGCGGTGCAGACCCGCGGCATCGGCCTGCGCTTCCTCGCGGCGGCTGAACGTCATTCTTAAAAAGAAGTCCGTGACGTTTTTGGCGGAGCTGTCCGAGAAAATCATCTGCAGCCCCGCACCGGTGAACAGATTGATGATAAAGCCCTGCATGATGTGGCGGTTGCTGACATGGCCGATCTCGTGCGCGAGAACGCCGGCCAGTTCTTCCGGCGAGCGGGCATGGGCCAGCAGGGCGGAATCGACGTAGATATTCCCGCCCAGCGTGGCATAGGCGTTGACGACGCGGCTTTTGACGATTCGGACCTGAATGGAAAATTTGTTATCTCCCGGCTCGATCGGGTAAAGCCGGCGCACCAGTTGCTGCAGGGCTTGCCGTTCCGCCCTGTCGGGGTGGCAGGATTCCCCCGTCTGCGACGGCAGCGTGCGGGAGAGCGCCTGCTCCCAGCTCCAGGGAATGGCATGCGCGAGCGGTGCGACCCCGCCGGCCAGAAGGACGGCGAACAGGCACGCCGCCGCGATCCACACCAGCCCCTTCAGCTTGGAAGGCTTATGCAGCGCCGCGTCTTCTTCTTTCTCGTATTCGCAACCTTCTTGCATGGCTTAATGATTTGGGGGCGGCCCGGCGTTGTGTATTGCGAGCCAGACGTAAAAGATGATCAGAATGATAGTGCCGATAACGGCGAGGGGCCCGCGCCGAAGCCTTGCTTGCCCTGCCGCCGCGGACGTCCGTGGCCTGCGTCGCCTGCACGAACGTCTCCGCGTTCCGGATGATGGCCTGCGGCGGCAGCGTGTCGTGCTTGGTCGTCACGCCGTTGAATTTTTTGACCGCCGTGCCGATGGCGAGAATTTCGACCAGTCCGCCGCTTATGTCGTAGACGTAGGTCTTGACGCCGACGATCTCGTCCGCGCCGCAGTCGTCCGCGGCCTTTTCGGTGCGGGCGAAGGCTTTTTCGCGCGCCTCGTAGAGCAGTTCCGTCAGCGTGCTGACCTCGCCGCCGGCGATGGTTTTTCCGGCCGCGAGAAGGCCGGAGGTGAAACCGAGCGCGTAAACCGAAACGCCCATGACCAGGCTGATCGGCAGATAGCCGATATGCACGAGGTTCCACATTTCCTCGTTGGTCAGCGAAGAGGTCACGGGATCGTTGGCATAGGCGGTCAAGGCAGGATGCGTCGCGGCCGTGCCCATCATCAGCATTTCCTGCGTGCCGAGCACCGGGGTGATGGTCGTCTTGATGCCGACGACGGCATTCGCGCCCGCCTGTTTGGCTTCGGTTTTGATGCGGTGCAGCGCCAGATGCCGCGTCTTGTCGAAAATTTCGGTGAATTGCGGCACTTCGCCGCGTTTCATCCCGCGCAGGAAGCCCTTGATCCCGCCGCCGACGCCGATGGAGTAGGCGATGTTGCCGAACACGAAGTTGTGCGGCGCGAAGCCTGAGTCGATCTGGCAGTAAAGCTGCTGCGCGTCGGAATAGGAGGTGAAGGCCGGATCCGCGCCGCTTTGCTCCGGATCTTTCCAGACCGTGGAGCCGAAGGTCAGAAACTCCATGTTGGTGCCGTGATTGACAAGGTCGAAGGTAATTCCCGCCACGGCCGTGCCGTCGTTCTGGCGGGATTCGGCGAGCATGCGCTCGTAGGCGTTCTTGCGTCCCTTATAAATCAGTTGCGTGATTTCGGTTATCTCGCCGCCGGCGAGCGTCGAAAGGCCGGCACCGAAGCCGCGCACCACGCCGAGCGACATGACGTTGTTGCCGATGCACAGAGGCCCCGGCTTGTAGCCGAGTTGTTTCAGGCAGTAGATTTCATTGCCGGAAAATCCGGTGACTTTGCGGTGGTTGGTATAGTCCATTTAAAAAACCTTCTTTTTAAAAAATGCGCCATTTTCGAATTTAAAGCGGTTTTATTAAAAACAGGTAAAGAGGACGCATATTCGCGGCGCGGCTCTCCAATAAACGGTCATGCCGCGCCGAGGTAGTTTTCAAGCAGGTCGTCGATCAGGGTCTTGGCACTGTCCGAGCCGACAACGTCCAGCTTGCCGCCGAGCGCGAGAATACATATGCCGTGAATGCTCGCCCACAGCACCTTGGCGCGACGGCGGTTTTGATGCGGATCCTGCGTGCGGGCGAGGAGCGTTTCCTCGATCAGCCTGAAATGGCGGTCGATCCTGTCGCGGTACCAGTCCGGCGGCGACGATTTGGCATGGAATTCGAACAGCGTCGTCCAGCGGTTGTAGTGGCGTCCGGCGAAATCGAGATAGGCGTAAGCGAGATAGCGCATTTTGTCTTTTTTCGTTTTATGCAGCCCCGCCGCGAGCGCGGCGTGCCAGGCATCGAGAATGCGGGCATTGACGCGGAAGATCAGCCCGTCATAGCTGCCGAAGACGTTGTAAAGCGTGCCGACGGTATAGCCCATGCGCTCCGCCACGGCACGGGCGCTGAATCCGGAAAGTCCTTTTTCATCAATGATCTCAAGAGATTTATCAAGTGCAAGCTCCGTTAACTCTTGTCTGCTATGATCGGACCTGCGGGCCATGGCGCCTCTCTTAATTATACAGTGTATAATTAATATTGAACACTGTTCAATATTATGGTAGGATGAAGGTATAGTCAAGATGAATCTGACCGGAAGAGCGGGAGGACAACATGATTGAAGCACTGTTCCTGATCGTCGTCTTCATTTTTCTGTTGGTCCTGCGCTCGGACTTGAAAAATATCGAATGGGACGTGAAGCGCCTGAAGGACGAGGTGCGCGCGCTGAAAAACCCGCAAGAGGCAGGCGCCGCGGCGGCGGCCCCTTTGGAAAATCCGGAGCCGCAACCCGCCGCGCCGCCGAAAAAATCCGCCGCGCAGTATACTTATATTCCGCACACCACCGCGCCCGCCGCATCATCACCTTCTCCCGCGGCGGCCAACGCGCCGGCACCCAAGCGCGGATTCGAAATGCAGTTCGGCACGCGTCTGCCGGTCTGGATCGGCGGCATCGCCCTGGCATTCGCCGGATTTTATTTCGTCAGATATTCGATTGACGCGGGCTGGCTCAATCCCGCTGTGCGCGTGGGTCTCGGCCTGCTGGCGGGGATTGCCGGCATCGCCGCCGCGTGGATTATCATGAACAGCAAAAAAATCGCCGACAACGTGCGCATCGCCCAGTCTCTCGCAGGCGCGGCCGTTGCCGACCTTTACTTCTGTCTGTTTGCGGCGACCAACCTTTACGGATTGATCTCGCCGGTGGCGGGCTTCGCGGGCATGACCGTGGTGACGGCGCTCGCCGTTCTGCTGTCGCTGTGGTACGGCGCGCCGGTCGCGCTGCTGGGCATGGCAGGCGGTTTCCTCACCCCCGCGATCATGGGTTCGCCCCATCCTTCGGCGCCGATGTTATTCGCCTATCTTTATGCCGTCTGCCTCGGATTCATGATCGTGATCAGCCGCCGCAAATGGTGGATACTGGGCATGCTGCTTGTGCTGGCTGCGTTTCTGTGGTTCTCGTTCTGGATTTTCAGCGGGGCTTTTATTGTGGCGGACGCTATATGGCCCGGCCTTTTCCTCCTCGCGCTGGCCGCAACCGCCGTGCTGCTGCTGCGCCCGCAAGGCGATGAAGCAGAAAAGGGCCCTGCGCCGAAATATTTCTCGTGGCTGACGGCGGGCGGCAGCGTCTTTCTGATGTGCCTGTTGGGATACAAGACGGGGTTCGACGGCCTCTCGCTCGGGATGCTCTGGCTGCTTTCCGCGGGCGGTATCGTCATGGCGCGGTTCAACAATAGACTCTACGGCTTTGCTCCGCCGCTCGCCCTGACGGCAAGCGCGGCCGTTCTCGCGGGACTGGCCGCCGCGCCGGAAAGGCTGGGTCTGACGCTCGTCGCCTTCGGCGCGCTCTATGCCTTGAGCGGATATTTTCTGCAATCCCGCACCTCCACGCCGCGTCTGTGGAGCGGTCTTGCGACGGGATCCAGCCTGCTGTTTTATCTTATCGGCTACGACAAGCTGTATAATACGCTGCATTTTGCATCGGGGCCGCATTTCTGGGGCATGCTGGCGCTGGCTCTGGGCGCGGTCGCATCCCTCGTTGCGATGAAACTGCACAAGGATATCCCCGACGACCATGCGCATAAAGACTTTGTAGTCGGCCTTTATGCGGCGACGGCGACGGCCTTTATCTCCACCTGCCTCGCGCTGGAGTTGGAGCATATGTTTCTGCCGCTGGCGATCGCGGGCGAAGTGCTGGCGCTTGGCTGGATCAATGCGCGCTCCGGCCTGAAAGTGTTCAGAAAGCTGGCGGCCGTGCTGGCTTGCGTTTATGGCGTGCTGATGGTGTTCAAGCTGGCGCTGGCCCTTAATGTCATTGTTTTCGGCAGCGGCTACGGCACGGGCACGCCGGTCCTGTGGCATCCGCTGGTGCAGCTGGCTTTGCCCGCGGCCCTGTTTCTTTCTGCCGCCACGTTTCTGCGCCAAAAGGAGGACGGCAGTCTGCCGCACAGGCTGGAGATTGCCGCCGTGATGCTGTTCGGCGCGGGCGCGCATTTCTTTGTGTACCGGATGCTGCATCCGGGGCAGAGCCCCCTGCATATTTCCGTCGACTTTACCGAGCGCGGCGTCCTGACGGATGTGATTTTCATCTATGCCGCCTTCTGCCTCTATGCGGGGCGCGAGCTGGCGCGGAAGTCGTTCGTGCAGGCGGGAAACGCGCTGGTGGCGCTGGCCGTGTTCCGGCTCGGCGTGCTGGATGTCTTCGTTTACAACCCGTTGTTCGACGCCAGCCAGAACGTCGGCGGCGTGCCGTTGCTCAACAGCCTGCTGCTGAATTACGGCGCCCCAATCCCGTTGCTGGCTGCGACGGTGTGGCTGTTACCGGAAGCATCGCAAGCCGGCAATTGGGGAAAAATGCTGCGCTTCGTCATGTTCGCACTCGGTTTCATCCTTGTCTCGCTCGAAGTGCGGCAGGCCTTCCACGGCGCGGATCTGGCAAGGGGGCTCACCTCCAATGCCGAGATCTACGCCTATTCCGTCGCATGGATGGGCATGGCCATCGGTCTGCTGTTCTACGGCACGCTGAAGCGCAACAAAACCATGCGCGTCGTGGCGCTCGCCCTGATGATCCTTGTCGTGTGCAAGGTCTTTCTCTACGACGCATCCGCGCTGCAGGGTCTTCTCAGGGTCGCGTCGTTCTTCGGGCTGGGCCTGAGCCTGCTGGCCTTGAGCTGGTTCTACACGCGTTTTATCGTCGAAAAGGCTTAAAGAAAGATGTCTTCGCAATTCACACTGCTCAAAACCCGCCGTTTTTTACCGCTGTTCGTCACGCAATTTTTCGGCGCGTTCAACGACAACGCCTTCAAAAGCGCCATCGGCATTCTCGCCACCTATCACGCGGGATTGATCGCGGGGTTTCAGCCGAAGATGATCGTGACGGCGGGCACGGGAATTTTCGTTTTGCCGTTCTTTCTCTTTTCGGCGACGGCGGGGCAGCTGGCCGACAAGGTCGACAAGGGCCGGATGATCCGCATCGTCCGCTTCACCGAAATTCCGTTTATGGCGCTGGCGGCGCTCGGCTTCGCTACCGAGAACTATTATATGCTGCTGGCGGTTCTTTTCTGCGCGGGCGTGCAGGCGGCGTTTTTCGGTCCGTTGAAATACAGTATTCTGCCGCAGCATCTGGAAGCGGGCGAGATTGTCGGCGGCAACGCACTGGTTGAGGCAGGCACGTTTATAGCTGTTTTGCTCGGTACTATTGCGGGAGCGACGCTGATCCTTGTCCCGCATGGCGTGGTTATCGTCTCCGCGATGATTCTGGCGGTTGCGACCTGCGGCTGGGCGGCAAGCCTCGGCGTGCCTCCCGCGTCGAGCAGCACGCCGCATCTTAAAGTGAACCTCAATTTTCCGGCCGAGACATGGCGTCTGACCCGGCATGCGTACAAGGAGAAGGATGTATTCCTCTCCATCATCGGCATTTCATGGTTCTGGCTGGTGGGGTCGATTTTTATCACGCAGTTTCCGACCTATGCCAGCACGGCGCTGCATGCGAATCAGAATGTCGTCACGCTGTTTCTCACGCTTTTTTCGCTCGGTATCGCCTTCGGCTCGCTGATCTGCAACAAACTGCTGAAGGGCGAGATCAGCGGCGTTTACGTGCCCGCAGGCGCGTTCGGCATGACGGCGTGCATTTTCCTGCTCTGGCTGGCGACGCCGCATCATGCAATGCACGGCGCACTGGTCAGTCTGACGCAATTCGTCCCAAGACCGGGAAACTGGCCGTTGCTGGGGAGTCTGCTCGGTGTGTCCGTCTTCGGCGGCATTTATATCGTTCCTCTATACGCCATCATGCAGACGCGCTGCGAGGAGAGTTTCCGCTCGCGTACCATCGCTGTCAATAACATCATGAACGCGTTTTTCATGGTGACGGGGTCGATCGTAACTATAGGCCTTTTGAAAATGAATATCGGCGTGACGGAGATATTCCTGCTGATCGGCCTTGCGAATATTCCCGCGGCATTTTTGACAAAGCGCCTTGTCCACAAGAGGCGCGCGGCGAAAGGAGTTGCGTAATGCTTAAAGAATTTCTGCGCTTCGTTTTGCAAAAGCTTTACCGCGTCGAGATCGACGGGCTGGAAAATCTCGAGCTTGCCGGCCCGCGCGCGCTGATCGTCGCCAACCACCTGTCGTTTTTAGACGCGGCGCTACTGGCGCTCTATCTGCCGGGCAAGCCGCTCTTTGCCGTCAACACCTTTATCGCGCAGCAGAAATGGATAAGGCCGTTTTTGAGCATCGCTAACACTTTCCCTCTCGATCCGACCAACCCCATCGCGACCAAAGGGCTGATCGCCGAACTCAAAAAAGGCGGCCGCGCCGTCATCTTTCCCGAAGGGCGCATCACTGTCACCGGCTCTTTAATGAAGATTTACGAGGGTCCGGGCATGATCGCCGACCGTGCTGACGCGCAAATCGTTCCCGTCCGTCTCGACGGGGCGCAATATACGCCATTGTCGCGCCTGCGCGGCAAAGTGCGCCTGCACTGGTTCCCGAAAATCACTATCCGCATTTTGCAGCCGCGCAAGCTGCAGGCGGCGGAAGATGTGCATGGCCGTGCCCGCCGCGCGCTGATGGGCAAAAAGCTTTACGATGTCATGACCGACATGATCTTCGAAAGTTCGGATTACCGCAAAACCCTGTTTCAAAGCGTACTGGACGCGGAAGTCATTCATGGCAGCGGGCATCCCATTATCGTCGATGTCGAGCGCAAGCCGCTCTCCTATCGGCAATTGATCCGCCGCAGCTTCATCCTCGGCGGGCATGCCGCCGCCTTCACCCGATCCGGCGAATATACCGGCCTGATGCTGCCGAATATGACGGGAACGATCGCCGCCTTTTGCGCGCTACAGGCCTTCGGGCGCGTGCCCGTCATGATCAACTACTCTACGGGCGTAAAGAGCGTGCTGGCGGCCTGCACGGCGGCGCAAATCAAAACCGTGATAACCTCGCGCCGCTTTATCGAGGCGGCAAAGTTAAAGCCGCTCGCCGACGAGATGGAAAAATCCGGCGTACGCCTTGCATACCTAGAGGATATGCGGTAGACAACCGGCCTTGTCGATAAGATCAAAGGCTTTGCGGCGTCATTCTTCCCGCAGACTTATTACGATAAAATTTCCAGCCGCAAACCGGACGAGGCCGCCGTCGTTCTGTTCACGTCGGGTTCGGAAGGCACGCCAAAAGGCGTGGTCCTGAGCCACATAAACATTCAGGCTAACCGCTTTCAGCTTTCCGCCCGCGTCGATTTCGGCCCGACCGACCGGATTTTCAATGCGCTGCCGGTGTTTCATTCCTTCGGCCTGACGGCGGGAACGATTTTGCCGCTGCTCTCCGGCATACAGGTCTTTTTCTATCCGTCGCCGCTCCATTACCGTATCGTGCCGGAACTGGTTTACGATACCAACGCGACCATCATGTTCGGCACCGACACGTTCCTTTCCGGTTATGCGCGTTTCGCGCATCCTTACGATTTTTACGCTCTGCGCTATGTCTTCGCTGGCGCGGAAAAGCTGAAAGACGAAACGCGCCGGCTCTATGCTGAAAAATACGGCGTGCGCATCTTCGAAGGCTACGGCGCAACGGAAACATCGCCAGTGCTGGCGACAAATACGCCGATGCAATATAAGGCGGGCACCGTCGGCCGCCTGATGCCGGGAATAGAACACAAATTGGATCTCGTGCCGGGCGTGGAGGAAGGCGGCAGACTTTCGGTCAAAGGGCCGAATATCATGATGGGCTATCTGCGGGTGGAAAATCCGGGCGTTCTTGCCCCGCCGCCGGAGGAATGGTATGACACGGGCGACATCGTCGCGCTGGACGAAGACGGGTATGTTTCCATCAAAGGCCGCGCCAAGCGCTTTGCCAAGATCGCGGGTGAAATGGTGTCGCTCACGGTGGCGGAAGGCATCGCAGCCGCCGTCTATCCGCAGGAGCGCCACGCCGTCGTCGCCATCGCCGACGCCAAAAAGGGCGAGGCGCTGGTGCTGGTGACCAGTTGTCAGCATGTGGAGATGGAGGCGCTGCTGCAGCATGCCCGCGACAAAGGCATTCCGGAGCTGATGGTGCCGCGCAAGATCAAGCAAGTGGGAACGGTGCCGGTTTTAGGAACGGGTAAGACGGACTATGTCTCCGTGCAGAAACTGGCGAACGAGTATGAGAAATAGTCTCATTTTTTAAGAGATGGTACTGCATAACATTGTTTTTTATGCTCTTGCCAATAAAGACTTTTGCGGGACAAATGAGAACCGCTGAAAGGCAACTATAAATGAAGCTTGTTTACTCATCAGAAATCGAGGATGTTTGGAGTGGTGTTTAAAACTTTCCCCGAGTTATAAACGTAAATTTGGGCTACGCAGATTTGCTTTATCTACAATGTAGGCAGTAGTTACTTATGCTGTAGCTGTAGAGTTTTTTAGCCCGCTGTTTGTATTCTATGATCCTGTAACATCCTTTATCAGTTATCCATGGGTTGTAAGAAAGGCACGTCTAAAAATTGTGCGTAAAACGATAGAGCCGGGAAATTTAGGCAAACATATTATCGAGTTGCATGAGAGTGTCTTGCGTGAAAAAACATTTTTACCTGTGGATGATAAGGCGCTGGAGAAGGATGTTTCGCTTAAGGTTTCCAGCCTAAAACAAATTGTAGAATTTCCTACGCATGTTTTAATTCTGTTAGACGAAGGCGCTTTTATTATCCGCCGTTCTTCCGTTATAGAGGGTGATTTAGAAGAGCTTATTGGAGTTTTAAACAAGGTTCAGTCGGAGATGAGCACAGATAAAAGGAGGTTTCCAGAGCAATACGCGCGCGAGGAAAGTAGGCTTTGCGCTGGCTGATTCCATAGATTTTTTGCCTTGATAAAAAGGCATTTTCGACGCCACAGATTAAGCATGAGTTAAGCATGAACTTTCTGGCGCGGATTTTTAATCTATTAAGTCTTTGAAATAATTGGCGTTCCCTGGGGGATTCGAACCCCCGTTACATCCGTGAAAGGGACGTGTCCTAGGCCTCTAGACGAAGGGAACATACAGGTCGAGGTGCACTTATTTAGCCTTATCGCAAAGTGAAATCAAGCGCTTTTGACTATCACCTTGGAAATGGGCTGTTTTCTCTGCAAAGAGGGTCTTTATATTTAACATAATTTATAAAAGAAACGGATCAAAAGGGGGCACGGTTACGATTCTGAACGAATCTTTCCGACGATCTCCGCGATCTGCCGGCGCATGTCGTCGTGGCCTTTGTCGGTGGTGACGACATAGTCGGCGCGCGCGCGCTTTTCGGCGTCGGGCATTTGGCCTGCGAGGATGCGCGCGAATCTGTCTTCCGTCATGCCGCCGCGCGCCAGCACCCGCGCACGTTGCACGTCCGGCGGCGCGGTGACGCACAGCGTGACGTCGACGCGTTTTTCACCGCCGGTCTCGAACAGGAGGGGAATGTCCAGCACGATAAGGTCATGCCCCTTTTCGCGCATGGCGGAAACGAAGGCGTCGCTCGCCGCGCGCACCATGGGATGCAGGATGTCTTCGAGATTTTTCTTTTCCGCCGCGTCGCCGAACACGATCTGTCCGAGCGCCTTGCGGTCGATATAAATTTTGTCACCGTCTGTTTTTAAAGAGGCAGGAAAAGCCGCGCCAACCGCCTCCACACCCGCGCCGCCCGCTGCCAGCAGCGCATGAACGGCGGCATCGGCGTCGTGCACGGGAATACCCATCTCGCGAAAGGCTTCGGCGGCAGTCGTCTTTCCCATGCCAATCGATCCGGTAAGGCCAATGACGGTCATTTTGCGCATGCGGCGATCTCTTTCTCCAGTGCGGGCGTGACGGCGGGGTCGGTGCCGAACCAGTGCCTGAACCCGAGCCTGCCCTGATGCAACAGCATGAGCAATCCCGTCGCCGTTTGCAAGCCGCGCCGCATCGCCGCCGCGAGCAGCGGCGTTTCCAGCGGGCGGTAGACGATGTCGCAGACCGCGGCATCGGGCGGCAGGGCGGATATATCAATCCCGAGCGGCGGCTGTCCAGCCATGCCGCAGGGCGTGCAGTTGACCAGTAGGCTGGTATCGTCCGGCGGCGCTGCAATGATGCCGCCATCGAGTTGCAGGTCATCGATGACTTTTCCGGCCTTTGCGGGCGTGCGGCAGATAAAGCCGAATTTTTGAACACCTTCTCCCTTCAGGGCAGCCGCGATGCCGCGCGCCGCGCCGCCCGCGCCGATGATCACGGCATGACGTTTGTTCCACGCGGGCGCTTGCGCGTTCAGGCTCTCGACAAAGCCGTAGCCGTCGCTGTTATATCCCGTCATCTTGCCGTCGCGGATAACGACGGTGTTGACCGCACCCGCCGTTTTTGCGCTTTCATCGAGCATATCCATGAGCCCGAGCGCGGTTTCTTTTAAAGGAAGGGTCAGGTTGCAACCCGCGAAACCTACACGCGCAAGATCTCCCAAAACTTCTCGCAAAGCGTCCGCCGGCGTTTCCATCGCGACATAGCTGCCGTCAATGCCGTAAGCTTTAAGCCAGTGGTTATGCAGCTTCGGCGAGAGAGAATGGCCGACGGGCGATCCCAGTACGCAGGCCTTCACACTCATGTCTGCCCCTTCAGCTCCGCACGGTGTTGTTCGAGCAGCGTCAGAATTTCCGCCGCCGTCTCCTCGACCGAGCGGCGGGTGACGTCGATGACCGGCCAGCCGCGGCGGGCGTAAAACTGTCGCGCCTCGCGCGTTTCCGCCTGCACTTTTTCCGGATCGAGATAATCTGTGCTGCGTGTTTCGCCGAGATGCTTGAGGCGGTTGCGGCGGATGTCGATCAGCCGCTCCGGCGCGGCGACAAGGGCGATAAACAAAGGTTTTCTCAGGTTCAATACCGTCTCGGGAAACGGAATCCCCGGCACGTAAGGCACGTTCGCCGCCTTGACGCCGCGGCCGGCAAGGTAGACGCAAGTCGGCGTTTTCGAGGTGCGCGATACGCCGACCAGGATGACGTCGGCGTCGGCGAGGTTCCGGTCGTTTTTTTGCCCGTCGTCGTGATGGAGCGCGTAGTCGACCGCGTCCATGCGCGCGAAATATTCGGCGTTCAGTTTATGCTGCAAGCCCGGCTCGGCGCGGCCCTGCTTGTGAAAGACGTTGCGCATCAGCTCGAAAACCGGCTGCAGGACGGAGAGCGCCGGAATGCCCGCCGAGCGGCAGTATTTTTCCAGCGCGGCAATCAGCGCGTCGTCGACCAGCGTGTAAAGCACGAGGCCGGGATTTTCCCCGATGGCGGCGCAGACGGCCTGCAATTGCTTTTGCGTGCGCACCAGCGGCCAGAAATGCTCCTCCGTGTCGATGCCTTCGAACTGCGCGAGGCAGGCCTTGACGACGCTGGAAAGCGTGCCGCCGGTGGAGTCGGAAATAAGGTGCAGGTGAACCGTCGCCATGGAGAAAATTCTAGCGGATTTGCCGCGCCGGTGATATGCTTTTCTTATGCCGCCCACACACGACCATCATGGCCATGACCATCACAGCCACCATCACCACGCGCCCGCCGATTTCGGACGCGCTTTTCTGATCGGCATTGTGCTGAATACGGCCTTTATCGTGGCGGAGGTGGTTTTCGGCCTGCGTTCCAATTCGCTCGCCCTGCTTGCCGATGCGGGCCACAATACCGGCGACGTATTCGGGCTCGCTCTCGCTTTTGCCGCCGCCTTGTTGAGCCGCAAGCGGCCATCGGCGCGCTTTACGTACGGCTACGGCGGTTCTTCGATCATCGCGGCGACGGTCAATGCCGTAATCCTGCTGCTGGCGGTCGGCGCAATCGGCTGGGAATCGCTGCTGCGTCTCGCCCAGCCGGAGACGGCGGGCGGCGTCACGATCATGGCGGTCGCGGCGGCGGGCGTTTTCGCCAACGGCGTGACGGCATTCCTTTTCATGTCCGGACGAAAGCACGATCTCAATGTCCGTAGCGCCTATCTCCACATGGCGGCGGACGCCGCGATCTCGCTCGGCGTCGTCGTGACGGGCGCGATCATCTTTTACACGCACTGGCTGCGGCTCGACCCGCTGGCCAGCCTTGTCATTTCCGGACTGATCGTGGCCAGCACTTTCAAAATCCTTAAAGAATCCCTAAGTCTTTCCCTGCAGGGCGTGCCGCAGTCCATCGATGCGGCGAAAGTGAAGGATATGCTTCTGGCCTGCGCGGGCGTGAAAGAGGTGCACGACCTTCATATCTGGGCGCTCAACACGGCGGAGGCGGCCTGTTCGGCGCATCTCGTTATGACGGACGGGCATCCGGGTGACGCCTTTATAAAGAACCTTGCGCACGAGCTGGAGCATGATTTCAATATCGGCCACACGACCATCCAGATCGAGCTGGGCGACAGCGGCGCGGCCTGCCCGCTCGCGCCGGACCATGTGGTGTAAGGATTATTCCACGGCCTCGTTGGCCAGTGTAAGCGTGACGCGCAAGCCAGGCTGATTGTCTTCCAGAACAAGCGTGCCATGATGCAGCCCCGCCACGGCGTTGGCGAGACTGAGGCCGAGGCCGGTGCCGGGCGTATTGCGGCTTTCGTCGACGCGGAAGAAGCGCTCCTTGGCCTTGTCGAGAAACTGTGCCGGAATGCCGGGCCCGTTATCGGCTATAATAATGGCGACGCGCCCGTCCGATTCCTTCAACGTGACGCTGATATGCCCCTTTTGCGGCGTATATTTGACGGCGTTGTCGAGCAGATTGACTATCGCCTGCGTGATGAGCTGCTTGTCGCCCGTCATTTTTACCGGCCAGGCCGGCAGGTCGGTGGCGAGCGACAGGGATTTTTCCTCGATCAGCGCCGCATAGAACTCGATGACGTCGCTGACCGTTTCGGCGATGTCGAACGGCGCGAACAGCTCGGCGCCGGAGCGCGATTCCGCGCGGGCGATGGAGAGAATGTCGTCGAACATCTCGACGATATCATCGACGCGCGTCACGGCGGCGGCGATCTTCTCCCGCGTCTTTTCAGGAAGGGCGGGGTCGTCGGCGAGCGCGCTCAATTCCAGCCTGTGGCGGGACAAAGGCGTGCGCATGTCGTGGGCGATGGCGTTGGTCGAATCACGCACCGTGCCGAGCAGCACCACGATCCAGTCGAGCATGCCGTTGATGTTGGCGCTGAGCTTGTCGAACTGGTCTCCGGTGCCGCTGACCGGCACGCGGGTCTGCAGCTGTCCGCCCATCACGCGGCCCGCCACGCGGTTGATGCCCTGCAGGTAACGGTTGATCAGCCATACGACGATGATACTGATGAGAAAGGACATGAACAGCGACAAAAGAACGTTGCTGATGGCGACGCGCAGCAGCGCGCTGCGCAATATGTCGACGCGTTGCAGGTTGTAGCCGGTGAGCAGCACGTAGCGCCTGTGTTTGTATGTGGTGATTCTGATGAGCAGGTGCAGCGGCGGCGATCCGTCGGGTTGCGCGATGAAGGTGTCCTGCCATGTCGCTTTCGGGTCGACCTCCGGCGGCCATGCGGGCAGGTTTCCCGTCAGGTTTTTTCCGTCCTTGAAGAGCAGATAGAGGCGTTTGTCCGAGGTGTCCTGCAAGATGGCGTGGACGAGATACTTGGCGTACCTCGCGCCGTAGCGCGAGATGCCCTGGTCGATGTCCGAGGCGTGGGCGTCGATGCGGGCGCGGACGTCGGCATAGGACATATAGAGCGAGCGGTAATAGGTCTGTATGCGCAGGCCCACGAGCGTGGTGCAGAGCGCGATGAAGAAGACGGCGCCCGCGCGGAAAGAGAACGACAGAAAAAAGTTTTTAATCCTGCTTGGCACTGATTTTGTATCCGGCGCCGCGCACCGTGTGGATGAGCTGCTTCTTGAAGTCCTTGTCTACTTTCTGCCGCAGCTTGGACATTTGCGCGTCGATGAGGTTGGTATTGGGGCTGAAGTGGAAATCCCACACGCCTTCCAGCAGCATGGTGCGCGTCACCACTTGATCTGGGCGGCGGAGCAGGAACTCGAGCAGGCGGAACTCTTTGTTCTGCAGGTCGATGGAGGTGCCGGCGCGCTTCACTTCGCGGGTGAGCAGGTTCATTTCAAGATCGTCGAGCGCGAGGGTGGTTTGCTCGGACTGCTCGCTGTTTCCGCGCCGCACCAGCGCCTCGATGCGCGCCAGCAATTCCCCGAACTCGAACGGTTTGGTGAGATAGTCGTCGCCGCCCGCCTTCAGCCCCTTGATGCGCTCCTCGACTTTGGCGAGCGAGCTCAAAATCAGCACCGGCGTCTTGTTGCCGCTGGCGCGCAGGGCCTGAATGATGGCGAGCCCGTCGAGCTTGGGCACCATGCGGTCGACGATCATGACGTCGTATTTTTCTTCCGTGGCGAGGAACAATCCGTCCATGCCGTCCTTGGCGTGGTCGGCGGTATGTCCAGCCTCGCGCAGGCCGCCCAGAATGAACTGCGCGTGGCTTTCATCGTCCTCAACAAGCAGCAGTTTCATTTTTTTGCTCTTTCGGCGCGGCGTTTCGCCGCCGCGGCAGCGTAAACGCCCGTGCCCTTGTGCAGCACGGTATCGCCTTCGGCGAGCTCGCCCGGCATGATGACGGGCGCGTCCTTGACTTCTTTATAGATGGGCGCGAAGTCTGCCAGCGTCGCGTCGAACAGAGACTGGAAGCTGTCGATGACAAAATAGTTGTCCTGAAAGTCGTCGATCTGGAAGTGCGTGCGCAGGACGCGCTTCAGGTCGAAGCCGATGCGGTGCGGCGAGGGGTCGTCGAGGGAGAAAACAGATTCAGTCGGCGAGGAGAGGATGCCCGCGCCGTAAATGCGCAAGCCCGCAGGCTCCTTGATGAGGCCGAACTCGACCGTGTACCAGTAAAGCCGCGCCAGATTGTCGATGGTGCCGAACTTGGCGGCTTTCAGGCCACCCTTGCCGTAGGCCTCCATGTAGTCGGCGAAGGTCGGGTCGGCCAGAATCGGCACGTGTCCGAAAAGGTCGTGGAACACATCCGGCTCCTGAATGTAGTCCATCTGCTCTTTGGTGCGGATGAAGTTGCCGGCGGGAAAGCGGCGGTTGGCGAGCAGCTCGAAGAACGGCTCGTCGGGGATCAGGCCCGGAACGGCGACGACCTGCCAGCCGGTGCGTTTCATGAGGATCTCGTTCACGTCGTGGAAATCCGGCACCTTTTCCTGGCTGATGCCGAGTGTCGAGAGGCTGTCCATGAAAAGGCTGATGGCGCGGCCGGGCAGAACGTCCAGTTGCCGCTTGTAGAGCGCGCGCCAGACGTCGTGTTCTTCTTTGGTGAATGCTTTCTGCGGCACGGTGAAGAAATCGAGATCGCCGGAAGTCCAGCCGTCTCCCGCCGTAAAGTGTTGTGCCGAGCCTATGCCTTTATCCATTTGAAACCAGTCCTTTCATGAAGGGGGCGCTGTGATCTTCCGGCGTGTCCGGCTGCTTTTCCGGTGATGCGGAGATGAATGTTTCCAGTTTGAGGCAGGCTTGCTCGATCTCCGAGATCAGCGGCCATGCCGTCATGTCCATGTCGTAGCGCCGCGCATTATAGACCTGCGGGACGAGGCACATGTCGGCCATCGTCACAGTGTCGCCGCAGCAATAGGCGCCGGTGCGGAAGGGGCTTCTTTCCAGCAGCGTTTCGGTGGCGTTAAAGCCGAGGCGGATCCATTTGTGGTACCAGTCCATTTTCTGGTTCTGCGTGATACCGAACTCGCCGGAGAGGTGCATGAGAATCTTCAAATTGTTGACCGGATGGATGTCGGCGACGCAGATTTGCGCCAGCTGCCGCACGTAGGCGCGTTCTTCCAGCCCTTTGGGCAGAATGGCCGGCTGCGGATATTTCTCCTCGAGATATTCGAGAATGGCCATCGACTGCGTCAGGGTGAAGTCGCCGTCGATCAGCGTCGGCACCTGTTCCTGCGGGTTGAGGGCCTTGTATTCCGGCGTATGCTGCTCGCCGCCGTTCTTGACCAGATGGATCCCATGGTAATGATAGTCCAGCCCCTTGATATTGAGCGCGATGCGCACGCGGTAGGAAGCGGACGAGCGGTAATAACTGTAAAGTTCCATTAAAACCTCGCGAGGGTTGTTTCCATACGCCGATTGCTTTTGTATACTGTCGACAATTCTATACGGAGTCGCCGGTATTAAAATCATTTTTTGGCATATGCTTTGCCATAAAACAGAATCGCCGCCGGTTTATACTGCCTGACGTTGCGTCCCGAAGGAGGTGGAGATGTTTTTTCACAGAGACAAAGAAAAAGCCCGCGCGAAGGAGCTGAAGAAGAAGCAGGAAAAGTTCCGGCAGGATTTTCTGGAGGCCTGCGGGAGCGGCAAGCGCGAGGATATCGAAAAGTTCGTTGCCGATGGCGCCAACGTCAACGATCTCAACGGCGGGCGCACGCCGCTCTATTACGCCGTTCTGGCCAACAATCTCGAAGCCGTGCGCGTGCTGCTGGACAAGGGCGCGCGCGTCAACGCGCGGGTCGCAGGCGTCAACGGCAGTTTTGGCTTTAGCGATTACATAGGCACCACGCCGCTGCTCATCGCCGCGCAGCGCAAATACACAGCCGTTGCCATGCTGCTGATCGACAAAGGCGCGGACGTCACGGCCACGGATAACTACAAACTGACGGCGTTGCACTATGCGGCGAAGCGCGGCGACGACGCGCTGGCGCGGCGTCTGGTCGACAAAGGGGCGGATGTCCTCACGAAAGACAGGTGGAAGCGCACGCCGGAATATTATGCCTTCCTCAACGATCATCGCGTGCTGGGCGCCTATTTGTCGCAGCAGATGGTCCAGACACCCAATCCGCATCCGAAAGAAAAGCCCAATACGCCGCCACCTTCTCCCTGAAGGATGTAGACGCGAAAAGACCGCCCTTTGAAAGAGCGGCCTTTCCGTTACGTCAGGTATAGTCTGTTTAGGCGCTGCGCTGACCGGTGATGGTCTTCAGCTTCGCCTTGTCTTTGCCTTTCTCGCCGGACGAGATCTCGATCTTGCGCGGCTTCATCTGCTCCGGTATTTCGCGCACCAGAGAGATGGTCAGCAGGCCGTTTTGCATCTGGGCGCCGGTGACGCGGATATGGTCGGCGAGCTGGAAGCGGCGTTCGAACGCCCGCTCCGCGATGCCGCGGTGGAGATACACCGCGCCTTCGGGAACGTTTCCGACCGCGGTTTTGCCGGAGACGATCAGCTGGTTTTCACGCGCGGTGATCTCGAGGTCCTCCTCGGTGAAGCCGGCGACCGCCATGGTGATGCCGTAGTTGTCCTCGTCCAGCTTGACGATGTTGTAGGGCGGATAGGCTGCGCCCTGCTCGCCAAGCATACCCGCTTCGAGCAGGCGCGAAAGCCTGTCAAAGCCGATGGTGGAACGGAATAAGGGTGAAAAGTCGAACGTGTTTGTCATGATATCCTCCTTTGAAGCAATATCAGTCTTAGGTTATACGGTCCGCCCAAAAGGGCCGGACGCGGAACCGGGCACTCGACGCCCCGACCTCCGGGCACGTCAACCGATCCATACTTACATTCTATAATTCCGCGTTTTGCGTGTCAAGAAAACGTGAAAAAGCGCCGCTTTTCGTTTCAAAAAGCGACGCTTTTTCAATTTGTTAGCCGTGTAACGGTCAGTTTTTCGGCGTGCGTTTCGTGGCCGGTTTTCTGGTGCGTTTGGCCGCCGGTTTCTTTGGTGTGGCGGGTTTTTCGGCTTTCGGCTTCGTGGTCTTTTTCACTTCGGCTTGCTCGGCAACGGGGTTTTCCACGGCTTGCGTGTTTTCGTTGGCGGCTTTCGGGAAAAACTTGTCCACGTATTTTTCCAGCTGCTCGACCGTCTTTTGCAGCGCGAGGGCCTTTTGTCTGTCGGCCAGATTGCCGCTTTTCGAGAGTTTTTCGATGTTTTCTTTCATCGCGTCGAGCTTTTCGTGCGCCTTGGTTTCGGTAAGGGATTTCACGCCTTCCAGCGCTTTTTGCGCCGCATCGGTTTTAAGGGCGGCTTCGAAGATGGGCATCAATTTTCTAAAGTTCATGTGGGTTCTCCTCTTGGGGGTAATCTGTTTCCGACAAAAAATCTCGGACGGCACCATAGTAGTCATAACATTTATTAAGTCAAATACAATTTTCCAAAAAACACAAAGTTTCGAATGCCCCAGGGCATTCTATCTGTGGTTTTGCTGACGATGGAGATGTGGCGCGCGAATCAGGCGGAAGGCTTTCAGGCCTTGGGGCCGCCTTTGGGGTCTTTTTTGGGGGCGCTTTTGCGCTTTCTTTCTTTCGGCGCCGTCTTGGGGGCTTCGGCTTTAGTGGCATTGTCGTTTTGCGCTGCCTTCTTCGCGTCTTTTTTCGCGTTGAATTTGTCGATCAGTTGCTTGCCGATATAGCCTTGCACGGCCGCCCCCGCGACGACCGGAATGACGGCGCCGCCAAAGGCCACACCCAACGCCACGCCCAGAACGCCTTCGGCGACGAGCGTCTTGGTGCTTTTCGGCTTGGTCACTTCCTTGATGATCTTGTCGACGACTTTGGGCGTGTTCTTGTGCTCGGACAGCTCGACGGCTTTTTCCATGCTCTGATCGACGATCTCGCCGGTTTTCTTCGCCGTTTTGCCCGCGAGATCAGCGGTTATCTCAGCCGTTTGCCCGGCGATGTCGCCTGCCGCATCAAGCGTCTTCTGCGCTTGTTTTCCGGCCTTGCCGGCGAGGTCGACGGTTTTTTTCGCGACTTTGTTCAGACGGTCTTTGAAAGACATGGCTGCCTCCCTTTAAGGTTAGGCTGACGGCTTCTTGACGATATCAAGTTTATCCGAACTGGCAACGCCGAGGCCAGCGTATTTGTTGCCGAACTTGGCAAGGCGGCCCTTTTCGAGCACCTTGGCCGCGCCGCCGGTCCATGCGGGGTGGTTCAGGGGGTCGATGTCGAGGCGCATTTCGTCGCCCGGCTTGCCCCAGCAGCTGTGCGTGGTGTAGGCGGTGCCGTCGGTCATGACGACTTTGATTTCGTGGTAGTCGGGGTGAATGTTGGCTTTCATGGCCTTATCTCCTTGGAAACACGCCGCCCGACGATCCCGCCGCTTGGCTCTTTAATGACGGCCTTTTTTAGCTTTATTTCGCGTAATATGCAAGTCAAAAGTTGACATAGCGGGAAATTAGGACAATTGTGTCTCGCAGCCAGACGATAAAGGAATAAAGCCATGTCATTAGAAGAATCTGGAAAATCAAATACGGAGAATCGCCCTAAAGTTAACCGTATGGCCAAGATGGGCGAATATCTCAAAGTCCTCTTCCCCGACCTGAAAAACTACCGGCTGCAGATGACGGGGGCGCTGCTGGCGATCCTGGTTTCGGCGGGCACGGTGCTGGTGTTCGGCTGGGGGCTGAAGGTTCTGGTCGACAAAGGCTTTTCCGATCACACCGGCCACACGCTCAACATGGCGCTGGCGGTGATGCTCGGCATTATTATATTGATGGCGGCGACGAGCTATGCCCGCTTCTCCCTCGTGTACTGGACGGCGGAAAAGCTGATCGCCGACCTGCGCAAGCGCATCTACAGCCATATCCTGAAACTCGACCCCGCCTATTTCGAGACGCACAAGACGGGCGAGCAGGTCTCGCGCATCAACACCGACACGACCGTGCTGAAGATGGTGGCGACGACCAACCTGCCGATGGGCGCGCGCCATGTGCTGACCATCGTCGGCGGCATCATTATGATGATCGTCGTGAGCCCGATCATGACCGGCACGGTGCTGCTGGCCGTGCCCGTGGTCGTGGCGCCGATCATCCTGCTCGGCCGCAAGGTGCGCGCGCGCTCCAAGGATACGCAGACCCGCATCGGCGACATCGGCTCCTACGCCCACGAAACCATTCAGGGCATCCAGACGATCCAGACCTTCTGCTACGAAGACAAGGCCTCTGCGACGTTCAATGAGATGTCCGACAGCATTTTCTCCTCCGCGCTCCAATATATCAAGGTGCGCGCGGTGCTGACGGCCTTCGTCATCTTCATCGTGTTCAGCGCCATCGGCGTCCTACTGTGGATGGGCGGCCACCGCGTGCTGACGGACCGGATTTCCGCGGGCGATTTGTCGGCGTTCCTCTTTTACGCCGTGACCGTGGCGGGCGCCGTCGGCGCGATGAGCGAGGCGGCAAGCGCCTTCAGCCAGGCGATGGGCGCGGCCGACCGCATCGTCAGCCTGTTGCGTCGTCAGCCGGTTTTGAAAGGCAGCTTCGCGCTGAAAAACGCGCCGCACCATGTCGAGGGCAAAATCGCATTCGACCATGTAACGCTCTATTACCCTTCGCGTCCCGACCATATCGCGCTCAACGAGGTTTCCTTCGAGATAGAGGCGGGCGAGGTGGTTGCGCTGGTGGGGCCGAGCGGCGCTGGCAAATCCTCTATCTTCCAGCTGCTGCAGCGCTTCTACGATCCGAAGAGCGGCAAGGTCACGATCGACGGCTTCAACATCGCGGACTACAAGCCCGGCGACATCCGCCGGTATCTCGGCGTCGTGTCGCAGGAACCGGCGATCTTCTCCGGTTCCATCGCCGACAACATCCGTGTCGGCAATCCCGAGGCGACGGACGAGGAAATCCGCAATGCGGCGGAACTCGCGCAGGCGCACAGCTTCATCTCCGCGCTGCCCGACGCCTACGAGACCAAAGTCGGCGAGCGCGGCAGTCTGCTCTCCAGCGGGCAAAAACAGCGCATCGCCATCGCCCGCGCGCTGTTGAAAGATCCGCGCATCCTGCTGCTGGACGAGGCGACCTCCGCGCTCGACTCGTCGAACGAGCAGGCGGTGATGCTGGCCTTGAAGAACCTGATGAAGGGCCGCACGACCATCGCCATCGCGCACCATTTCTCGACCGTGCAGAACGCCGACAAGATCATCGTCCTCGACGAAGGCCGCAAGATCGCCGAAGGCAAGCACGACGAGCTCTACGGCAAGAACAGCCTCTATACGCACCTTGCGGGGCTGCAGATGGCGGAAGAGAAAGTCGGATAGTTACTTAATGAAACCAGAAGCGATTTTAGTTACGTAGCTAAGTGCGTGTCCAAGAATAAAAATCACGATGGCTACGATGACTCCGCCTAGTATGGTTTGCAATACCCAATGTAAATTATCACGGTTTTTCCGTTTGAACAGGATGTTCGGGAATATGTAGTTGATAAGTTTTAGTGTTTGCTGGTTTATGATTGTCCAAACATTAGCATAGATAATAAACACAAATATAAAACTAATGGAAAAGGAGTCTTCTGCCTTGAGATGTGGTGCTAATAAGGTAGTAATCCATAAACAAATAAAGAAGCCAAAAATTACTCCAGAGACTTGTACGAAGAAAGAAGTCCATGGGCCTCTTAATAAGGCATGATAGTTAGTTGCATCTCTCACTATCTCTATAATAGAATCAAACGTGTGATCGACCCACTCCTCATCATCTGCAGATACTACAAGATAACATGCATTGTCTTGAGTTTTATCTAGTTTTAATTCCACACAAGTTCCTTCTGCTCTTGTTGTCTGCAGACTCCTTTGCGATTCTAGAGTAAATATTATGCGTTCAACGTGTTTAGCTTCTGAGTAAAGTCGTAATACATCTTTAAATTGAGTAAGTTTATAGCCTCTATTATCAAATCGAATAGTATAACTTAGAAGAGTAGGTTGTGCGTCTTCAGCAAAGCCAGTTGATTGTGATTTTCTAATAAAAAAATCGCTTATGCGTCCCAATGTAATTTCATCGATAGTGACGTTCTTAATAAATTGATCCCGTAAAAATGCTGACATTTTAAGTGGCCTCACCAAATAAATCGTATTCGTCGGCTTGCGTGATTTTTACCTGCACGATGTCGCCCTGCTTTAGGCCGGAGCCCGTCACATAAACGCAGCCGTCGATCTCCGGCGCGTCACCCTGCGTGCGGCCGGTGTAGCCTTCGCTGCCCATCTCGTCGATGATGACGGGCAGGGTCTTGCCGATTTTCTTTTGCAGTTTTGCGGCGGAGATTTTTTGCTGCAGCGTCATGAAACTGTCAAAGCGCTCTTCCTTCACTTCTTCCGGCACGGCGTTTTCAAGTTCGTTCGCTTTCGCGCCCGTGACCGCCTCGTATTTGAAGCAGCCGACGCGGTCGAGCTGCGCCTCTTCCATCCAGTCGAGCAGGATTTGGAAATCTTCTTCCGTTTCGCCTGGAAAACCGACGATAAAGGTGGAGCGGATGGTGAGATCGGGGCAAGCCTTGCGCCAGTCCCTGATGCGCTCGAGGGTTTTTTCCTGTTTGCCGGGGCGGCGCATGGCTTTTAGCACGCTTGGCGAGGCGTGCTGAAAGGGGATGTCGATGTAGGGCAGGACTTTGCCCGCGTTCATCAGCTCGAACACTTCATCCACGTGCGGGTAGGGGTAAACGTAGTGCAAACGCACCCACGCGCCGAGTTCGCCCAGCTCGCGGGCGAGGTCGATGAATTTGGTGCGCACCTTGCGGTTTTTCCACGGGTAGGGCTGGTATTTGGTGTCCACGCCATAGGCCGAGGTGTCCTGCGAGATGACCAGCAGCTCCTTCACGCCCCCACGCACGAGCCGTTCGGCTTCGGCCAGCACCTGAATGACAGGGCGCGAAACGAGATCGCCGCGCAAAGACGGAATGATGCAGAAGGAACAGCGGTTGTTGCAGCCCTCGGAAATTTTCAAGTAGGCGTAGTGGCGCGGCGTGAGTTTGATGCCGATGCCGTCGTCTTTCTGTTTCGGCACGAGATCGACGAATTTGTCGTGCACTGGCGGCGCGGCGGCGTGCACGGCTTCGACCACCGCTTCATATTGATGCGGGCCCGTGACGGAGAGAACTTTCGGGTGGATCTTTGTAATGTCCTCCGGCTTCGCGCCCATGCAGCCGGTGACGATGACCTTGCCGTTTTCGGCGAGTGCTTCGCCGATGGCGTCCAGGCTTTCCGCCTTCGCGCTGTCGAGAAAGCCGCAGGTGTTGACGATCACCACGTCCGCGCCGTCGTATTCGGGCGAGAACTGGTAGCCCTCGGCGCGGAGCTGGGTCAGGATGCGTTCGGAGTCGACCAAAGCCTTCGGGCAGCCGAGGCTGACCAGCCCGACGGTGGGGCTGGTTTTCGCGGCTTCAGTCTTTTCCTTTTTTGTTGCCATCGGTATCACTTGTCCATCGTCATTCTATGCAGTGCCGCTTCTAACACACCGTCATATTTACGTAAAGAATAATTATCCGCCGGCGGCGAGCATCCGGCGCGTGTTGTCCATGCCGGCGAACAGCATAAACAGGCCGAAAAGACCGAGAGCGCCGGGGACGATCCAGTTCTGCCGCGCCGCGCGGTTGATCATGGCCGTTCCGGAAGGGTCTTCCGCCAGATAAATCACGGTGACGGCGTCGCCGATCTTGCCGGAGGGCGGATTACTGCACCATCTGTCGCGGAAGGAGACTTGCCTGCCGTCCGCCGTCGCAAAAGCGGCGACGGGGCAGTAGGTGTAATGCGTGCCGTTGCCGTCGTGCGTCGCCGACTGCTCCATGCGGACGATGTGTCCCGTGGCGCGCAGCCCGTTCTGCTCCAGATTTTGCTGCTTCAGGCCGAGGTGCAAGGCGCCCCAGAGCATGCCGGCCCCCGCGATAAAGCAAACAGGAATGGCGACTTTCAGGCCGGACGTCTGCTGCACCGCGACCGCCTTTTGCGCGGGCGTGGCCAGCAGCTCTTCGGCTGTCAGCGTCGGCTGCGGCTCGTTTTGCGGCTTTTTGAGGTCTTCTCTCTCTCGCTGCCACCGGACGCGCTTTGCCGCGCGCGCCTGCTTTGAAAGAATCAGCCCTTTTGCATGATACGCCCCGTACAGCGCAAATCCGGCGAGGATAACGCCGGTCATGCGGGTGACGGGGTATTGTGTGAGCGCGATATAGATAAGCGACACGCCGGGACCGAAAAAAGACAGCCCGAAGATGAAAAAAAACGGAACGCCCGCGGGCGTTGCTTCCCACGGCCTGCCGGGCATGACGTGCAGGGAGACGACGGTGCCCGTCCTGTTGCGTTTGGCGGCGGGGTCGGCGGCGCCGACAGACGATGTCGCCTGATGGGTCGTGCCGTCGGCGAGCGTGTAGCGGTAGACGGGGTAGATGACATCCCCGCCGTCCATACCGTCCTTTTTTTCGATTCCGATGACCGTGCCCGTGACGCGCTCGGCGCGCAAGAACTCGTAGCCCTCGTAGGCCAGCAAAAACAGGCCGATCAGGGCGCAAAACCCGCCCCCCAGCAGCATGGCGACCTGTTTATAGGCCATCGCCCCGTTGAAAAGCATATCCGGCATCAAACCCCCGCATCTTGCCCTGAACCGTTATCTAGTATACAAGAAAGGCCTTATTGAAAAAAGGAAAGAAGCCATGGCGCGCAAAGCCGTTCTTCACAACGAAACTTCGGAGGCCTTGAGCGAGGTCGGCAGGCGTTATGCCGTCGCCGTGACGGAAGACGTCTATGCCACCATCAATCCTTTGGACCCGCTGGATCCCGTGGCGCGGCAATATATGCCGTCGGCGGAGGAGCTGAAGACCACGCCGCGCGAACTGGAAGACCCGATCGGCGACGACGCGCATAGTCCTATAAAGGGCATCGTCCACCGCTATCCCGACCGCCTGCTCTTGAAGCCGGCGCATGTCTGCGCGGTCTATTGCCGCTTCTGCTTCCGCCGCGAGATGGTGGGGCCAAAACAAGAGAACGGGGGCAAGAGCGAGGCGCTGGACGCGGCGGAACTCGAAGCCGCGCTCGATTATATCCGCGCCGCGCCCAAGGTGTGGGAGGTGATTGTCACCGGCGGCGATCCGTTCGTGCTGTCGCCGCGCCGCGTCAAGTGCCTGATGGAGGCGCTGAACGCTATCGACCATGTGAAGGTCATCCGCTTTCATACCCGCGTGCCGGTGGCCGATCCTTCGCGCGTGACGGACGAACTGACGGACGCGCTGGAGAGCGACAAGGCGGTCTATGTCGTCCTGCACTGCAATCATGCCAACGAACTCACCGACAAGGTGCGCGCCGCGGCGCAGAAATTTTTGCGCAAAGGGATTCCGCTCCTGTCGCAGTCGGTTTTATTGAAGGGCGTGAACGACGACGCAAAGGCGCTGGAGAATCTGTTCCGCAAGCTCGTCGAGTTCCGCATCAAGCCCTATTACCTCCATCATCCCGACATGGCGCGCGGCACAAGCCATTTCCGCCTGCCGGTGTCAAAGGGCCGCGCCCTGATGAAAAAACTGCTCGGGCGCCTGTCCGGCATCGCTCAGCCGCGCTATATGCTGGATATTCCGGGCGGGTTCGGCAAGGTTCCGCTGGAAGACGGCTATTGCAACGATGGTGTGGTGACCGACTGGCAGGGCGAAACGCACGTCTATCAAGACGAATGAACGGCGACCTCGCGTGGGAGCCGTTCATCATCTCCACCCCTGCAGCCGGCAATAGAGCGTCAGGCCCTTCATCAGGTTTTCTCGCGTCGCGCCGTGCTTGAGGCGGCGGTCGCAATCGATCATCCGGCAGGAAAAACCGTAGCAGAGAACGTCCAGCACCATTGCATGGCTGATTTTTTCGCGCGCGCAGTTGCGCGCCCAGAGCGTATAGGTGTTGATCATGCGCGCGTGCGCTTCGGAAACGTTTTCCGCGCCCCTGCAGCCGGGGATGCGCTCCCAGTTGCTGGCGGCGTAGCCGAGGCCCTTGCCCAGCATGTCGAAGGCGCTCGCGATGGCGCAGGCGGCGTCCTGCTGGCTGAAGGTCATCGCGTCCCACAGGCGCGCATCGACGATACGGCGCCGCGCGCTCTCCGCCTGCCGTTCCGAGGCGCGGCGGGTGGGGGCGTATCGTTCCTGAAAGTCGTGGGGCGTGGCTTTTGGCGGCGTGGCGCGTTGTTGCGGCGCGGGTTTTTTCTCCGTCCAGCGCGGCGTCCAGTCCGCCCACGGATCGTTGATATGGGGATCTTTCGATTTGTATTCGACGGGAGACTCTTTGAGGGAGTGTTTTTCTTTTAACAGGATCATGCAGCGTGTCTCCGGGGGATGAGATTGCAGGAAGGTCATAGAGGGTCGGCATAGGCGGGCGGGCGGTTGTTGCGGCGGGCGGCCATGTCCTGCCGGAGGCGGCTCAGGCGCGCCGACTCAGTTTCGGCGGGGCGGGTCTGCCGGTCGCTTATTTGTTTTCGCGCGCGGTGGGCGCGCACGCGCGGGGTGGAAAGTTTCTGGTAGCGGTGCCAGCGGGCGATGCCGTTGTCCGCCGAAATCATGTTTTTGTCCTTCAGCGCCGCGATCACCGCCACGACGTTGGCGGGCGGGCACTCCAGCACGGCGGCGATCTCGTCCGGCTGCGCGGCGGCGAGACTGCCGCGCGGACGCGCCTTGGCGGCATGGTCGATCAGCGCGACCCAGACCGCCAGCACGTCGCCGCGGGCGAGGCCGGTCTTTTTGGCGATGATGGTCAGTTTGGGGTCAAAGGGGAGGCCGGCGGGGAGTTTGTAGCTCATTTATGTCATATTCACTTGCGGGTTTCGAATCGTCTCTGCTATAAATATTGCATTATTAGCAATTAATCGTCAACATAAATTTACAATTTAGCAATTTAATAAAATAATAATATTAATATCAAGAATTTATAAAATTGTTATATCGTCATTTCAAAAAATGAGATAATATCAATTCATGTCAATGCGTCTACATGAACAGATTCGTTATATTATCGAAACCACCCCGGGCAAAAGCCAAAAGGGGCTGGCCGACTATCTGGGGTACCACGCCACCACCGTCAACCGCATGCTCCACGGGGCGCGCAAGATCGTCGTGGACGAGATTCCAAAGATCGTGAAATACCTCGGCAGGCCGCTGGATGTGTCCGGCATGGAGGGCGAATACCTGCAGGAGCCGCCGCACCGCAAGCCCCCCGGGGGCTTGTCCGACATGCAGCAGGTGCAATGGAATTTCGGGGGTGACGTTCCCGTCTACGGCTACGCCGCGGGCAGCGTGCACGGCGGGCTCAATCTTCAAAACGGCGAAATCGTCGACTGGGTGGCGCGGCATCCGTCGCAGGCCGGTATCGCCAACGCCTTCGCGGTCTATGTCTTTTCGGATTCGATGGAGCCGCGCTATTTCGCGGGCGAGCTCGTCTACGTGCATCCCGGCCGCCAGCCGGACGCGGGGCGCGACTGCGTGATCGAAATGCTCAACGGCGACGCCTACATCAAACGCTACCTGCGCCAGACGGACAAGGTGATCCGCGTCGCGCAGCTCAATCCGGCTGGAGAAAAAGACATTCCCAAGGCGGAGGTCAAGGCGATCTATGCGGTGGTCGGGCGGGGGTAGGCCGCATGTCTCTGGTTTGTCCGAAATGTGAGACCAAAATTAAAATTGAAAAAGTTCGTTCTCATTTTACATGCCCGAATTGTGCCGTGAAACTTAGCGGGTACACATGGTGGCCGACTGTCGTGTGGATGGTATTGTGGGGGCTTGTAGATATGGCGCTTGACGGGAATTTAGAATCTCAGTTGGGAACGGGAATAAAATCCACCTTTTTTTATATCTTCCTTCGACCGCCATTGCTTGCGTTGCGTTATACTATTTGGTGTATAGAGGTCTTGTCTCGATAGAGCTTGATGACGAAGAGTGATTTTTACTTCGCTAGACTGCTCTCAACTATAGGCCGCATCTCTCCCGTCAGTGTTCTGTGCACCGGGCATTTGTTGGCGATCTCCAGCAGCCTTTGCCGCTGCGCGTCGTCGAGATTGCCTTCGACCGTGATCTCGCGCGTGATGAAATCGTATTTCTTCTTCTCCGCGTCCTCGCGTTTTTCGTGCGTGAGCGTCACAGCGGTTTTTTTCAAATCCCATTTCTTCTGGTTGGCGTACATGCGCAAAGTCATCGACGTGCAGGCGCCGAGCGCGGAGAGCAGCAGGTCATAGGGCGCGGGGCCTTTGTCGAGCCCGCCCAAATCGACCGGCTCGTCGGCCTTGAGCGCGTGCGCACCCGCCTGGACGGTCTGCGTATAAAGGCCCTCGCCCGATTCTTCGACCTTTACGGTGACGGTGTGCATAGCGGATTCTCCTTTGAAAAATGGCGGTTCCAGACCCGTTTCGAGGGTAAAAAACCATAAAAAGACGTTTCGACGCGCTCCCAAAAATATAACGATAACAACAAATTATGCAATATTAACCATTGTTTAACTTTGTTTGCATAAAGTAATACGTAGCAAACATAACAACAAGACGCGCTTTACAGGATAGAAAATAAGGAGATTGGATTATGCAACATGTCTTTCTTATGACGGCACAAAGGGGCGATGAATTCGTAGCCGTCTTCGGTGATCAGGACGTTTTGGGCGAGACGGGCATTGAGGATCTACGCAAGGCTATCCGCGCCAATGCGCGCGCCGTGATGCGCCGCGGCGTCATCACCGTCAGCAAAGAACACCTCGACCGGCGCATTCAGGAGCTGGAAGAGTTACTGGCTAAAAGGAGGGAACGCATATGAGCAAACTTACTACGGAATTCAACCTCGATAAACTGGTCGGCAACCTTGCGGCGCTCAAACAGGGGCGTGAAGCGATCGCCCGCGCCGAAGATCGCGCGCGCAGTCCAAGCCACGCACCCAACGCGCCGGCGCGCAAATCACCGGGTCTGGGGGGATAGGTTCAGGGGTCATATGGTGCTAGAAGGCCGCGGGTTCGGGGGATCCCACGGCCTTCTTCTTTTGTTAAGACCGACATTATATAATATAGGACGTTGCCAACCATAAGGGGGTGTTATTATGAAATTTCTTACAACCGCCGTATCCGTCGTTCTCGCCGCTCTGTGCGCCGCGCCCGCCTGCGCGCAAGACGCTGCCATGCCCGCCGGTCAGGCCCTGCAGCAATTCAATAATCTGACCCCTGCCCAGCGTCAGCAGGTCATGCAGGAGGCGCAGAAGGAATACCAGTCCATGAGCGACGCGCAGCGCGCACAGGCGCAGGCGCTGGCGATGCAGCAGTGGCAGAACCTCAGCGCTGCCGACCGGAAGAAGATGGAGGACGAGGCCAGAGCCGCCTACCAGAACATGACGCCGGAGCAGCGCCAGCAGCAGCAGCAGCGCGCCGCCGCGGAATGGAACAGCCTGACGCCCGCCCAGCAAAAGGCCTTTCGCCAGCAGGTCGAGGGGGATCAGGCGCGGCCCCGCTGACGGTCTGCGGGGCTTAAAAAATTGTTTTTGATTTCAAGGCGATATTGAAAACGCATCCGGCTTCTTTTGCGTTGCGTCAAGAATTGTGTTATCCCTTGGGAGTGCTTCAATCGGGAAAGCGCAGGCTGCGCCAGACAACCGCGCCGCGCTGTTAGAAAACCAAGGAACAATAAAAGTCCCCTATGCAAAGCCTTTCCGAACACCTGAACCGCAAGCTGGAGCAGGAACGCGCTAGTTCGCACCATGCGAGTTCCACCGCCCTGATGTCGATGGGCGCGCTCGGCGTCGTCTTCGGCGATATCGGGACGAGTCCCCTCTATGCGCTGAAGGAGAGCTTTACCCAGACGAACCTCGCCGTCGCGCCGGAGAACATCTACCGGTTCCTCTCCATGATTTTCTGGCTGCTGCTGATCGTCGTGACGGTCAAATATGTCATGGTGGTGATGAAGGCGAGCAACAAGGGCGAGGGCGGGGATTTCGCGCTGCTCGCGCTGGTGCAAAGGCTGACGCGCCCCAGCCCGTCGCTGTTTTACATGACGGGGCTTCTGGGCGTCATGGCGGGGAGCCTGTTCTACGCCGACGGCGTCATCACCCCCGCGATCTCGGTCCTGTCCGCCATCGAGGGGATTCAGGTCGTCGCGCCGAGCCTGCATACGATCGAGCTGCCGCTCGCCATGGTTATCCTGATCTGCCTCTTCCTTGCGCAGCGCTTCGGCACCGGCAAGGTCGGCAATCTTTTCGGCCCGATCATGCTGATCTGGTTTTCGACGCTGGGCGCTTTCGGCTTCATGCAGATCATCCACGCGCCGCAGGTGCTGCAGGCGGTCAATCCGCTGTTTGCCGTCAAGTTCATCATCTTCCATCCGTATCTTTCGTTTCTCGGGCTCGGCGCGACGGTGCTTTCCGTCACCGGCGCGGAAGCGCTCTATGCCGACATGGGCCACTTCGGCGCAAAGCCGATCAGCCTTGCCTGGCTCATCGTCACCTGGCCGGGGCTGCTGTTGAACTATTTCGGGCAGGGCGCGCTTTTGCTGCGGCATCCGGAGGCGATCAAGAACCCGTTCTACATGCTCGCACCGCATATGCTGTCCATCCCGCTGCTGTTCCTCGCCGCCATGGCGACGGTGATCGCCTCGCAGGCGGTCATTTCCGGCGCCTATTCGCTCACCCGTCAGGCGATCATGCTGGGCTATCTGCCGCGCATGCGCATCTTTTTCACCTCGGCCAAGGAGATGGGACAGATCTACATCCCCTTCGTCAACTGGATGCTGCTGGCGATGGTACTCGCCGTCGTCATGATCTTCAAGTCGTCGGCGGGCCTCGCCGCGGCCTATGGCGTGGCGGTGACGGGGGCGATGTTCATCGCCGCCGTGCAGGTCAGCTTCGTCATGCGGCTGAAATGGCACTGGCCGTGGTGGCGCGTGCTGATGACGTCGGGCGGGTTCGCTACCGTCGACGCCGTTCTGTTCGCCGCCTCGTCGCAGAAGGTTCTGTCCGGCGGCTATGTGCCGCTGATGATCGCGACCGTCATCTTCACGCTGCTCACCACGTGGAAGAGCGGCCACCGCATTCTCAACGAAAAAGTCGCCCGCGCCTCCGTCTCTACCGAGCGCTTCATCAAGGAGATCTACAAAAATCCGCCGATCCGCGTGCCCGGCACCGCCGTCTACATGACGCCGCTGCACAACGTCGTGCCCGCGTCGCTGCTCAACAACCTCAAGCATAACAAGGTCCTGCACGAGCGGATTATCTTCTTCACCGTCGTCTCGCAGGAGGTGCCTTACGTGCCGGAGGAAAACCGCGTGCACGTCTACAACCTCGGCCACGACTTCTACCAGCTCGACCTCCATACCGGATTCAAGGACGAGCCGAACGTGCCCGCGGCGCTGCACCAGTGCCAGGCGCGCGGCATGGACTTCGACGACATCCATCAGGCCTCGTTCTTCCTCGGCAAGGAGACGGTGATCTCGACGGAAGAGGAATCCGGCATCGCCCGCTGGCGCGAGCGCATCTTCGCCTGGATGAAGAAAAACGCCTCTGACGCCGCCGTCTACTACGGCATTCCGTCCGACCGCGTGGTCGAAATCGGCGGACAATACGAGATTTAAGCGCTTATTGAATTCAAGCGCTATCGCGCGGGGCGCGCGGGACGGGATTTAGACACAAAGCGCGCGGATCACACTCTTATATATATCGGTAAGGGCGACGATGTCGGCGCAGGCCACATGTTCGTCAACCTGATGCGCGGTGGCGTTCAGGAGGCCAAGTTCCGCGACGGGGCAAAATTTGTGTATAAAGCGCGCATCCGACGTGCCGCCGCCGGTGCTTAAAACCGATTTTTCTCCCGTCACGCTTTCGACCGCCGCGGCCAGCGCATCCGAAAGCTTTCCGGGCGGGGTGTAGAAGCTTTCGCCGCCGACGCGCACTTTCATGTCGTAAGGAATGTCGATCGCGCTCATCGCGGTGCGGAGTTTTTTCTCGAGCGTAGCGCCCGAGTAAAGGTCGTTGAAGCGCACGTTGAAAACCGCCCTCGCGGCCGCGGGGATGACGTTTTCGGCGCGATTGCCGGTATCCACGTCGACGATTTCGAGGTTCGAGGGCTGAAAATGCTCTGTACCCGCATCAAGAATGAGGCCATTTAGAACTTCAAGCAATTCGAGCAATTTCGGCACCGGATTGTCGGCAAGACGCGGATAGGCGACATGTCCCTGCTTGCCGGCCACGGTAAGGCGTCCCGTAAAGGTGCCGCGCCGGCCGATTTTGACCGTGTCGCCGAGCGTTTTCTCCGATGTCGGCTCGCCGACGATGCAATAATCTATTTTTTCGTTTTTCTCCGCCAGCCAGCCGAGCATTTTCCGCGTGCCGTTGATCGAAGGGCCTTCCTCGTCGCCGGTGATGAGGAAGCTCAAGGAGCCTTTGGCGGGTTTCACGTCAATCGCGGCGGCGACAAAAGCGGCGATCGCCCCTTTCATGTCGCAGGCGCCGCGCCCGTAAAGCTTGTCGTCTTTGATGGCGCCGCCGAACGGGTCGACCGTCCAGGCCTTTTCATCGCCGACCGGCACGACGTCGGTATGTCCGGCGAAGCAAAGGTTGGGCGCGTCTGTCCCGCGCCGCGCGTAAAGGTTTTGCACGTCCGGCGTATCATTGTCGGAGAAGGTCTGGCGGTGGCAGGTGAAACCGTTCGCGGTCAGAAGTTTTTCAATGTAGTCGAGTGCGCCACCTTCCGCGGGCGTCACGCTTTTGCAATGGATGAGATCTTGCGCGATTTTGAGCGGATCGGTCATGCCCTTACTCTCTTTACGCCCGCAGCAGCTCGTTGATGGAGGTTTTGGCGCGGGTTTTCTCGTCGACGCGCTTGACGATGACGGCGCAGGCGAGATTGGGGCCCCCAGCCCCATTATTATTTCCGTCTTTCGGCGGGAGCGAGCCCGGCACGACGACCGAATAGGCGGGCACGCGGCCGGTGAAAACCTCGCCCGTTGCGCGGTCGATGATTTTGGTCGAGGCGCCGAGGAACACGCCCATCGAGAGCACCGCGCCTTCCTCCACGATCACGCCCTCGGCGACTTCGGAGCGCGCGCCGATAAAGCAGTTGTCCTCGATGATCACGGGCTCGGCCTGCAGCGGCTCCAGCACGCCGCCGATGCCGACGCCGCCGGAGATGTGGCAATGCTTGCCGATTTGCGCGCAGGAGCCGATGGTCACCCACGTGTCGACCATAGTGCCTTCGCCGACATAGGCGCCGACGTTGACGAAGCTCGGCATCAAAACGACGTCGGGCGCGATAAAGGCGGAGGCGCGGACGATGCAGCCCGGCACGGCGCGAAAGCCCGCAGCGGTGAACTCCTTTTCCTTCATGCCGGCGAAGGCCGGATCGACCTTGTCCCACCAGCTTGTGCCGCCGATGCCGCCGGAGATGATTTTATTGCCGTTGAGGCGGAACGAGAGCAGCACGGCTTTTTTGAGCCATACGTTGACGTGCCACCCGCCGTCTTTTTTCTCCGCGACGCGCAGCTTGCCTTCGCCGAGGAGTTTCAGGGCTTCGTCGACGGAACTTTTGGCGAGCACCTTGGTTTTGTCGGTCAGCTGCTCGCGCTGCTCCCAGATGGTATTGATCTCGGATTCGAGTTTCTCGGCTTCGGACATATGTTTTCTCCGGTTATTTCTTTTTGACGGGGTGTTGCGGAACGGTTTGTTCAAGCCAGTCGGCGAGCTTTCCGGTCTGGTGGTGAATGTAGGGCGGCACGTCTTCGCAACCGTTCTCGCCGTCTCCGTCGCTGCCTTCACCGCAGTTGATCCACACGGTCGTCATGCCGGTTTCGGCGGCGGTTTTTAAGTTCACCTGCATGTCGTCGAACATCGCCGCCTTCTTCGGGTCGAAAGAAAATTTTTCGATGATCGCGGTGTAGGTTTCGGGGCGCGGCTTGGGCAGAAAATTCGCATCCTCGATGGTGAAGGTGCCTTCGAAATGGTGGTCGATGCCGAGGTGCCGCGTCATGCGGCGCGCGAATTCCTGCCCCGAGTTGGTGAAAATGACCTTGCGGCCGGGGAGCAGGGTCAGTTTTTCCTTGATGACCTCGCATTGCGGCACGTCCGAGATGTCGACGTCGTGGGCGATGCGCAAAAATTCGTAAGGGTCGATTTTGTGCTCTTCCATCAGGCCGCGCAGCGTCGTGCCGTAGGTCTGCCAGTAGGTGCGGCGCAACGCGTTCGCCTCCTCGCGCGAGATGCCGAGCCGGTCGGAGACGTATTGCGTCATATGCTCGATGATCTGGTCGAAAACGCCGGTGTTGGCGTCATAGAGCGTGTTGTCGAGGTCGAAGACCCACGTGTCGATATGCCGGAACCCGTCCATCAGACGGCTTTTCTGGACTTCAGCGCGGTGGAGAGCGTGCCGTCGTCCATATAGTCGATCTGTCCGCCGATCGGCACGCCGTGGGCGAGCTGCGTCACCGTGACGTCGGCCATGCGCAAAGATTCGGAGAGGTAATGCGCCGTCGTCTGTCCATCGATGGTGGCGCTTAAGGCGACGATCACTTCGTGCACGGCGGGCGCGGCGGCGCGGCTGACGAGATGGGGGATGGAAAGGTCGTCCGGCGTGACGCCGTCGAGCGCCGACAGGGTTCCGCCGAGGACGTGGTAATAGCCTTTATAGGCTCCGGTCTTCTCGACCGCCCAGAGGTCGGAGATGTCCTCGACCACGCAGATCTGCCCCAAGTCGCGCGCCGGATTGGCGCAGACGGAGCAGGGCGAGACCGTGTCGAGGTTGTGGCAGAGGGGGCATTCGACGATGACATCCGCCGCGATGGCGAGCGCCTGACTCAACGGCTGCATCAGGCTTTCGCGGTTTTTGAGAAGCGAGAGCGCAGCGCGGCGCGCCGAGCGCGGGCCGTAGCCCGGCAGGCGGGCGAGAAGCTTGATGAGATGTTCTATTTCGGCCCCGATCATGGCGCCGATTATACCCCAAAACTGTCGCTGAAGATATAGTCCTCCTCGACGCCTTTATGTAGCAAAAGCGGCACCGTGGCGTCGATCATTGCGCCGGGGCCGGCCATATAGATGCTGAACCCCGCGAGCGTCTCGAAATCCTCCGCCACGGCGTGGCCGATCAGGCCGGCGCGGTGGCCGGCGGCGTCGGTTTCGTCCGAAAGCACCGGAATATAGGAAAACCGCGGGTTCTTTTTGGCGAGATCGCGGAAAAAATCGTCAAGATAAAGCTGCGCCGCCGTGCGCACGCCCCAATAAAGATGCACAGGCGGGTGCGTGCGGCCGTGCAGGCAGGCGGTGATGATGGATTTCAGAGGCGCGATGCCGAGCCCCCCTGCCAGCATCAAAAGCGGGCGCACGGGCGCGTCCTCCTCTGCCGGTTTCCAGTGGCTCTCGCCCAGCGGGCCCTCGAGCGTGATGGGCTGGCCGGGCTGCAGCGCTTCGGCGATATGGGCGCTGAGTCCGCGGCCGCTGTTCTTGATGTGGAATTCCAGCAGCGGCTCGTGCGGGGCCGAGGCGATCGAAAAGGGCCGCTGCTCGAAGCCTTCCACCGACAATTGCATGTATTGCCCCGCGCCGAAGGGCAGGCGCTGGCGGCCTTCGATTTCGACGGTGATCTTGCGGGTGTCGGCGGAGACGTCGTGGACGCCGATCACGCGTCCCGTGTAGGGGCGGGAATGTGAAGTCATGTGATGTCAGCGCGCATATCAGGTCGGCAGCGGTGCCTTTCCTTCGTGGCGTCGCGCGGGCGGCGCTTTTTCGCGGGTCGCCTTGACGGCGGCAGTGGGGGCTTCGCTCCGCGCCGCCTTTTCGTTGAACTCCGCCGCCGCCTCGCCCTTCGCGCGTTTGGTGATCGGCTTGTGCTTGCCGGTTTCGGGACTGACGAAGTGGCCTTCCTTGTCGCGCGGGTGCTTGGCTTCGAAAGCCGGATTTTTGGCTTTTATGCCATCGTCGACATCGGCGGCGGCCGGCGCGTCTTTTTCAGGCGCTGTGGCTTCGGGCTGTGCAGGTTTGGCCGCTTCGGGCGCTTTGGCGGCCTCTGGTGCCTCTGCTGGTTTTGCTGCATCAGGTGCCTTGGCTTCCGTCTGGGCGGGCACGGCAGCTTCGGGCTGTGCGGGCGCAGCGGTTTCAGGCGCAGTGGCTTCCGGTTTTGCGGCTTCGGGCGGTTTGGCCTCCGTTGGCGCGGGGGCTATAGCCTCCGGCGCCGTCTCTTTCTGTTTTGCGGCCTCGTCTGGCGTTGCGGTTTCGGGGGCTGCCGGCGCTTTGCTGTCCGATTGCGCGGCGTCCGGCGCCTCGAGCAGCGGGGTGTTGCGGACGGTGGCCGGATTGCGGAACTCTTCGCGTTCCGCTTCAAATTCCGCGCGTTCCTTCAGCCATGTCTGATAGACGGCAGAGTTTTTATCCGGCTCGAAGTTCATGACCTGGGGCGGCGTATATTTTTCGTCGGTCGGCCTTTCGCCGTCGCGTTGCTGTCTTTCGAATTCCCTTTGTTCGGCGATCGCGGCGCGCTGGACGGAGAGCCACAGCATCTCCTGGTGTTCCGGCTTGCCATCGACATAAATCTCGCGCCAGCCGTGCACCAGAGACATCGCAATCATGGCGTCGGCGGTATTCTGGGTGAAGTTGCGCTTTTTCGCGGTGATGGCTTCGGTGAGGGTGCCGTCACTTTCTTGCGTGATGCCCCAGTTGATCGTGTTGCCGTCCTGCGTTTGGACCTTGAAGCCGTTTTTGGTTTTTTCCGCGGACTCGAGATCCATATATTGCGCGAGGCGGACTGCCATATAGTCGGCGATCTGCGGCTGCCCCCAGAGTTCGGTGATGATTTTGTGAAAGGCTGTCTGGCGGAACTTGTCGAAAGGCCCTTCCTGCTCCGGTCCTTGTTCCTGATCCTGCTCAGGTGCGGAATTCTGCTGTTGTTCCGCCTCTTGTCTGGCTTTTTGCACGTTGATCAGGTTCGAGGCGATACCTCTGCCTCTGATGCTTGGCAAGACTTCGCCATCTTCATCGGCTATAAACTCTCCGGTTTTGGGAAACTGCATTTCTTCCGCGTCTTGGGGGGCTTTTTTGTTCGAGGGGTCAACGAACTGACTTTCCGTCATGGCTACATCCCTAAATCGTTAAGAACATTCGGCTACGATACTACGGTATCACGCTTTTTGGAAAATATCAAGCGGTTATATCATATATTATTGAAAATAAAGATTAATTTTCGTTATAAAGGTGCGCAGATCGGGCCGGGTCGTAGTAGTGGAAGAGGTCGCTCTTGAGCCTGATTCCCGTCTTGATGCCGCTTAAGTCGACCGTCGTCGTCAGCCCCTCGGCGTCGACCACGCGCCAGGACGTCAGGCGCAGGGGGGATTTGCCGAAGAACAGCGTCAGCGATCCTGCGAGCGGGTTTTTGGTTTGCACCACGGTCATCGAAAGGGTGTCGCCTTTTTGCGTGGCGGCGGAGACGCTGACGTCGCCGGCGACCTTCAAATGCTTGCGCAGGAAGAAGTCGGCGACGGAATGGCTGATCAGCGCGCTGCTCGTCCGTTGCGTGCTCGCGTCGTAATAATGGATGAAAAGGCCGTCGGCGACGATGAAGTCCTTGTCCGGCGGATCGTAGACGATACGCATTTTTCCCGGACGCTTGAGGTAGAAGGTGCCGCCGCGCTGCGTGCCGTCCGCCGCCTTCTGGACGAAATGCGCCTTGAGCGTCGTCAGGCCGTCGAGGTAGTCCGTGACGATTTTGACGACGGCCTGATTGACGCCCGTGCGCGCGTCTGCCGCTTTGGCCGCGGCGGGCGCGGCCAGAAGCAGGGCGGCGAAGAGCACAACGATGCCGCCGCATTTTATTTTGAAAGCGCGCATGTCAGGGCCGGAACGCGGTCAATGATTGAGCAGGATCATCTGCCGCGCGAACGTATCGGCGATGTTGGCGAGCGCCTCCTTGTCCGGAACGTTCTTGCCGCCGTAATAAAGCGTGAATTCGACCGGTACGTGGCGGAGCGTGGTCGTGGCGATGATCGCCGCCGCCTGATGCTTGACGCCGGGATCGTCGCCCGGCTTCATCAGGTTTCCGGTGAGGATGACCGCGACGGCATCGGCCGTGCGGTGCACGTTTTCCGCCTTCAGGCCGGGAAAGCGGGTCTGGGCGTAGTTGCGGAACGAGGCCTCGCGCATGTCGAGATAATCCTCGCGGCTCATTTTCGTCGTGGCGCCGATGGCGGGATCAAGCCAGGTGACGATGCCGTAATCCGGCGTCTTTTCGCCCCATGAGGCGACGCCGTCGATCTGGCCGCAGTCCATGAAGCCGGCGAGCAACACCTGGTCGTTGTTCTGCTCGGCGAAGTCTTTCATGTTGATCCAGTCCTGGTTTTGCGCCGCCATCGTTTTGTCGACGAAGCACATGTTCTGGGGCGCCTGCAGCCTGATGCGCGTGTTCCACGCGGAGACGAACAGCGTCCGCCGCGCCGGCACCGTCCAGGGCACGATGTCCGCCCGCGCGCCGAAGGCCGCAAGGCCGATGCCGAAGACGAAGGATGCGGCCAGCGCCGCGAAGATTGTTTTTTTCATGCGTTTTTCACCCTTTTTCATGTGCCGTAATTCTCCACGAGTATTTCGCGCTTGCCGACATGGTTGGCAGCGCTGATGAGACCTTCTTTTTCCATGCGGTCGATAATGTTTGCGGCGCGGTTGTAGCCGATGCTAAGCTGCCGCTGAATGTAGCTGGTCGAAACCTTGCGGTCGCGCAGGACGATGGCCACGGCCTGATCGTAAAGATCGTCGCCGCTGCCGCCGAAGCTGCCTGAATCGCCGCCCTGTTCCTCTTCGCTTTCCGTCACGCCGTCGATGTAGTCGGGCGCGCCCTGCAGGCGCAGGTATTTGACGACCTTTTCGACTTCCTCGTCGGAGACGAACGGCCCGTGCACGCGCGTCAGGCGCCCGCCCGCCGCCATATAGAGCATGTCGCCCTGTCCGAGCAGCTGTTCCGCGCCGCTGTCGCCGAGGATGGTGCGGCTGTCGATGCGGCTGGTGACCTGGAACGAGATGCGTGTCGGGAAGTTCGCCTTGATGACGCCGGTGATGACGTCGACGGAAGGCCTTTGCGTCGCCATGATGAGATGGATGCCCGCGGCGCGCGCCATTTGCGCGAGGCGCTGGATGGCGTTTTCGACTTCTTTGCCCGCGACGAGCATCAGGTCGGCGAATTCGTCGACGATGATGACGATGTAAGGCAGTTCCGTCATCGACATCGGCTGCTCTTCGTAGACCGGTTTGCCGGTGTCGGCGTCGAAGCCCGTCTGCACCTTGTGCATCAGCACTTCGCCGGAAGCGCGCGCGGCCTGCACGCGCTCGTTGAAGCCGTCGATGTTGCGCACGCCGAGTTTCGACATGGCGCGGTAGCGGTCTTCCATCTCGCGCACCGCCCACTTGAGCGCGGTGACGGCGCGGTGCGGCTCGGTCACGACGGGGGTGAGGAGATGCGGAATGTCGTCATAGACGGAGAGCTCGAGCATCTTCGGGTCGATCATGATGAAGCGGCACTGCTCCGGCGAGAGCTTGTAGAGCAAGGAGAGGATCATCGTGTTGACGGCGACGGATTTGCCCGAGCCGGTCGTGCCCGCGACCAGCAGGTGCGGCATGCGCGCGAGATCGGCGATGACCGTGCCGCCGGAGATGTTCTTGCCGAGCGCCAGCGGCAGGCAGGCGGTGGTCTTCTCGTAATCGCGCGAGGCCGCCATTTCCTTGAAGAACACGGTCTCTCTTTTTGCATTGGGCAGTTCCATGCCGATGGCGTTCTTGCCCGGCACGACCGCGACGCGCACCGAGACCGCGCTCATCGAGCGGGCGATGTCGTCCGAAAGGCCGATGACGCGTGATGTTTTCGTGCCCGGCGCGGGCTCCATTTCGTACAGGGTGACGATCGGCCCGGGGCTGACTTTCAAAATCTCGCCGGTGACGCCGAAGTCGTGCAGCGTCGATTGCAGCATCTCGGCGTTCTTCTGCAACGCGGCCTCGTCGAGCTTCGCCACGGTGTTGGCGCGGTCTTCCAGCAGGTCGAGCGACGGGAGGTTCCACTCGTCGTCGCTGTTGCGCAAGTTGAGGTTTTTCTGTCGCGTGTCCTTGGCGTTCGCTTTCTTTTTGTCGGCGCGTTCGGCGACAAGAGGTTTACGGCCCGCATCGGCGGGCGGGGCGGCTTGCGGCATATCCTGCGCGGGTTCGGGCGGCGTGTCGGTTTTCAGGCTGATGCGCGGGCGGCGCACGGCAGCGGCGCGTTCGGTCGTGTTGCGGCTGTGCCAGTCCCTGAAGCGCGCCAGCGCGGTTCCGGTCTTGTCCAGCGTGGCGGAAGCGATACCCTGCAGCGTCGAGATGATCTTCGTCCATTCGCCGAAGCTGAGGCCGAGCGCGAAGAGGTAGCTGACGCAGGCGATCATGAAGGCGGAGAGCGCGACGAAAATAAACGCCGGCGCGCCGATCCAGCCGCGCAGGTGGTTGCCGATGCCGGAAAAGAGCAGCGCGCCCGCGCTGCCGCCGAGATAGGCGCTGACGCCGGTGCCGCCGATGTCCCATGTGCCGAAGGCGGGTATGCGCGCGAGCGTGACCGCGCCCGCGAGCACCGCGACGATCAGCATCGTGACTTTGCTGCTGAAATTCGACAGCGGCTTGCGCGCAATGATGCGATATCCCCAGGCGATGAACGCGCCGCAGAAAAGATAGGCGGCGAGGCCGAGTGTTTGCAGCATGAGGTCCGCGGTGTGCGCGCCGAAGCTGCCGAAGAGGTTGTGGATTTTCGCGCCCGGCACCGCGGCGGTGTCGAACGACGGATCGACGGGATTGAAACTGATAAAGGACAGCGCAAGACACAGGCCGAGCGCGGTGAAGCCGGCGCCGGCGGCGTCCGTCAGGCGCCGCGCGATGAAGCCCTGCACGGCGGCGGGCAGCAGCGGCGGACGCTGCTGCTTTCTGACACGCAGCTTGCGGCCTGATTTATGCGAAAAAAGCGCCATACGAACGTTCCCCTCCCCGAGTACCTTTAAAGGCAAGTATAACCACAGCGGCGGCTTATCTCAAGAAAAGAGCCGCGGATTCTGCTTTATAAAAGAACGGAAACGGAAAAAATTTCAGGCCTTGGCGGGGGCTTCGGCGTCGCCGATGTCGAGTTCGCCCATCGGGTCGTTCTCGACGAGGTCGGCCACTTGGTCGTACACGGAGGCGTTGTCGTCCATCTGCTCTTTCAGCGGCGGATTTTGCGCGCCAACGTTTCTGAAAAACGTCGCGGCATCGCGCAGCAGTTTGGCGGCAAGGTGGGCATGTGTGGCCATGGGTGAAGTCCTCCCCTGAGAGTTATATACGCGTCAACCCTAACACGCATAAGCGGGACGGTCACGGGAAAGTTCAATTTCCGCGCAGATTTGCCCGTTATTTTTTCATATGTAAAAATTTAACTTTTATTATGCTATGATGGCGTGATACGAAAATGGAGAGAAGTAGAAGTATATGTCCGCCTTCTCCTACACCAAGAAAAAACTGCTCGGCGCTTTCGGCGTCGTTACAAAGGAATCCGGTATTCCCGAAACGCCTTTCACCGATTATTTGCTGGGCAAGACAAGGTACAACAAGCTTGACGAGAAAACGGTCAGAAATGTTCTGGATGTTTTCGGGAAGCTGGGTCTGCCGCCGCCCGAACAGAAAGACGAATTTATCGCGGGAACAGAAGGCCAGCTGGTTTTCATGTCGCGCTACGGGCTGGTCTTGCGCGTGGAAGACAAGCGACATCTTGGTGAGAGCGGCGGGGCGCAGGCCAAGGGCGCGCCGTGGGTTTTGCAGCCGCTGGCGTCGTTCGACGTCGGCGAGGCCATCGTGACGATTTGTCCGGGCTGCCGCGTCGGCGGCACATACGAACAAAACGCTTTTTTGCAAGAGCGCCTGAATAAACAGGGGGTGAGTTTCTGGGATAGCCAGACGGTCAATTTCGGACGGATGCCCGTCAACATGCCGCAGTTTCCCGACGGCATTCCCATCGTGATCGATCGCGGCGCGGTGGAAAACCTGTCGCGGGGCAACGTCGTGCGGATCAAGACGGCGCTGGGGCTCAAAAAGCAAGATCAGCTCGCGCGCGACGCGGCGAAGGCGGAAGAGGAATTATACGGGCCTTTGCGCCATGCGTTCAACGATGCCTGGCCGGACAAGGCGGGGCCCGCTGATGCCGCAAAGATGCGGCAGTTTCTGGATTTGTGCGCGGACTATAAGCGCGCGGGAAAGCTGGTCGCCGGCTGGGACACGCCGGACGCGGAAGGCAAGACGGCCCTCGCGGGCAAGGTCGCCGGCTTTTACGAGCAACTCCTCCGCGCCGCCGAGAAACGGGCCGCGCTCCAACAGCGGCCCGAACCCGCGCGGACTGCCCCCGTCGCGCCCTGAAGAATTTTTCGAAGATACGTCATGATCCGGATTTCGCGCGTCGGAACGGGTAGGCGCACTGGCGCCAGAAGCTTTCCGGATAGCCGTTTTGCCCGCCGGTCAGGCCGGAGATCAGCGGCAGCCTGTCTTGCGGCATATAATATGTGCCCATCGCCATGTCGATGACGGGAAAGATGCCGGCGAAGTTTTTGTCCATCGCCGCCGCATCCGGAGAATGGTGCCAGCGGTGATAGACGGGGCTGGCGAGCAGGCGTTGCAGCGGTCCGAACGTCCAGTGGCAGTTGGTGTGGATAAAGGAATTGTAAAAGTAGATGAAAATCACTGCGGCCACCACGATGCCAGCGCTCGCGATGCCTGTCGCATAGAGCAGCGCCAGAACGGTCAGGCGGATCATGATGGTCACGACGCTTTCGAAGGGATGAAAGCGGAAGCCGGAAATCCAGTTCACGTCTTCGGCGCTGTGATGGACGCTGTGAAAACCCCAGAGCCTCCGCATGTGAAAAATGCGGTGGCGCACCGCGTTGACGGCGTCATAGACGAACAGTGTCAGCGGAAAGCCGAGCAGTGCGGGCAGATGTTTTCCGGCGGCATGCAGATGCGGGCTTGCGTCCGCCTTCAGGCCCGGCCATGGCAATCCGGTATGTATGAAAATCTTCCAGACCAGCGGCCCCAGCAGCAGGGCCAGCAGCGCGTATTCCATGTCGAGGAAATAACCCGCGTCCGTTTTTCTGAAACGCGTGATGGCCGTCGCGCGCTCGAGCGGATAATAGAGCAGGAATGCCGCCAGGATAAAAAGGGCGGGTATAATAAAATGCTGTATCACTGTTTTTGCAGCATCTGCCGCGCGGTCTCGAGATCTTCGGGCGTGTCGACGCCGAGCGGCACGGTGTCGGCGACGGCGATGTCGATGCGCATGCCGAGTCCGAGGGCGCGCAGCTGCTCGAGTTTCTCGCGGCGTTCGAGAATGCCCGGCTGCGCGGCGACGAACCTTTGCAGCGCGAGGCGCTTGTAAGCATAGAGCCCGATGTGGTGCAGCAGCGGGCCGTCGTTGGCGGGCGCGGTCGCGCGGGTGAAATAGAGCGCGCGGCCTTTCTTTTGTCCGCCTGCGAGGTCGATCTCCGCCACGGCCTTGACGACGTTGGGGTTGGTCTTTTCCGCGTCCTTGGTGATCACCGCGCCGAGCGTGCCGATCGAGACTTCCATGTTCTGCAGCAGGTCGAAGGCGGTTTTGAGGAGCCTCGGGTCGAGCGTCGGCAGGTCGCCCTGCACGTTGATGACGGCGTCGAATTCCTTTTTCGTGTCGGCGACATCGAGCGCCGCGAGGATGCGGTCCGAGCCGGAGGGCAGGTCGGGGTCGGTCAGCACCGCCTCGCCGCCGGCCTTTTCGACCGCGTCCTTGATCTCCCGCTCGGCGCAGGCGACGACGACGCGCCCGAGGTTCGATTCTTGCGCGCGTTCCATCACATGGACGATCATTGGCTTGCCGTGGATGTCGGCCAGCGGCTTGTTCGGCAGGCGCGTCGAGGCGAGGCGCGCGGGGATCATGATAATCGGCTTCATACTACTATTTTTGCATATTCTATATAAAAATCAATAGAATATAGAATTTTATTGACATAAAAATACATATCGGTTAGTTATGGTGCTCAATTTTTGGCACATAAAGTAAGGAGTATATGTCGCATGAAATTCGAAAAAAACCAGCACAGGGAAAAGGGCGTTCTTACCGATGCCTTTAACGGCATGGTCGGCAAGTTTTATAACGAGCAGCATTTCCATACCGAAGCCGAAAAGGCCGGCTTTGCCGAAGCGCGCGTTCATATGCAGGGCGCGCCGCTCGACTTCGACCGCGGCGGACGCCGCGTCAACGCGCTGCTTGATGAAAAAGGGCATATCCAGGCCGTCGTGCTTGGCTAAGCTTTTCTTATCATGAGCCTTGCTTCGCATTCGGGACGCTTTGCCGCCCCCGCCCTCAACGCGGCGGGGCAGATGCCGCTCATCGGCCTTGCACCGGACGAGATGCAGGCGGTGATGATCGATGCGGGCGTGCCCAAGTTCCGCGCCAAGCAGGTCTGGCACTGGATCTATCACCGCGGGGCGAAGGATTTCGCCGCCATGGCGAACCTGCCCAAGGACCTGCGCGCCCTGCTCACGGAAAAATATACGATCGAACGCCCCGCGGTCGCGGCGGAGCAGAAATCCTCCGACGGCACGATCAAGTGGCTCCTGAAACTTTCCGACGGGCAACTGGTCGAGACGGTTTACATACCCGAGGAAAAGCGCGGCACTTTGTGCGTCTCGTCGCAAGTTGGCTGCACGCTCACCTGCCGGTTCTGCCACACCGGCACGCAGCCGCTGGTGCGCAACTTGAGCGCGGAAGAAATCCTGCAACAGATCTTGCACGCCCGCGACGTGCTGGAGGAATGGCCGAAAAGCGGCGAGAAACAGACCGAAGGCCGCGAGCTCACCAACATCGTGATGATGGGCATGGGCGAGCCGCTTTATAACTACGACAACGTTTCAAAAGCGTTGAAGATTTGCATGGACGCGGACGGCCTCAACATATCCAAACGCCGCATCACCCTTTCCACCTCCGGCGTCGTGCCGCAGATCGTGCAGTGCGGGGAGGAGCTGAACGTCAACCTCGCCATTTCCCTGCACGCGCCGGACGACGAGCTGCGCTCGAAAATCATGCCGATCAACAAAAAATATCCTTTGGCCGAATTGCTGGAGGCCTGCCGCAATTATCCTTCTTTAAGCGAACAGCGCCGCATCACCTTCGAATACGTGATGCTGAAAGACGTCAATGACAGCGACGATCAGGCGCATGCGCTCGCTAAACTGCTGGACGGCATCCCCTGCAAAGTCAACCTGATCCCCTTCAACCCGTGGGCGGGGTCGGACTTCGAGACATCCAGCGACAACCGCGTGCAAAAATTCGCGCGTATTTTGGAGGGCGCGGGCTATGATGCCCCCGTGCGCAAACCCCGCGGCCGCGACATCCTTGCCGCCTGCGGCCAGCTGAAATCGGAAAGCGTGCGGAAGCGCAGGACGGAACAGTGATTATTTGGAGGGCGGATTTCTCGTTTCGAACCTTCCGGTACGGCTTATATAGTCACTGCGCTCGCCTGTTTCCCTTCCTTCCATCAGGAGATCGAACGCTCTGACTTCCCGGCGTCTACGAAGCATCAGATATTCCTCTGCGCCCAATTTGTTCTCTATGCCAGGTCCGGGTGTGCGGTGCAAAAGCATACTATAGTCCCTATAGGTGAATTTTTTACTCCATATAAAGTTTTTGAGGAACGCGCCCGCAACTTTCATATCCGTTGCGCCTTTTTTCAGATCGGCGGCGATAATTCGCGCCGGCAACGCATCGATCAGCATTTTTTCGGGCAGGGCAGCGCTTTGTTCCGCAAAGAAATGGAAATCTTTCGTTGGTAACTCTGTCATAAGAAAAGACAAGAGACCGATTTGTGCAATACGCTCGTGCGCCTGCCCGGCATGACCGGCAATTTCGTGAATTTTCAAGAACCTTTTTACGATCGGGCAAGGAGCTAAGGTACGTTCGATAAATATCCTGTGTGCGCTGGCTTGAGGACCTTCTCCCAGACCAACGCGCCATTCCGCAAAATGGATTTTTTTCGGAGAGCTGAGCTGTAGGACATACGTAAGGTTCATCATGATACATCATGAGTAGCCAGTCTCTTGTGTCTTTCGGATATCCTTTGGTTATATCGTCAAAAAATGCATCGAGCCTCTTGGCGACATCTTCGGGCGGACAGTCCGCGCTGATCGGTTCCAAAGGCTCTGTTGGCAGAGGGATGTATATGCAGCGGCATAATTCTTCAAATAAGTATGGATACATCCTAAATATCCACTCCGAGATATTGGGCAACGGCATCGTATTGCGTCATCGGGATGTATCCCGCGCCCTCGTTGATGTCGGATGTGAGCTCTTCACTGAACTGCAAAATAGCATTGACAGCACCCGGATCCAAGGTGTGTTCATTTTCTTTCACAAGCCTGCGTATTTCATCTATAGATATGGGGTTCAGAAAATCGAACTCCTTTTCTTTGCGATAGAAATAAATCCCGTTTGAAGGCAAGGGCTCGACAAGGTGCATTCCAAGACCGGCAGTCATCGTGGCTCTGATGTCTATCTTGTCTAAGGATCTATTGAGATAGTCCATAACCGTCGTTTTTCCATCCATGATCTTCTCCCCGCGGGCGTTTATCATACCCCCCCTCCTTAATAAACCGTTAATGTAAAAACAGTATAGGTAAGGTCTCGGTATATCCTACTGACACAGCAATATCCGCGTCCCGCGGTGGTTTTTGATGCGGGTGACTTCGTGGAGGGCGGCGCGGACGTCTGGCGGCAGCGTGTCTTCGTTGTATGCGTATGTGATGATGCAGTCGCGCGTATGGTCGTGCAGCAGTTTTTCAACTGCGGACGCGTCGTTGGTGACGTCGGCGCGGCCGTTGGAATAGAACTCCGCTGAAAACTCCATGCGGTTGCTCCAGAAGACGAGGCGGCTGTCTTTGGCGGGGCGGGTCATCTTCCACGCCGCGACGATGTCCGCTTGATCGTTGGCGAGTTTCTGCGGAAAGGCGCGAAATCCGAAAATCGCGCCCGCGCCCAGAAGCGCCGTCACCAGCGCGGTCATGGGAACGAACTTGCGCATGAAGCCCTCCTCGCGCACGGCGTATTCGGCGAACAGCAGCGCGAAGCCCGGCTGCATCATCAGGATGTAGGGCCAGATGATGTTGGCGCAGAAGGTGAAGAAGACAAGACTGAGCGTGCTCCACAGCGCGAGATATAAAATCCAGCCGTCATCGTCTTTCAGACGCGTTTTGATCCATTTCAGCGCGACCAGACTCCACGGAAACACGCCGCCGAGCGCGAACAGCCAGATCGTGCCATAAGGGAAGGCGTGGGAGAAGCCGTAAAGATCGCCCTTCCAGTGAGGGTCGAGGAAGCGGCTGATGTTTTCGCCGACGATGAAATATTTCAAGAAGCCCGGCGTGCGATGCTCGGCCATCAGATACCACGGCGCGGCGATGGCGAAGGTGAGGAGCGTGCCCCGGATCCACGGCAGTTTTTGCCACAAGGGCTTCCACTGTTTGCGGATCAAAACCCAGAAAAAGACCGGCAGGCCCGGCAGCACCAGCGCGACAGGCCCTTTGGACAGCAGGCCGAGGCCGCAGCCGACGAAGAACGTCCACGCCCACAGCTCGGGGTTTTTATCGTCGTGCAGCGCATGCCAGAAGGCGAGCTGCACCAGCATGGTGCAAAAGACCAGCGACGGGTCGGTCATCACCGTGCCGCCCGCGATGAAGAATCCGGCGCACGAGGCCAGCACCAGCGCGGCGGTCAGCCCCGCCGTTTTGCCGCTGCCTTGCGGCAGCCCCTCTATTTTTTCGCGGCGCATCGCCGCGTCATAGACGAGCCAGCACATCGCGGCGGACAGGAGCAGCGACGGCAGGCGCGCGGCGAAGGCGCTGATGCCGAACATGCCCATCGACGCCGCGGACAGCCACGCGTAAAGCGGCGGCTTGGCCCAGAACGGCACGCCGATTTTGTGCCACAGCGTCACCCAGTCGTTCAAGACCAGCATCTTGCGCGCCATTTCCCCGTAGCGCGCTTCGGTGGTTTCGTTGAGCGGGATGAGGACCATGCCCGCGAGCCGCACGCCAGCCAGCGCGGCGAAGGCGATGAAAACGCGCTTGGGGAAGGGGATCTTGCAGCAGGTATCGTTGTCGGTCATTTGAACACGAATATTTTATTGATGACGAAGGAAAGCGCCGCGCACAGGGGGATGACGCCGGCCTGCGCGGCCAGCTTGTTCCAGCCAACGACGTCGACGAAGACGAACAGCAGCGCCTCGTTGACGAGGAACAGCGCGATGTAGGTGGGAATGAAGCGCAGATAGCTTTTGAGGATGCCGCGCTCGCCGTCGGTGAAGACGAAGGCGCGGAAGGTGGCGAAGCTGAAGGTCGTGCCGATGATGTAAGACCACATCACCGCCCAGAAATAGTGCAGGTTGAATAACATGATGCCGCCGACGTAAACAAGGTAGCCGAACAGCGTGTTGACCCCGCCGGTAACGAGAAAGCGCAGCAGTTGGCGCGAGAGGGTGAAAAGCGCGTGCGCGCCCGGTGCGGGGCGTTTGAGCAGCGTCACGCCGCCGTCTTTCAGCCGCGCGCCCCAGTCCGCGCCGTCGAGAAAATCATATTCCTTTTGCCGCGGCTCCAGCACTTCGTCATGTCTGGCGAGGACGTCGTCGGGAAAGCCCGGATGGCAATAAACCAGAACCGGCTCCTCCTGCCGCAGCCAGTGCGTCATCAGCGCTGCAAAGTCCGCCGGCCTGGAATAATCGTAAGCGCCGCGGAAAAACCGGTTGTGGACGATGTTCCGCTTGTTCATCATCGCCAGCAGCCGCCAGCCGAGCACGGCCAGCACCGCGCTTTTGAAGTCGTCCTTCGCAGAGGCGATGTCGACGACGTTGCGCATCCACGCATCGGGCGCAAGTTCGGTGCGGACTTGCAAAAGCGCCTCGCGGATTTGCGGCAGGATATGCACGTGCTGGTGGCCGTCGACGAAATCCGGCGGCTTGCCCCAGTGTTCGATGAATTTCTGGAACTGCGCGCGCACCTCGGCCTCGATCGCGGCCGCGTCCAGCTTGCGCAGCCAGCTTTTGATGATGAGCGACTTGATGGCCGGGAATTTTTCGCCCCATGCTTTGGTGAGCGGCGGCAGGTTGGTGAAGGTGAGGTGCAGGCCGATGCCGATATTGTCCTTGAACGGTTTGAGCATGCCTGCGCCCTCGGCCCAGGCTTCGCCGCAGGCCATGCAGCTCACTGCCGAAATCCGCCCGCGCTCCGCAAGAGAGGCGATCGCGCGGTTGACGCCGGCGCTGATGCCGTAGTCGTCGGCGCAAAGTATGACTGTTGATTTCATAAGTTCCGTCATATAGAGTTACAGCGTTATTCACAAGAGACTAGCACATGCACCTGTCCGTCATCTTACCCTGTTACCGCGAGGCGACCAACCTGCCTGATATGCTCGCACGCCTGCAAAAGGTGCTCGATCAGGTGGACGGCGATAAGGAAATTCTTGCCATCGACGATGGCAGCCCCGACAATACATATGAAGTGCTGAAGTCTCTCAGGGAAAAATACAAAAATTTACATATCATCAGACTCGCCCGCAACTTCGGCAAGGAGGCGGCGCTGACCTGCGGCCTCAACCGCGCCAAGGGGGATGCGGTGGTGATGCTCGACGCCGACCTGCAGCACCCGCCGGAAACGATTCTCGCGATGCTCGAAAAATGGCAAGCCGGCGACAAGATGGTTTATGCCCTGCGCCGCAACAGGGACGGGGACGGCTTTTTGCGCCGTGCCTGGACCAAGGCCTTTTACTGGATATTCAAAACCATCAGCGATCTCGAATTGCCGGAAGGCGCGGGCGATTTTCGCCTGCTCGACAAACAGGTCGTCGCCGCGATCAACAGCCTGCCGGAGAAAAACCGCTTCATGAAAGGCCTGATGACGTGGGTGGGGTTCCAGTCCGGCTTCGTCGAGTTCGACGCCGCCGAGCGGGCGAGCGGCGTTTCCAGCTGGTCGTTCAGGAGCCTTTTCATGCTGGCGATCAACGGTCTCACCGCGTTCAGCAACGTGCCGTTGCGCGTCTGGTCGCTGTTCGGTTTTCTGATTTCCACCGTAGCGACGGTCTATGCCGTTTATCTGGTCGTGCGCACGCTGCTTTTCGGCGTCGATATGCCTGGCTTCCCGTCGCTGATGTGCGGCATCCTCTTCATGGGTGGCATCCAGCTTATCTCTCTCGGTGTGATCGGCGAATATATCGGCCGCATTTTCACCGAAGTCAAAGACCGCCCCATATATATAGTATCCGAGGACGGGTAAGGCGTGATGGACCATAGCAGGCTCACCGCTGCGGCACATGTGCTGATGAAAAGCTGGGACTGCCACCCCGACGGCGAAATGTTTTTCAGCCATTCGAGTCTGCTCTGGCCCGTTGTTTCCGAAGGCCACGCGTGCATGCTTAAAGTCGCCGATCCCGACGACGACGAGGCGTACGGTGCCGATATGCTGCGCCACTACGGGGGCAGAGGGGCGGTGCGGCTGGTCAAAAGCGCAGGTTACGCGCAGCTTATGGAGCGCATCATCGATAAAACGCAGGTGCCGACGCTGGCAAGGCGGGTGCTGGCAGGCGAAGCGAATGCGGCCACGCACATCATTTGCGATGTGATTGAACAACTGCATGCTGCTCCCGCGGGAGAGCCGCTGCAACATCTCATTCCGTTCGACACGCGGCAGGAAACCTTGCGCGAACAGGTGGAGCGGGGCAAGACGCCGCAAGACCGCCGCGCGCAGTATCAAACCGCGCTGTCGCTGGGCGAGGAGCTTGTCGCGGCGACCAAGGCCGACTGGCAGCCGCTGCACGGCGACGTCCATCATGACAACGTGCTGCATTCTTCTTCGCGCGGCTGGCTCGCCATCGATCCGAAAGGCATTCTCGGGCCGCGCGTTTACGAGTATGCCAACACGCTGTGCAATCCTTACGCCGCCGCCGACATCGTCTCCAGTCCCAAGCATATGGAGCGGCAGGCGGAGATTATCGTCGAACGTTCCCGCGTGGATAAAAAGCAGCTCCTGCAGTTCGCCTTTTTGCACGCGCTGCAGTGCGCGGCGTGGAGCGCAGGCGGCGACTGGAAAGAATATATGCACGCTATCGCCGATACGGCGGCGGAGCTGGCAGGAAAAGGCGCATAAAAACCACGCTGCCTTTGAAAAGGCAGCGCGGTTTTTATTATGCGGACTTGATCTACTCGTTCGTCACGCATCCGTTATAGTTGGTCCAGCACTGGTCCGAGCAGCCCTTTGCGCCGTCGCAGGCCTTCAGACATTCGTCGCGGTTGTCCGCGCAGATCTGGGTGTGCGTTTCGGCGATTTGCGCGCCGCGCGTAATGTTGCCGTGATGCGTCGCGGCGAACGACAGCGTGGCGGCAAAGGTCATGCCGGCGATGGCGGTGGCGATAAGAAGTTTTTTCATGGTTGGCCTCTGTCTGTTATGGGCTTTTTGCAGTGACGCCGGAGATTAAACCTTTTTTTTTGAGGATTTTACAACGCGCCGCGTGAAGCCGGCCGCTCCCGTTCGTGGTATCTATTTACCCCCTTGATTATGCTAAGTTTTCGTTCTACAACAGATATTCCGACAATAGGAATATCCGTTCATGCGCCATACTTTCAAAAGAGGATTTCTGACCGCGGCTTTCGGCGTCGCCGCCGCCGCCTTGGGCGTTGCCGCGGCTCCTTTGGCGATCACCAGCGCGGCGGGGATCGGCACTACGCTGGCCTTCGGCGTGGCGATGTTCGGCTTTTCGGACGGGTTTTGGAACCTGATGCCGGTCAGCATGCCCACGGGCACGCGCGCGCCGCTCAGCAAGGATGAAATCTCGCTGCTGAAAAGCGTCTTCGGGCGCAAGCTTGCGACCGCCGATCTCAAAAAGGTCAGGAAATATTTCAGGCCGTCCGCCGCCCCGACGCTGGCTGCGGTGTTCAACCGCCGCGTCGCCGTGTTCTACGGCGCGGCGCAGCAGGAAAAAGATTACAGCACGACCGCCGTGGCGATGAACTTCGGCACCTTCATGCACGAAATGACGCATATCTGGCAGCGGACGAGCATCACCGCCGCCTTCATCCGCACGTTCCGCCGGACGCGGAAATACGACTACAAACTTACCAAGCGGTCGCGCTTCAGCTTTTTCGGCGTCGAGCAGCAGGCCTCCATCATGGAGGACTATGCGCGCCGCTTTCTCTATCCGCATGGCGACGTGCCTGCCGCGCATATCGATACCACGCCGGAAAACGACGCGTTACTGCAAAAAGTCGTCGAGCGCAAGTTCCCCGCCGCGCGCAAGGCGCGCCTCGCGCTCGCCGAGAAAAAGCGCGCGCAGACAAGGCCCGAGGCGCGCGAAAAGTTTTTGCGGGACCTGGGCCGCGACACGCTGGCGACGCTGACGCGCTGGACGCAGGAGCCGGGGTCGAAATTTCTTTTCAATACCGACCTGACCGAGCACATGCTGGCAATCGGAACAAACCTGCCGGGAAAACTGGGGCTCACCGTCAGCCGCGACGGCAACGTTGATATGTGGCAATTTATCGCAAATGGAAAGCTGCAGCATGAGGGCAGGGGAACGCTCACCGATATGCAGCCGTTGCTGGAGACGTTGCGCGGTCAGGCGGAAAAGGCGGGTCTGCTGCGCAAGACAAAGACGCCCGCGCCGTCGTTCAGGCCAGCCGTTTCGTGATTTCCGCGACGATATAGATAAAGACGATAAGGTATAGAAACCGCATGCCCCACGTGCGCGGCGCCATGCGGATCATTTCGACGCACGCCCGCACCCATTTGGCGAGCGTCGGGTCCATTTTCTGCCGCACCTTGTCGCGGTTGATCTTCACGATCACGTCGATGAAAATGCCCGCCAGTCCCGTGCTGCGCAGCATGTCGCGCACTTCGAACGGTCCAGCCGCCTGCCAGATATCGGGGTGATGGTAGCGGATGCGCATCCACACTTTCCAGAACGGGAAAAACAGCCCCGCCAGCAACAAAGCAGTCACAAAAACGGCGATAAAAATGTAAACTACCCACATGACAAGAGTGAATCCCATCCGCGCGAAAATGGCAAAGATTTTTATTCTGGTTCTGGCGGCGGTTTTTTTCCGCAGTACCGCGCCCGCACGGGCGGCGGACCACCGCGATCTGAAAATCGGCATTTCGCAATATCCCGCGACGCTGCACCCGATGTTCGGTTCTATGATGGCGAAAGATTATATTCTCGGCATGGCGCAGCGTCCCGTCACGGCCTATGACGCGAACTGGCGGCGGGTCTGCCTCATGTGCGTGCAACTGCCGACGTTCCAAAACGGTCTTGCCAGAAAGATCGTCCTTAAAAACGGCAAAAAAGGCATCGCCGCGACCTATACCATCAAGCCCGGCATCACCTGGGGCGACGGCGTGCCGGTGACGGCGCAAGACATCGTTTTCGCATGGCAGGTGGGCAAAAACCCCGTTTCCGGCGTGGCCGACGGCGATTTTTTCGCGAAAGACATCGCCTCCGTCACCGCCGTCGGCAAAAAAACCTTCGTCATCGATTTCGCCAAGCGCGATTGCGATTTCGCCTCAATCGATGATTTTTACGCGCTGCCCGCGCATCTCGATCAGAAGATATTTGAAAAAAATCCCGCTGCCTACCGCCACCGCTCGCTTTACAGCATCGACCCGACCAACCCCGGCCTTTACTGGGGGCCGTACGTGATCGCGCGCGTGCAGCCGGGCGTGCGCCTCGTTTTGAAGCGCAATCCTTACTGGCGCGGCAAGAAACCCGCGTTTGACACCGTCACCGTCAAGACGATCGAGAACGGCGCGGCGCTCGCCGCCAACCTGCTTTCCGGCGACATCGATTACATCGCGGGCGAAATGGGTCTGACGCTTGATCAGGCTCTGGCGCTCCGGCACCGCCTGCCCGCAGGGTATAAAACCGTTTTCAAGCCCGGACTGATTTACGAGCATATCGACATCAACCTCGACAGCCCCATCCTGAAAGACCTTCGTGTGCGGCAGGCTCTGATGTATGGCATGAACCGCGCCGCGATCAATGCGTCGCTGTTCGCGGGCAAACAGCCGGTGGCCGTGTCGTTCGTCAACCCGCTCGACACGGTCTATGACGCCAACGTGAAAAGATATCCCTATGACCCCGCCAAAGCGAAGCAGCTGCTCGCCGCCGCGGGCTGGAAGGAGGGTGGCGACGGCATCCGCGAAAACAAGGCGGGGCAAAAGCTGTCCTTCACGCTCGCCACCACCGCGGGCAACGACGAGCGCGCCGTCATCGAGCAGGCGATCCAGTCCGACTGGCAAAAGATCGGCGTCAGGGCCGTGATCGCCAACCAGATGCCGCGCGTGCTGTTCGGGCAAACCTTGCGCAAACGCAGCTTCACCGGCGGCGTGATGTACGCGTGGATCTCCGCGCCGCGCGAGATCCCCAAGACGACGCTTTATTCAAGTATGATCCCCTCGGCGAAAAACAGCTACAGCGGGCAGAACTATCCCGGCTACAGCAACAAGAAGGCCGATCACATCATCGACCAGCTGCAAACCGTCTGCGCGCCGAAGGCCAATCAGGACCTCTGGAACGCGCTGCAGACGCTTTACGTCCGCGACCTGCCCGCGCTGCCGCTTTATTACAGCGTCAACAGTTTCTTTATCCCGCCGTGGCTCTCCGGCATCGTGCCGACCGGCGACGAGGACCCGACGACGCTGTGGATCGAGGACTGGAGGGTGACGTCATGAAAATTGCAAGCATTTCATGGAAAATCCTGCGCCTCATGCTGAAAGTCTTTATCGCGGCGTTGATGGCTTTCTGTGTCGCGGCGGGGGTCATGTCCGCCATCGGCCTTTACACGCAGCAGCTCTACAGGTCGCAGCCGATCACCGCGCTGGAGACGCTGGTCGACCGGGCGGCGCTCACCGGCGATCGGGGCGAAGTTGCGGCCTGGCTGTCGGCGCGGCCGCTGGCCGAGATGCCCGCCGACCTGAAAATTCTGATACCGGAAAGCGCCACGCTGGCGCCGCAGAGCTTTTTCACCGTTTCCCAGCGGGAACTGAAGCTGGGGCATCCGAAAGAAGCCTTGTTCTGGCTGGAACTCGGACGCTACCGGCTGCTCTACGATTTGTTGCGCTGCGGCGGCAAGCCCAAAGAGGCGCGCATGCTGAACCAGATGCTCAACGCCATGATGTCGGCGCAAATCCAGGCACTAATACGCGCGCATCCGGAATCTGTGGATCAGGCCCTGCAGCGCGTGCTGGACTTCGACGTAAAATATCCGGCGGCCGACGAACCCTCTCATGTGTGCGATCTTGCCGTGAGTAAAGCGCGCCTTGTCGATCCTATGGACTGGCCGCAGTACCATCGGGCGCTGTGGCGCATGACCGAAAGGCATATCAGGGAGACGGAGAAGAAACGGCAGGCGAAAAAACAGCCGGAAAAAAAACCGGTTCCCGAAAAATCCGCAAAAAGAGATAAACAAGAGAAAAGAGCCAAAGAAAAAACGGAAGCGAAAGAAAAAACTAAATCCGGGGGCGCCGCGCCGCCCGTGAAAAAATGACGCCGCGGCGGTTTTTCCAGCGGTTGTTGCAAATGGCGGCGGCGCTTTTCGCCATGTCGTTCCTCATGTACATGTTGATCGGCCTGATGCCGGGCGATCCGGTGGACCTGATGCTGGCGGGCGATCCGCATCTGACGCCCGCCGACGCGGCGCGCCTGAAGGCGCTCTACGGTCTCAACCAGCCTTTGGTTTCGCGCTGGGCGCACTGGCTCATGCAGACGCTGCACGGCGATGCGGGCTTCAGCCGCCTTTACTACCAGCCGGTGATGCAGGTTTTGTGGCCGCGCCTCGCGCATACGGCGCTTTTGATGGCCGCGGCCTTGCTGCTCACCCTTTGCATCGCCGTGCCGCTCGGCGTCGCCGCGGCACGCTGGCCGCGCTCCTGCGCCGACAAGGCCATCAACGTCTTTTGCCTGTCCGGCCTGTCGCTGCCGGCCTTCTGGCTGGCGCTGCTGCTGATCGATTTCTTCGTCGTGAGGCACGGCTGGCTGCCGGCGAGCGCGTCGCCGCGCCATCCGCTCTCGATGGTTTTGCCGGTGGTCACGCTGGCGGCGGGCGGCATCGCCGTCTATATCCGCCACTTGCGCGCGTCGATGATCGCTGCGCTGGGCGCGGATTACATCAAGACTGCAGCCGCCAAGGGCTGTTCGCCCGCGCGCATCGTCTGGGGGCATGCTTTTAGGAACGCGCTCGCGCCCGTGGTGACGGTTTTGATGATCGATCTTGGCGCGATGATCGGCGGAACGGTTGTTATTGAGGAAATCTTCGCATATCCCGGCATGGGCAAGCTTATGTATGACGCCATCATGGGCAACGATTACAATCTCGCGATGGTCGGCTTTTTGCTGCTCACCGCCTGCGTGCTGGCGGCCAATCTCGCGGCCGACATCCTTTATGCGCTGCTCGACCCGCGCGTGGGGCGTGAAGCATGAAGATGCGCGCTATTTTTCCGCTGTTTGTCATTGTTCTGTTTTCCCTGCTCGCGCTTTTCGCGCCCGAAATTGCCGCGCTGCTGCATATCCACGGCGACACGGCCGATCTGGCGGCGCGGTTTTTGCCGCCGTCGCAAAAGCATATCTTCGGCACGGACGAGCTGGGGCGGGACATTTTCGTGCGCCTGCTGTATGGCGGACGCGTGTCGCTGGGCGTGGGGTTTACGGCGGCCGCTGCTGCGGCGTTTCTCGGCACGGCTATCGGTTTGCTTTCCGGCTACAAGGGCGGCTGGACGGATGCGCTGCTGATGCGCCTGACGGATCTGCTGATTGCCCTGCCGTTGTTGCCCTTGCTGGTCATCCTCTCCGCCGTGGATGTGAAAAAGCTCGGCCTCCCGGGCGGCGTGGACGCGAGCTTTTATAAAATCGTCCTGCTGGTGGGCCTGACCGGATGGGCGATGACGGCGCGGCTGGTGCGGGCGCGCGCGCTGACTTTAAGAGAGATGGATTTTGTCACCGCGGCGCGGGCGCTCGGCGTCAGGCCGCTGCGTCTTGTCCTGCGCCATATTTTGCCGAACCTGATGGATACGGTGCGCGTGGCGGCGGCGCTCTCGGTCGGCAACTTCATTTTACTCGAGTCGGTTTTGAGCTTTCTTGGCTTCGGCATCCAGCCGCCGCTGCCAAGCTGGGGCAATATGCTGACCGGCGCGGAGGATGCCATCTGGACCCATGCGTCCGTCACGGTTTATCCCGGCATGATGATCTTTTTCACCGTTCTGGCGTTCAATTTTCTCGCCGACGGCCTGCAAAGCGGCAAGCGCGCCTAGCCCGCCTTTTTCAATTTCGCAAAAGAGGAGAACTTGTTCCATACCGCATCGGCAGACAGCGTTTCGATGGGGATGCCGCGCAAGGTCGCGACGATGTTGCCGCGCGGCGCGGATTGCTCGGGGTTGGAAAATCCGGAGAACAATACCAGCGTCGGACAGCCGACGGCGGCGGTGAGGTGCATCGGCCCTGTGTCGTTGCCGATCGCGCCGGCCGCGGCGCGCGCCAGACCTGCGATCTCGAAGAGATTGGTTTGTCCGCACAGGTTGACGACGGCAGGCTCTCTTTTTACCAGTTCCGCGGACAGCTCATCCTCTGCTCCCGTGCCGAGCACGACCGGCGTATAGCCGTTGCGCTTCAGCTTTCCGGCGAGTTCGGCATAACGCTGCACCGGCCAGCGCTTGCCGGGATGCTGCGGCGCCGCGCCGGGCACCAGCAGAACGAACGGCGCTTTAAGGTTGTATTTCGTGATATCCGCGTCGAGCCACGGCGCCTCCGGCACGGGGAAGGCGTCGGTATCGGTGGTGTTGAGGGCACCGGCGGGTAGCGGATTTTTCAGCACGTAGGGATCCTTGCGTCGGCCGCCGCCGATCCACGCCGCCGCCGCGCGAGCGGGCGCGAACAGGCGGAAGATTTTCGTGCGGTCGTTGCGCATGATGTCGTAGACGAGCTCGGGGTCGCGGACTGCCATTTCGCGCGCGAAGGCGCACCATTGGGAAGGTTCGTTCCATAGCCAGCGGCGCACAGTCCAGACTTTATCGAACCAGCCGCATTTCCGGGCGAAGTCGACAAACGGCGCGGTGGTGAGCAGCGTGATCTCCGCCTTGGGGTGATGCTTGCGGATGGCCTCGAAAACGGCGAAGGCGTTGACGAAGTCACCGAAGGCGCCGAGCTTGATGACCAGCACGCGCTTGTAATCTTCCGCCGTCATGTCGCGCGGCGGGCGCTTGCCATGCTTCATCGCGCGGCGGATGTTCTTGCGCCAGACTTTCAAGGTCACCCGCGCCGTGTCGATCATCCCGAGGTTGGCGCTTTGCATCGCGCGGGCGCGGCAGCGGGCGCGGTTGTCGTCGAGATCGAAAATCCTCTCTTTTTTCTGCAGCGCGTGGGTGATGTTGGTCTCGTGCGTGCGGTAATAGCCGAAGGTGTCGGTGGCATAAGCCATCTTGAACTTTTCGGCGTAGCGGATGTAGGAGTCCCATTCGCCGTCGAGATGAAAGGAGGGGTCCCAGCCGCCGATCTCGTCGAACGCGCTGCGGCGGAACATCATGCCGCAGCTCTGGATAAAGTTGTTGAAGCACAGCGCCTTGAGCGGCTCTTTGGTCTGGCGGATTTTTTCGGCGTCGTCGCCGACCATTTTGCTCACCCGGCCTTCGCTGTCGATGCGCATGGCGTTGCAGTGGACGAGCGCGATGTCCGGAGACGTGAAGTGCGGCAGCATGCGCTCGACATGGTGCGGCGGCAAAACGTCGTCATGGTCGAGGATGATGACGAACTTGCCTTTGCCCATCCGCACCGCGGCGTTGACGTTGGCGGAGATGCCGACGTTTTTCTCCTGCGTCACATAACGAATCTTGTCCGACTTCGCCATGAACTCTTTTATGATCTCGACAGTGCGGTCTTTCGACTGGTCGTCGCTGATCACCACCTCGATGTTCGGCCAGGTCTGGTCGAGGCAGGACTGCAGCGCAGGCGCGAGATATTTCTCGCTGTTGTATGCGGGGATGGCGATGGTGACCAGCGTGTCTTTGTCGAATTCAGGCGGCATGGTTGACCGCCTCGACGACTGCGCTTTGCTGGTCCTCCGTCATGCCCGGCCAGAGCGGCAGACTCAGGACCTGCTCGTGGATGCGCTCGGTGACGGGGAGGGAAAGCCCGTTCCACGCCGCATAGGCCTGCTGTTTGTGCGGCGGGATGGGATAATGGATGAGCGTCTGGATGCCTTTCTGGTTCAGCGCCTTTTGCAGCGCGTCGCGATTCGGATGGCGAATGACGAAGAGGTGCCAGACATGCGCTTGCGGGTCGCGCACCAGCGGCAGCGTGATGTGGGGATTATGGATGCGCGAGAGATAAAAGTTTGCCACTTCGCGGCGTTCGGCGATCTCGTCGTCGAGATATTTCAGTTTCACGCGCAACAACGCGGCCTGCACCTCGTCGAGGCGGCTGTTCACGCCCTGATAGAGATTGACGTATTTTTCGCGGCTGCCGTAATTGCCGAGCGTGCGCACCGCGTCGGCGAGCGCGTCGTCGTTGGTGGTGACCGCGCCGCCGTCGCCGAGCGCGCCGAGGTTCTTGCCCGGATAAAAGCTGAAGCCCGCCGCGTCGCCAAGGCTGCCGGCGCGCCGAGGGTCAGTATTGTTGCCGTCATGCGCGCCGTGCGCCTGCGCCGCGTCTTCTATCACCAGCAGGCCCTTGTCTTTGGCGAGCGCGTTGATGCCCGCCATGTCCGCCGTTTGGCCGTAGAGGTGCACCGGCATGACGGCCCTGGTGTTGGAGGTCATTTTTTCCTTCACGCCCGCGGCGTCGAGGTTGAAGGTGCGGTCGTCCGGCTCGGCGAGAACGGGGGTGAGGTTGTTGGCGGTGATGGCGAGAATGGTAGCGATGTAGGTGTTGGCGGGAACGATCACTTCGTCGCCGTCTTTCAGCTTTCCGAGCTGCTTGTACGCGCGGAGAACGAGAACCAGAGCGTCGAGACCGTTGGCGACGCCGACGCAGTGCGCCGCGCCGCAGTAACCGGCGAATTCCTGTTCGAAAGCCTCGACTTCCCTGCCGCGGATGTACCAGCCGCTCTCCAGCACGCGGGCGAAGGCGTTCTCCAGTTCCGCCGCGCGGCGCATGTTGACGGATTTGAGATCCAGAAACGGGATCATGATGCGGCCTGCTTTTTGAAGTCGTCGTAATCGCGGATATAGTCGCCTTCGTCGTAGACGTCGGAGACCAGGGCGAGCAAGACGCAATCGGGCGTGAAATTGTGCATCTCCCGCCAGGTCATCGGGCCGACGTAGACGGCGGTCGCGGGGTCGTCGAGCCGGATGGTCGTTTTGGTTTTGCCGTTGTCAAGCAAAAGGTCGCAGCCGCCCGCGACGCAGAGCAGAATCTGCTCGAGGGTCTTGTGGGCGTGAAAGCCGCGCGGCGCGTCCTCTTTGACATTATATATATAGTAGCAGCGCTTCACGGCGAAGGGGATGTCGCGCCCCTGCTCGAGCGCGACGAGGCTGCCACGCGGGTCGGTGATTTTCTTTAAAGTGACGGGCTTGGCGAATGTCGCGTCCAAAAACTTATCCACAAGGTTGTTGCGTTTTTCAGGCGTATCTTAGCGCAGGTCGGCAATTTCTCAAGTCTCAAGGTGTATTTTTTATGAAAAAATATTTCGTATGGACAACGCCTCCCCGTGCCTTAAAATCCCCCCATGACCCGCGAAATCGTCCTTGATACGGAAACAACCGGCCTCGACCCCGCCGAAGGCCACCGGCTGGTGGAAATCGGCTGCGTCGAGCTGTCCAACCACCTGCCGACGGGCAACACCTATCAGGTCTATCTCAACCCGATGCGCGACGTACCGGCGGAAGCGGCAAGGGTACACGGTCTCACCACCGAGTTTTTGAAGGACAAGCCGCTGTTCGCCGAGGCGGTGGGCGATTTTCTCGATTTCATCGGCGATGCGACGCTCGTCATCCATAACGCCGAATTCGACATGAAGTTCATCAACGCCGAATTGAAGAGCGCGGGCTTTCAGAAAATTCCCATGACCCGCGTGATCGACACGCTGCCGATGGCGCGGGAGAAGTTTCCGGGCCAGTCCGCGAGCCTCGACGCGCTCTGCCGCCGCTTTAACGTCGATCTCTCGGTACGCAAACTGCACGGCGCGCTGCTCGACTCGGAATTGCTGTCGGAAGTGTATCTGGAACTTGTCGGCGGACGGCAGCACGGCCTCGGCCTCGATGACGCGCGCGCGAAAAAACAATCCATGGCCTTGAACGCGCGCATCAAGCGGCAGCAGCGCCCGCACCGCACGTTTGCGGCGTCGAAGAAAGAACTGAAGGCGCATGAGGAACTGCTCGACAAGATCAAAGATCCGCTATGGCGGAAGGCGGACTAGCAAAAAACTGTCTGCTGTTCAGGCGAAACTGTATCACAGATCAGTGCGGGCCGGGACCGGCTTTGATCTTGGCAATGTTCTGAATATCTTTTGCAAATCCGGTCTCCGGAGGATTCTTCACCTGCCCGACTTCATGATATGCGCCGTACTTTTTGGCCATCTCCGTGACAAAGTTGTCGACAAACGTCTTGGCGCCGCGATCCGTCAAATGTTCCGGCATTTCGGGGAATTCGACTTCTTTGAGCCAGGGTATTTCCTTTTTCACGAAGTCCCGCGCCTCGTCAGCGTGTACCGACAGATCGAGCGGGCTCAGGCTCGAGCCAAGGATGTGGCTCATGATGTCGGCGACGCCGTCCATGCCGATGCTCAGGATGTCTCCGACATGAAACTTCTTTGTAACTATGTTTGTCCTCCATAGGGCTGATGCGGGCGGAAGCGCCCTGCGACCATCTGGAGTAAAATATCCCATAGTTGCGTTAACAATCCATAAAAACGCAAGGAGGGGAATGAAAAACGGCTATAAATCAGGCGTTTCCCGCTTTTTGCGCGTCCTGCTTTTCCTTCAGCAGCTTCATCTGCTCGACATACATCTGCTCGAAGCTGACCGGCGCGAGGTAGAGCGGCGGGTAGCCGCCCTTGGATGTCATCTCGGCGATCATTTCGCGCATGAAGGGGAAGAGCAGTTTGGGCACCTCGACCATCAAAATCGGATGGATGTTTTCCTGCGGAATGTTGGCGAGGGCGACCATCGCGCCGTAGTGCAGGTCGATGATGAAAGCGACCTTGGATTTGTCCTCGGCGTGGCGCGCCTCGACGTTGAAGTTGACCTCGGATTCAAAGACGTTGTCCTTGATGTGCTTGTTGGAGATGGAAATCTTCACTTCCGTATTCGGCGCGGGCCAGCCGGAAACAAGGCTCTCCGGCGCATTCGGGTTTTCGAATGACGCGTCTTTCACATATTGCGCAATCATCTGCAGGCTGGGCAGGTTTTGCTGTTGCTCGCCGGCAGCGGGTGCGGCGGGTTTTTCCGCGGCGGGTTTCTGTTCGGTGTCTTTTTTGTCGGCCATTTTGTCCAATCCTTCTCTATGTTGCGGCGAGTCTGCCAAGAAAAGCCCGCCTTGCCAAGCTTATTGCGGCATTATTGCAATTTTTTCTCGTCCCCGACGTTCCTGTATTCCCCCTCGATGGTTTGCGATCCTGCGTCTTTGTGCGGCGTTCCGCTGCCGGTGCCGCTTGTGCCGTCCGAGCTGTACCAATAAGTGAAACTTTGCGACGTCGTATTTATATTGTCCATCACCCCGATGTGTCTGCGCTTGAGATACAGGAATAATAAATGGCGCACAGGCGGAATCAAAAGCGGCGCTGCGAAAAAATCGCTGACGAAGCCGGGAAAGATCAGCAGCATCGCGCCCGCGAAAATGCAAAAGCCGTCGAACATGTCTTCGAGCGCCGCTTCTTCCGCGTTGTTCGGATTGCGCGCCGCGCGGCGCGGCCGCTCGTTTATGCTGCGGAGCAGCATAAATCCGACGACCACATCGGCGATCAGCCACAAAAAGGACCAGCCGACTCCGATACGGCCGCCGATGACGATAAAGCCGATAATTTCGAGGATCGGCAGAAATATAATGAGCGGTAGAAGAAACATTATGTCGTTATACACCCGACTCAGTCGTTTGTGTATTGCGCTCTGTTAAAAAACGTGGGTACAATATTTCAGAATACGAAGCGAAAAAGAAAGAAAGGAATACGCCGATGAATCAATCGGCCAAAGGGTCAGATCAAGCTCATCCTTCCGAGGTCATTTACCAGGTTTATCCGTCAAGCTTCAACGATGCCAACGCGGATGGACACGGTGATATTCCGGGGATTACGCAGAAGCTTGACTACATCAAAAGCCTCGGCGTCGATTCCATCTGGATCTCGCCGATGTACCTTTCTCCGCCGGGGCCGGACGGCGACGGCGGCTACGCCGTGTCCGATTACCGCCAGATCGACCCGCGCTACGGCACGATGCAGGATTTCAAGGATCTGTTGAAAGAGGCGCACGCACGGGGTTTGCGCGTTTATACGGACTGGGTGGTGGCCCACACCGCCAATGATCATGAATGGTTCGAGAAGAGCCAAAAGAACGACCCCAAATACAAAGACTATTACGTCTGGGCCGACCCCAAAGAATGGAACGGTCAGGACGCGCCGCCCAACAACTGGAAGTCGGTGTTCGGCGGCCCCGCCTGGACGTACGATCAGGACCGCAAGCAATATTACCTGCACCACTTCCTCAAATCACAGCCCGCGCTTAACCTGAACAAGAGGGAAGTGCAGGATGCCGTCCTCGACGAGATGAAGTTCTGGCTCGACATGGGCGTCGATGGATTCCGCATCGACGCGCTGCCGTTCGCCACCTGCGACGAGAAGCTGCGCGACAACAGCTGGCTCTACGGCACATGGCCGAACGTGAACGAAGCGTGGGACCAGCAGCGTTTCGACCACAGCATCATCCAGCCGGAGACGGTCGCCTTCATCGGCCGCATCCGCGAACTGATGGACAGCTACCCCGAAAAGAAGACGACGATCGGCGAAGCGACCGCCGGCGTCGAGGGCGGCCGCAATCCGCTGCCGGTCGCGTCGCGCTATACCGACGCCAAAAAGGGGCTTGATATGAGCTATACCTGGATCGTGAATGAACTTAGTCCGCAAACGGGGCCGTACGGCGTCGCCGAAATCATCCGCACCATCGAGAAATTTTTTCCCGACGGAGGGCATTGCCTCTCCATTGGCTGTCACGATATTCCGCGCACCTTCTCGCGCATCGCCGCGAGCGTGCCGCCCGCGCAGCAGCTCGCCGCGCAGAAGATGATGATGAAACTCTTTTTCACCCTGCCGGGCAGCGTCATCCTCTATCAGGGCGAGGAGCTGGCGCTCGATCAGGCGCGCATCCCGCAGGATATTCCAATCGACAAACTCAAAGACCCGACCGCGCAAACGCAGGGCCTCGGTGCTGTTCGCGATGGCAGCCGCACGCCGATGCCGTGGGACAGTACAAAGCCCAACGCCGGCTTTTCTCCGTCGAACGATCCTTATCTGCCTGTGCCCGCGTCGCACGTGAAAAAGGCCGTCGACCTGCAGGAGAAAGACCCGAATTCGATGCTGAACTTCGTGCGCGACCTGATCGCCTGGCGCAAACAACAGCCCGCGCTTGAAAATTCAAAGGCGACAATTCTGCGGGAGAGCGGCCCGCTGCTCGCCTATTTGCGCAAAAACGACAAGCAAACCCTGCTGTGCGCCTTCAATATGTCGGGGCAAAGCACGTCGTTCAAGCCGGAGGACCTGCTCGACGACAATACGATCAAAGAGCTGGGTCTCACAAAGGGACAAACCGTGACGCTGGGCGCCTACGGCTCTTTTTTAAAAGGTGAACCTCCCCAGCGCCAAACGGCCGCGCCATCGCCAAAGCCGCCGCCAAAAAACCCGCCTGTAATCCGGAAAGCGTCCTGATATTTTGGACTGTTGAACCCGTGGTGCAATCTGGCGTATAAACGCTTATTGACGGTGCGGGCGCCTGTTTTGCGACAAGCGGCCCGCCCGAGGGGAATTCCCCGGCAACCGGAGGTTTAGACATGTCTGTCGACATCCTGATTTTCGCCGTGATTGCGGCCATCCTGATCTACCGCCTGAACAGCGTGCTCGGTACGCGTAACGGCGACGAGGATCAGCGCCCCAATCCCTTCGACGGCCAGCAGCAACCCAACGATCCGTTTGCCAAGCAAAAGGCCAAGACGGCGGATGCGGCGCGCGCGGCGCCGGTGTGCGCCAATGCCATCGGGGAAGGGCTGACGAAAATCCCCGCGAAGAAATCCGCCGGCGCGGAGCTGATCGACGCCGCCGCCAACGCCGACGGGCAGGTGACGGCGGGGCTGGAGGAGATCGCCGCCGTCGACCGCAATTTCGATGCCGAGCATTTCATGGCGGGCGCGGAATATGCCTTCGGCCTGATCGTGGATTCCTACGCCAAGGGCGACCGCGCTGCGCTGAAGCCGCTTTTGAGTCCGAAACTCTACGCCGACTTCGACCGCGGCATCGCGGCGCGCGAATCCGCCGCGCCGTCCGCAAGCGCGCCCGCCGTGCGCAATATCAAGTCTGCGCGCATCACCGAGGCGCACCTCGGCGGCACGATGGCCTACGTCACCGTGGAATATCACGTCGCGCAGACCTCGCTGACCGATCCCGCCGCCGCGGAAGTAGAAGTCACCGACATCTGGACCTTCACGCGCGACACGCGGTCGAACGATCCCAACTGGATTCTCATCGAGACGCGGACGACGGAAAAATAATGCGCTTTCGCCCTTTTTTGATGGTGTTTGCGGCCGGCTGTTGCCTTCTGTCCGGCTGCGCGACGCTGACGGCGTGGCTGAAGCCCGCCGAGCATCTCGGGCTGCACAAGACGACCTTTAACGACCTGCCGGGCTGGCGGGGCGACGACCAGAGCAAGGCCCTCGTCGCGTTGCGGCGCTCTTGCAGGGAGATGATGCTGGCCGCGCCCGCCGCGGCGTTCGACGTCGGCGGGAAAAAGGGAACCTACAAGGCGTGGCAGGACATCTGCACGGAGCTTGCCGCCGCGCCGCCGAAAGATGCGCTTGCCGCGCGGAAATTTTTCGAAGCGCATTTCGTGCCTTACGTCATGTCGGGCAATCAGGGCACGCAAGGCCTCTTCACCGGTTATTACGAACCGACGCTGCACGGCTCCTATCGCCGCCACGGCAAATATATCGTGCCGATTTACGGCCGGCCGGAAAATCTCGTCACCGTCGATCTCGGCGCGTTCAGTCCGAGGTTCAGGGGCGAGCATATCGTCGGCCGCGTCAATAAAGACAAATCGCTGGTGCCCTATTACGACCGCACGGCGATCGACAAGGGCGCGCTGCGCGGCAAGAGCCGCACCATCGTCTGGGTGAACAATGCCGTCGACGCGTTCTTTTTGCACATACAGGGTTCGGGACGCATCGTCATGACCAAAGGCAGGGTTCTGCGCGTCGGCTACGCGGCGCAAAACGGCCTGCCTTATGTGGCGATCGGCCGCGCCATGCTCAAAAAGGGCTATTTGCAAAAAGGCAACGTCTCGATGCAGTCGATCCGCGCCTGGCTGCAAAGCCACCCGCAACAGGCGGCGAAGGTGATGGACATCAACCAGTCTTACATTTTCTTCCGCAAGCTGCGCGGCGCGAAAGGGCTGCTCGACGGCCCGCTCGGCGCGGAGGGCGTGCCGCTGGTACCGCGCCGCAGCCTTGCTGTCGACCACCGCTTGATTCCCTACGGCATTCCGATCTGGATCGACGCGCAAAATCCCGCCGGCGGCGACAACCTGCAACGCCTGATGGTGGCGCAGGATACCGGCGGCGCGATCATCGGCGCGGTGCGCGGCGATTTCTTCTGGGGCGCGGGCAAACAGGCGACCGATCTCGCCGGCCTGATGGACAGCAAGGGCCGCGCATGGATGCTGCTGCCCAAACCGCCCGCCACGCCGTCGCTGTGGCAGAGGTTCGGCGGCTGGATCAAGAGCGTCCTGCACATTGGAGGTAAAAATGGCTAACGATGTTGAAAAGCCTTTCGGCGCTTACGCGCTGGAAGGACGCGACAAACAGCTGCTCGGCTGGGCGCAGTCCCTGCCAACCGGCTGGCTCGGCCGTCGCGCCGCGCTGATCCTGCGCAAGGCCGTGCTGTCGAACGGTCCCGCCATCGTCGATGCGACGGTGGAAGGACTGAAATACCGCCTCTATACGCAGGACAATGTTTCCGAGCGCAAGTTTTTGTTCATGCCGCAGTTCTACGATCCTTACGAGCGGGCCAGGGTGAAACAGGTGCTGTTCGACGGCGGCGTGTTCGTCGACATCGGCGCGAACGCGGGGCTGTACACGCTCGCCGCCGCGCCGCACGTCGGCGACAGCGGAAAAGTTCTGGCGGTCGAGCCGAACCCCGTCGTGCTGCAACGCCTGAAATTCAACGTCGCGATCAACGGCTTTGAAAACCGCGTCGTGATCGCGCCCGTCGGCGTGTCGGACGCGGAGGGCAGCTTCGATCTGACGCTCGACGACAGCAACCTCGGCGGTTCGAGCCTTGTCGAGGACCGCGGCGGCAAAAAAATCACCGTCGAATGCCACAAGCTTTTGGCGCTGGCCGAAAGATACGGGCTGGAAAAAATCGACGCGCTCAAAATCGACATCGAGGGCGCGGAAGACAAGGCGCTTGCGCCGTTCTTCGCCGATGCGCCCGAAGAGATGCATCCCAAACTCATCATCCTCGAAAATTCGCCCGCGGCGTGGAAGGTCGATCTGCCCGCGCTGCTCAAAGACAAGGGCTACGCGCTCGAAAAGGCCACGCATATGAACCAGGTGTGGGTGAAATCCAAAAACGCCTAAGCGGACAGCCTGCGCGGCGGCTCGACTTGGTGGATATGTTCTTCGATGTCTTCTATAAAGGGCATGCTTTCCTGCGCGCCGAGCGCGAGGCAGGACAGCGCGGCGCCGACGCCCGCATAGTGCATGGCTTTGAGCCAGTCGTGCCCGAGCTGCAGCCGCGCCGCGAAAATGCCGCAGAAGGTGTCGCCCGCGCCGGTGGTGTCCACCGCGTCGACGGGCAGCGTGCGCACGACATAGATGTTGTCGTCCTTGACCGCGACCGAGCCTTTCGATTCCAGCGTGATGATGCAGGCCATGTGCGGGCCGCCCATGTGGGTGATGGCCTTGGCGATGAGGCGCGGGTCCGTCTCGGTGATGTTGAGCTTATGTGCAAGTTGATGCGCCTCGATTTCGTTGACGATCAGATAATCGACGTTGGCGAGTCCTTCTTTCGTCATTTTGGTGGCGGGCGAGGCGTCGAGGATCGTCGGTGTCTTGAGCTTGCGCGCGCGGGCGAGCACCGAGAAGGTTTCCTGCGGCGGTACTTCAAGCTGCGTGAGGAGGATGTTGCGCGGAATCAGGATTTCGTCCGGCACCTGATCCGCCGTGGCCTCGAGGTTCGCGCCGGGCGCGACAATCGACATGTTCGTGCCGCTCGCGTCGACGGCGACGGTCGAGTGGCCGGTCGGCCTCTCCGACATGCCGATGCCCGACGCCCAGATGCTCTGGTTCTTGAGGTTGTTGACACAACGCCGGCCGAAGGAATCGTCGCCGATCTTGCCGACCACCGCCACCTTCGCGCCCGCGCGCGCGGCGGCGACGGCCTGATTGGCGCCCTTGCCGCCGGGGTGGCTTAGGTAGTCGGAGGTGCAGGCGACGGTCTCGCCCGGCTTGGGAAAATGCTCCACCGGCATGACCGTGTTGATGTTCAAAGACCCGAAAACAATGATCATGCGCTGCAAAACCCCCTGAAATATATCATAAGCTTAAAGGCAGTCGGCGTAAAAGGCCATACCGCAGATAGGGCGGGAGAATGCGGACCAAAACCCGCTTATATTTTTTATGTTAAAATTTTAATTTTGCTCTTATATTGCTATCCACGCCGATGAGGCGTAAACATAAAGCCGTAAGAAACCATGTGCCTTCCGCACGACAATTATACACAATCCCAGGTGGTAAACGATGCGCTCCATTACCCAAAAGGCCGATTTCAGCCAAAAAAAGCCCAGAAAAAACATCATGAAAAAGGCCGGTAAAAACACCGCCATGAGCTTTTACGAGACGTTCTTCGAAAAGCGCCTCTCCGACCTGCACAAGGAAGGTCGCTACCGCGTCTTTGCCGATCTCGAGCGCCATGTCGGCCGTTTTCCCAAGGCGACCTTTCGCGACGCCGCCGGCCATGCTCGCGAGATCACCATTTGGTGCAGCAACGACTATCTCGGCATGGGCCAGCATCCCGACGTGATCAAGGCGACCTGCGACGCCGTGCAGGCTTCCGGCACGGGCGCGGGCGGCACGCGCAACATCTCGGGCACGACGCGCTATCACGTCGAGCTGGAGAAGGAACTCGCCGATCTGCACGGCAAGCCGGAAGCGCTGGTTTTCACTTCGGGGTACATTTCCAACGAAGCTTCTTTGAGCACGCTGGCGAAGCTGCTGCCGGACTGCGTCGTCTTTTCCGACGAGAAAAATCACGCCTCGATGATCGCGGGCATCCGCGGGTCGGGCTGCGAGAAATACATCTTCCGCCATAACGATCTCGAACATCTCGAGTCGCTGCTCAACGCCGTCGAGCGCTGCCGCCCGAAGATCATCGCCTTTGAATCCGTCTACTCGATGGACGGCGACATCGCGCCGATCAAGGAAATCTGCGATCTCGCCGAGGAATACGGCGCGCTCACCTATCTCGACGAAGTGCACGCGGTCGGCATGTACGGCCCGCGCGGCGCGGGCGTCGCCGAGCGCGACGGTCAGATGCACCGCGTCGACGTGATCGAAGGCACGCTCGGCAAGGCGTTCGGCTGCATGGGTGGCTATATCGCCAGCAGCAAGGCGATCATCGACGTCGTGCGTTCCTACGCCTCGGGCTTTATCTTCACCACGTCGCTGCCGCCGGGGCTGCTGGCAGGCGCGGTTGCTTCCGTGCGCCACCTCAAGACCTCGCAGGTCGAGCGCGAACAGCATCAGGAGCGCGCCGCGACGCTGAAAAAGCTGCTGGCGGACAACGGTTTGCCGGTCATGCCGTCGGTGAGCCACATCGTGCCGCTGCTGGTCGGCGACGCGCGTTTGTGCAAGGCCGCGTCCGACGACTTGATGCTCTATCACAATATCTACGTGCAGCCGATCAACTATCCGACGGTGCCGCGCGGCACCGAGCGCCTGCGTCTCACGCCGTCGCCGTTCCATACCGACGAAGACATGAACGCTCTGGTCGACGCGCTGTGCGAAGTGTGGGAGAATTTAAGCCTCACGCGCATCGCCGCCTGATTTAAAACCGCTCTGCATGGCGACAGTTTATCGTGACAGCAAGAATATTCCGTCCGCGGCGCAAGGTTGTGTGCTGGCGCTCGGCAATTTCGACGGCGTGCACAAGGGGCACCTTGCGCTGATCGCCGAAGCCGCCAAAATCGCGAAGGAAAAGAACGCGCCGCTCGGCGTCGTCACCTTCGAGCCGCATCCGCGGCGATTCTTCCAGCCCGACGCGCCTCCGTTCCGTCTGACCCTGCCGCCGATGAAGCAAAGGCTGCTGTTCGAGGCCGGCGTGGAGCATATTTTCGAGCTGACGTTCGACCGCGCCCTGGCGGACATGGCGGCCGCCGCGTTCATCGACGACATACTGGCGCGGGATTTGCGTGCAAAACACGTCGTGACGGGCGAGAATTTCATGTTCGGCAAGGCGCGCTCCGGCAACACTGAGACGCTCGCCGCCAGTGATGCTTTCGGTTTTACGGCGGTCGCTCCGGTTCTCTCGCCGCAACATCAGGTTTATTCGTCCTCCGCCGTGCGCGGCTTTTTGAAAGAGGCGAAGTTCGAGCTGGCCGAGGAGATGCTTGGCTGGCCGTGGCAGATCGAAGCGGCTGTCGAACATGGCGACAAGCGCGGGCGCACGCTCGGCTTTCCGACCATCAATCAGCGCGTTCCGGATTACGTGCAGATCCCTTACGGCATTTATGCCGTGCAGGCGCTGATCGAAGGGGAAGAGCGGTGGCGCGACGGTGCCGCGAGTTTCGGCATCCGCCCGATGTTCGAAGCGCCAGCGGCGCTCTTCGAAACCTTCATTTTCGACTTTACGGATGAAATCTATGGAAAAACGGTGCGCGTGCGCCCCGTGCGGCATTTGCGCGCCGAAGCGCGGTTTGACGGCATCGACGCGCTGGTCAAACAAATGAAAGAGGATTGCATCAGCGCCAAGGCTGTGCTGAAATCCCTGAACGAGCAGTAAAAGGAAAAATCATGGCCGTCCCGTCCCGCAGGGGAACATATTTTTTACCCGGAATGATGCTGGTTCTGGGGGTCATCGCCGTCGACCAGTATACCAAGTGGCTGATTTTGAATAAAGTTCTTCGGCCCCACGGCGTTGCGGCGATGAAATTCGGCAAGTGGCTCGTCACTGTGAAGAAGATCGGGATTTTTGTCATGCTGCGCCCGCATTTCAAGCATCTGACGGTGGCGCCTTTCCTGAATATCGTCATGGTCTGGAATCAGGGCATCAGCTTCGGCATGTTCAACAGCCATACGGAGAAGATGGCGCTGGTCTGGATCGGCCTTGCGCTGCTGGTTTCCGCCTTTTTGCTGATGTGGCTCGCGCTCGCCAAGCGGGCTGGTGTTGCCGTGGCCGTCAGTCTGATGATCGGTGGCGCGCTCGGCAACGTGATAGACCGCATACGCTTTGATGCCGTGGTTGACTTTCTCGATTTTCATGCCGGCCATCATCACTGGCCGGCTTTTAACGTCGCCGACAGTTGCATCGTCATCGGTGCGGGAATTTTGATGCTGGACTCCCTGTTCGGGGGCCGCGGCACGGAGGGAACAACATGAAAAGAAACGAAGTCAAAAAAAACCTGATGACAGCAGGCGTTCTGCTGCTCGGCATGCTGGCGCTTTCCGCCTGTTCCGGCGTCAAGCAGGAAATGGGCGTTGGCCGCAATTCACCCAACGCGTTCGACGTGGTGACGCGCGCGCCGCTGACGTTGCCGCCGGATTACGCGTTGCGTCCGCCGGAGAGCGCGGGCGCCGCAGCGGCCCAGTCGACCGCCAACACTTCCGCGCAGGTGAAGGACGAGTTGATGGGCGAAAATATGTCGTCGGGCAACGCGTCCGCGGCGCAAAAGAAGGCCGACCCCGCCGCGACGGCGTTCATGGACAAGCTCGGCGTTCCCAATGCCAACCCCGATATCCGCCAGATCATCGATCAGGACAACGGCTATATCGCGCTCAAGAACCAGCCGGTCGCCGACAAGCTGATTTTCTGGCAGGATACGAAGCCCACGCCGAAAGACATTCCCGAGGCCGTCATCGATCCGGAAGCCGAGGCCGCGCGCATCAAAAAGGTGGAAGCCGAAGGCAAGCCGATCAATGCCGACATGACGCCGACGATCCGGCAGAAGACCAACACGCTCGACAAGCTGTTTTAAAATCAGTTGATCAGATATTCCGTCTGGCAGTAGGAGATATCTTCCGGCGTGATCAGCTTTTTGCTGCCCACGCGCACCGAGTGCAGCTTGCCGTCGATCTCTCGCGTCCAGAACTTGAGAAACCGCAGCAACTCGGGGAATTCCGGCGCGCGGTCGTATTCCTGCCACAAAAAGGTCTGCAGCAGTGTCGGGTGATCGGGCATGTGATAAAGGATCTCGGCAGTCGTCAAGCGGTAGTCCTGCAGTTGCAGTATCAAATTTGCCATATTCTTAAAACCCCTAATATGAATCTGGCGGGATATGTTTCACTTCGTAACAATCCCCTACCTTTATTTAATCATATATTGCGCAAAACGTGTAAAAAACTTGGAAATCAATCTTTTAGCACTCTTTTGCCGCGAGTGCCAATTTCAGCAGAACTGTTTGAATTCTATTGAAAAATATTCACGGCGGGCGTACAAAATAGCACTTAAGGCGGGAGAGTGCTAATTCCCTGATTCTGCCGCCGCAACCTGTCTAACTTTTATATAGAAGGAGAAACAAACCATGAAATTCAAACCCCTCCATGACCGCGTGCTGCTGCGTCGCCTTGAAAGCGAAGCAAAAACCGCCGGCGGCATCATCATCCCCGACACCGCCAAGGAAAAACCCGCCGAGGCCGAAATCCTCGCCGTCGGCACGGGCGTCCGCGACGAAAGCGGCAAGCTCCAGCCGCTGGCCGTTTCGGTCGGCGACCATGTGCTCTTCTCGAAATGGTCGGGCACCGAAGTGAAGATCGACGGCGAAGAGCTGCTGATCGTCAAGGAATCCGACATCCTCGGCATCGTCGAGGGCAAAAAAAAGGCTAAAGCCGCTTAATAACAGAAAAACACGGCGGGGCGCCGCTCTGTGCCTTCGGCACAACCGTGGTGCCCTCCAGAACACAAATTGAAATTGAAAGGAAACTGAAACATGTCAGCCAAAGACGTAAAATTCTCCGCCGACGCCCGCCAGAAAATGCTCAAGGGTGTCGATATCCTCGCCAACGCGGTCAAGGTCACGCTCGGTCCCAAGGGCCGCAACGTCGTGATCTCCAAGAGCTTCGGCGCGCCGCGCATCACCAAGGACGGCGTCACCGTCGCCAAGGAAATCGAGCTCGAGGACAACTTCGAGAACATGGGCGCGC
>JAJZTA010000025.1 GCA_021849295.1 Pseudomonadota bacterium | reverse complement strand
TGATCTGTTCTTCAGTAAATCGTTTCTTCATCGTCGGCTCTTTCTGCCCTGTCCTTTAAGGGCTGTTATGTATAGCAGACTCTACCTACTTTTGGACTAAATTTCAGAGGGCAGGTCAATGCCGGTGTGTGGTTCCGGCGCGGTCTCTTTGTCATACTCTCTCCTGTCTTGCGGCTCTATTCTCGCCGCTGTCAGGCAGAAATTCCACTTATCCCTCTGTTCAGATTTCCGAGGCCAGCTCTAAATGCGGTACCGAAAGGTGTGTTGGTTCGAGTCCGACCTGGGCACCATCCCTCTTTTTTAATCTGTCAACCATGCCAACGTGCCGCGTGCCGCACGCACCGCGGTGCTAAAGGTTCCCTGGAGAAGATAGCCCCCTGTCGGCGCTTCCCAATCGAGCATTTCTCCGGCCACGAAAACGCCCGGTTTATCTTTCAGCATCAGATGGTCGTCCAGCGACGTAAACGGGATACCGCCCGCCGTCGAAATGGCACGGTCGATAGAAAACGGCGCAGTGCTGCGCACGGGAAACGCCTTGATCAGAGCTGTTAAAGCCTCCGGCGTATAATCGTGCGCGCTTCTGTTTTCCTGCAACAATCCGACCGCCGCCGGCGACAGACCGCTTTTCTCCCGCAGGAAATTGAAAAAAGACTTTGCGGCACGCGGCGCCTGCAGCCGCGCGAGAAGCGCTGCCGCCGTAAGATCGGGCTTGAGATCAAGCGTAAAAGTCACGCTGCCTTTGCGCATGATTTCATCCCTGAGAAGAGCCGATAGGGCATAGACGGCACCGCCTTCCAGTCCTTTTTCCGTGATCATCACCTCCCCTTTCACTGCGACATCGGCAAAAGACAAAGTAACGGGCTTTATGGGACTGCCGGCAAACTTGTTGCGAAAGACGTCCGACCATTCCACGGCAAAGCCGCAATTCGCGGGCAACAATGGCGTCACGGGAATATTTTGCCGCGCCATAATCTTTGTCCAGCTTCCGTCCGCGCCCAGCTTCGGCCACGACGCGCCGCCGAGCGCCAATACGGCTGCCGCAGTCTTTGCTTTTATTTGTCCGGCGGGAGATAAAAATACGAGAGCTCCGTCATCGTCCCATCCCTGCCAGTCATGCCGGAGTAAAAATCCGACGCCAAGGCTGTCGAGCCGCGAACGCCATGCACGCAACAAAGGGGATGCCTTGAAGCTTTGCGGGAAAACCCGCCCGCTGGTGCCGACAAAAGTAGGCTCCCCAAGCCCTTCGCACCAGGCGCGTAGCATAAGCGGTGAAAATTCGGCGATGATGGGGGAAAGGGTCGCGGCAGAGCTGCCATAGCGGCGCATGAAATCCGGCATATCCTCGCTATGCGTCAGGTTCAATCCGCCGCGACCCGCCATCAAGAACTTGCGTCCCGGCGTCGGCTTGCGTTCGTAAAGAGTAACCGGAACGCCTGCCGTGGCGATGATTTCCGCCGCCATCAGTCCGGCCGGGCCGCCGCCGATAATGGCAACGCCTTTCATCAGACAGCCTGACGCTTATGAAGATCAGGATTGAATGCCCCTGCGCAAATTTCAGACATGATCTTCTCCCTTGGAAGCCTTGGATTTTACAATTTGGCTAATACAGCTTATAGCCTGACTTGCTTTTTGATTTTCTACTACCAAAAAAACTTACGCAATCTCTTGCACGGTGAAAACAGGATATAAAAATAACTTATTATTTACAAGGGGTTAATTATTTTACACGTTCACTCAAAATGCGGCACTGAAAGATGTGTCGGTTCGAGCCCGACCTCGGGCACCATCTTTGGCTTGCATGAATGAAAAACCGGCGCGCCGTATTTATTCCCGTTCTACTGCGCGTTAAGGCGCTACCAGCATCAGATAGCCCGAGATAAGGGCTCCGGCAAGGAAAACGCCCGCCGTGAAGAATATTGCCGACCCGAGCCCGTAACCCGGCTCCGTGTCCCCTGTCTGATGGTAGCGCCATGCAAAATGCGCGTATCGCACCGTAGCCACCAGTGCCATCAGAGCGCCGATGAAGATCAAGCCCGCGCCCGCCAGAAAAGAAAACACAGAATATCCGGCGCCCTTGCCGATATGTGGCGCCATGGTGCGCACCACAAGTCCAAGCGGTCAATGACAAACCCGAGCGCCATCAACCCGAGGGCCGCGCGGATCCACGCCATCAGTGTGCGTTCCGCGGCAAAATAGACAAGATACTGACCGGTTTTAATGGCGCTATTATCCAAATCATTATCGTTGCGGGTACTTTTCTTCATTGCGGCACGCCATAAATAACAAGTGAAACAAGGCTATAAATTTTATAACACAACCCGACAGGACAACAGGCAAGAAATTTTCTTCAATAGTCGGCAATTATGATACTATTTGCTTCCGCCAGATTGCCCGGTTTCTTGCGCGATTAAAACAGGCAGGCCTTCCGCAGAAAACTTGCCCGTACACTCGTAATAACCGTTCCGCCCTTCATATCCCAGTTGGTTGGAAATGATTTGCGTCCTGCCGACGTTTTGACGGTCACATTCATGCGTATGGCCGTAGAACCAGAAGTCCGGCTGGTATTTGCCGATAACCTCCGTCATATCCAGTGAATTAAAGGCCGGCGTCATGACGCTTCCCGCATATATGGAGTCGGGATGCCGAACGGGCGCGTGATGCGTAATGACGACGCGCGGCCCCTTTAAATCGGCTTCAAGCCATGCAATCAGTCTTTCTTTGAAAATATCGTGCAGCTTGATGGTGTCTTCCGGCGTGAGGCGCCGGTTGTCGTTTGTCCTGATCAGCTCGTAATCCGGCATACATTTTTGCGCCTCGGACATGGCCGTTTCATCGCCTCCGGCATAATCCGTCCACATTGTGCCGCCAAAGAAATTGACGCATTGAAAGCTGACAGCTTCATCAACAAGCAGCGTAACGTTCGGCAGATGGTCTCCCAGCCATTTCCTGAACAGATCATTCTCGGTTCCCATCGGCCTTTCGGTGTAATATTCATGGTTGCCGGGCACGAAGAGAACCGGTTTTTGCCACGCCTCCAAAAAATGCGCAAGAGGATCGGGCTTGCGCATGTTGACGACATCTCCCGACAGGATCATAAGATCGGCATCCGCCCCCTCCGGCACGGCAAGGCCTTTGGGAAATTCCAGATGTATGTCGCTATAGCTGATAATTTTCATCTTGCTAATTCCTACATTAGCAGATTTTACCACGGTTCATTGAAGGTGTGGCGATAAAAGCGCGAATAAGGTCTTTATTGCAGCGGATTCTCTCCTTGACGGGCACGGCGGAATCGGCGGGGGATTCCGTCGCGGCGGCGCGCGGCACGCCGTTTTTAATCAACAGGCTCTCGAACGAATTGTCGACGCAATTGAAGCCGATCCCGTCTTTTATCTCGAACGAGCCGCCCCGATGCGGCATATCGCCGCTGAAGATTTCAAAATGCCGAGAAACAACGTCGCGCAACCCCGTCGTGAAGGCGGTCGGCGCCTTTTCCGCGGGCTCGTTGGTCCACACATATCCTTTTTGCACTTCAGGGTCCTCGTGCAGCGATAAAAAGCCGTCCGATGCCGCCTTCAGGAGCTCATCCAGATGAGCGAGCAGCAACAGGCCTTCGTGCGAGGGCGTTTTTCCGTCCGTGCCGAAGCCCTGATTTGGGTCCTCGTGCCAGTCGTTTTCGCGCCGGTTGCTTGCAAAACCCGTCGGGTTGACAAGCGGAAGAAAGCACAGGTTGGCCCCGTTCAGGTCCGCGTCGTTCGCCGTTTCGAGAAAGCGTACGATCCCCCAGCTGCCCGCCGGCTCGTCGCCGTGAAAGCCGCCGGCGATGAGAATGTTCTTTTTGTCCGGATCGATCTTTTCCGGCTTGCAGAAATAATAAAGATCGAACGCGCCGATCTTGCCGAAAGAGGAAATGTCGTAAGCGCGCGACGCGCCCAGTCTTTTTAAAGCCCTCCGCAGGCGTTTATGGAAGAACGCGGGGCTATGTACGTTTGCGGGAAGCATGATTACAAAAATCCTTTCAATTCTTTCAAAATCGCCAGATGCGCGGCCTTTCTTTTTTCCAGCGGCAGGACGCCGGCGGGCGTTTCGACCACAAGGACGCTGCCCGCATGCGGCTCCGCGACGGTTTTTCCACCCACGATAACGACACGGGATGACAGCAGTTCGTCTATCGAGCCGTCTTTTGTCGGCCGGACAATGCCGCCCTTAACGTCCTCGTGAAATCTTGTCTTGCCGTTCTTTTTAACGGGAATCCCGCTGGCGGGGAGGGTCGCGACGACTTTGGCGGCGATGGCGCGGTGCGCGGTCTATCGGGATTGTTCCCGTCAGGCAGAACATGGTCGGAATCGCCGACGCTGTGCGACTCCTGCCCCTCCGTCCACGTCTGCATATTGAGATATCTCCAGTTGGTGGCATAGCCAAGCGGATTGCACAAAGGCAGCACAACAATGGCATGGTCCTTTGCCAGTTCCCTGATGTCGTCCACGGCTGCGGCGACGGCGTTGGGCCCCGCCCCGGTTCCTCGCCATGAATGCCGGCAATAATCCAGACGGCGTCGCCTTTCTTTTGCGTCCTGAAGGCCGGAATGGGCAGTTCCAGCGCGCCGGCACGCGTTCCCCGCATCGAGACCGCGATTTCTTCTTTGATCCACCCCTCGCCCGCCAGCGCGTCGAACGCCCGATACAGGGCACTGACAGGTTTGCGCTCGTCCGATACGAAAGAATCTTCCGGCATCGCGCTGCTTCTCATGGCTGCCGCTTTTTATCCGGCCCGCACGGCAGGTCTTTTTTCCGCGTTTTCTCGGGCGCAAGCCCTTCCCGTTTGAACATGGCGTCCGCATCCGGCTTCCGGCCACGCACCGCGGCGATAAGGTCCTCCGCATCCGTCACGCCGCCTTCTTCATAAACCTTTTCACGCACGCGCTTGGCGGTGGCGGAGTCATAGATGCCTTTGTCGCGAAACTCTTCAAAAATATCGGCTTCCAGCGTCTCGGCCCATTTATAGCCGTAAAAGCCCGCGGCATAGCCCAGAAGATGGTCAAAACTGGTCGATGTGCAAAGGGCGCCGCGCGGGAACAGCGAACTTTCCGCAAAAACCTCGTCTTCCAGCGCTTCGACGCTTTTGATGTCCTGCGGATCCGTCGTGCTCCATTTCATGTCCAGCATCGCCCAGAAAGTCATGTACAGGCCGTACTGCGGCGCGTTGAACTTGTCCATATCGATGATTTTTTTAATCTTTTCCGGCGCGAGCGGCTGGCCTGTCTGGTGATGTTTGGCGAACGTCGCCAGAACGTCTTCCTGCAGCATCCAGTTTTGCTGCAATTGGGAAGGCAGCTCGAGAAAATCGATCGCGCAGTTGAGGCCGGCCACAGACGGATATTTCGCCTTTGACAGCAAGGTATGAAGCGCATGGCCGAATTCATGGAAAAGCGTCTTGACCTCCTCGGGCGACAAAAGCAACGGCTGGCCCGCCGCCGGTTTCGCGAAATCGTAGGAATTGATGGCGAGCGGGTATCTCTTTATCCCCGCCGCCGTGCCGTTCTCTCGGAAATAATCCGTCCATGCGCCGATGTTTTTTTCGCCGGGCCGCGCGTAATAATCGGCGTATAAAAGGCCGATGACATGGCCGTCCGTCTTGTCCGAGACTTCATAAACCTTCACGTCGGGATGGTAGACGGGATATTTTTGCCCCGCATCTTTTATCCGGATGTCGAAGAGCTTTTCGATATGCGCGTGCATCCCCGCGACGACCCCGTTTATTTCAAAATACGGGCGTAGCTCCTACATGTCGGCGTTAAACAACTGCTCCTGCAGTTGGCGGTTGTAATACGCCATATCCCATGCTTCCACCGCCGTCAGTCCGTCCTGCTTTTTGGCGAGCGCCCGAACCTGCTGCAGGTTTTCCTCGGCGACGGCTTTATAGACGCGCTCCGTCTCCTTTAAAAACTTCATGGCGGCGGCGGGATCTTTCACCATCCTGTTTTTCTGCGCGAAGGCCGCCTCGGCATAGTTGTCGTACCCTAAAAGCTGCGCGCGGTGGTGCCGCAGCCGCGCGAGGTCCAGCAGAACCTTCCTGTTATCGTACTGTCCCTTGGACGCCACGGTATAAAACGCCTCGTAGAGTTCCTTGCGCAGCGCGCGGTTCTCGCAGTGGGCAAAAATATCGTGCGGAGGCGGGCTGAGCGTAATCAGCCATTTCCCCTGCAGGTTTTCTTTTTCCGCGGCGGCCTTGTAAACATCCTTTGCGCGGTCGGGCACGCCCGCCAGATATTTCTCGTCGTCGATGACCTTTTTATATTCGCCCAGAGATTTTGTCACATTATTTTGAAAGACGGCCATGAGCGCTGCGATATCCTTGTCGGTCCCGTGCAGGTCGGCTTGCGAAACGGCATCGAGCAGCGCGCCAGCATCGACGAATTTCATATAGGTATCGCACAACAGCGTTTTCTGTTCGCGGTCGAGGGAAAGCTTGTCGCGCGCGTCATAAACGGCCTTGACGCGCCGAAAAAGCGCCTGATCGGTCATGACGGCGTTTTCATGCGAAGACATTTCCTCTTCGACCGTCAATCCGGCGGTTTCAAGTTCATTGCTGTGGCAAACGCCGGACATGATCCTTAAAACATTCGTCACGCGGGTTAAATCGTCCTGCGAAAACTCCAGCGCCGCGATCGTATTTTCAAACATCGGGGCGTCCGGATTGTTCTTGATGGCTTCGATGTTTTTGACCGCCTCCGCGATGCCCCGCCGGACCGCAGGCAGAAAATGCTCCGCCTCTATGTCGGAAAACATGACCGCCTCATGCGGCAAAGACGACGGTTTCAAAAACGGGTTCTCTTCAGTGTCCGGCATATTGCCCCTTTTTGATCGCATGGTCCGTTCACGGCGCCAGCTTATTGAAAGCTGTTAATCATCTTCGTATCTGTGTTTTGTGCAGCAGTATCATAGCGCCTGACGCACGATGAGGAAACCTTGATTAAAAAGCCATTGTTTTCAGTATCTTATAAATCTATCATATCACTCGAGATGCGGTACCAAATGATGTGCCGATAATGTTGAAATATATTAAAGGGTGAGTGAAATGCAGGCTCGTCTTCTTCATGACCAATTACCCGCCGCCGGCCTCGGGGAAGGTCCGTATTGGCACGACAGCGAGAACAGATTGTACTGGGTCGATATCAGCGGCAAGGTCATCCACCGCTGCGATGTGAATGGAGACCGGCATGAAACCTGCAACACCCCCGCCATGGTGGGCTTCGCCGTGCCTGATGAAAACGGCAAGCTCGTCGCCGGTCTGGAAGACGGCATTTATCGCCTCGATTTCAGCACAGGTGCCGCTGAAAACCTTGTAAGGCTCCAGGAACATGCCCACAACCGCTTCAACGACGGCAAATGCGACCGCCGCGGCAGGCTTTGGGCGGGAACGATGAACGAGCGCGAACATGCCAAGCCATTCGGCGCGCTATACCGTTACGATAAAACGGGGCTCTACGAGCGGGAAAAAAACGTTTGCATCTCCAACGGCCTCGGCTGGAGTCCCGATAACAAGACTATGTATTATGCGGATACGATTGGTCGCGTGATATGGAGATATGCCTATGACATAGACACGGGTCAGGCCGGAGACAGAACCGTTTTTGCGGAGTTTACGGGGAAAAGCCGTCCGGACGGGCTTTGCGTCGACAGTCAGGGACGCGTTTTTTCCGCGCAGTGGCCCGGCTGGGGCATCGAGATCTTCACGCCCGACGGCAAGCAGGACGGCCGCACAGACCTCCCCGTGCCGCAAGTGTCAAGCTGCGCTTTCGGCGGCCCGCAGCTGAAAACGCTGTTTATCACCACCGCAGCCATTGGGCTTGACAAAGAGCAGCTGGAAGAAGCGCCGTTATCGGGAAGAATATTCGCCGTTGACATGGACGTTGCCGGCCTGCCTGAAACGCCGTTCAAGGGATAGGACGATTCGGCCTAGGTTTTGAAAAGAATATTTCCAAACTGCCAGGGATCCTTGTGATCGAGCTCCTCGGGGAAGAACCCTTCACGGCTTTTAAGCGGGGTCCAGTCGGTATAACAGCCTGTCACGGGCCCGAGGTAAGGCATCTGGATCTCGAGGCAGCGCTGGAAGTCCATCTCGTCGGCCTCGACGATACCGGCCTCCGGATTCTCGAGCGCCCAGACCATGCCGGCCAGCACGGCGGACGTGACCTGCAGGCCCGTCGCGTTCTGATAAGGCGCGAGCAGGCGCGTTTCCTCGATGGAAAGCTGCGAGCCGTACCAGTAGGCGTTTTTTTTATGACCATAGAGCAGCACGCCCAGCTCGTCGATGCCGTCGACGATCTCGTTCTCCTCGAGAATGTGATGCTTCGCCTGCACCTTGCCGCCTTTGCCGAACATCTCCTCGAGCGAGAGCACAGCGTCGTTGGAGGGGCGATAGGAGTAATGGCACGTCGGGCGGTAGGCGGGCTTGGCCCCCTTGCCAACGGTGAAATAGTCGGCGATCGAAATGGCTTCGTTGTGGGTGACCAGTCTGCCGTATTGCGCCCCCGGCGTCGGGCACCAGCTGAGCACGCGCGTATTGGCGCCCGGCTGCATCAGGAAGATCGCCGCCTTGCAACCGTCCTTGTGCCGGACGCCCTTGGGAGGCAGCTTCTTCTCGTGCGTGCCCCAGCCGAGCTCGGCCGGCTGCACGCCTTCCGAGACGAAACCATCGACCGACCAGGTATTGACGAATACGCCCAGCGGCTTCGGATGCTTGGAGCGCTGGGTGTCGCGCTCGGCGATATGGATGCCCTTGACGCCGCATTTCCGCATGAGCTTCGCCCAGGCCTCGCGGGTCTTCGGCACGGTATGCTTGAGCTTAAGGCCGCGCGCGAGGTCAAGCAAAGCCTGCTTGACGAACCACGACACCATGCCGGGATTGGCGCCGCAGCAGGAAACGGCTGTGATCCCGCCCGGGCTGCGCCTGCGCTCCTCCAGCAGCCTTTCGCGCAGCGCGTAATTCGTGCGGTCCGCCGGACTGAGCTTTTTATTGAAATAAAATCCGACCCACGGCTCGTTCACCGTGTCGATATAAAAAGCGCCCAGACGGCGGCACAGCTTCATGACATCAAGCGAGGAGACGTCGACGGAAAGATTGACGCAGAACCCCTGCCCGCCGCCCGCCGTCAGCAAAGGCTCGAGGATCTTTTTGTAGTTCTTCGGCGTTAGTCCCGCCTTGATGAAGCGTATGCCGCGCTTGTCGAGCAGCGCGCGGTGGCTGTCGTCGGGGTCGATCACGACGAAGCGCTTGCGGTCGAATTTGAAGTGGCGTTCGAGCAAGGGAAGCGTGCCGCGCCCGATCGAGCCGAAGCCGATCATGACGATGGGCCCCGTGATCTTGCCGTGGATGCCCTTAGGAACCTTAACTTTCTTTTTCACCGCTGCGCGTTTGGCCATACTATGTCCTCCAAGATAGATTTAGTCAGAATAATCTCTGGGTTTTATTATATATTTAATATTCACGCCGATTTCAACCTCTCCTTTCCCAAAGGAAACGAGATGCTGCGTCTGCAAATGCCGACAGAGATGCGGCGGCGCAATGCGTTATGGCCGGTCAGATCCGGACTTCAAGGACGGCGTTTGAAATTCTGAACCGGTTTCGAGCCCTGTTTGGTGTCAGGCGCCGGCAAAGCCTGCAGAGCCGACTTGAAATCCTTGGTCAGGCTGCGCTTTTGAAATTCTTTTGCGACAGGCGACGTATCTTGCAAAAAGGCGCGACGCACTTCCGTTTCTTGCTCTTTTGTCGCTTGCGGACTACGCGACGGTTTCCAGGAAAACCATTTCCTGCCGTTTGTGCCTTTATCGATCATATAGCTTACGGGGAGAAGCAGAGGCGCGACCGGCGCTATAAGTGCATTGATGCCAAGTCCCTTCATGGTTCTCAGAATGCCTCTGGCAAGGCCTTTTCTGTAGAGGGTTCCTTTTGCCGCGCCCATCAATGCCGGTTTCTTCGCCACGGCAGCTCCGAGAGGCACTTCAACGCTGCTCAGCGTATTGCTGGAATCATATGATGCTCCCACTAGAACGGTGGCTGCAAAAGTGCCCAAATAATATAATCCAAAGGCAGGCACGGTCGTCAGAAAGACGGGCGCCAAAGCCAGCGCGCCGACGACCCCTGCGGTCGCCACCACACCTGTCCGCACGCCTTTTCTAAAGGCGCTGCGCCCTTCTTCCGGCACAAGCCAGAATGCATCGGTCTTATACATGATACGGCCCCCTCCTTGCGGGTATAAAAACCGGGAGAAGGTATCAGTATTTTTGTATTATGTCAATATTTTGTTGGTTACCTTCAAACGGAGGGCGGCTTCGGGGGATTTCCTCCGTTTTTTTTCTCCGGATAGTCCTTGTTCAAGGCTTCTTCTCCACGCCGGCACAGCTCCTTCGCGTAATCGGTCCAGATGCCCTGCCCCCAGTAGCGGAAGCAGCTGGTTTCCGCCAGCAGGAGGTAAAACAGCGCCTTCCGGTAACGGTCCTCGGTCGTCGGATTGCCCGGCGCGAGGACGACGCGGTTGAAGTGTTCGCTCAGCTTTTCCATGGGCTTCAGAACGTCGTCATAGCCCTTCACCCAGGAAAGGTTGTTCGTCCAGCTACCACCCTCCATGTTGAAGTTCGGCACGTCCTTCTTGCAGGTCTCGATCACTTCCGTCAGCTTTTTCGCGCCGTCGCCCGGAGACATGCGCTTCCAGATTTCGGACTGTTTGGCCGGCTGCACGGCGGGGAAGTCTTTTTCCGTGACGCCCAGCGTGCCGAGATATTCAAGATATTCCGTCACGTTCATCATCGGCGTCCTGGTGCCCGAGCTGTCGCGCACCGCTTCTTTGTATTTGGGCGGAAACTCGTTCATCATCACGCCGCCGTTTTCGCCGTCGGCGATCTGCGTCACCAGCGGCGGAACGTCCTTGCCGCCGAGTTGAACGCGCTTCAGGCCCTTCGCCTCATAGTACGGCTGCATCTGGCCGACGAGCTTGGTATCCGAGCCTTGCGTTTTCACGATAGCCGTTATTTCCACCGTTTCGCCTTTCGAATTGGTGCAGACAAGGCGGTGCGGCACATGCGGCTGCGCCGGTCTTTTGCCCGTGGCAGGGTCTTCGATCGTATCCTCCTGCACCAGCACCCACTGGTAGCCGCATTCCTTCAGCGTCTTGACGAATTCGTAGGCGACGTCGGGATTGTTGGGCAGCGCCATTTCCGAAGGCGAGAACCCGCGCACCCTCTTCAGTGCCTCCTCTCTGAAATCGCCGCGAAGTTTTGCTGCCACGCCTTGACGTGCAGCTTGAAATCCTGCACCGGCGTCGACGGCGCGACCGCATGGCCCCACGGGCAGCCCAGCCATTCGACGGAATCGCGATAAGCGGGATCGTTGGTGATCTTTTTCAGGCTGTCGATGATGTCCTTGCGCCCCATCTGTTCGAGTCCGAACAGCAGCGTGCCCGAATATTCCAGCATCACCTTCGGTTTTTTGCCCTCGCCCAGCAATTGCGGGATGATGTCACCCATGCGCTTGTAGCAGTCCGCGAAGGCGGGCGCGTTGTGATTGTCGCCCTCGCCCTGATTGTCCATCATGTCCTTGAGGTTCGAGATAATGTCCGCCAGCGACAGGTTCTTGCCGCCCGCGGGGATCAGGGGCTGGTGCATATGCAGGGCGACGGCGAAAACGGCGTCCGCCTGCTGCATATCCTTGCCGCCGGCGTCTTTGAAAACGGGCTTGAGCGCACCGTCCTTGATGGCTTTCTCGATTTCTTTCTCGGCGCCGGAAATATTCGGCAGTCCGTCCGCGGCAATAGAAGGCATATCCTTGGGCATATATATTGCTCCTTACGTATAATAAAATTGAACGATTTTACATTGGCACTTCATCCGAAACAAGGGCGCGAGATAGGTCCTGCTTCCACTAAATAGAGAGACTTAAGTACCGTTTTATTGATGAATCGCCGCCAATTTGACAGATTAACGAAAGCGCCGTTGTATAAATTCCCGCCAGCATCAAGGTTTATCAGGCTATTCTCCGCCTTTTCATTTACACTCAACTCGCAAGAGCGCGCGGCTACTGTAAATATAGGGAGATCTCATGCAGCATAAAAATTCTTTTGCAAACAACATGTTTCTCCGTGCGGCCTTATTCGCATTGTGTCTTTTGCTTGCCGCCACAGCGAATACCCTGGCTGCCGCCTCTCCCAAAACGGGCCATCAAAATAAACCGCCTGCCGCCGCTTGTTATACGATGTATTACAAAACCAAAGATCGGGCGTGCGTTGATCAAATTGTAAAAAAGTTTTCCGATATGCCGGACAACACGCCCCGCGGCGTGGGAGCCAACGCGTGGGCGACAGGCTTTTTCGCCGCGTTGTTCAGGGCGAACCCGCGGGAAAAATCGCGCCTTCTCAGCCAAAAAGGATCGACGGCGGAAAGCACCCTCTTCACGGCCGCTCTATATGAAGCCGGTATGCGGGACGAGGCGCAAACCTACGCCAAGGCAAAGGGCGTTTCCGATCTGCTCAGGGATATGCAGGGCAGACCCCCTCTGCAGCAAACCAAGCCCACGGAAAATCCGTCTGATAACGACATGCTCATCGGCGCCTTCATGGCCTCCGGCGACACAGGCTACATCGAAAGGATCCTCGGCAATTATTCCGGCGTCAGCGACGACATGGCAAGAGCCGCCATGCGCGTTTCAATGATGCAGGGCAGGTTTGGCCCGACAATCGCCCCTCCCGGCAGGCAGCCCGTCCTCTTGCAGACCGTCTGCGCAAAATATCAGTGCAAGACCAATCCCAAAGCACTCATACGCATCATGACGCTTTCATCGGCGTTATGGGCCGTAGGCTCCCTGGCGCAACAGGACCCCGTTGTCAATAAAGCGCTCGTCGAGTTTTTTGACAAAAACCCCGTGCTGAAGAAAATCTTTATTGAGGAAAGAAGCGCATTCGCGAATTATATGACGACACTCGCGCTCTATGCCGCGATAAAAGACAACAAGCACATAAACCAGTCGCTCTCCATATACGAGCACCTTGGCTCCGGGCAGGACGCCATAAAAGCCCTCATGAAGATGGAAAAGAAGCCCTGATGCGCGTCTTTAATCTCTACGCCAGCATTTGAGTCGGTGTCGGCGCAAGGCCTTGCGATATGGCGAGAACGGCCGCCTGCGTGCGGTTCGACGTGCCTAGCTTGCGCAATATCGTCCTGATATGAACCTTGACGGTCGCCACGGAGATGCCGAGATGGAGCGCGATGACCTTGTTCGGCTCCCCGTTCGCGAGGCAATTGACGATTTTCCTTTCCTGATGGGAAAGATGATATTCGTGGTTCATGTTGGCGGCCTCGCCGCCGCGCATGGACTGCATCAGCGCGCTGGCGGGATAGACGTTTTTACCCGCCGCCGCCAGTTTCAGGGACCCGATCAGGGCGCCGCAGGAAATATCCTTCAGGATAATGCCGGCAGCCCCCGCCCCTACGGCCGAAACAATGGCCTCGGCTTTCATATGCCCGCCGATCATGACGATGCGGCTTTGTCCGTAAGCATGTTTTATTTTTTCGATGACCCGCAGAAAATCGTCGCCGTCCTCCTCAATGACGACGACAAGCTGCGGCGCGGCGGCCTTGTGTTTTCCCGCGGGAATCTCCGCAAGACTGCCGAAATCCTGCCGGATGTCAAAATCGTTTCTGGCCAGAAGGCTTTTGACGCCTTCCTTGAAAATGTTTTCCCGACCGACGAGGCAAACTGAAATAGCGCTCATTTTCTCCTCCTTTTCAAGAGCAGCGGAACATAATAAACCACACATTCACCGCGATATCCTTGATCGCAATCAAACCTGGAAATTAAATTCCAGGATGCCCGAAAGGTCAAATCCGCGACGGAGAATCATGGTATAATGAAGATGAATGGAGAAAGGGGTGTGTTAATCATGGAAAATAAAAGGAATGCGGCACTGAAAATCCTCTTGATCGAGGATAGCGATACGGATGCCTATATCGTTCAAAGGGCGCTCGCGGGCCACTATAAGGACGCGGAATGCGTAAGGGCCACAACATTGCATGCCGGAATGGAGCTTCTGCAAAAGAACGGCATCGACCTGCTGCTGCTGGATCTGGGCTTGCCGGATACGGCGGGGCCGGAGGACACGTATCATCAGGTGAAACAATGGGCGGAAAAGATGCCCGTCGTGATCCTGACCAACGTCAAGGACCATACGCTGGCCAAGACGATGGTGCATGACGGCGCGGCGGATTTCGTGAACAAGGATATGATCGCGCATGACGCGGCGCAGATCCGCAGGGCGGTGGACTTTTCCCTCGAACGCCATGCCATCCATAAAAAGCTGGCGGCGGAATCGCAGGAAAAGGACACGATACTGCAGTGCTTTATGGGCGGATATTCTATTTCCGACAGTGACCATAGACAAATGTGATCGAGGAAACGCGAGCGATTGCCGCGCTGTCAGGCCCCGCTTTTGTCTGGCAGCGCAGCGCTTTCAAGACAGTAATTCTTGAAATTCTCCATCATTTTGAAGAACGCCTCCCAGTCGGTGGGTTTGACCATGTAGCTGTTGGCGCCGTACGCGTAGCACGTCTGGATGTCTTTGTCTGAATTGGACGTCGTGAGCACCACGACGGGGATGGATTTGAGCTGCGGATCGCTTTTGATCTGCTGCAGAACGTCGCGGCCGTCCGTACCGGGAAGGTTGAGGTCGAGCAGGATGATGCCGGGACGCGGCGCGTCCTTTTCGCTTTTATAGGCCTTGCGCCTGAAAAGGAAATCGAGCGCCTCTTCTCCCGTACTACAGTGATAAACCTCGTCTTTTACGCCAAGTTTCTTGAAAGCCCGTATCACGGATTCGTAATCCGACGGGTTGTCTTCGACGATTAAAATAGATGACATTATGGCCTTGCCTATTCTTGTGTGAACCCTTTATCGCGCATCATAATGAAAGACTACAATGCCTGAAAGTTAAAAAACTTGATTATCGTCAATGTTTTAAAAATACCCGTCATGTAACAATCACTTATAGGTTTTTGCTTGCCTGAAGTAATAAATTTCAGGCCGTTTCTGCTTTAGACATAGGCAGAAACACAGGCCAACTGTAAACTTTTAACAATGCATGCGATCGCGTGCAAAAAGAGATATTATGAGGGCGAGGACGATTTCGATGCCGAATAAAAGCTCTGGCCGCGGGGATAAATACGATCCGGGTTTTGTTAGAAAAGATTCCTTGTTCGATGGCCTGTCCGATGAGGAAAAAAACAACTTTCTCGAAGGCGGCAAAGTCCTGTCCTTTCGCCGCGGACAAACCATTTTCCGGCAGGGGGGAGCCGCTTCATAGCTTCTACATGGTCTGTAGCGGCATCGTGCGGCTGTCGCGCGTCACGCCGAACGGGCGCGAGGTGACGCTCGATATCCTGATCGAGGGAGATATGGCCTGCGCCAAAGAGATATTCGAAATGAGAGACACGCACATGGTCACCGCCTCCGCCGTCAAGCCGGCGAAAATCATGGTCTTTCCGAAGCGATGGCTGTTTGAAACCGCGCAGAAAAACAGCGTGTTCGCCATCAACCTACTGGCGGCGATTTCGCGCCGCGCGCAAATGGTGGAACTCGACGCGGAGCATCAGGCGACTATGTCGGCGGCGCAGTTGGCCGCCTGTTTCCTGATGCATCTGTGCAACGATCACCGGTTCGATCCGCACGGGTTCGACCTGCCTTTCAGCAAGTCCCTGATCGCGTCGCGGCTCGGCATGGAGCTGGAGACGCTGTCCCGCACCTTCCCCGTCCTCGAAAAATACGGCATCTCCATAAAGGGAAAACACGTCGTTTTGCGCGATCTCGAAGCGGCGGATGCGCATGTTTGCGACAATTGCTCCGTTCGGGAAAGCTGCCGCGCGCGCTTGTCTTTGCAGCGGCAGAGGGACGACGAACAGCCGCCGCAGGCAAAAAAGCATTCGGGTTGAGAGAAGGATTTTTAAATGCACAAGTCCGATGCACAACAGGATCGCGAACTTTCCGCCGGCCGGCCGCGTGCGGCAGGCCGGCAGCTGTTCCTGCAGAAAGGGGACCTGCGTAATTTATGCCTGCGAAAAGGAACGGCCCTGCCGCAAAAGATCATAACTTTGTTGCTGGTGACGGCCATCTACTATATTTCCGCGCAAGCCGCCATCATCTGGGCGCGCGGCATCCCGCAGGCCGCCATGCTCTGGCTGCCAATCGGATTTGCCCTGCCCGCGCTGTTGTTGTGCGGTAATCGCGTCGCGCCGGCCATTTTCATGGGTTCTTTTCTGGCCAATCTGGGGGTGCCCCACTCCGTGCCGGTTGCCGCCTGCATCGGCCTGGGGAACACTGCAGCGCCCGTTTTCGGCATCTGGGCGATGCGCCGCTTTCTGGATTTCAACAACGATATCAACCGGCCGAAGGACGTGATGGCGCTTATTTTCTTCCCCGCGCTTCTGGGCGGTGCGATCGATACCGTCATCGGCGTTGCCAGCGTCTATCTGGAAGGATTCCACCGACATGTCGCGCTTGTCCGGATTGCGTGGCATTGGTGGATGGGCGACGTCAACGGCACCCTGTTCGTGGCGCCGATCATGCTGGTTATGCTGAACCGGAAGCTTTCTGTCTCGAAGACCTTCTGGCGTGAAGCCGCGTCTCTGATTATCGGGCTGGTTATCGTCTGCGTGCTGATTTTCGGCCCCCTCCCTCCGGAAGAGATGAGCGGCAAGTTTCTGATCTTCCCGCTGATGATCCTTGCGGCCTACCGCTTCGGTCAAGCGGGCACAATCATTACGCTGCTCATTACGCTCGTCTCGGCGACGGTGTGGCGCATTACCACCGGGCTGGGTATTTACGACGTCAGCAGCGAGGCGCTGACATTATCGCAGATTTATCTGGCGACACTGGCCATGACAGGCCTGTTTCTGGGCGCGGCGGTCGCGGAGCGCCGCAAACTGGAGCAGCAATTGCGGCAATACACGCAGGCGCTGGAACGCAGCAACAGGGAGCTGGATGATTTCACCTACATCGTTTCCCACGACCTGAAGGAGCCCTTGCGCGGGCTGAAGCGGTTTTCGCAGTTTCTGCTGGAGGATTATCACGACAAGCTCGATGACGATGGAAAAAGCAAGCTCGACACCATTTCCACCCTCGTCGTCCGGCTGGAGACCCTGCTCGACACGCTGCTCTATTATTCCCGCCTCGGTCGCGTGGAAACGGCCGTCAGCGCGGTCAGGCTTGAGGACATTATCAAAAACGTTACCGATATGCTGGCCATTAGCCTGAAGGAAAAGAATACGGTTGTCGAAATCATGGGCCATCTTCCCGTCGTCAGATGCAATCCCGTGCGTATTCAGGAGGTTTTTCAAAACCTTATCGGCAATGCCCTCAAGTACAACGACAAGCCTGAAAACAGGATTGAAATAGGCTTCATGACCGATCACCCGAAGGTACCCGGAGAAACGGTCTTTTATGTGCGCGATCAGGGCATCGGCATTGCGGAGAAGCACCTGCACGCCATCTTCAATATTTTCAAAAGGCTGCATGCCCAGAACGCCTATGGCGGCGGCACGGGATCAGGCCTTGCCATTGTGAAGAAAATCATCCGCCAGCACGGCGGCGACATATGGGCCGAATCCCCTGGCGAAGGCCAGGGCACGACTTTTTATTTCACCATTCCGCAAATATAAAAGGTGCTTTACCATCCCCCCTTGTTCGGGAGGGCAGGAGCGTGACTGCGCCAATGCGCCACATCCTTTATTTAGCGTTCGAATAAAGATATGTAACATATCGTATTTATTGATTATTTACAGGCCAGGCTTCGGGAAAGCATGGCACCTTTGTCCGTTTAGGATTCCCGGGCAGAAGGTAAACATAGCCCTGTGGTCTTCCAACAGATAAGCGGGGTCAACCGTCTTAATCAGCTGCGGCGTAAAATACATGGTCGCGTTCGTATTCGTGGAGCTGACATAGGGCGTTTGCTGAGAGCCCTGGGCGATTATGGCCGATATTATGCTGGAATATGTCGAGCTGCTGCTGCCCCCCGTCGTCTGCGTCGACCCCGACGTCAGCGTCGCCATGACCGAAGAAGGCACAAGGGTTAGCGGGTTAGTACCGCTAACTGTCAAATCCCCAGCGACGTAGGTGAACGTATAGTTCGGGTCTACCGCGCCCGAGGCCGTATAGTTGCCGGGATAGTTGCCCGCCGGAGGCTGGCCCGACTGGGCGGACGTCACCGTCGGCAGAGTGGTCAGGCTCGCAGACGTGTCGCCGTTGACGAAACCGCTATAGCTCACCGTGCCCGGCGGTATCGGCGACAGGTGATAGATCGTATAGCTATTGGCCGTGATCGTCAGAACCGCCTGGGTGACCGTCAGGCTCCCCGGCGCATAAGTGATCGTATAGTTGGGGTCAACGGCGCCCGAGGCCGTATAATTGTTGGCATAAGTTCCCACAGGCTGGTTGCCGCTCAATGTCGAAGCCACCGTCGGCGCCGTGGTCAGGCTCGCCGCCGTGTCGCCGTTCACAAAGCCGGTATAGCTTACAGTACCCGCAGGGACCGCGTTGCCATATACGACGCTCTGGTTGTTCGCCGTGATCGTCAGAGCCGCCTGCGTCACCGTCAGGTCCCCCGCCACATAGGTGAATGTGTAGTTCGGGTCAACTGCGCCGGAAGGCGTATAATTGCCTGCGTAGGTCCCGACGGACGGATTCCCGCTCTGCGTCGAAGAGATCGTCGGCTGGGTGGTCAGGTTCGCTGACGTTTCGCCATTGACAAACCCGGTATAGCTCACCGTCGTTGTCGGCACAGAATTGCCATACACGATGCTCTGGTTGTTCGCCGTGACCGTCAGCGCCGCAGGGTTGACCGTCAAGGTACCCGCGGAGTTATAGGCGACGGCATATCCATCAACCCCCGACACCGTCCCTGCGGAAATCGTCATCGTATAGGGGCTGCCGGTGACCGATGCGGTCGCAGGCGCCCCGAGGGAGGTCACCGACGGCGCGCCGCTATAAGCCGTGGCGGCGGTATCCCCGAGATAGGCATTGGCCACACCCGGATCGTAGCCGGCTACCGTAAAGTCGGCAGCTATAATCGCCGTATAGTCCTGACCATATGTCTTGATATCGTTGGTCGATGTAAAGGTCAGTGTCGGCTGGATTGCAAAGACGTATCTATCGCCGCTTTGAGCGACAGGTGCTCCCGGAAGCTCATTCCAGACCGCAACATTATTACTGTTCAGGTTATTAAAAGTGTCATTCGTCGGGTTCGCCGAATAAACCAGCCATCTGCCGCCTACACCGGTCGTCAGAGCCCCGGCACCGAAGTTATTGATGAACTTGCCGCTCGCCTCCAGCACCAGCGGATTGCCCGCAGACCCCGTTACGCTCACGGTACTATTCAGCGTGAGATCCCCGCTGACGGCCTGACCTGTAAATGTGGCCGCAGAGACGGTGCCCAAGGTCAGGCTGCCCGAATTCACGACAGTCGCAGCCCCTGTCGTCGAAACAGTGGCGGTGCCCGTGATGTTATTCGACGTGTTCGCCGCGGAAATGGCGCCGCCGCCCGTGCTGGTAAAGCCCACATTGCCGCCCGTCACGATGCCACTATAGGTCTGCGCACCGGCCGAGGTCAGCGTCGCCCCCGTCGCTCCGAAATTGACGGTTCCGTTTGCCGTGATGCTGTTGACGGTCGTATTGAAGTTATTGAGGTTGAAGGTCGCTCCGGCGTTGACCGTCAAGGCCGAATTGGCGGACGTGCTGTTTGCAGCCCCCAAATTCAGTGTTCCGGTCGATACCGTTGTCGGCCCGCTGTAGACGTTGGCGCCACTGAGCGTTAGCGCCGAAGTCGCGCTGTTTTCCGTCACGCCCGTCACGTTCGCCCCGATCACCGCGCTGATCAGCGTATTGCCCGTGCCCGTACCGGAGTTTGTGACTGTGCCGGTGTTATTGACGCTTGCTCCCGAGAGTGTGATGCCGTCGGCCGTCGCGCTATTATTATCGAGTATCAGGTTGGCGGCGCCCGTCACCCCGCCGCTCGCCGTCATCAGCGCGCCGCCAGAGTTGGTCAGCGTCGTTCCCGCGGCATTGACCGTAATCGCGCCGGTGATGTCAAGGGCAGACGTTCCGCTGTTCTCCGTCACGCTCGTCACGTTCGTGCCAATGCCACCGCTGATCAACGTGTTGCCGCTGCCCGTGCCGCTGTTGGTCACCGTGCCGGTGTTGTTCACCGTCGAGCCCGAGAGCGTAATGCCATTGCCGATGGTGCTGTTATTATCCAGGATCAGATTGCCGGAACCCGTCACACCGCCGCTTGCCGTCATCAGCGCGCTACCAGAAGCGTTAGCGTTCGTCAGGGTCGTGCCGCCGCCATTAACCGTAATCACACCGGCGATTTTCAGGGCAGATGTTCCGCTATTCTCCGTTATGCCCGTCACGTTGGTCCCGATGTTCGCGCTGATCAACGTCTCGGCGCCCGTGCCGCTGTTCGTGACCGTACCCGCGTTATTGACACTCCCGCCTGAAAGCGTCAAGCCATCAACCGTCGCGCTGTTATTGTCGAGGATCAGGTTGCCAGCGCCCGTCACCCCGCCACTCGCCGTCATCAGCGCGCCGCCCGAGTTCGTTAGCGTCGTGCTTGCGCCATTTATGGCAATACCGCCATTCACCAGCAAGTTCGACGTCGCGCTCGCCTCCGTCACCGCCGTCACGTTGGAGCCAATGCCCGCGCTGATTAGCGTCTCGGCGCCCGTGCCCGAGTTGGTGATCGTGCCCGCGTTATTGACGCTGACGGTTGAGAGCGTAATCCCGTCGACGATAGCGCTATTGTTCTGCAGGGTCAGGTTGCCCGAACCCGTCACGCCGCCCCTCACCGTCAGCAGCGAGGTGCCCGAGGCGTTCGTGTTCGTCAGCGTCGTGCCGCCCGCCGCGACCGTCAGCGCCCCCGTGATGTTCAGCGCGCTCGTCGCGCTGTTCTCCGTCACCGCCGTCACGTTCGAGCCGATCCCCGCGCTGATCAGCGTCTCGGCGCCCGTGCCGTTGTTCGTGATCGTGCCCGCGTTGTTGACCG
>JAJZTA010000010.1 GCA_021849295.1 Pseudomonadota bacterium | reverse complement strand
TGCTCTCTTCACTATCGACGCAATGCCTCTGTCGTGCGGGCGCACTTGTGCAGTATCTGTCCCATAGCTTGTCCCTCCGTATGCGGTTATATCTTATGCCACCATATCGTGGGACTAAACACCTAATTGAAAATAATAACTTTTCCGCTATTTTTAAAACCATATTGTGCGATATAGGGAAGCTGTTATGCTATTTCCACTCTCCTCTAGAATCACAAAGATTGGCTGGGTGGAAAATACGCATGTCAAAGATTTCAAAGTTCCTCAAGAAGTATCCCAAACTTGCCGCTGCCTTTAACGGCGCGGTCAAAAATCCGCTCCGTCCCCGCAATCTGACGGTGAACGGCATCGGAACGGCGATGTCCACGGGGCTTTGCACGGTGTTCTTGATTGCGTCCGGTGCGGGCTTGCCCGCGGCGTTCAGCACGATGTATTCGAGCGCGGCCTCCAGCTTTACGGCGTGGTTCGCCATGGACAGCGCGATAGGCGCTTACAAGGGCGTCAAAGACCACAACAAGAAAACCAAGCCGCCGCGCCGCGATATCTAATCTGCCGTCATATTCTTGATAAGGGGATGAAAATAATAATATTTTCATCCCCTTTTAATTATATTACATAATTCTTAAGGAGGGGTATTCTTCACTCCGTATATTGCAAAGATTCGCGAGAGGAGAATATCCATGTCAAAGTTTTCAGAGAAACACCCCAAGCTGGTTGCGGCATTCAATGGCGCGGTGAAGAATCCCTTCCGTCCACGTAATATGATTGCCAATGCAGCAGGAACTGTTGTTGCAACGGGACTGTGCGCGGCGTTCTTCGCTGTTTCCGGTGCCGCACTGCCGGCGATCGCAGGCTTTTCGGCTGCTTATGCAGGCATCTTTCTGGCGAGCGAAGTCGCTTATGATGGCATGATAGGAGCTTATCAGGCTGTCAAAGCATACGGCAAAAACAATCCACCCAAGCCGCAATAATCCCTAGTCCACGACCGCGATACGCAGAATATTGGTCGAGCCGGTATGGCCGAACGGCACGCCGGCGGTGATGACCAGTTGTTGGCCTTGCTGGGCGATGTCCTGCTCGCGCGCGACTTTGCAGGCTTTTCTCACCATGTCGCCGAAGTTGTCGACGTCCGCCGTATGCACGGGGTAGACGCCGTAGGACAATTGCAGCCGCCGCGCCACGGCAAGGCTTTCCGTGAGGCTGAGAATTTTCACCGACGGGCGTTCGCGCACGGTGCGCAGCGTCGTCGATCCGGACGTCGTGTAATTGACGATCGCAGTGGCGGCAATGGTCGCCGCGACGTTCGAGGCCGCGGCGGTGATGGCGTCCGGCGCGTTGTTTTCGGGGTCAGGATGTTCCGCATCCATGATCTTACGGTAGAGAGAATCCTTTTCCACGTCGGTCGCGATCCTGTCCATGATCGAGACGGCTTCGAGCGGATAATCGCCCGATGCGGTTTCCGCCGACAACATGACGGCGTCGGTGCCGTCGTAGATGGCGGTCGCAACGTCTGAGGCTTCGGCGCGCGTCGGGCGCGGAGAAGAGATCATCGATTCCAGCATCTGCGTCGCGATGATGACGGGCTTGCCCGCCTGACGGCAGGCGCGTACCACGCGCTTTTGCACGCTGGGCACATGTTCCGCGGGAATTTCGACGCCGAGATCGCCGCGCGCCAGCATGACAGCGTCGGTCAGTTCAACGATTTTTTCAAGATGTTCGATGGCCGAAGGTTTTTCGAGCTTGACGATGATCTTGGCGCGGTTGCCGATCAGTTCGCGCGCTTCGGTCACGTCCTCCGGCCGCTGCACGAAGGAAAGGGCGATCCAGTCGACGCCCATGTCGAGCGCGGCTTCAAGGTCGAGACGGTCTTTCTTGGTCAGAACGGAAACCTTCAGCAACACGTCGGGCAGGTTGACGCCCTTGCGATCCATGAGCTTTTTCCCGGCGATGACTTCCGTCTCGACGGAATCTTTGTTCTTTTTAACGACGCGCAGGTGCACCTTGCCGTCGTCGAGCAGCACGTCGGAGCCGACCTGCAGCACGTCAATAATCTCCGGATGCGGCAGGTAGACGCGCTTTTCGTCTCCCGGCGCGGGGTCGGAGTCGAGCGTGATGCGCATGCCCTTGCTGATATCGATGGATCCATTTTTAAAAGTGCCAAGGCGCAATTTCGGACCTTGCAGGTCTGCGAAGACGCCGATCGGGCGGCCGGTTTCCTTCTCGATCTCGCGAACCATCGTCAGGCGTTTTTGATGGTCTTCATGCGTGCCGTGGCTGAAATTGAAGCGGAAGACATCGACGCCGGCCTCGAAAAGGCTCTTGATCATCGCCTGCGTGGACGATGCGGGGCCGAGGGTTGCGACGATTTTGGTTTTGCGGGTGCGTTTAAAATCAGGCATACGATATAAAACCACTTTCAGGGGCGATTGCAAGGGGGTTTATCGGATATCCCGCGCCGCCTTGATATTGTTCAATATATTGGCGGCGGACAGGCTGCCGAAAACGAGGCTGGTGACCCCCTCCGTTTCGAGGATAAAGCGGATATTTTCCGCCAGATCGCCCAGCGTATTCACATGACCGGAAGCGAGACCTTTTTTGACCAGCACGGCCTTGCCGCGCGCGTGGGCGTAATCGATAACCTCTTTTTCCGCCGTGTAGGCCTGATTGTAGGCGACCATTACCGCGTCGGTCAGGTCCACGGCGCGCTTGCCGCCTTCAAGGCTATAGGTCGAGACGCCATAGCTGAGGATGCGTCCGTCTTGTTTGAGTTGCTCCAGCGTTTCCAGCACGGGCGTTTGCCCGATGACGGCGAGATCATCCCTATTTGAATGCACCAGCACGCAGTCGAGATAGCTTGTTCCAAGGCGCTGCAGGCTGCGGTTTACGCTCATGCGCGTGTGCTCGGCTGAAAAATCATAGTGCGATTTTCCGTCCTTGAATTCCTCGCCGGTCTTCGTGACGATAAAAAACTCCTCCCGCCGTTTTCCCATCACCGCGCCGAGACGCTCTTCCGCGATGCCGTAGGCGGGGGCGGTGTCGAGAAGGTTGATGCCGTGCGCGAGGCAAAGGTCGAGCAGGGAAGAAATCTCAGCGTCCGACGGCAGCGAAAAGCCTTCGCCTTCGGGGTATTTCACGCCCTGATTGCGGCCGAATTTCACGGTGCCGAGGCCGAGTACGCTGACGCTTTTTCCCGTGGAGGCGAAACGGCGGTGCGCGACGTTTTTCAAGGTTTGGTCCATGTCGCAACCTCCCACGGATAAGGGCCTATGGGAACCACGGGGAGGTCCGGTGGCGCTGCCGCGGTCGTGGGCGTGATATTGTTTTCTTTCAAGCGGTCAAGGACGATATCTGCCAATAGCGGCGCGAAGGTCAGTTTCGTCGGCCAGGCCACAAGCACTTGTCCGTATTCCTGCAGGCAAGGGCCAGCGGCGAGGTGCGTGCCGTCCGAGAAGGCTTCCGCGCGGTCGACGGCATAGCTTGCCCATTCTTTTTGATCCCAGTCGATGTCGGGAAAAACGGCGCGCATTTCCTTTTTGGCGAAGGCGATGGCTTTTTCCTCCGGCATTTTCGATCCGCGTTCGGCTACGTTGCCGCCGAGATACCAGACGTAATTCCCCGCGCCGTCGGGATGGCTTGTGACCGTCATGCGCGGCTTGGGTTCGCCGGTGATGCCGTGTCCGTATAGCGCGTGCGGCATCGGTTTCACCATGATTTGCCGCAATGAGCGGCGCTGGGTGCGTTGTTCGGCGATGCCCAGCTGCTTCAGCGCGGCTTCGTTGCCTGCGCCTGCGGTGAAGAGAACGGTTTTGGCATGAAATCTTTCCGTGCCGATCGTCACATGTCCGTCGGCGGACAAATCCGCTGCTTCTCCTTTGAAAATGCGCCCCTTGAGGTTTCCGGCCAGCGCCGCGACAAGAGACTTCACGTCCAGCACACATTCCTGCATCTCGTACACGGGGCCTTGCCTGAGAACGGGCGGGAATGCGCTGCGCAGCAGTTTGCGGGTCTTGCCGTTGACGGCCTTGGCGGCGGCAAATACGGTTGCACGCGAAAAAAGATTGGCGAAGAATGAACCTGCCGGAAACATCACCTGACTTTCACTCAGCATTTTGACGGCGGAAAGGTCAAGTTCGCCCATTCCATTGAAGCAGGCTTCCCATCTTTCTGGCATGGCGGCGGCGGTGGTTGCGGCGGCGGTCACTTTGCCTTGCAGCGTGTATTTTTGCCCACCGTGGATCATGCCCTGCGAGGCGAGGGTCTGCACGCCGCCGAGCGCGTCTTTCTCAACGAGAATCACGTTATATCCCGCGCGGGAGAGCCGCGCCGCCGTGAAAAGCCCCGCGATGCCGCCGCCGAAAACGATAATGTCGCAGTCGTGTGCCATAAGCGCCAGTCTAGAGGAATAAGGGGAGCGTGACAATAAAGGCGAGAACGCCCCAGAAAAGCTGTTCCTTGACCGTGCGCTCTTTCCAGAGCAGCGCGCTCAAAACCAGCACGGCCGCGGCTGCCGCCGATTGCACGGTCAGCGCGACGGTCACCGGATTGATTGTCACCTGCTGGTAAAACTTGACCAGTTCGGTCACAGTAAAGAAAACGCCCGCGAATACCGCCGAGCGGTGGAACAACGCGTCGCGCAAAATCCACCTTCTTGTCCGGTTGAGGATGAGAGACAGGGAGAGCATGGAAATATTGGAAACAAGCAGCAGGGCATACCAGTTGATGTGGCTGATGACGGTCTGGTCTATTCCCGCCAGCGCGACGGACAGCAGGACCAGCTTGACGTAGGCCAGCTTGCCCTCGCGGCTGAGGTCCGACAAATGCCCCTTGAAGAAAAATCCCGCCGTCAGAGCGCAGAGCCCCAGTGCCGAGACCCACTGCGAAAGGTGAAGGTGCTCGCCGAGCGTGCTGTTGACGATGGCGATCAGGCCGACCGCCATCGGCATCACGTAATTAGATGAGGAAAGGCTGTCGCGCATCAACTCCTGACCGATGACGAAAGTCAGGTACAGCAGCCCGCCTTTCAGGATGCATAAAACAAGCAGATACGGTTTCTCCGCCAAGGCGTGCAGTCCGGCGCTGAGCAGGGGATGGAAAAATGGCCATGTCGCCGCGAGGCCGGCGAGCACCCAGACGCCGATGAACACCGGCGCCGTCCGCTGGTCGAGTTTTATGCTGCAAAGTTTGAGGGTCAGGGCTTTCAGGATCGTCAGCGCAAAAAGAGCCAGCAGCAGCGCATGTGCGAGGGTCATTCTGTCCTGAAAATCCTCTCGACGACCGGCGGCACGTCGCCGAGGCTGGTTTCGACGATATAGTGCGCGCCGGCCTCTGTCAGATGCTCTCTGGTGTGCGCGCCCCATGTCACGCCGATGGTGTGCGTGTTGGCGCCGAGGCCCATGCGGATGTCCATCGTCGTGTCGCCGACCATGACGGTGTCTTGCGGCTTGAAGTCAAGCTCGCGCATCACGCTGTGCAGCATGTCCGGCTCGGGCTTTTCGCGCTCGTTGCGGCGGGCGATGTCATCAAACGTGCGGTGCGCGGAAAATATGTCCCGCGCGCCGTGATAATCCAGCAGGTGCAGCAGAGGTTCCTCCGGCTTGCTGGTGATGATGGCGAGGGTGTATCCGGCCTCCTTCAAGCAGGTAAAAGTCTGGTGCGCGCCGTCGAAAAACGGCGGCGTATGCTGCGGATCGCCGGACATGGAATATTTGTCGGCCAGCACCATAGTTTCTATCATATGGCGCACCTGCTCGTCCTTGCTCACGCCCCAGCCGAAATCGTGCGCGTGCGGATCGCCGTAACCGTGGTGGATGGTTTTGAGGCACGGTTCCGGCAGGCCCTTGGCGCGGGAATATTCCAGCACCGTCTTGTCGTAGAGGAGCTGGGAGTTCAGAAATGTGCCGTCGACGTCGAAAACAACGAGTTTGGTCATGCAGACAGCTTTTTCTTCAGAAGATCGTTGACGATGGCGGGGTTGGCCTTGCCGCCGGACTTTTTAAGCGTCTGCCCGACGAAGAAGCCGAACAGTTTGTCTTTTCCGGATTTGTATTCGGCGATTTTGTCCGGATTTTCGGCCAGCACTTCGTCGACGATCTTTTCGATCGCGCCGGTGTCGGTGACCTGTTTCAGGCCTTTTTCCTCGACGATCGCGGCGGCGTCCTTGCCGCTCGCGAACATTGCGGCGAAAACGTCCTTGGCGATCTTGCCGGAGATGGTGTCGTCGGCGATGAGCTTCAGCAGGCCGCTCAGCTGTTCGGCGGAGACGGGGCTTTCATCGAGCGATTTTCCGGCTTTGTTGAGCGCGCCCGCAAGTTCCGTCGTGACCCAGTTGGCGGCCATTTTCGCATCGTTGTTGTTGGCGACTTTTTCGTAGAATGCGGCGCGTTCCTTCTCGGCCACCAGCACGCTTGCGTCGTAGGAGGAAAGCCCCATGTCGATAAAGCGCTTCTTCTTCGCGTCCGGCAGTTCCGGCAGCGTTTTTTTGATGTCGTCCACGAAAGACTGCTCCAGTTTCAGCGGCAGCAGGTCTGGATCGGGGAAATAGCGGTAATCATGCGCGTCTTCCTTGGAGCGCATGGCGCGGGTGGTGCCGTTCTTGGTGTCGAACAGGCGCGTTTCCTGTTTGATCGTGCCGCCGCCCTCGATCACTTCGATCTGGCGGCGCGCTTCGTATTCGATGGCCTGTTGCACGAAGCGCACGGAGTTGACGTTCTTGATTTCGCAGCGCGTGCCGAGTTTGTCGCCGGGCTTGCGCACCGAGACGTTGACGTCGCAGCGCATCGAGCCTTCGTCCATGTTGCCGTCGCAGGTATCGAGGTAGCGCACGATGGCGCGGAGCTTGGTCACATAGGCGGCGGCTTCTTCGGCGGAATTCATGTGCGGCTTGGAGACGATCTCCATCAGCGGATTGCCCGAGCGGTTGAGGTCGACATAGGATTTCGACGGGTGCTGGTCGTGCAGGGATTTGCCGGCGTCCTGTTCGACGTGCAGCCGCTCGATGCCGATGATCTTGGTCGAGCCGTCGGGCAGATCGATCTCGATCTCGCCTTCGCCGACGATCGGGTGCTGGTACTGTGAAATCTGGTAGCCTTGCGGCAGATCGGGGTAGAAATAGTTTTTGCGTTCGAAGACCGAGTAGAGGTTGATCTTGGCATTCAGGCCGAGGCCGGTGCGCACCGCTTTTTCGATGCAAAGTTTGTTGATGACCGGCAGCATGCCGGGGAAACCCGCATCGATAGGCGAGACCTGCGTGTTGGGCGCGGCGCCGAACGAAGCCGACGCGCCGGAGAAGAGTTTTGATTTGGTCAAAATCTGGGCGTGGACTTCAAGCCCAATGACCATTTCCCAGTCGCCTGTTTCGCCTTTTAAAAGTGCATGTGCCATGGTGATTATACCTTCGGTGTGCGGGGACGCGTCGGCAAGTCCGGCGCGTTCAGCCCGGTGACATGTGTGATTTTCTTGACTTTATCCGCGAAATCGGCGGGCATTTCAACCAGAACGGCAGGGGCGCCGCCCACGATGCCTTCATCCGCGAATTTGTGGAATGTGACGGATACCTTTTCCTTTTTCGCCAGTTGACTGATGTCCTGCTCCACTTCCCTGGAACGCTTGCCGTAGAGATGGGGCGGAATCTGGCTATAGTCGACGCAAACATTGAATACTTTTGTCAGTGACATGTCTTTCTCCTTCTATGCCGCCTTCGCTTGCAGCGATTGGGGAAGATGGGTGAAGTCGGCGGCCTTTTCAAGCGCGCCGGCGGCTTTGAAAACCGTTTCTTCGTCGAACGGACGCCCGAGCAACTGCAGGCCGAGCGGCAAACCGTCGGCGCTGAGGCCCACCGGCAGAGAAATGCCGGGCATGCCCGCCATCGAGGCCGGAACGGTGAAGATGTCGTTGAGATACATCGTCACAGGGTCTTGCTCGTTTTCGCCGATGGCGAAGGCGGGCGTCGGCGCGGTCGGCGTCAGCAGCACGTCGCATTTCTCGTAGGCGTTGATGAAATCCTGCCAGATGAGTTTGCGCACGCGGCGCGCCTTGTTGTAATAGGCGTCGTAATAACCGGCGGAGAGGACATAGGTGCCGATGAGGATGCGGCGTTTGACCTCTTTGCCGAAGCCCGCCTCGCGGGTGGCTTCGTAGGTGTCATTGAGGTCTTTGCCGTCGATGCGGAGGCCGAAGCGCACGCCGTCATAGCGCGCGAGGTTGGAAGAACATTCCGCGGGGGCGATGACATAGTAGGTTTGCAGCGCGTATTTGGTGTGCGGCAGGGAAACGTCGACGATTTCCGCGCCGGCGGCTTTCATCATGTCCACACCCTTGTCCCAGAGCTTGGTGATTTCGGGATTGGCGCCGTCGACGCGGTATTCTTTCGGCACGCCGACCTTGAGGCCTTTGACGCTCTGGCCGATGGATTTGAAGTATTCCGGCACGGGACGGTTGACCGAGGTGGAATCTTTCGGGTCGTACCCCGCCATCGATTGCAGCAAGAGGGCGCAATCCTCGACCGTGCGGGCGAACGGCCCCGCCTGATCGAGAGAGGAGGCGAAGGCGATGATGCCGAAGCGCGAGCAGCGGCCGTAGGTCGGCTTGATGCCGGTGATGCCGCAGAAGGCCGCAGGCTGGCGGATCGAGCCGCCGGTGTCGGTGCCCGTCGCGCCCATGGCGATGCGCGCCGCGACCGCAGCCGCGCTGCCGCCGGAGGAGCCGCCGGGGACGAGCGGTTTGTTGTCGCCTTTGCGCTGCCACGGGTTGATGACGTTGCCGTAGGCGCTGGTGGTGTTGGAGGACCCCATGGCGAATTCGTCGAGGTTGGCCTTGCCGAGCATGATCGCGCCGTCGCTGAACATGTTGCCGGAGACGGTCGATTCATAAGGCGGCTTGAAGTTTTCAAGGATCTTGCTGCCCGCCGTGGTGCGGATGCCCTCGGTGCAGTAAAGGTCTTTCATCGCGATCGGCACGCCGTCGAGCAGTTTCGCTTCACCCTTGGCGTAGCGCGCGTCGCTTTCTTTGGCTTGTGCGCGGGCGTGATCATACGTTTCCGTGATGTAGCAATTGAGATGCTGCGCCGCTTCGGAGGCTTTGATATGCGCTTCCGTCAGCTCGGTCGCCGTGAATTCTTTTTTCTTGAGGCCGTCGAGGGCTTCTTTGATCGTGAGGGATGTCAGTTTTGTCATTATTCCACCACCTTCGGTACGACGAAAAATCCGGCGGCTTTCTCCGGCGCGTTGGCGAGGATCTTTTCAGGCATGCCGCCGTCCGTCACTTCATCCGCGCGCTCGGGCAGGTTCATCTCGATGACGCTGGTCATCGGCTCGATGCCGTCGGTTTTGACTTCGTTCAATTCCTCGATCATGGAGAGGATGTTGTTGAGCTCGCCGGTCAGCACTTCGGCGTCGGCGTCGTTGGTGCGGATGCGGGCGAGTTTCGCCACCTTCCGGACCGTATTGATATCAATGGACATGGGCTTCCTTTGGCTTTATCTTGCCAGCTAAGTTATGGCACCTAAAACAGGCGTAAACATTAACATGGCTATTTTGACTTTAAAAGAACTGAGAGCGGCCCTGCCGGCCGGAAAGCGCCTTCTCGGCGTTGATCAGAGCAAAAAAGCCCTCGGTTTGGCGCTTTCCAGCCCCGATCTGGCCATGGCGACCCCGCTCAAGACCATCGTCCGCACCAAATTTACAGAAGATATGAAGAAACTGGCGGGTATATGCCGCGAATACGTCGTCGGTGGATTTGTCATAGGATTGCCCGTCAATATGGACGGCACGGAAGGTCCGCGGGTCGATTCGGTGCGGCATTTCGCCGACAACCTGATCGGCGCGGCGGAGGTGCTGGGGTTCGACCCGCCGATCGCCTTTTTCGACGAGCGGCTGACGACGCAGGCTGCGCATGACCTGCTGGAAGAGGCTGCGAACATATCTTCAAAACGCCGCGCCGAAGTCATCGATCAGCTGGCGGCGCAGATCATTCTGCAGGGCGCGCTCGACGCGATGTCGAAAGCTTAAATATTGGGTCCGGACTTTTTCTGCGCGGGCGGCGGTGCGACGGTTTTCAGCTTCATGGCCTTGATGGCGTCGGAAAGCTTGTCTTCCGGAAGCGCAATCAGCTTCGCTTCGCGGGTGTAGAGCAGGGCGCACTTGACGTCTTTGTCCGGATAAATCTGCTCTATGGCCATTTTGTAGGCGGCCAGCTGCAGGACGTATTCGGGTGAAACTTCCGTCAGATCTTTCGGAACCTTGAGGTTGTTTTTGTAGTCGACGATCGTCACGGTTTTATCTTCGACGACAAGACGGTCGATCAGCGCGTTGAGCATTTGCTTTTCGCCGTCTTTTTCGACCGTGCCGCTGATGGAAACCTCGGAGCGCGATCCGGGGCCGAAGAGTTTGCCGAATTGAGAATCGTTCAACACGGCGGAGACGTTTTTCAGCGTGTTTTTCTGGTCGCTGTCGCTGATGTTCAGCGTCGGGTCGGCAAGATATTCCTTCGCCGCCGCATCGCGTTCCGCCGCAGGCAGCATGGGCAGAAGCTCGAGCAGCGCGTGCACCGCTGTGCCGAGGTTTCTGTAGTATTCGTTGTCGTGTTCGGCACTGATCGGCGATGGTGCGGAACTGTTGTCGTTGGCATGTTCGCCCTGTTGCGAGGGGCGGAAGCGGCCTTGCGTGCCTTTCCCCGCCGGCGGGATTGTTCGCGCCCAGACGGGGATGCCGACGACACGCTCCTGCTCCTGCGGCTTGACGTGGTCCGGCATGGGCTTCGCGGTTTGTTTGACGGCAAGGCGCAAAATGGTCTGTTCTACCAGCGGTTTTTCTTCCGCCTCCTCGTCCTTCGCGGCGTTGTCGTTGGCGACGGGAACGGCTTTGATCTTGTTTTTGGCGTGCTCGGTTAGTCCGGCGCGGATGAGGTTATACCAGCTCTGCTCGAAGTTTTTGTCCGGCACGCGCTCGCCGTAGACGTAAAGGCGGTCGGCGGCGCGGGTCATGGCGACGTAAAGCAGGCGGCGGAACTCGCGGTCGCGTTCCGCTTCCGCCAGTTTGCGTTCGCGGGTGAAGACGGCGTTTTCCGCATCGGCGCGCGGCGCCCAGAGCGGAACCTTGCGCTTGCCTTCCGGCCAGAGGAACTTCGGCCGCGCGCGCGGGTTGTCGGCGGGCACGCCGACGGTATCGGGCAGGATGACGACCGGCGCTTCGAGTCCCTTCGCGCCGTGGACGGTCATGATGTGGACGCGCTGGTTTTCAGGGCCGATGTTGACCTCGCGCTTGACGTCGGATTCGCCTGCCGCCAGCCAGGAGAGGAAGCCGCGCAGATCCGGCACGCGAACTTTTTCGAATTGCTCGAGCGCGTTCATGAATTCGACCAGCGGGTCTTCCGCTTCGTAGCCGAGGCGTCCGTAAATCGAGGTCAGGCCGGATTTACCGGTCGCGGGGCAGTTGTTGAGCAGAATGGTCGAATAAAGCTCGTAAGGGCGCTCGGTGCCGACACGGTTGCGCAAGGCAGCGAGATATTGATAGGTCTCGCTGTAAATCTTGTCGGCTTTCGGGTCTTTGGCTTTTTCTTTCAGCGTGTCCCAGAGATTGTCCGTGCGGTCGATGGCGAGGTCTTCGAGCTGCTTGTCGGTCATGCCGATCAGCGGCGACTTCAGAACGCAGGCGAGCTTGTATTCGTCGCGCGGGAACAGGAGCGTTTCGCCGAGTGCGACGAGGTCCATGACGGCGATCTGTTCGTGCAGGGAGATGCGGTCCGCGCCGGCGACGGGAACGTTGCGTTTTTTCAGCGCGCGCACCATGTGGTCGACGAAGGCCGAGCGGCGGCGCACGAGGATGATGATGTCGCCGGGCGTCATCGGGCGGTCGCGGGATTCGAGTTTTTCGCCGTTGTCGAGCCAGTCCTTGATCTGGTCGGCGATCTTGTCGGCGAGATCGACGGCGGGGTCGCTGACGGCTTCCATTTTCAGGGGCAGTTCCCACGGTTTGCGTTCGGGGCGCTGTTCTTCTGGAGTGATCGGATGGATCTCGACAAGCCCTGCCTGACCGCGGCGGAACGGATCATGCATCACTTTGCGGTCGGCGTCGTCCGGATGGAAAAGGCCGTCGGCCGCTTCCGGATTGGCGAAGACGGCGTCCACCGCCTCGGTGATCGCGGGGCTGGAGCGGAAGGCGATCTTCATTTCCAGCTCGCGCCATGTGCCTTTGTTCTTTTTAACCAGCGCGGCGAATTCTTTTTTGCGCGCGGCGAATTCGGCGGGGTTGGCCTGCTGGAAGGAGAAAATGGACTGCTTCTCGTCGCCGACCACGAAAACGGTGTTGTCTTTTTTCTCCGCGGCCTTCGCGCCCTTGGTGCCGCGCGGCGGGGAGAAGAATTCCTTCACGATGGCGGACACGAGATTCCACTGGTCGGGGTTGGTGTCCTGCCCTTCGTCGATGAGGATGTGTTTCAGGTCGCCGGGCAATTTTTGCAGCACCCAGCTGGTGGCGTGGTTGTCCTGCTCCATCATTTTTCCGGCCTGATAGATCAGATCATCGTAATCCAGCAGGTTGAGCGCACGCTTCTTCTTCTCGTAGTTTTGCAGGATGGCGTCGCTCATGCGCAGGATCGCCTCGGTCTGCTGCGCGACGCCGAGCGTTTTCAGAGCTTCCATGCCGCCCGCGAGACGTGCCGCCTCGGCCTGCATGACGTCTTCGACGGCTTCCGTCTTTTTGGTGGTCAGGCGCTGGCGGACGCTGTCGTCGGACGTCAGGAAAATTTTCTTGTATTCGTCGAACAAAAGGTCGCGCTTTTCCGGATGCGCGAGCCAGGCTTCCAGCACTGCCGCCTTTTCCTGTTCGGCCGCCGTGCCCTGCGCGAGCGTCTTGGCGGCGCGCTTTAGCCCCGCGATATGCGGCGCCTGACCCGTCAGCCCTTTGCCGGCCAGACGGGCGCGCATGTCTGGCGAATTCGTGTTTTGCGGCGCGTCGAGATATTTGTAGACGGCGGCAACGGTGCCTTCGAGGCCGCCGTTTTCGCGGAAGATCGACATCAGTTGTCCGCGGCGTTCCGCGAGGTTGCCGATGAGATCGATAAAGTCGTCCTCGCCGACCGACGGCGTGACCAGGGCGACGGCTTTCGCGAGCTTCGCGTTCGGGTCGAGGCCACTCTGCTGCAGCACTTCCGCCTGCGCCACGCGCAGTTCATGCGCGACTGTCTGCTCGTCCATGACGTCGAAATAGGGCGGAACGCCGGATTCGATCGGAAAGCGCTTCAGCAGCGACTGCGAGAAGGAGTGGATCGTCTGGACACGCATCTCGCCGGAGTCGAGGAATTCGGCGAAGAGCTGGCGCGCGCGGTTGGTTGTTGCCTTGTCCGGCTTTTTGCCGGTCAGTTGCTTCAGCTTGTCTTCCAGCGTGTTCTGGTCGCAGCTCGCCCAGACGCTCAATGTGTCGCGGATGCGGTTGGTCATGACGGAGGCCGCGGCGCGGGTGAAGGTCAGGCACAGAATCTGGTCGGGCTGCGTGCCGTCGAGCATCAGGCGCAGGACGCGGTCGGTGATGACTTTCGTCTTCCCCGTGCCTGCCGAGGCCGTGACCCATGCGCTGGCGGCGGGGTCGGACGCCTGCCTCTGCACGACGTTGGGGTTCGGTTGTCTTTTTCCGGTTGCTGTCATGGCTTGGGCCTCTTTTTGCGGACGGGTTGCTTGCCGGATGCGTCCTTCTTGTCCGCTGTGCTCTTTTTATCCGCGGCGGCTTTTTTCGCGGCGGTTTTTTTGACAGTGCTCCATTCGTCGACGCGCGACAGGTGGCGGTTGTTATTGTAGCGCGGCGCCCATTCCGGTCGCGGCGTGACGAGATAGGGCGTCGCGGGATCGTTGAAGGCCTTGACGAGCGCCTCGAGGCCGGTGCGCGCCTCGCTGACCAGCGTCTTGATGTCGGCTTTGACGTCCTTGATGTCCGCGGCCTTGTGGTTGCCGGAGAGCTTCCAGTATTGCAGCTTGCCGACGTCCGCGGCGTCGATGCCGGAGAAGCCGCCGGTAAAGGATATCAGCGCTTCCAAAGTCAGTTGCGGCGAGAAGCCGAGCTTGACGGCTTTCTGCTCCGGCACGCCGCCGGTTTTGTAGTCGATCAGCGTCAGCGTGTCGTCGGCATCGCGGTCGATGCGGTCGGCGACGGCGGTCAAGGTGAAGACGCTGTCGCCGGTGTCGAACTCGAGCTTGCCCTGCACTTCGGTGCCGAGGTTTTTCGACATGGCGCGGCGTTCGACCTCGAAGCCGACGAACCATTTGGCGATCTGTTCGAAGCGCGGCCACCAGAAGGCGCGCACGGTGGGGTTGTCGATGCGGCTCTTGAAGGTCTGCTTGCCGATTTTAAGCAGTTCCTGCAGCGCATTGTCCGGCAGGTCGTCGGGATATTTCTTCATGAAAAGATCCAGCGCCTCGTGCGTGAATGTGCCGCGGTCGGCGACGCTCGGGCTGGAGTCCAGCGGCGCTTTCTGGCGGATTTTCAGCACGTATTTCACGTAGACGGAGTAAGGATCGCGCATCAGCGTCTCGACGCCGGTGACGGGCAGCTTTTTGGGGCGCTTGTCGACCGGCGGCGTCACGTGCGGCGGCTCGATGGGAACGACCTTGGCGGGCGTGTGCATCGCGATGTGGATGTCGAGCAGGCGGGTCTTCTTTTCGATTTTCTTGTCGAGGCCGGCGTTGCGCAGGGTCAGCATCATCCGCGCGAGGAAGGGCGACATCACTGTCTGTGCGCCGCCGGCGCGCAGGGCGCGCACCATCAGAACATTGGGCGTCGAGGCCAGTTGCACGAAGTCGTGCGCCGCGCGGCCGACGACCCTTTCCGGCGCGGGCAGGCCGAGCGCGCGGACCATTGCTGGCGACATCCACGGGTTTTCGCGCGGCGTCGGTGGCCAGATTTTGTCGTTGATGCCGCCGAGGATGACGATGTCGGATTTGATAAACCGTGCTTGTGCAGGCGTCATGATGCGGAGTTCGGGATGCGTCGTCTTCGTGATGTGGACTTTGACGTCGCGCATCAGGCCGTGCAGAACATCGGTATATTCCGGCCCCGTGACGGCGGGCGCGAGATCCGCGGTCGCGCGCAGGCGTTTGAGGAAATGCGCCGCCTGCACGCCGTCGTCTCCGCGCCAGATGCGCTGGTCGCCGGTTTCCTTGTCGTTGTTGGCGAGCTGTTCGGCGAAACGGATGTGCGCTTCCAGCATCTCCTTGAACGGCACGGGTTTGCCGGACTCCATTTTATCGAAGAAATCCTTGCCCGCCGTTTCCATGTCGGCGACGAGCTCCTGCAATTCCTTTTTGCTGGCTTTCAGCTGCGCGGGCGTTTTGTAGTGCGGCGGATATTTGGCGGCCTGGTTGAAGGCGGCGGTGAGCGCGCCTTGCGCGCCCTTCGCGCCCGGCGCGGGGCGGGGGCCGTGGTAAATCATGTTTTCGAGATCGGACACCTTGCGGCGGAAGTCGTCCTTGCTTTCGCTTAAGGTCGCGAGCGGATGGTGCAGCGCCTCGAGCATCGGCACCGGCGCCCATTTTTCCGCCGCCATGGAGGCGGTGGCGAGCAGATAGACGCCGACCGGCGTTTCGGACAGGGCCGCGCCCGCTTCGTCGTGCACTTCGATCTGCCACGTCTTGAGGCGCGCGGAGACGCGGCGCGCCAGCGCGCGGTCTTCCGTCACGAAAACGGTCTTGCGCCCCGGCACTTCGAGGCTTTCGCGCATGCGCAGGGCGATGACACTGGCTTCTTCCTGCTGTGTTCCCGTGGTGATCATGTCCATGCCGCTGAGGGCGTGGATGTTGATCTTGTGTTTGTTCTTGTTGCCGGAGATGGAGGCGATTTTGTCGTTGGCGGGCGGCGGTGGCGGCGGCGTCCACTCCCGCGGCGTGCCGGCAGGCAGCATGGTTTCGCGCAGCAGTTCCTCGCGCGCCTGATTGGTGCGGTCGAGGTTGGTCGCGCGCGTGTGGTTCTGCGCGTCCAGCGGCTCGGCTTTCCATTCCTGCACCGCGACGCGGTCGACGCCGATGTCGGCGAGAAGCTGCTTCAGCGCGTATTGCGGGTGTACCGGCGTCAGGATGTTCCAGTCCTGCGCGTCGAGCTTGCTGTCGAGCCCCTGCAGGACGACCTTGCCTTGCGGCAGTTCCGCGACGGTTTTCAGCAGGGCGTTGACCGCTTTCGAGCGCGTCGTAAAGCCGACGGCGATCACCGGCTGCGGTTTTTTGCTTTCGCGCCAGAGATCGGCGCGGATCTCGAGCAGGGACTTTCTGTAGGCTTCGGGGTCGCTTTTGCCCATGTCCGCGAGTTTTTTCGGCCAGGTTTCCGTGACGATTTTCAAAAACTCCTCGGTTTCCTTCCATTCCTTGCGGAAGGCAGCGGGGACGAGCTTCGAGATGTTGCTCAGGCTGACGTCATAGCGCTGCGCTTCGTCGATCAGGCGGCCGAGCGCCTCGCCGAGGGCGATGGCTTTTTGCGGCGAGCTGGCCATGCCGGGAATTTTCAGGATTTCCTTGGCGAGAAGGAATTGACGCTCCATCTGCGAGATCGGGGGCTGCAGGTCGCCAAGTTTTTTGACGAGTGCGGGGTGACTGGCCGCCTGAAGACGCAATTGCGCGCGGTCGACCTGATCCGGCGTTTCGATATTGGGCATAATGGAAGGTTTGCCCTGCATCTGTTCTATGAAGGCCTGCCGAAGGGCGAAGCCCGTGTCGCTGTCCGGCACCAAAATGGTCGTGTCGGCGAGTTTCAGGGGATCGTTTTTATGTTCGTCGAGAATGCCGCGCGCGATGGTTTCGAGAAACGGCTGATAGGACTGAACAGTGTAAACATTGGAGGCGGGTACGGTGTCTTGTGTCGCGGAGGATGTCTTGGCCATCGTTCTCTGCCTGCGCCGTTATATATTTCATAAACAATCAAGTAGCTTGTTTAAGACAATAAAAATCCTTATGTGAAGAGTCAAGCCGAAAAGCATAATCATCTGCACCGAAACAGATCTTTTTTACTCCGTTATTATTTTGTTTCATATCTCTATTACTTTCTGAATGACTGGACGAATTAAATTTCAAGGGATATTCTGCAGTGGCTTCATTCACAAGCACATAGGTTAAAAAATATGTCAAATATAGACCGCCCTCTTTCACCGCACCTGCAGATCTACAAGCCGCAAATCACATCCGTACTTTCTATTTTGCACCGCATCACGGGCGCGGCGCTGGCGGCGGGCACGCTGATTTTGACCTGGTGGCTTTTCGCCGGTCTTGCCGGCGTGCACGACTTCGGGATTTTTCAGGCGTTCCGCTCCAGCCTGATCGGCGAGGTCATGCTGTTCGGCTGGCTGTTCTCCTTCGTGTATCATTTTACCAACGGCCTGCGCCATCTGAATTGGGACGCGGGCAACGGCATCGAGATGAAAAAAGTTTACCGCAGCGGCACCTTCGTGATCGTGTGGTCCGTCGGCATCACGCTGCTGCTCTGGCTGACGGGAGGAGTGCACTAAATGAAAGCGAACGCAAGACACTGGACGCTGCAGCGTCTGACTTCCATTCCGCTGGCGCTTCTGTTCATCTATTTTATCGGGCAGGCGCAGTTCATCACGACGAAGAGCCGCGAGGTCTTTATCAGCTGGGTGAAAGAGCCGGCGACGTCCGGCGCGCTGGTGCTTTTCATCATTTTCGGCTTCTGGCACGCGAGCTTTGGCATTGAAGAGATCATCACCGATTACGTGCCGTCGCCGGGCAAGCAGAAATTTTTCGTTTTTCTGTCCAAACTCTTCTTCCTCGTCATCGGCCTTGCCTGTCTTTATGCCGTGCTGACCATCAAATCCAGAAAGTATTAAAAAATGCAAAACAGCTATCCGATCATCGAGCATGAATATGACGTCATCGTCGTCGGCGCGGGTGGCGCGGGTTTGCGCGCCACCTTCGGCATGGCCGAAAAGGGGCTGAAGACCGCCTGCATCACCAAGGTGTTCCCGACGCGCTCGCACACCGTCGCGGCGCAGGGCGGGATCTCCGCCGCGCTCGGCAACGAGGGCGAGGACGACTGGCGCTGGCACATGTACGACACCGTCAAGGGCTCGGACTGGCTGGGCGATCAGGACGCGATCGAATATATGTGCCGCGAGGCCATTCCCGCTGTCATCGAGCTCGAGCATTACGGCATGCCGTTTTCGCGCACGCCCGAGGGCAAGATTTACCAGCGCGCCTTCGGTGGCATGACGACCCATTTCGGCAAGGGCACGGCCAAGCGCACCTGCGCCGCCGCCGACCGCACCGGCCATGCCATGTTGCATACGCTTTATCAGCAAAGCCTCAAGCACCATGCCGAGTTCTTCATCGAATATTACGCCATCGACCTCATCATGGACGACGAGGGCGTCTGTCGCGGCGTGATGGCCTGGAACCTCGACGACGGCACCATCCACCGTTTCCGCGCGCACCGCGTCGCGCTGGCGACCGGCGGCTATGGCCGCACCTTTTTCTCCTGCACTTCCGCGCACACCTGCACCGGCGACGGCGGCGGGATGGTCTTGCGCGCAGGGCTTCCCGTGCAGGATATGGAGTTCGTGCAGTTCCACCCGACCGGCATCTACGGCGCGGGCTGCCTGATCACCGAAGGCGTGCGCGGCGAGGGCGGTTATCTCACCAATTCCGAAGGCGAGCGCTTCATGGAGCGCTATGCGCCGCACGCGAAGGATCTTGCCAGTCGCGACGTCGTTTCCCGCGCCATGACCATCGAAATCCGCGAAGGCCGCGGCGTCGGCGAGCACAAAGACCATATCCATCTGCATATCGAACACCTCGACCCTGCCGTCATTCACGAGCGTCTGCCCGGCATCGCGGAAACCTCGAAGGTCTTCGCCAACGTCGATGTCACCAAGGAGCCGATCCCTGTTCTGCCGACCGCCCACTATAATATGGGCGGTATCCCGACCAATGTGCATACCGAAGTTGTCAACCCGACGAATGGCAATCCCGACGCCATCGTGGAAGGGCTGATGTCGATCGGCGAGGCGGCCTGCGTTTCCGTGCATGGCGCGAACCGTCTCGGTTCCAACTCGCTGCTCGACCTGGTCGTTTTCGGTCGCGCCGCCGCCAACCGCGCCGCAGAAACGGTCAAACCTGGCGCGCCGCATAAAAAGCTGCCGCCCGACGCGGGCGAACATGCCATCGCTCGCCTCGACAAATACCGCAACGCCAAGGGCGGCACGCGCACCGCGCATCTCCGCCTCGAAATGCAAAAAGCGATGCAGAGCCACTGTTCGGTGTTCCGCACCGGCGAGGTGTTGAAGGAAGGCGTCGAGGAGATAGACAAGTGCTGGAAAGGCATGGAGGACATTCAGGTCTCCGACCGCTCCATGGTCTGGAATTCCGACCTCGTCGAAACGCTGGAGCTTGACAATCTGATGCATCAGGCGAAAGCGACCATCGCCGCCGCCGCCAACCGCGAAGAATCACGCGGCGCGCACGCCCGCGAGGATTTCAAAGACCGCGACGACAAGGACTGGATGAAACACAGCGTGATCTACGTCGACGACAGCGGCAAGACCAAGATCGTCTACCGCCCCGTGCATCTGCAGCCGATGTCGAACGATGTCGAGGCCATCCCGCCCAAGGCGAGGGTCTATTAATGACGCAGAGCGCCGTCAGTTTTCCGCCCATCGCCGCGCCATGCCCGCGCGCACTGATCCTCGGCTCGATGCCGGGCGTGAAATCGCTGCAAGAAAATCAATATTACGCGCATCCGCGCAACAGCTTCTGGCAGATCATGGGAGCACTGTTCAACGCTCCAGTTTCGAGTTACGCGCAACGCCGCGCCCTGATCAAGGGCAATGCGCTCGCACTTTGGGACGTTTTGAAGTCCTGCACGCGCCGCGGCAGTCTTGATTCAAACATCAGAAACGCGGAAGCGAACGACTTCGCCGCGTTTTTGAAGAAACATGCGGGCATCACCCGCATCTCCTTCAACGGTGCAACGGCGGAAAAAGAATTCAAAAAACGCGTCTGGCCGCATCTGCCGGAGGGCGTCGCCGCGCGGCTGGAATTGAAACGTCTGCCGTCCACCAGTCCGGCGCATGCCAGCATGAACATGGCGCGCAAACAAAAAGAATGGATGATCGTAAAGGGGAAATAACATGGTCCAACTCGCACTCCCGAAAAATTCAGTCGTCACCGAGGGCAAAAAATATCCCGCGCCCGAAGGCGCGAAGAACAAGCGCACCTTCAACATCTACCGCTGGAACCCGGACGACAAGGAAAACCCGCGCATCGACAGTTACGAAATCGACATGGACAAATGCGGACCGATGGTGCTGGACGCGCTGATCCATATCAAAAACAACGTCGATTCCACGCTGACCTTCCGCCGCTCCTGCCGCGAGGGGATTTGCGGCTCCTGCGCCATGAACATCGACGGCACCAACACGCTCGCCTGCACCAAGGCGATCGCCGACGTCGGCGAGGGCGACGTGAAAATTTCGCCGCTGCCGCACATGCCGGTGGTGAAAGATCTCGTGCCCGACCTCAACCATATTTACGAGCAGCACAAGAGCGTCGAGCCATGGCTGCAAAACAATGAAGAGGCGCCGGAACGCGAGCGCCTGCAAAGCCCGGAAGACGCGGACATACTGAATGGCAAGGACGGCCACGGCCCCGCCATGTGCATCATGTGCTTTTGTTGCTCGACGGCCTGCCCGAGCTACTGGTGGAACGGCGACAAGTTCCTCGGCCCCGCCATTTTGCTGCAGGCCTGGCGCTGGATCGCCGATACGCGCGACCGCATGAAGAAGAAGCGTCTCGCGCAGATGGAAGACAAGTTCAAGCTCTACCGCTGCCACACGATCATGAACTGCACCAACACCTGCCCCAAGGGTCTTAATCCGGCGAAAGCGATCGCCGAGATCAAGAAGAAGATGGTGCAGGAGGATTGACGGCGACGCGCATGGCCAACACGCACAAGCAGAATGTAGAAGCCTCGCGCGACGCTATCCGCGCCAAGATCGGCGGCGCAAAACCGAAAATCGCGATCATTCTCGGCTCGGGTCTGGGCGGGCTTGCGGAGAAGATCGAAAATTCCGTCACTATTCCTTACGCGGACCTGCCCGGATTTCCGACATTGACGGTCGCGGGGCATGTCGGCGCGGTGGTCGTGGGCAGGCTTGGCGGCGTCGACGTTCTTGCCTTTAAGGGGCGCAAGCATTTTTACGAGACGGACGATGCCTATCCGCTCAAAACCATGATCCGCACGGCGAAGGCGCTTGGCATCGAGACGCTGTTTCTCTCCAACGCGGCGGGCAGTCTGCGCGATTTCATGCTGCCAGGTTCATTGATGATGATCCTCGATCATATCAATTACATGGGGATCAATCCGCTGGTCGGGCCGAACGACGACGATTTCGGTTCGCGCTTTTCGCCGATGAGCGACGCGTGGGATCCCGCCTTGAGAGACAAGCTCATGCAAACGGCGCAGGATGAAGACATCACGCTGCATGAAGGCGTTTACATGGCTTTCCGCGGCCCGTCGTTCGAAACGCCGGCGGAAATCCGCATGGCGCGGACGATGGGGGCGGACGCCGTCGGCATGTCGAGCGTGCCGGATTGCATTATCGCGCGGCATTGCGGCCTCAGAGTCGTCGGCTGCTCCTGCATCACCAATCTCGGTGCGGGGCTGAGCGACGAAGTTCTGAGTCATGAACATACACTGGAGAACGCGGCGCGCGGCGCGGCGGATTTCGAGCGGCTGGTGGCATCTTTTGCGGGGCGTCTATGAACATAGTCGACGCGCCGTCGCCCAATTTCGGCCCACGTGCCGAGGGCAAGAAAATCAAATACCTGATTTTGCATTACACCGGCGTTGAAAGCGCGTTCGAGGCCTTGCGTCTGCTGCAGGGCGGCGACAAGGACCATCAGGTAAGCGCGCATTACTTGGTCGATGAAGACGGCGCGGTTTCGCGGCTCGTCGCCGAGGAAATGCGCGCCTGGCACGCGGGAAAATCCTATTGGGAAGGCGAGACGGATATCAATTCCTGCTCCATCGGCATCGAAATCCAGAACGCGGGGCACGAATTCGGCCTGCCCGCCTTTCCCGAGGCGCAGATCGACGCGGTCATCGAGCTTTGCCGCGGCATCATGGCGCGGCACAAAATTCTGCCCTGCCATGTGATCGCCCATTCCGACATCGCGCCGGAGAGAAAGCAGGATCCGGGCGAATTGTTCCCTTGGAAAAAGCTGGCGGACGCTGGGATCGGGCAGTGGCCGGAACCCGGCACGGGAGAAGAGGGCGACATCGATAAAATCTTAACGCAGTTCGGATACGACCCGAAAGTCGACTTGAAAACCCGCGTCACGGCGTTCCAGAGGCATTTCATGCCGGAGGTTTTCAAGATGCCGGAAAAAGTCGGCGTCGGCGATCCTGACACCGTTCAGAAGCTGCAGTCGCTGGTGAAGAAAAAACTGGGTCAACGCCCGAAAGCGCCGGATTGCCGTCCTAAATAAACCGCTGAAATTTCTGTTATTTGTGCCGCGCCTTTAAACAACTGGGTGTCAGTATTTTTCTTTACTGTCAATATGTTATATTTAAAAGCATGTATTATTCTGAAAAATAATATTTGACAAAGCCGGTCATGTATATCATAAGAGGTATTATTATGTTTAATATAAGGATACAGCCATGAAGCTTCGTCAAGCATTTGCTGTTGCGGCCAGTGTTGTTGCCCTCAGCCTTCCCGCCGCCGCGCTGGCCAACCAGACCATCGTGAGCGAAATTTCCGCCGTTCACCAGCCGACCATCAGCACGGTTGTGAAAGACGGCCACGCCTCTTATTGCAAGGTGTGGGAGTTCGGCCTGAAAGACACGGCGTTCAATAAAAACTGGACGATTACCGTCGAAAGCCCCGCCGTGCGTCATGAAAACACCTATGCTGCGATGGACAAAAAGGCCGTGGCGGAAAGCACGCTGCTCAAAAACTCTTTTAACGGTCAGGCGGCGCCGCCGCTGATCACGGTGACGCTTAAGTCGTCGGACAAGTGCGGCGTTTCCGCACCGCATCTGGTGACCCATGCCGCGACCTACAGGCATATACACAAAGTCCACTAATAGAGCGAATATTTGCTTTTTTACGAAAGATGGCGTAGATTGCGCCCACCAGAGAGTCGGATGGCCGCAGGCGCAAGCTTGAGGAAAGTCCGGGCTCCACGGAAACACGGTGCCGGATAACGTCCGGCGCGGGCGACCGCAGGGAAAGTGCCACAGAAAACATACCGCCTTCTTCGGAGGGTAAGGGTGAAATGGCGAGGTAAGAGCTCACCGCAGGCTTGGTAACAAGACTGGCAGGGTAAACCCCACCGGGAGCAAGGCCAAATAGGGAAGATACGCCTTGAGTGGCAGGACTGTTTTCGGTCTCATCTTCCGGGTCGGCTGCTAGAGGTGCGCGGCAACGCGCATCGCAGATGAATGGTCATCCCCCGCAAGGGGACAGAACCCGGCTTACAGACTCTCTGGTTTTTCTTTTTTCAGACTTCCTGATCGACGATGCCGCCGCTTTCCGCGGGCGGCGCCATTGCGTTTTTGGCGATGGCCACGCGCGCGGGGCGCAGCAGGCGTTCATGGATCATGTAGCCGGTTTCGACGACTTGCATAACGGTGCCGGGCGCCTTGTCGAAGGAGGGAATCTCGAGGATGACCTCGTGCATGTTGGGGTCGAACTTCTGGTCGAGCGGTTCGATCTTGGTGATGCCGTTTTTCGCCATCGATCGCATCAGTTCGCGTTCCGTCGCCTCGACGCCTTCATAGATCGTTTTGAGCTGCTCGTTGCTTTCAAGCTGGTCGGAGGGAATGGCTTCGAGCGCGCGCTTCAGGTTGTCCGAGACGGAGAGCATGTCGCGGGCGAAAGCGGTCACGGCGAATTTGGCGGTGTCCTTCAGGTCGCGTTCCGAGCGGCGGCGGGTGTTGTCCACATCCGCCAGCGCGCGCAACATCTTGTCTTTCATGTCCGCGACTTCCTGATTGAGCATGCGGATCTGTTGCAGCGCCTCTTGCAGCGTCGGCCCGTTCGGATCGCCCGGATCGGGGCGCGCTTGTGGCTGCGTAGGCGACGTTTTTTCTACAGAGGCTGTGGGGGGCTGTGCATACATTTCATTTTGCGGCATGCCTGAAGAATCGGAATATGGCGCAGCGGCAGGAACTTCCTCGGGCACTTCTTGTGGCGCTTCTTCGGGTTCAGTCATCTCGAATCCTCGGTTATTTTCATAGTGTCAATGATAAGCCTATTCCTTTTATATAACAGATCAGGCTAAAAAATAAAGGACGCTAAAGCGGCAAAACGAAAGGATATCAATGTTTCCAACACGGATGACACGGTTTTTCGCGGGAGTATTCGGCTTTTGGGGCGTGGCGGGCGGCGCTTTGGCGGCGCATGCGGTGAAAGACCCGCATGCCGCGGCGATTCTCCGGATCGGTGCGAACTATGCCCTGATACACGGCATCCTGCTGCTGTGCTGGGAGGCGGAAGATAAAATCGCGCGCGCCGCCAAGACCTGCTTTGTTTTTGGCACACTCTTTTTTTCAGGTTCGCTGGCGCTGAAATACGGTCTTGGCATTACGACTGTTGGCATGTTTGCGCCCGCCGGCGGCTCGCTTCTGATGCTGGGCTGGCTGATCGTGATTGCACGCACCATCCGCCGCGAAACTAGCCGATAATCTTGCCGATGATTTGCGAGGTGTAATTGACCACGGGGATGATTCGCCCGTAGTTGAGGCGGGTCGGGCCGATGACGCCGATCGCGCCGATCACCTGCGCGTCCTGATTCTTATAGGGCGAGATGACGAGGGAACAGCCGGAGTTGCCGAAGAGCTTGTTCTCCGAGCCGATAAAGATTTTCACCCCGTCGCCTTCCGTCGTGGCTTCGATGAGTTTCAGCATGGTTTCCTTGGCTTCCAGCGTTTCGAACAGCGTGCGGATGCGGTCAAGGTCTTCGATCGCCGTGACGTCCTCAAGCAAATTCGCCTGACCGCGGATGAAGACATGCCCGCCCGATTCCGGCGTGCCGATGCTGGCCAGTCCCGAGGCGACGACTTTTTCGGTGAGCGCGCCGAGCTGCGTTCTCTGGTGTTGCAGCTCCGCTTTGATGTGCGCCGCCGCTTCCTGCAGGGTCTTGTCGGCAATGTGGGCGTTGAGGTAGTTCGAGGCGCGCTGCAGTTCGGTCGCGGTGATTTCCCGCGGCAGGTCCATCATGCGGTTTTCGACTGTGCCGGAACTCGTCACCAGCACGGCAAGCGCGCTGCCCGGCGAAAGCAGCACGAACTGGATCTGCTTGATCGGATTTTCCGCCTTGGGCGCGACGACCAAACCGGCGCAGGAGGAGAGGCCGGACAAAAAGCGGCTGGTCTGCTCGAGGATCTGCGGCAGGGACTGGCCTTTGACCTCCGCCATCTCGCGTTCGATCTTCTGGCGGTCGGGAGCGGCGAGGTCGCTGACTTCCATCAGCCCCTCGACGAAGACGGTCAGGCCCGAGTCCGTTGGCAGCCGTCCGGCGGAGACGTGCGGCGAATAGAGCAGCCCCAGTTCCTCCAGTTCCACCATGGCGTGGCGGATGGTGGCGGGCGAGAGCTTCATGCCCAGCCGCTGCGAGATCAGCTTGGAGCCGACCGGCTCGCCGGTTTCGACATAGGCGTCGATCACTAGCCGCAGAATCTGGCGCGTGCGGTCATTCAGCTCTTTGATGGGTAAATCGTCGATCATGCTTCCAATATATGGAGGAGAAGTGTTAAAGATCAATATACGGATATAATAAATTTACATAAATAAAAAGGATAAAAGCCATGCGCCCCTCAGGACGTACACCCGACCAGCTTCGCAACATCATTTTAGAACCCGGCTTTTCGCAACATGCCGAAGGCTCGTGCATGGCGCGGTTTGGCAATACGCATGTGCTCTGCACTGCGACGGTCGAGACGCGGGTGCCGCACTGGCTGAAAGGCAAAGGCAAGGGCTGGGTGACGGCGGAATACGGCATGCTGCCGCGCTCCACCGGCGTGCGCACCGACCGCGAGGCGGCGCGCGGCAAGCAATCGGGCCGCACGCAGGAGATTCAACGGCTCATCGGCCGCGCGCTCCGCGCCGTGGTGGATCTGACGCTGCTCGGCGAAACGCAAATCACGCTCGATTGCGACGTTATACAGGCCGACGGCGGCACGCGCACGGCGGCGATTACCGGCTCCTACGTCGCGCTGCAGCAGGCCTGTGCGCATCTGCTCAAGATCGGCGCGCTGAAACAAAGCCCGATCGTCGATGAAGTCGCGGCGGTGTCGTGCGGATTGTATCAGGGCACGGCGGTGCTGGATCTGGATTATGCCGAGGATTCCAACGCCGAGGCGGACGCCAACTTCGTCATGACCGGCAAGGGCGGCCTCGTCGAGGTGCAGGGCACGGCGGAACACCGCGCCTTTACCGAGGAGCAGTTTCTCGATTTGATGAAACTCGCCCGCAAAGGCATCGGCGAACTGGTCGAACAGCAACGGAAGGTGTTGGCATGACGCGTAAATTCTCGGGCGGCGAGCTGGTCGTCGCGACGCACAACAAGGGCAAATTGTTGGAACTGCAGAAAATGTTCGAGCGCGAGGGGCTGGATATAAAACTGTCCTCCGCGGCCGATCACGGCCTGGAATCGCCCGAGGAAACCGGCACGACCTGTATTGAAAACGCGCTCCTGAAAGCCAAATTCGTTGCCAATGAAACCGGAAAAATCGCGCTGGCGGACGACAGCGGATTGTTTATCTCCGCGCTCGGCGGCGATCCGGGCGTTTATTCCGCCGACTGGGCGGAAACCGAAAACGGCCGCGACTTCAAAATGGCGATGGAGCGCGTGCATAAAGAGATGGGCGACAATCCGGATAAAAAAGCGTACTTTACCAGCGTGCTCGTGCTCTGCTGGCCGGATGGCCATTGTGAATCGGTCGAGGGCTTCGCGCACGGGATTATCGTCTGGCCGCCGCGCGGCGTCCAGGGGCACGGCTACGATCCGATCTTCATGCCGCGGGGACGCAATCTCACCTATGGCGAGATCATGGACGCGGAGAAAAACACAATCAGCCATCGCGCCGATTCGTTCCGCAAGATGATGGATAAATGCTTCCGCTAGCTTTATATATTCATTGGCCGTTTTGCAAATTCAAATGTCCTTATTGCGATTTCAACAGCCATGTGCGCGAGCGCATCAACCATCCTGCCTTCCGCGACGCCTATTTGCGCGAGATGCGCTTTTACCGCGAAAAAACCGGCGAACGGCATATCGAATCGGTCTTTTTCGGCGGCGGCACGCCGTCGCTGATGGAACCGGAAACGGTCGCCGCCGTCATCGACGAAGCGGGCAAGCTCTGGGGACTGCCCGCGACGGCGGAGATTACGCTGGAGGCGAACCCGACCTCCGTCGAGGCTTCAAGACTGCGCGGATTTAAAACGGCTGGCGTCAATCGCGTGTCGCTCGGCGTGCAGTCGCTGCGCGATGCGGATTTGAAAAAACTCGGGCGGCAGCACTCGGCGGCGGAGGCAGTCGCGGCGGTGAATCTGGCGGCGCAAATTTTCGACCGCTTTTCGTTCGATCTGATTTACGCGCGGCCCGACCAGAACCTTGCGGGCTGGAAACAGGAATTGACGGAGGCTTTAGACCTCGGCGCGGGACATATGTCGCTCTACCAGCTCACCATCGAGGAAGGTACGCAATATCACACACTGCATCAGCGCGGCGATCTCGTTACGCCGTCCGAAGATATATGCGCCGATATGTATGAACTCACGCAGGAGATGCTGGACGCCAAGGGGCTGCCCGCCTACGAAATTTCCAATCATGCGCGCGCGGGGGAAGAATCGCGGCACAATCTTGTGTACTGGCGCTACGGCGATTATCTGGGCATTGGTCCCGGCGCGCACGGGCGCCTGACGATAAACGATGACAAATGGGCGACGCGCGCGCATCGTGCGCCGGACGTCTGGCTGCAACGCGTGGGCGAGAACGGCCATGGCGCGCATCCTTTCGAAAAAATAGACGCGGCGGAGCGCGGGCGCGAGGCTCTGCTGATGGGGCTGCGACTCAAAGAGGGCACGGTGTTGCCCGAAGGCCTTGTCGATCCTGTCCGCCTGAAAAACCTCGTCGACGAAAAGATGATCGAAGTCGGCGCCGGTCATATTCGCGCGACGGTGGCGGGGCTGCAGCGGCTGAATTCCGTCCTTGCCTATCTGGCGGTTTAAGGATTAGCCGGACAGGGCGTTCAGCGCATCTCTCATCTCTGTGCAGACGGCTACATAAACGTCGGCGAGCACGCTGAAGGACAGCGCCATCTGTTCTTTCAACTCTTCGACGGACGGTTTTTCATCGAGAATCTTTTGCTGGATGATCTGGCGGCTTTTGGGGAAGTCGCTTTCCGCGGCTTCGACGAGCCGGCGGCAGAGAAAGAGCGTCGCGTCGCGCCCGTAGGTATAGTCGACGCTGAACGGCACCTGTTCGAATTGCGGCGCGGGAATGCCGAGCGCGGCGGCGAAGGGGCTGGCACGCAGGCTGACGCGCGCGACGGCCTCCGCCATGGAACCCGGCTGTCCTTCGGGCGCGCCGTTTTTGAGATGGCGGATGCCGCCGTGAAACAGCAGCCAGACGTCTTTTGCCGCGCCGGCGCGCAGGGCGTCGGGCGATTTTTCGGCAAGCTGCAGGGTGAGGACCGGCGTGACCGCGTTGCGGCGCGCATCCACCAGCGACAGAACTTCGTCAAAATCGCTCCAGCGCTGCCTGAGAAAGTCCGTGTCCTCCCGCGAAGACATCAGGGCAGGGCGGGCTGGCGGTACTGGAACGTGTAGTTCTGCGACGGCGTTTGAAACAGCGGCGATGTCTGATCTTGCGGCGCAGGCGTTTTCTGGTTCGTTTGCGGCGCGGACTGTTCCGGCTGCTCGGTCATGCCCAATTGCGAGGCGGCAGACTGGCGGATGGTCTTGCCGTTGAGCAGGACGCTTCCGTCCTTAGTCAGTTCAACGACATATGCGAGCGCGGTCTGGCCGCCGGTTTTGACCGCTATGCCTTTCTTCTGCAGCGAGACCATGTCGCCGAGAAAAACCAGAAGCTGCGGGTCGGAGTCGGGCTTCAGCGCCTCTTTTTTCATCTTCTGGATCATGGAGTCCAGGCCGACGATCGACAGGGTCATTTTTCCGACCGCGCCATAGGCGGTGACGGGGTTGGCATAGATATTTCCATCAAGCCGGAGGGCAAGGTTCCTGTTTTGCGCATAAGTATCCTTGACGGAGAACGTCGTGCCCGCTCTTTCTATCAGGCCGGGCAACATAAGCTCTCGGGCGCGCATTTCCGCCGTCGCCGCCTGCCGCCCAACGGTATCGCCGGGCTGGAGGGTGGCGAGCTTTTGTATCGAGCCTAAAAAAATCTCCCTGATGTCCTTGAGAGGCAGATTGCCAAGCGTGACGTCCAGATTGAGGTCGCGGGGAACAAAGTCTGCGGCCGGAGATGCGGGAAGCGCTCCGTTGAGGCCGGAGACCGAGGCCGTGATGCGGACGCGGCTTTTTTTCTGTTCCGTGTCCTGCGAGCCGGCGGCGATGGACAGGCGTCGCACGGAGAACTGCTGGGAAGGTTCTTCTTTCGTGGCGGCGATATGCACGGACAGATCGTTGAATTCAAGCTTGCTGAGAATGCCGTTGGCCGTGATGGGCGGGCTGAGCAGGAACTTCGAGATGAATTCCACTTTTTCCTGTTGCGTTTGCGGCATGTGCTCTTTCATGGCGGCCTGCATGGCGGCTTTCAGGTCGCTTGCATGCTTTACGTCCAGCTTGTCGTAGACGCTGTCGGAATAGGCCTTTGCGATTTTCAGCGTGAAGGGGGGATTTCCGGGCGATTGGATGGTGATGTCGGATATATTGAAGTTGGCGTTGCCGTTCCAGTCGTTGCCGCTGGCGTTTTTCTTCAGGTCGATTAGGGAGCTGGCTTCAGCAATCGTGATCGCGAGCTTCTCTTTGCCGATTGTGCTGAGCTCGATATTTTTAAATACGGCTTTGAATTTCGGGAACAGGTCTGTGGACGGAACCCATGTCCCCGAGAAATGCTGCTCGCCGATGTCGATGCGGGCCTGGGGCACGTTTTTGTCGTCGATAAAGGTCATGGAGGAGGGGAGCGCGCCGTCGATTTTCCATGAATCCGCGGTGTCCCCCGGAACGGCGTGGAGAACCACGGTGCCAATTTCCACCCGCCCCTTCTGGCCGACAAGCTGCACGAGGTGCGGCAGGGTGACGGCATAAAAATCCTTTTCTGGCGTAACGGAAATGTCTCCGTTCAAGGTCAGGCCGCTGCCGAGGACTTTTGTCATATCCTCGCGCCACTGCACATCTGCAGTCACCAGCTTTTTCAGGCGCGCGGCTCCGGCGGCGTTGATAACCGCCGCCTGCGCCTGCAGCGCGCCGATCGTGACCAGAGCGCAAGCGAACAACAGGCCAGTTGTCGAACGTGATATGATTTTACGCATGTAATATCCTTTCAAACGGCAATCCTCTAAAGCGCCTATATTAGTGGAATAAAGATTATTGCAACAATACTAAAATAGCATTAAAAATGGCCACATCTTTTAAATATGGTTATGTAATGAAATCCGTCCGTTTTCCGCCTGCCGTTCCTTTTTGCCTGTGGATGGCGTGTTTATGTCTTTTTCCCCGTCCGGCTGCTGCCGCCTACGTGACGGGCAACGATCTGTTGCGGGAATGCGCGAGTCACAAATCCGCAGATATCGAGAGCTGCATGCACTATGTCGCGGGCGTGATCGATTACCAGTTGATGTTGCAGTCGCTGGGAACGGAACCGGCGGTCGATTTCTGCCTGCCGCGCCATCTGCCGCTGGACAAGGCGGCCGTGGCGGTGGCCGTCTATCTGGAGAAGAACCAGCAGCTGGGTCCGTTTATCGCCGCGCCGTCGGTGGCGATGGCGCTTTCGACCGCCTACCCTTGCGCGCAATCCGCGCCGCATAAGAAACATCACCACCATCATGGCTGACGGTAGGTTCAAGCTGGTCACGGACTACACGCCGGCGGGCGACCAGCCTGCGGCGATCGCGCGGCTGGTGGACGGCGTGAAGCACAATGAGCGCAATCAGGTGCTGCTCGGCGTGACGGGATCGGGGAAAACTTTCAGCATCGCCAAAGTGATCGAGGCGGTGCAGCGGCCCACCTTGCTGCTCGCGCCCAACAAGACCCTGGCGGCGCAGCTTTACGGCGAGATGCTGGAATTTTTTCCCAACAATGCGGTGGCCTATTTCGTGTCCTATTACGATTATTACCAGCCCGAAGCCTATGTGCCGAAGACGGACACCTTCATCGAAAAAGACGCCAGCATCAATGAACAAATAGATCGTCTGCGCCACGCCGCGACGCGCGCGCTTTTGGAGCGCAAGGATACCATCGTTGTCGCCAGCGTGTCCTGTATTTACGGCATCGGCGACGTCGAGACCTATCAGCGGATGATTTTGAATTTGAGCGTCGGCGATGCGGTCGATCGCAACGAGCTGCTGCAAAAATTCGTCGAAATCCAGTATACGCGCAACGACATAGATTTCCAGCGCGGCACCTTCCGCGTGCGCGGCGACGTGGTGGAGATTTTCCCCGCGCACCTGGACGACCGCGCATGGCGTCTGTCGTTCTTCGGTGATGAAATAGAAGCGATACAGGAAATCGACGCCCTGACCGGCGCTAAGATGGCCGCGCTGGAGAGCGTGACGGTCTATGCCAACAGCCACTACGTCACCCCGAAGCCGACCATGCAGCAGGCGATCAAGCAGATCAAAGAGGATTTGCACATCCGTCTGGATGAGCTGCGCGCGCAAGGCAAGTTGCTGGAGGAACAGCGCCTCGCGCAGCGCACGTCGTTTGATCTTGAAATGCTCATGGCGACGGGCATGTGCGCCGGTATCGAGAATTATTCACGCTATCTTACTGGGCGCAAGCCGGGCGAGCCGCCGCCGACGCTGTTCGAATATCTGCCCGAGGATGCGCTGCTGGTGGTGGATGAAAGCCACGCCATGATCCCGCAACTGCGTGCGATGTACAAGGGCGATAGGTCGCGCAAGCAGACTTTGTCCGATTACGGTTTTCGCCTGCCTGCCTGCATGGATAACCGTCCGCTGCAATTCGAGGAATGGGAGCGCTTAAGGCCGCAAACCATCTTCGTTTCCGCGACGCCGGGCGACTGGGAACTGCAGCAGACCGGCGGGGTGTTCGCCGAGCAGGTGGTGCGTCCGACGGGGCTGATCGACCCCGAAGTCATCATCCGTCCTGTCGAGGGACAGGTGGACGATCTGCTCGCCGAATGCAAGGAAATGGCGAAAAAAGGCTATCGCGTGCTGGTGACGACGCTCACCAAAAAAATGGCCGAAGACCTGACGGAATATATGAAGGAGGTGGGCTTGCGCGTGCGCTACGTCCACTCCGACGTCGAGACGCTGGAGCGTATCGAGATCATCCGCGATCTGCGCATGGGCGTGTTCGACGTTCTGATCGGCATCAACCTGCTGCGCGAGGGGCTGGACATTCCCGAATGCGCGCTTGTCGCCATTCTTGACGCCGACAAGGAAGGGTACTTGCGCAGCAAAACCGCGTTGGTGCAAACCATCGGCCGCGCGGCGCGGAACGTCGAGGGCCGCGCCATTCTTTACGCCGACAAAATGACCGGCAGCCTCGATTACGCCGTGCGCGAGACCAACCGCCGCCGCGAAAAGCAGAAAATTTACAACGCCGAGCACGGCATCACGCCTTCGACCATCCGCAAGAATATCTCCGACATCCTCGCCAGCGTGTTCGAGAAGGGCGATCACGTCACGGTGGCGGCCGGGCGCGATGAAGAAGCGCCGCTCATCGGCAATAATCTCAAAACGCGTCTCGCCGCGCTCGAAAAACAGATGAAGGAAGCGGCGGCCAATCTGGAGTTCGAGGAAGCCGCCGCCTTGCGCGACGAGATCAGGCGCCTCGAACAGCGCGAGCTGGATTATTTGGGCAAAGAGATTGATTAACCTACTTGTGTCATCTCCGCGCAGGCGGTGATCCAAGTATATTTTGAAAAGAAGATAAGAAGTCGTATGAAGATAAAAATTTCAAAAATTGGAGCGGCAAAATCCCAACTGTTAGAGGCTATTAATCTCTTTTTTGAAGGCCGTGATCCTGTTTCTATCCACACTTTGGTTGGTGCGGCTCTTGAAATTTTAAATGATCATTTTAACGCTAAAGAGGTGCGGGATTCTAATTTGGTCCTTCATAAAGATTCTATCCACATAAAGGATGAATATAGGAAAGAATGGAAGGATAGTATTAATAAATTCAAAAATTTCTTTAAGCATGCAGATCGTGATTTGAAGCAGGGTGTCCGTGAAATCGAGTTTTCTCCGGATATAAACGAGATCTTTATTTTAGAGGCTATCCATCGTTTGCAGGGGGTTGAAAAAGATAAAGATGTTCATGAGCCAGAGTTTAAAGTTTTTATTGCATGGATGATGAAAATGCGCCCAGGCCTTTTTAAGGAAGATCAGAAGCAGAATGTTGAAAAAATCGGGGAACTTGAACTGAATAGTTTACAAGATTTTAGAAATAGCCTTTTGTACTTGAAAGGGCGAATAGGGATATAAAAATGTAAGTCCATTTTTATATAAAATTTTTCTTCTGAATCCCCGCTTGCGCGGGAATGATATAAAAGTTTAATTTTCTGAAAATTCGAATGGGGGAGAATTAACTTTTTATTCATCTTCCTCTACCAATTTTTGCAATTTTCTATTATGTTTAAGATGTACATGGGAGGTTCGCGGGAGCATGTCGGTAGGACGGGGACAACCAGAATTAGAAAACGATCATGACCGGATGCGCTGCGTCATCGATACGCAGGGGAATCTCGTCTTCGCCAGCCCCGCGGTGGGCTGGTCGGTCGGTCTGACCGGCGCGACCCTGGTCGGCAAGCCTGCCAGTTCCATCCTCAACATCGTTTCCAGCCGCGACAGCGCCCACCAGTCGCTCGATCTGGCGCATCTCCAGTCGGGTTTTTACGAGGTCGCGCTGCTGCGCCGCGATCGCGATCCTCTGATGGTCGAGGCGCGCATCGACCGCGTGGATACGCCCGACGGCAAAAGATACATCGTCATCTGGCTCGATCTCGACAACAAGCTCAAACGCCAGCGCAACAACGATTACAAGCGCGAAGCGCGCGATTTCACGACCTTCGTCGTCGACAGCCGCGCCAAGACCGCCGCCGCGTCGGAGGCCGAGCCGCCCGCTGTCGAAAGCATCTCGAAAACGGACGGCGAGCTGCGCCACTTTCTCAATCTCTCCGGCGATCTGATGGGCGTTTACAACCGCGACGGCTCTTTCGGCCGCGCCAACGTGACGTTCAACCGCGTTTTGGGCTACACCGACGCCGAATTGAAAACCCTGTCGTTCACGGGGCTGATCGTCCCGGAAGACCGCACCGATGCCGACGCCGCTCTGCAAAAAATCCTGCAGGCGCCGCCGGAGCAGGAAGCGCGGACCGATTTCGAAGCGCGCACCCGCTGCAAGGACGGCGACCTGAAATGGATCCAGTGGGCCTGCAAGACGGCGGGCGAGCATATCTACGTCGTCGGCCGCGACATGGCCAGCGTCAAGCGGCACGAGGCCGAATTGCAGCGCCGCGAAGCGCAGCTCTCCGAAGCGCAGAAGATCGGCCGCATGGGGCATTGGTATTGGGAAGTCGGCCAGCAGAAGATGGAATGGTCGGACCAGATTTACGCCATGTTCGGCGTGGATAAAAAAACGTTCGTGCCGACGGTGGAAGCCGTCAAGGCTCTGGTGCTGAAGCGCGATCTCGGCAAGACGCTGCGCGCCTTCCAGCGCGCCGCGGTGCGCGAGAGGGATTACGAGCTGCAGTTCCGCCTGCGCCGTCCCAAAGGCGGCATCCGCTTTATCCACTGCGAAGGCCGCTGCAAGACGGATCCGAAGACGGGCGAGGTAGTGGCGCTGTTCGGCATCATGCAGGACATTACCGAACGCACGTTGCACGAGCGCGCGCTGCAGGACGCCAAGGATGCGGCGGAAAGCGCTTACGCATCCAAAACGCGCTTCCTCGCCAATATGTCCCACGAGTTGCGCACGCCGCTCAACGCCATCATCGGCTTTTCGGAGATGATCCAGAGCCAGCTGCTCGGCCCCGTCGGCAACGCGCGCTATCTCGGCTACATCGGCGACATCCAGCGTGCCGGGCGGCACCTGCTCGACCTCATCAACGATATTCTCGACATGTCGAAGATCGAAGTCGGCAAATACGAGCTGCATGTCGAGGAGATCAACGTCGGCAAATTGATCTGCCAGGCGCTGAACATGGTCGAAGGCCACGCGCAGGAAGGTCAGGTGAAACTGATCATCGACGACCTGCCGATGGATATCCAGATTGTCGCCGACCGCCGCGCCCTGATGCAGATTTTGCTCAACCTTCTTTCCAACGCCATCAAGTTCACCACCGCGGGGGGCTCCGTCGAGGTGAAGTGCATGCGCGAGTTGGGCGGCGTCGCGCTGGTCGTTTCGGATACGGGCGTCGGCATCCCCGCCGACAAGCTCAAGATCGTCACTATGCCCTTCGAGCAGGTGGACAGCGAATTTACCCGTAAGCACGATGGCTCGGGGCTTGGTCTTGCCATAACAAAGGATCTCGTTGAGCTGCACGGTGGCACGCTCGAGGTGGATAGCGAGGTCGGCATCGGCACGACGGTGACCATTCTGCTCCCCGAAAAAATGCCCGAGAGCAAGCATCCTAAAAACGATCCCGCCTGCGCCGGCTGAGGGGCGCGCGGGTAGCGTGCTGTATTTTCAAAGAAAATGAAGATTTTGTCGTAAAAACTTGTTTAAGCTGTTCTTTTCAGCTATAAAAATGGCCTTGCATTGACAAGAATGAGGTAGTGTACAGCGTGCGGTTAAAGCACTTCCGCAGACAAGCCGTGTCTGTCATGGCTGCCCTTGCCATGGCGTCCGTCATGATTCTGCCGTCTGCGGGAGCTGTCGCTTTCACATTCCCGCTGTCGTCCTTTTTTTCTTCCAAAGAAATGCTGGATGGGAAGCATCACGACAATCCGTTCAAAACGATCATCGTGCCAGCCGCCATGCCGGTCGTTCTGCCTTTGCCCCGTCCCCACACGGCGGCATTCGAGCGCGCCATCCGCAATCCGGATTCCCTCGAGGGCGAGGTTTTCGACCGTACCACGCCCGGCCCGCGTCTGAGCCAGCCTGACGCGAGACGCTACGAGCGCATTTTCTATCTGCAGAGCCGTGGCGATTTTCGCGCGGCTAATGCCGAGATACGTCATCTCGGCGACGACAGGCTGATGGGAAACGTGCTTTATCAGCGCTACATGGGGAGCCACTATCATGCCACCTATGACGAACTGGACGACTGGATGCGCCATTATGCCGATGTTGCGGGCGCGCAGAAAATTCACGACCTTGCCCTGAAACGCAGACTGCGCCATGCCGCCCGTCTTTACAGCCCGCGTACGGGGCACGGTCTTGTGGGGTATCACGATTACGACAGCGGCCAGTTTGCGCAGCCTTATCTGGCGGCGCAGAAGCACGGTCGGCGGCAAAGGCGGGTGATCCGCGAGATAGACGAGGACCTGTCAGACGCTCCGACAACCGCGCTCCGGCATTTGAAGCAAGAGCAGCAGCTGTTTACAGCGACGGAGTATGACGCGCTGCGCGCGCGGATCGCCGAGTCCTATTTTTACAACGGCAAGGTGGGAGATGCCTATGCGCAAGCCTCTGCCAGCGCCGACCGTTCGGGGCGGGAGGTGCCGCTGGCCGGATGGATTGCCGGCCTTTCGGCATGGCGGCAGGAAAAATACGCCATCGCCGCGAAGTATTTTGCCCTTGCAGCGACGTCGCCGCGTGCCTCGGCATGGCAGGTTTCCGCCGCGGCCTATTGGGCGGGGCGCGCCAACTTAAGAGACTATCACCCCGAGAAGGTGAGCTTTTGGCTGAAAAAGGCCGCCGACCACCCGCGCAGCTTTTACGGCATCATCGCGGTGAAGGCGCTCGGCATGGAGCAGACGCGCTTCAACTGGGAGATGCCAGATTTGAGCGGCAGCCGGATCAAGCTGCTCGCCGCCATGCCGGCGGGCAAGCGCGCGCTGGCGTTGCTGCAGATCCACCAGTACGGTCTGGCGGAGCAGGAGATACGCCAGATCGACCCCGGCCATGACGTGGCTTTGCAAACGGCGCTGCTGGCCTTCGCCCATGCGGCGGGCGAGCCCGATTTCGAGATGCGTCTCGGCAGCGGCATCGTGGATTCCCGCCGACGTCTGTATGATGCCGCGCTGTACCCCGACGCGCCGTGGCCGCCCAAAGAGGGCTATACGGTGGACAGGGCGCTGGTGTTCGCCTTCATCCGGCAGGAGTCGAAGTTCAATCCGGAGGCCAAAAACAAGGGCTCCGGTGCCAAAGGGCTGATGCAGCTGCTGCCGTCTACCGCTCTGCATATCGCGCGGCAACTGGGGATCAGCGTCGATAAAGACGCGCTGGACGATCCCGCGGTCAATATCCGCCTCGGGCAGGCTTATTTGCGAAAATTGCTGGGCGAAGCGGCTGTGCGGAACAACCTTCTCAAACTGGGTGTCGCCTATAACGCGGGGCCGGGCAAGCTGGTGCGGTGGGAAAAGACGGTCGATTATCAGGATGACCCCTTGCTGTTCATCGAATCGATCCCCGTGGCCGAGACGCGGCTGTTCGTTGAGCGCGTCATGACGAATTACTGGATTTACCGTTTGAAATACCGCCAGGACACCAGATCTCTGGAGAAAATCGCCTCCGGCACCTGGCCGGTCTATACCCCCATGGATATCCACAAAGACGGGCGTTTTGCCACGCGCTAGGGCTTCCCACGGCACGGTGAAAAAGGCTATAATCGCGCAAACGTGATTATAGGAAAAGAGACGATGACAACAGCCAATCAGGTCCGCAAGACGTTCCTCGAATTTTTCAAGAAAAACGGCCACGAAGTCGTGCCGTCGAGCTCGCTCGTGCCGGCGAACGACCCGACCTTGATGTTTACCAACGCGGGCATGGTGCAGTTCAAAAACGTTTTCACCGGCGTCGAGACGCGCCCCTACACGCGCGCCACCACGTCGCAGAAATGCGTCCGTGCCGGCGGCAAGCACAACGACCTCGACAACGTCGGCTTCACCGCGCGCCACCACACGTTCTTCGAGATGCTGGGGAACTTTTCCTTCGGCGATTACTTCAAGGAAGCGGCGATCCCTTACGCGTGGGAACTGCTGACCAAGGACTTCGGCTTTTCCAAAGAAAAATTGATGGTCACGGTTTATCACGATGACGACGCAGCCGCCGCGATCTGGAAGAAGGTCACCGGCTTTCCGGACAGCAAGATCGTCCGCATCCCGACGATGGACAACTTCTGGATGATGGGCGACACTGGCCCCTGCGGCCCGTGCTCGGAGATCTTCTACGACCACGGCGACAAGATCCCCGGCGGCCCGCCCGGCTCGCCCGATCAGGACGGCGATCGTTTCATCGAGATCTGGAACAACGTCTTCATGCAGTTCGAGCAGCAGCCGGACGGCACGCGTATCGCCCTGCCCAAGCCGTCGATCGACACCGGCATGGGTCTGGAGCGTCTGGCGGCGGTCTTGCAGGGCAAACACGACAACTACGACGTGGACATGATCCGCGCGCTGATCGAAGCCTCGGCGAACCTCACGTCGCGCGATCCGGACGGGGAGCTTAAAGTGTCTCACCGCGTCATCGCCGATCATCTGCGCGCCTCGGCGTTTCTGGTCGCGGACGGCGTGCTGCCGTCGAACGAGGGCCGCGGCTATGTCCTCCGCCGCATCATGCGCCGCGCCATGCGTCATGCGCATATCCTCGGCGCGGTCGAACCGCTGATGTACCGCCTTGTGCCCGCGCTAAACGCGCAGATGGCGGATGCGTACCCCGAATTGAGAGAAGCCGAGGGTCTCATCACCGAAACGTTGAAGCAGGAAGAGCTGCGTTTCCGCAAGACTTTGGAACATGGGCTCCATCTGCTCGAAGCGGAAACGCGCAAGCTCGGCATAAACGAGAAGCTGCCGGGCGAGGTGGCGTTTAAACTCTACGACACTTTTGGTTTTCCGCTTGACCTCACACAGGACGTTTTGAAGCGCGAGCAAAGCCGCGAGGTCGATGTCGCTGGCTTCGATGCCGCGATGGAACGCCAGCGCGAAATGGCGCGCCAGTCATGGAAAGGCTCCGGCGAGGCGGCGACGGAAACCGTCTGGTTCGATATTAAAGACAAAAAAGGCGCGACGGAATTTTTGGGCTACGACAAGGAACAGGCGGAGGCAAAAATCCTCGCGTTGGTGAACGCAAAGGGTGAAGTCGTTGATACTGTTGACGTGAATGAAGAAGTTTCGGTCGTCGTCAACCAGACGCCATTCTATGCGGAATCCGGTGGTCAGGTCGGGGATAAAGGTATAATAACCGGGCTGAATGCCATCATAGACGTCGAGGATACGCAGAAAAAGCTTGGCGGGTTGTTCGTGCATATTGGCAGAGTTAGCAGGGGCAGGATATCCGTTGGCGAAGCGGTCGAAATGAAAATTGACGTTTGGCGCCGCAACGACATCCGTGCCAACCACTCGGCGACGCACCTGCTGCATGCCGCGCTGCATAAACATGTTGGCAAAAACGTCGTGCAAAAAGGCTCGCGGGTGGATGAAGACCGTTTGCGCTTCGATATCAGCTTGAACACCCCTATGACGGAAAAGCAGATATTTGAGGTTGAAAAAGAAGTCAACGCCCGCATCCGCGCCAACAGCGAAGTGACCACGCGCCTGTTGCAGATCGACGCCGCCAAGGCGCTGGGGGCGATGGCGATGTTCGGCGAGAAATACGACGACGAGGTGCGCGTCCTGACGATGGGCGGCGACGACGGCAATCATCCGTTTTCCGTCGAGTTGTGCGGCGGCACCCACGTGCGCCGCACCGGCGACATAGGCCTGTTCAAAATCGTCAGCGAAAGCGCGCTCGCCGCAGGCGTGCGCCGCATCGAGGCCGTGACCGGCACCGGCGCTCTACACTACTTCAATATGCACGACAAGTGGCTGTATGCCATTGCCGGATCTTTACAAGCTTCGCCTACTGCTGATTTGCAAGCGCGCATTGTGTCTCTTGTGAACGACAAGAAACGTCTTGAAAAAGAAGTCTCCGATCTCCGCCGCAAGCTGGCGACGGGCGGTAGCGTGGAATCAGAAGCCAAAGTCATCAAGGGCGTGAACTTCACCTCCCGCGTTCTGGAAGGCGTTCCGGCGAACGAGCTCAAGCCAATGGCCGATGAATTAAAAGCCAAGCTCGGCTCCGGCGTCGTTGCGCTGGTGTCGGTCGGCGAAGACCGCAAGGCATCTCTGGTCGTGGCGGTGACGCCCGACCTCACGGCGAAGATCAACGCCGTCAATCTCGTCAAGGCGGGCGTCGAAAAACTCGGCGGCAAGGGCGGCGGCGGCCGTCCCGACATGGCGCAGGGCGGGGGGCCGGACGGCGCTCAGGCGAACGACGCCGTCACGGCAATCGAAGCAATTTTAGCAGGATGACAAACATGAAAAAAACCCTTTTGGGCTTGTGCCTCGCGTTCGGGTGGACCGTTCCTGCGACGGCGTCGGCGCCGCTTGGAATCGTGTGGCAGCAAACGCCGCCGACGGTCGTGCAGAAAACGGTGCGTAAACACGACAACCGCCCGACAACCGCCCGTGCACACCGCCCGCTGATTGCCATCGACATAGACGACATGGGCGTCGCCTTCGACCGCTCCCTGTGGGCGCTCGATCTGCCGGCCGGCGTGACGTTCGCGTACCTGCCTTATGCGCACCATCTCGCCTGGCAAGTCGCCGCGGCAAAAGCGAAGGGACATGAAGTCATTTTGCACATGCCGATGGAGGCCGACGATCCTGACGAATATCCGGGCCCGCACAATCTTTCCGTCGACATGACGAAGGCGCAGATGGAGCAGAATATCCAGTTCAACCTCGACTCCTTCACCGGATACGACGGCGTCAACAATCACATGGGCAGCAAGTTCACCACCTACGCGCCGGGGCTGAAACTTCTGATGCTGCAATTGGTGAAGCGTCACGTCTATTTTCTCGATTCCATGACGACGCCGAAAAGCGTCGCCTGGAAGGTGGCGCGGAAATATCACATCCCCACCGTGCGGCGCGATGTCTTTTTGGATGATGCCGCTACGCCGGAAGGCGTAGCCAGGCAGATCAACGTAACGATGGCTCTGGCGCGCCGCTACGGCAGCGTAATCGCCATCGGGCACCCCAAGCCCGCGACGCTGGCGGCGCTGGAGGTCTGGCTGCCGACGCTGAAAGCGCGTGGGTTCGAGCTCGTGCCGGTGTCGACTATCGTCAGATACCGTAATCATGAACCCTTGCCGCACGCGGTCGCGGAGGCCGCTGTGGCCTCCGGCGCGGCGCAAGGCAAGTAAGATTCAAGCTTGGTTTTTCAAGGCATAATATGCTAAAAAAGGGAGTGTTTTCGCTCCCCTGCGAGGATTTTTTCATGGCGCGCCAAGCCGTTCTTTTTGTCTGCCAGTCCTGCGGCTCCACCCATAACAAGTGGGCGGGCAAGTGCGACGATTGCGGGGAATGGAACACGATCATCGAGGAAATTCCGGCCGCCGCCCCGCCGCGCGGATTGGGCGCGGCCAAAGGGCGCGTCATTTCCTTCGCGCCGCTGTCCGGCGTTTCGGAGTCTCCGCCGCGCCGCACCACGGGCATCGCCGAGCTGGACCGCGTCACCGGCGGCGGGCTGGTCGCAGGCTCTGCCATTCTGATCGGCGGCGATCCGGGCATCGGCAAATCGACCATTCTGCTGCAGGCGGTGGCGAAACTGGCCTCCGGCGCGAAGTGCGCTTACGTTTCCGGCGAAGAGTCGGTCGATCAGGTGCGAATGCGCGCCTTGCGCCTTGGCCTTGCCGACGCGCCCGTCAACCTCGCCGCCGCGACTTCTGTGCGCGACATTATCGCCACCATGCGCGACGAAAAATTCGACGTCGTGGTGATCGACTCTATTCAAACCATGTATCTCGACAATCTCGATTCCGCCCCTGGCACGGTCGCGCAGGTGCGCGCCTCGGCGCAGGAACTGATCCGCGCCGCCAAGCAGAGCGGCACGAGCCTTTTAATCGTCGGGCACGTCACCAAGGACGGGCAGATCGCAGGGCCGCGGGTTTTGGAACATATGGTCGATACGGTGCTTTATTTCGAAGGCGACCGCGGGCACACTTTCCGCATTTTGCGCGCTGTGAAAAACCGCTTCGGCCCGACCGACGAGATCGGCGTGTTCGAAATGGGCGAACTGGGGTTGCAGGAGGTCGAAAATCCGTCCGCGCTCTTTTTGTCGCAAAGAAGCGAGCAGATTTCCGGCAGCGCCGTTTTCGCGGGCATGGAAGGCACACGCCCCGTGCTGGTCGAGGTTCAGGCGCTGGTCGCGCCGTCGCCGCTTGGCACGCCGCGCCGCGCCGTCATCGGCTGGGACTCTGCGCGTCTCGCCATGGTGCTGGCGGTGCTGGAGGCGCGCTGCAATATCCAGATCGGCCCGAACGACGTTTATCTCAACGTCGCGGGCGGCCTGCGGGTGACGGAACCGGCGGCGGATCTCGCCGTCGCCGCCGCTTTGGCAAGTTCGCTTTCCGGCGTGCCGGTGCCCGAGGACATGGTGATTTTCGGCGAGATCGGCCTTTCTGGCGAGGCGCGCAACGTCGGCCAGACGGACGCGCGGCTGAAAGAAGCGGAGAAACTCGGCTTTAAACATGCGCTCATCCCGCATCACGCGAAAATGAAAAACAGGCAGGGCGACTTGCGCCTGACGCAAGTGCAACATCTCAAGGACATGCTGCCTTTATTCACGGAGGACTAAAAATACAATGACACCACATGCTTTCGATCTCGCCGTACTCTTTATCATCCTGCTGTCGACGGCGACGGCCTACTTTCGCGGCATCATCCGGGAGTTTTTCATCCTCGCCGGTCTTATTCTGGCAGTCGTCATCTCTTCGGCGGGCGGGCATTTTCTTGTACCGGGGCTGGACAAGTGGCTCGGCGCCACCGGCGGGCATGAAAAAGCCACGATCATGGGGCTTCTGAAGCCCTCCATGGCCGCGAATATCGTGTCTTACGGCGGTATTTTTTTGCTTGTATTCGGTTTGATGATCGTGACGCGCATTCTTGTCACGCGCGCGATACAGGATGCCGGATTGCTGGTCGTCGACCGTATTCTCGGCGGCATCTTCGGATTTTTGCGCGGGTTCCTGTTCGTGTTCGTGATTTACGTCACCTGCTTCTACCTGATTACGCCAAGCGCCTTTCCGAAGTGGGTGAAAGACTCCTACAGTATGCCGGTCTTCGACAAAACGCTGGTCTGGACGAACAAACATGTCTTCGATTTGAACCATATCATTGAAGACAAGGGCAGCAGCATCGCTCTCAAGTTCAATAAGGTCGACCTTGACAAAGTGGGCAAGGCGGCGGATTCGACGGCCAAAAAAGTGAAATCCGAGGTGTCGCAGCCTGCGGACAAGATAGAGCAAACGCCGCCGCCAGCGCCCCAAAACCCGCCGCAAGTTGCGCCTAAACCCGCGCCGCAACCTGCGCCGACGCCCGCGCCCGTACCGCCGGTGACCCGACTGCCGCCACCGTCGGGTGCGCCGCCGCAGACGCCGCCGCAAACCGCGCCTGCCGGATCTGACAACAGCCAGATGCCGTGATGCCAGCGCGCAGGAGAAAAAAGCGCAGCAGCAATCTGCTGTATATATTTTTGGCGGTCGTTCTTATGGCGGCGGGTGCGTTCTGGTATCTGAAATACTATAAAAAGGCCACACCTGCGCAGACCACCGTGCGGCAGGGCGTGGGGTATAAAGCAAAGGACCGGATGAAACTGGATAAGCTGATCGAACAGGGAGATAAGAAATGACCGATACCCCGAAAAAACGGCGTCTGGAAGGGCGCGTGGCTCTGATTACCGGCGCGAGCCGCGGCATCGGCGCCGCCGTCGCCAAGGCTTTTTCGGCGGAAGGCGCGCATGTGATTTTGGCGGCGCGCACGGTCGGCGGGCTTGAGGCGGTCGATGATGAAATCCAGGCCGCGGGCGGCAGCGCGACGCTCCTGCCGATCGATCTTGGCAAGTTCGACCAGATCGCCGAGATCGGCCCAGCGCTGGCGAACAAGTTCAAGCGCCTTGACATTCTGGTTGCAAACGCGGGCATTCTGGGCGGCTTGAGCCCCGTTGCCATGTCCGACCCAAAGATGTGGGATCTGGTGTTCAGGGTCAACGTGATGGCGAATTATCACCTGATCCGCACGCTCGACCCGCTTTTGCGCGGCAGCGACGCGGGCCGCGCGATCTTCGTGACGTCCGGTGCGGCGCACGCGCACAAGGCGTTCTGGGGCGCCTACGCCGCGAGCAAGGCGGCGCTGGAGGAAATGGCTGCCGTTTATGCCGATGAGGTTGCCTATAGCAAGCTGAAAGTGAACATTCTCGATCCAGGCGTCGTGCGCACCGCGATGCGCGCCGAGGCCTATCCAGGCGAAGATCCCGCGACCCTGCCCCTGCCGGACAGCATCGTCGAGAGCTTCATCGCTCTGGCGGCGCCTTCGCTGGCGGAAACCGGAAAAATCATCCGTGCCGCCGCATGAGCATCGCCAATCCCTACATTCAGGGAACGACCGCTGCTGAACGCCGCAACATGACTCTGCGGCGGCAGGTGACGATGGCCAGCCTGTCCGTCGCCGTTATTCTGATCGCGGCGAAGCTTGCCGCCTACATGATCACCGATTCCGTGAGCATCATGACGTCGCTGCTGGATTCGACGTTCGACGCGCTCGCCTCGACGGTGACGATGGTCAGCGTTCTGCACGCCATGACGCCCGCCGACGAGGAACACCGCTTCGGTCATGGCAAGGTCGAGGCGCTGGCGGCGATGGGGCAGTCGCTGTTTATTTTCGGCTCCGCCGGATATTTATTGTTCGAATCCATGCACCGCTTTTTCCATCCGCAACCGGTCAAGCAGGCGGTTGTCGGTATCGGCGTGATGCTGCTGTCCGTCGTTTTGACGGTGTTTCTGGTGCATTTTCAAAAATACGTGATCCGGCGCACGGCCTCCGTGGCGATCAGCGCCGACCATCTGCACTACAAGGGCGACCTGTTCATGAACGGTGCCGTGCTTGTGGCGCTGGGGCTGGGGTACTTCAGCACATGGCCCTATTACGATCCGCTGTTCGCCGCGGTGATCTCTCTCGTTCTGCTTGGCAGCGCGTGGAAGATCAGCCGCGAGTCCTACGGCATCCTGATGGATCAGGAATTGTCGGACGAGGACCGCGCGAAGATCGAGAAGCTGGTGACGGCGCATCCTCTGGCGCTGGCGATACACGATCTGCGCACCCGCCAGAACGGGCAGCGGGTGTTTATCGAGTTTCATCTGGAGCTGGACGGCGACCTGACGCTCAGAAAGGCGCATGACGTGACGGAAGATCTGGAACGCGCGTTATATGAGGCATTCCCCAAGTCGGAAGTGCTGATCCACCAGGAACCGGCGGGGCTGGATGATCACCGCCTCGACGACAACATCAAAACTCAATCCGCGTAAGGATTTTTGCTCGCCTTGACGATGAAGCGCACCGGCGTCGCGGGAATGTCGAAGTCGCGGCGCAGGTTGTTGATGAGGTAGCGCTTGTGCGTCTCGGGATAATCGGCGGCGCGGCCGACCCACAGTGCGAATGTCGGCGGGCGTGTCTTGATCTGCGTCATATAGCGCAGGCGGTTCGGGCGGCCATGCACCAGCGGCGCGGGGTTCTGTTCTTCCATCGCGGCGAGCCAGCGGTTGAGCCGTCCGGTCGGAACGCGCTTGTTCCAGAGGTCGTAGGTGTCCAGCACCGCCTGCATCAGCTGGTCAAGGCGCGTGCCGTGCAGGGCGGAAATGGTGACGGTTTTCACGTCGCGCACCTGCGCGAGGCTGGTGTCGAGTTGGTATGAAATGTCTTCCAGCAGCTTTTCGCGGTGCTTCACGGCGTCCCATTTGTTGACGGCGATGACGACGGCGCGGCCTTCCTCGATGGCGTGGTTGAGGATGACGAGGTCCTGCCGCTCGAACATCGTTTCGGCGTCCAGCACCATGACGACGACCTGCGCGAGCCGGATGGCGCGGAGCGTGTCGTCCACCGACATTTTCTCTATCTCGTTGACGATGCGCGATCTGCGCCGCAGCCCCGCGGTGTCGACGAGGCGCAATTTCCGTCCGCCGTATTCCCAGTCCGCGTGCACGGCGTCGCGGGTGATGCCGGCTTCGGGGCCGGTCATCGAGCGTTCCTCGCCCAGGAGCGCGTTGAGCAGCGTCGATTTTCCGACATTGGGGCGTCCGACGATGGCGACCTTGATCGGGTTGTCCTTGTCTTCGTCCTCATCCTCGCGGTCGCCGAAGCCGGTACCGTCGCCTTCCTTGTAGATGTCGAAATATTTTTCGAGGTCTTCGCTTTCGGCGTCGTCCGCCGCCGCCGCTGCCGCATCCGCGTCGACATACGGGCGCAGCAGGGTATAAAGTTCGTCGAGACCCTGTCCGTGTTCAGCGGAAATGGCGATCGGCTCGCCGAGGCCGAGCTCGTAGGCTTCGTACATGCCGGAGATGCCCGCCTTGCTTTCGCATTTGTTGGCGATCAGCGCCGTTGGCATGTTCTGTTTTCTGAGCCAGTCGGCGAAGTGCCTGTCCATCGAAGTGATGCCTGCGCGCGCATCGATGACCAGCAGAGCCATGTCGGCGCGCTCAAGCGCGCGCTCGGTTTGCTGGCGCATGCGGGCGGGAATGGAGGCATCGAATGATTCTTCCAGCCCTGCCGTGTCGATGACCTTGAAATTGAGGTCGGAGAGATGCGCGTCCGCCTCGCGCCAGTCGCGGGTCAGGCCGGGCGTATCATGCACCAGTGCCAGCTTCTTTCCCACCAGGCGGTTGAAGAGCGTGGATTTCCCGACATTCGGGCGTCCGATGATCGCGACGGTGAATGTCATGGCGTTCTTTCTTTAGCGGTAAGCGGCAAGGTCGCCGTTTTGCGTCAGGATAAACAGCGTGTTGTCGGCGACGACCGGCGGAACAAAAACCTTGCCCGGCAGCTCCATGCTGCGGGTGATGCTGCCGCTTTGCGGATCGACTTCGACGAGATGTCCGTCGCTGCCGGCGGCGAGCAGGCGCCCGCCGGCCAGAACGGGGCCCGTCCAGACGATGGTTTCGTTTCTGTCGCCTTTTTTATGCTCGGGCAGTTGCGTGACCCAGCGCACGCCGCCGCCGTCCAGCGAGAGGGCGACGAGCTGTTGGCCAGTGGTGATGACGAACATGTTGTCGCCCGCGATCCACGGCATGGCGGCGCTGCCGATGTCGTTTTGCCAGAGGCGCTGGCCGCTTGCTTCGCCGAAGGCGACCATATGGCCGCTGTAGCTGGTGGCGTAGACGGTGCCGTAGTTGATGACGGGCTGGCTGATGTTGTCGATCGGCGCGAGCAGGCCGTTGTTGTTGACGGCGGAGATGTTGTCCTGCCACAAAACCTGCCCGTTCGCGGCGTTGAGGCCGAGGATTTCGCCAGAAGATTGCGGCAGAACGATCTCGGATTCGTCCGCGGCGGGCGAAACGGAGTTGAGCAGTCCCGTGGTCTGCGGAACGCCCGTGTAGCTCCAGACGCCGGTGCCGTCGGTGGCGGAAAAGACCAGCAGGCGGTTGTCGATGGTGATGACGTAGACGTTCCCGTTCACGACGGTGGGCGCGGATTGCGACGGCGTCTGCAGGCTCGTGCGCCACAGTTCGGCGCCGGTTTTGGCGTCGAAGCAGGCGAGGGTTCTGTAACCGTTGGTCACATAGAGCTTGTCGCTGTCATAGGCGATGCCGCCGTCGCCGCCGCCTTCCTCTTCGGCGCCTTTGGGGATCGTCTTGACGCGCCATTTTTTATCGCCGCTGGCGATGTCGAAGGCGGCGAGCTTGCCGTTCGCATCGAGCGTGTAGACCATGCCGTCGCCGACGACGGGCTGGGTGATCAGCGGATCGCGGCTGTCGCCGCCCTTGCCGATGGAGGATTTCCACGCCTGTTTCAGGTCGGACCCGAGTGTGAGCTGTCCCATCACGTGGCTGGGATAACCGCCGGACTGCGGCCAGTACGCATTGGTCCATGCCTGCGGCAGAATGATGGGAGTCTGTTGCAGCGCGGGGTTGGGCACAAGCTGCTGCTGCAGTTGCAGAAGCGAGATGCGCTTGCCGGGCAGGGGGGGCTGGTTGTCCGAACTGCTGAACATGTTGTCGATCTTCGCGCAGGCGCCGAGCAGAAGAAAGGCGGGCAGGACGGCGAGAAGAACCAGCGTCTTTTTCAACATATTTTTTTTCATCGGCTACTCCCGTTTCCGGCGCGTTTTTATCAGGATTTCCGGTTGGCTTTGGCGTCGGCGATATAAAGCTCGTGCAGGCTGAAGGCGCGGTGGCGCTCGTCGGTCGGCGCGTTGGGGTCGGCGGCGATGGCGGACATCAGGTCGGCGGCCTTTTGCATGTGGCCTTCCCTTGCCGCGAGCAGCGCCTGCAGTTCGCGCGCCGTATAGCGCCAGACATCATCGTCTTTCACCAGCGGCGCGAGTTCGGTCGCGAGCTCGGCCGGCGGCGCTGTGTTGAGGCGCAGGCTGATGCTGTGGACGCTGGCGAGATCACGCCAGACTTTGCTCAGGCCGGAGGTGGCGGCGATTTTCTTGTAGAGCGCGATGGCCTTGTCGTTCTGGTTGTTTTGCACGTAATTGTCGGCGGCGATGAAGCGCGCCATCATGGCGTGGTTCTTGTCGGTTTTGTCGGCGAACTGCTCCAGCTTCCGGCTGTCCGTTGAGGCGGCGATCATGACGAGCTGCGTCGTGGCCTTGGTGCTCTGCGTGAAGTCGCGCTGGCGCATGTAGGCCATGATCGCGGTCAGCAAGATCGCACCGATCACGCCGCCGATAATCCACGACCCGTTTTCTTTCCAAAACTGGGCCAGTTTCTCCTGACGCATATCCTCGCTGATTTCGTCAAAAATATCTGCCATGGCTTTTTACCTGCACGATTAATTTATATGTTATTTCAAGTCACTAACTGACCAAAACAGCCCCTGCGAGTCAAGCGAAACCCCGCCTTTGGTAGATTTACAACCATGTTTATGGCAATTTATCCAAAAGCGGCGCGGGATCAGGGCTTTCCAGCACCATATCCGCCCTGATCTGGTGGCGAAACCACGTCATTTGCCGCTTGGCGTAGTTGCGGGTGGACTGTTGCGCCAGACGGATGGCCTCCTCCCGCGTGGCTTTTCCGGCGATATAGGCTTTCAATTCCGGGTAGCCGAGAGCTTTGGAGAGCGCTATGCCGTCCGCTTCCCGCGCCATGAATTCCTTTGCCTCTTCCAGCGCGCCCATGTCGAGCATCCGTTCGAAGCGTCCGTTGCAGGCGGCGTAAAGCGTTTCGCGCGGCGGCAGCAGCGTGACGGTGAAAAAGGCGAGATCGGCGGGCGGCTTGACGCGCGGCGCGGCCTGCCATGCGGCGAGGCTTTTTCCCGTTGCCGCCAGCACCTCCCATGCGCGCACCAGCCGCTGTGTGTTCAAGGGATCTAGTTTGGCGGCGGTTTCGGGGTCGCGTTTGGCGAGTGCCGCGTGAAAAGCGGGGTTGCCGAGTTTTTTCTGCAGCGTGATCGCCTCCTGACGGAAGGACTCCGGCACATCGGGAATGGGACTGATGCCTTCGAGCAGCGTCTTGATGTAAAACCCCGTGCCGCCGGCGATGATGGGCAAGCTCTTGTTCGTCTGCGCCGCGCGAATCTCGGCAATCGCCATCTCCGCCCAGCGCGCGGCGGAGCAAACCTCATCGGGCGGCAGCGTCGCATAAAGGCGGTGCGGGGCTTTGGCCGTATCGTCCGCCGACGGCTGCGCCGTCAGGAGCGGCAGGGCGTCGTAGACCTGCATCGAATCGGCGTTGATGACCGTGCCCGCCCGCGCTTCGGCTACCGCGAGGGCGAGGCCGGACTTGCCACTGGCGGTCGGTCCTCCAATGACAAGAACGGTTCCCGCCGTCATTTTTTGGCGAATTTCAGCGCGACGAAGCGCACATCCTCGCCGCGTGAAACGAAGAGAAGAACGGACTTGTCTCCGGCCTTTTCGGCGGCCTCTATGTTTTTAGCGGCTTCGGCGGGAGAGGCGACGTTCACCTGATCGACTTCGGAGATCACGTCGCCGACTTCGACGTCTTTTTCGGCGGCGTCGCTGTTCGGGTCGACGTATGTGATGACCGCGCCCTTGAAGTCCTTCGGCACCTTATAGGTATCGCGCAGGTCGGAGGTCAGTGCCGAGAGGCCGATGCCGAGACTCTTGAGTTTCAGCACGTCTGGCTTCGGCGGCGCCTTTTCTTTTGGCTGGGACGCCTTGTCGTTTTCCATGGACGGACTCATTTCAGCGAGATCGACGTGGAAAGTCTTCTCTTTGCCCTTGCGCCAGATGTCTATGGTGGCGTCCTTGCCGACCGGCGCTTCGGCGACCATCAGCGGCAGCTGGCGCATTTCCCTGATGGCGTGACCGTTGAACTTGAGGATCACGTCGCCGGATTTGAGTCCCGATTTTTCAGCCGGCCCCTTGGGGAAGACGCTGGAAACAAGCGCGCCTTCCGCATTCGGCAGGCCGAGGTTCTGGGCGATTTCCGGCGTCATGTCCTGAATGCGTACGCCGAGCCATGCGCGCTTGACCTTGCCGTGAGCGATCAGCTGCGCCACGATATTGCGCGCGAGGTTCGACGGGATGGCAAAGCCGATGCCGACCGAGCCGCCCGAGGGCGAATAGATCGCCGTGTCGATGCCGACGACGTCGCCTTGCTGGTTGAACATAGGGCCGCCGGAGTTGCCGCGGTTGATCGGCGCGTCGGTCTGGATGAATTCGTCGTAGGGTCCTTCGTCGATGTTGCGCTGGCGGGCGGAAACGATGCCCGCCGTCACCGTGCCGCCGAGGCCGAACGGATTGCCGATGGTCAGCACCCAGGAGCCGATGCGCGCGGTGTCGCTGTTGCCCCAGACGGCGGCGGTCAAGGCGTGCGGCGGCTTGATTTGCAGCACGGCGATGTCCGTCTTCGGGTCCGCGCCGATCAGCTTGGCGGGAACGGTCGTGTTGTCGCTGAGCGTGACCTTGATCTTCTCGGCGTTTTTGATGACGTGGTTGTTGGTGACGATGTAGCCGCTCTTCGCGTCGATGATGAAGCCCGAGCCGAGCGCGTAGATCTTCTCCTTCTTCTGCGGTTGCCGGCCGTTCTGGTAGTGGTTGTAGAAATTCTTGAAGAATTCCTCGAAGGGCGATCCCGGCGGAAACTGCGGCATCGGCGGCAAGCCGTTGGCGGCGGTTGTTTCTATGCTCGACGTCGTGGAAACGTTGACCACTGACGGCAGCAACCGTTGCGCCAGATCGGCGAAGTCCGGCAGGTGCGCAACCTGCAGGGCCGCCGCGGTTTGCGGTGCCGCCGCGGCGTGCGCGGGCGCAAAGGCGCAAAGACAGGCCAACGCCGCGGCAAATCCGCTCGCGTGAAGAAGTGAGAATCGGGAAGATGCTTTTTTCATTTGACTGACCTCCGGTCTGGATGAAGTTTCAGCGTGATTAGTATTTCTCCGGCAGAGGCGCGGCCGGCGCCGGTTTGGAAGTCTTGGCCGGTTTTTTCTTCTTTTTGTTCACGCGTTTCGGTTTGAGAAGAGTGTCTTTCAACTGATGCGCGTTTTCAAGTATAGGATACGCGATCAGGGTAAGATAACTGTTAATCCGGCGTAAATCCCGCAAAATATCGAGGTGCAGGCTGGAAGTGGCGATCGTTTCCGCCACGCCTTCGCTCAAGCGCCGGAAGTGGCTTTCGGCGGCGTGCATTTCATAAGAGCGCAAGGTTTCCTTTTCCTCGAAAAGCATGCGCGCCATTTTGACGTCGCCGGTCATGAAAATGTTCTGCGCCAGCTGCAGGCTCTCCATAACGCGGGCATGCAGGTCGGAGATTTCCGCGAAGCCCTGCCGCGAGAAATTGTCCTGATGGCGGATCTTCTTGCGCGCCAGTTCCATAAGGTTTTTATCGATAATGTCGCCGATATGCTCCAGATTCGTGGAAAAGGTCAGGATTTGCAGGTAGCGCATGTTTTCTTTTTCGTCGAACTTTTCGACATCGAGGCGCGCGATATAGGTTTTGATCGAATCGTAAAGACTGTCCACGTCCTCTTCCTTGGTGCATATCTCCTGCACGAGGCGCGGGTTGTTGCTGCGTAGGGCTTCGAGCGTGTCCTGCAGCATCTTCTGCACGATGTCGGAAATGCGCAAGGTCTCGCGGGCAACGCCGGCCAGCGCCGCCGCGGGCGTGCCGACGGCGTCCGGATCGAGATAGCGGGGCAGGCTTTCGTCCTCCTCGCGTGGACGGTCCGGCAGCACGATTTCGCTGAGCCGGGTCATCGGCCCTGTGAAGGGCAGAAAGATGACGGCCAGCACGAAGTTGAACAGCGTGTTGAAGTTGGCCAGTTCGTGCGCCGGCGCGGACGGGATCAGCGCGAGCGCCGGCATGATCAGGGAATTCATGAACGGCAGCGCGAACATCACGCCGATGGAACGGATGAAGAGGTTGCCGAGCGGGATGCGCCGTCCGGCGGGAATATCGCGCAGGGTCATGACGACGGGGGCGACCGCGCCACCGAGGTTCGCGCCGAGCACCATATAGAGCCCGAGTTTGACGGGAATCATTTTAGCGGAGACGAAGCTCATCAGCAGCAGAACCATGGCGAGACTCGAGTGCGCCAGCCATGTCAGCAGGCCGGCGATCAGCATGGCCAGCGCAGGCTGGTCGTTCATCGGGCCGATCAGCGCGCGCAATACGTTGGATTGCTGGAGCGGCGCGGCGGCGGAGGTAATCATGTTCAGGGCCAGGAGGGCAAGGCCGATGCCGACCAGCGCATGGCCGATGTACTTGTAAAGACTTTCCGCGAGCGCCTTGTTGATGATGTAGCCTGAAATCAGCAGGACGGGAATTAGCCAGGCCAGGTTTAGCGACATCAGCTGTGCGGCGAGCGTCGTGCCGACGTTCGCGCCCAGCCCCACGGCGGTGGCGGCTGCGATGGTGATGACGTTGCGCGCCGCGAACGAGCTGACGACCAGGACGGCTGCCGTGCTGCTTTGCAGGAGGGCGGCCACGAACGCACCGATGAGCAATGCTTTGAATCGGTTGCTTGTCGAGTTGGAAATGATGCGGCGCAGCGCCGTGCCGAAGGCCCGATTGAGCCCGCGACTCACCATGCCGACGCCCCAGAGGAGAAGGCAGACTCCGCCGATTATCTGGAGAAGTATGCCAACAGGACTCATGTCACGTCAGACCAGACTTTCCGCTTGGTGGCAAGCAGGATGCCCGCAAAGGCGATCATGAACAGGATGACCTTGATGCCGAGGCGTTTGCGCTGCTCCATGTGCGGGTTGGACGCCCAGTCGAGGAACTGCGCGACGGAACGCGCTTCGTTGTCGAGCGTGTTCGGCGTGCCGTCCTGGAACTGCACCTGCCCTGCGACCAGCGGCTGCGGCATGGCGATCTGATGGCCGGGGAAGTATTCGTTGTACATGTGGCCGTCCATGACATGGAAGTCTTTGGGCGCCGGCACGTAACCTGTCAGGATGGCGTAGATGTAGTTCGGGCCGCCTTCGCGGGCGTTGACGAGGTTGGACATGTCCGGCGGCAGAGCGCCATTGAGCGCGGCGCGTGCCGTCTCGGGGTTGGGGAAAGGCGACTTGAAGTGGTCCGTCGGCCTGCCGGGGCGCTGAAACATTTGCCCGTTTTCATCCGGCCCGTCGGTGATCTGGTAGGTCGCCGCGAGTGTCTTGACCTGTTCCTTCGTGTAGCCGATGCTCTCGAGGTTGCGGTAGTAGATGTACTTCATCGAGTGGCAGTTGGAGCAGACTTCCTTGTAGACCTGAAATCCGCGCTGCACCGCCGCCATGTCGTAGTGGCCGAAGATGCCCTGTTCCGGCCAGTGGAGGTTCGGCAGGGGCGGCGTGTCCGCAGCGCGCGCGGCATGGGGCGCGAGCGCGAGCCCCAGAGCCAGAGCGGCGGGAATGAGCGCTTTCTTCATCGCGCCGCCGCCGTGATGCGCGGCATAGTCGGCGCTGATGCTTTCCGGCAGGGGCAGCGTCTTCTCTCTCTTGCCGAGATACGGCAGCAGCACCAGGAAGAAGAAATAATAGTAGGCCGCGCCGATGCGGCCCATCACCAAAGCCTTGCCGGCGGCGGGCAGGGCGCCCGCGTAGGTCAGCATGACCATGTTGAGCACCAGCAGGCGGAGAGCCCACTTGAAGACGGGGCGGTAGCGCGCGCTTTTGACCGGCGACTTGTCGAGCCACGGCACGAAGAACAAAATCAGGATCGAGCCGAACATGGCGAGGACGCCCTGCTGCTTCGCGGTGAGCAGCGTGACGCCGGCGACCTTGATGCCGACGGTGAACGACCGCAGCATGGCGTAGAACGGCAGGAAGTACCATTCGGGCACGATTTCCGGCGGCGTTTGCAGAGAGTTGAAGGGCTTCCAGTGGTCGGGGTTGGCCAAAATCAGCGGCGCGAAGAACACCACGGCGAAGTAGACGATCATGAAGACCGCGGTGCCGAAGCTGTCCTTGGCGGTGTAGTAGGGGTGGAACGGCACGGTGTCCTTTTCGGACTTCGGCTCGACGCCCGCCGGATTGTTGGACTTGGAGACGTGCAGCGCCCAGACGTGGACGAACACCGCCGCGCAGATGATGAACGGCAGCAGGAAGTGGAAGGCGTAGAAGCGGTTGAGCGTGGGCTGCCCGACGCTGAAGCCGCCCCACAGCCAGGTGACGATGCCGCCGCCGATCAGCGGGATGGCGGAGAAGAGGCTGGTGATGACGGTCGCGCCCCAGCCGGACATTTGGCTCCACGGCAGGGTATAGCCGAGGAAGGCGGTCGCCATCATCAGCAGCAGCAAAACGACGCCGAAGATCCACACCAGCTCGCGCGGCTTTTTATACGATCCGTAGTAGAGGCCGCGGAAAAGGTGGATGTAGACGGCGATGAAGAAGAACGACGCGCCGTTCATGTGCATGTAGCGCAGGAGCCAGCCGTAGTTCACCTCGCGGGTGGTGTGCTGGATGCTGGCGAAGGCGCCGGCGGTGCTGGGCACGTAGTTCATGGCCATGAAGACGCCGGTGACGATCATGATCACCAGCATGACCATCGCGATCGCGCCGAAGTTCCAGAAGTAGTTGCAGTTCTTCGGCATCGGGAACTTGCCATACTCGTTGTTGAGCATGGAGAAGATCGGCATGCGATCGTTGATCCATTGGATTGTTTTGTTATTGAACTTTTCTTTTTCTTGCGAACCGGACATGGGATTTTAAATCCTTCTCTTGGGTAAGGGCGTATGATGAATGTTTAGAAACCGGGATTGGGGAAGTCGTGACCGCTGCCGACATGCACGACGGTATCCGATATGAACTTGTAGGGCGGGACGAACATGTTGAGAGGCGCGGGGCCTTTGCGGATGCGGCCCGAGACGTCGTATTGCGAACCGTGGCAGGGGCAGAACCAGCCGTTGAATTCGCCGCGGGGATCGCCGGCTTTTTGTCCGAGCGGAATGCAGCCGAGGTGGGTGCAGACGCCCTTGATGATGATCCATTCGGCCTTGAGGGTGCGGTCTTCGTCCTTTTGCGGATCGCGCAGGGATTTCCAGTCCATATCGCGGACGGACTTGATTTCTTCCGGCGTGCGGTGACGGATGAACAGCGGCGAGCCGCGCCAGACGGCAGTGAGCGCCGAGCCGACTTCGACTTTGCTGAGATCGACTTCCGTCGATCCGGCCGCCAGCGTGTCTGCGGCGGGGTTCATGCTGTCGATCAGCGGCCAGGCGGCGCTGCCCGCGCCGACGACGCCCATGGCGCCTGCCGTCAGGTAAAGAAAATCACGGCGTGTTGCGCCTTTTTTCACTGCTTGATCCATTTTTTTATTCTTCCTTGGTGAGGACGGTGGAGAGTCTTGGTTTGTGAACAGGTCATGAGTAATAAAATAATCGACTCTGTTCAAGGAAAGATAGTACTCTGATTTATAGAGAATTAAAGTAGGCGCTGTTAAAAAAATCATCTTATGTTAAAAAATAGCCCCCCAAAAACCTTTCTTCCTCAATGTGATGGCTTTGCCCTCGATTTCATAAAAGTTTGCGCCGCCGTATTTATGGTTATTGACCATATAGATGCGATTTGGTCCCATCACGCCCTTGGGAAAATGTTTTTCGTCGGACGGGCGACTTTTCCGCTGTTTTGCTATGCGGTGGCGATCGCGGTGGTCAAAGCGCATGCCCGTTCCGCCGATGAAACGAAAAAGACCATCAGGCGTTATATAGCGCGTTTGCTTGTTCTGGCGGTGGTGGCGGAGCCTTTTTACCTTTTTGCGCTGCACGAATATAGGGCGAATGTCATCTTTACCCTGACGGCGGGGATTTTCTTCGCGGATTTGAGCTATCGCATCAAGCCGTGGCAGATGTATGCGCTTTATACGATTGCCATTGTTTCAATGTTGTGGGCCTTGCCGATGGAGTTCGGTTTGGCGGGCGTGGTTGTGCCCGCGGCGGTTTTGCAGGTCATGCACGGGAACAAGCGCGCCCTGCCGTTCCTGCTCGTTCTGCTGATGGTGATGAACGCGGGCGGAATTCATCTGCTCTTCCACGCCAGTCCGGCGGCCTGGGAATACGCCGTCGTGACGGGCCTGTTTTGCATCATCCTGCCGTGGCTGGTGCTGGACGTGGCGCGGAAGATGCCGCAGAAAAAGCGCTTCCTGCCCAAATATGCGCTGCATGTCTTTTACCCCGGCCATATGGTCATTTTGCGGCTGATATGGATGGCGATGCACAGATGAGATTGGCGCTGTTCGAACCCGATATTCCGCAGAACGCCGGCACGCTGATGCGCCTGTGCGCCTGTCTGGGCGTTCCGATGGATGTAATCGAGCCGTGCGGGTTCGTGTTGTCGGACAAAAACCTCAAGCGCGCGGGCATGGACTATATCGAACGCCTCGATCTGACCAAATATCTCAACTGGGAGGCTTTTAAAACGGCGCATGCGGGCAAGCGACTGGTGCTGCTGACGACCAAGGCCGCCGGTTCTTATGCTGATTTTGAATTCCAGCCGGACGACGTGCTGATCGCGGGGCGCGAAAGCGCAGGCGTGCCGGAGCATGTGCATGCGGCATGCGACGCGCGGCTGCTGATTCCCATGAAGGCCGGCCTGCGCTCGATCAATGTCGCCCTTGCGTCGGCGATGGTTTTGGGGGAAGCTTTGCGGCAAACAAAGGGATTCACGTCGTGAAACAACAGGCTGAAAGCTGGTTCAAGGACTTGCGCGACCGCATCTGCGCCGCGCTGGAGTGGATCGAGGACGATGCGAAAAGCGATTTGCCTGCCGGACGCTTTGAACGCAAAAGCTGGGAACGTGCCGAGGGCGGGGGCGGAACAATGTCCATCCTGCGCGGCGGGCGCGTATTCGAAAAAGGCGGCGTCAACGTTTCGACCGTGCACGGCACGTTCTCGGAAGAATTCCGCAAGAAGATTCCGGGCGCGGAAGGCGATGGCGCTTTTTTCGCGACCGGCATCAGCCTAGTCATCCATCCGCGCAATCCGCACGTGCCGATCGTGCATATGAACACGCGGCATATCGTGACCACAAAAAGCTGGTTCGGCGGCGGCGCGGATCTGACGCCGGTCTTTCCCGACGCGAAAGACACGGAGGATTTCCACGCCGCGTTCAAAAAGACCTGCGACGGTTTTGACGCGGACTATTATCCCAGGTTCAAAAAATGGTGCGACGAGTATTTCTTCCTGCCGCACCGGAACGAGACGCGCGGCGTCGGCGGCATTTTCTACGATTATCTCGACAGCGGCGACAAGGAGAAAGATTTTAGCTTCACGCAAAAAGTCGGCGAGACGTTTTTAAGCATCTATCCCGAGATCGTCCGCCGCCACTTCGCGCAGCCGTGGACGGCGGCAGAGCATGAAAAGCAGTTGATCAAGCGCGGGCGCTACGTGGAGTTCAATCTGCTCTACGACCGCGGCACGCAGTTCGGCCTCAAAACCGGCGGCAACACAGAAGCCATCCTCATGTCGATGCCGCCCGAGGTGAAGTGGCCCTAATCTTCCTTTAAAGCCTTCGCCGCAACGTCATAACTGAATCCCGCGCGCGCCATGGCGGCGAGTTCCTTTTGCGGGTCGGCGGCGCGTTTGCGCCACGGCCCGAGCTTTTTGCGTTTGGCATAGGCGCGGGCGGCCTTTTCTTCCGCGTCTTCCCGTTCTTCATCGATGGTTTTGAGCGCGGTCTCGATTTGCGAAGGGCTGAGGCCCTTGACCTGCAATTTCGCCATGATCGCGCGCGCCGAACCGCCCTGCCGCCGCAGCGACGTCACCTTGCTTTCGGCGAAATTTTTATCGTCCAGAAGCCCGACGGTTTTATAGCGTTCGACCAAGGTCTCCACCAGCGGGATGAACTCCTCTTCCGGCTGGTCGTGGAAGGCGCAGGAGCGTTTCACCTTGCGCAGCAGCACGCGCCGTAAATTCTCTGCCGACGTTGCATAACGCTGGAGGTAATAGAGCGCGGTATTTTCCAAATATGTTTTGGAAATCCTTCTTGGTGTTTTGGGCTTCCGGTCTGCGGGTTTTTTGTCCATGGCTTCCGGCATTATGCTACAATCGGACGGAAATGGCTATCCGCATCAAAAAAGACGGCACTGAACAATCGGGACTGGTGGACGACGACGTCGTCCAGCCCTTCCGCCTTGAAAAATCCAACGTGCGCGGGCGGATGGTGCGGCTCGGGCCTGTTCTGGCCGAAATCATGGGGAAACACGATTACCCGCCGCCGGTCTCCGCGCTCCTCAGCGAGGTGCTTACGCTCTGTTTGCTTTTGAGTTCGATGCTGAAATACGATGGTGTGTTTTCGCTGCAGATCAAGGGTGACGGCGCGATCCGTACGCTGGTCGCGGATGTCTCCAGCAAGGGCGAGGTGCGCGCCTATGCCGGCTTCGACGCGGCGGCGGTCAAAAAACTGGCCAAGCGCAAGAAAGACACTGACAATCACTATTATCACCTGCTTGGCAAGGGGCATATGGCCTTCACCGTCGATGCGGGCGGGTTCGAGCACAGCTATCAGGGCATCGTGGAGCTGAAAGGCAGTTCGATCATCGACGCCGCGCAGCATTATTTCACCCAGTCGGAGCAGATCAAGACGTCGTTCAGGCTCGCCGTCCACCCGCAGGACGGGCAGTGGCGCACCGGCGGCATCATGATCCAGCAGATGCCGGAGGAAAACGCGGGCAAAAATGTTGACGACGCCGGAGGCGGCAGTGGCGAGAACGAGGCCGATCTGGAAGACTGGACGCGCGCGGTGATGCTGCTCTCGACCTGCCGCGAGGGCGAGCTGCTCTCGCCCGTGCTGGCGTCCGCGGACGTGCTCTACCGTCTGTTCCATGAAGACGGCGTGCGCATCTATTCGCCGACGCATATCAGGTTCAGATGCCGCTGCACGCGCGCGCGGGTGGTGGAGATTCTCCGCACCATACCGCGCGTGGAGCTGGAGGATATTTGCGAAAAAGAGGGCGAAGTCTCCATCAAGTGCGAATTTTGCAGCGAAGACTATATGTTCAAGGCGTCTGATCTCGACGCGGTGTACAAAGACAAGAAGTCATAAGGGCTGAAAGTCATGAAAGTGCGTTTCTGCGTTTTTGCGTTTGCGGTGCTGTTGGCCGGATGCACCACGGTGGCGCCGCCGCCCGCGGCCTTGCCGGAGATGACTTTCGTCAACATGGAGCCGATCCGCGTCGATGCGGCGAAAGTCGCGGTGGTCGACGCCTATCAGTCGCCGATGAAGCTGCCCGACGTCGAATATACCTTTCAGCCGCCGCCCGACGCCGCGGCGCAAAAAATGCTGAAACGGGTGCTTGTTCCGGCAGGCGGAAAAAACGTGCTGCGCGCGATCATCAAGCAGGCGTCCGTCGTGCGGCGCAATCTGTCTGCGCATCACAGTTTGCAGGGATTGCTGATGCAGGCGCCCGCCGTAGAATTGACCGCGGTCATGAAAGTTCGATTCGAATTGATCGATCCGGCCGCGCCGGATATCGTGCTCGGTCATGCGGACGTCGTCGTCCATCGCAAGAAGACGCTCGATGAAGGGCTTTCGCCGGATGCGCGCGCGAGCGCCTACTTCGACCTCACCGAAGAACTCATGAACGATCTGAACGCCGGCATGCAGTCGATCGTTAAAAAGACCTTTGGCATGAAGGAGTAATGCGTTTTTATTCGCAAGGCCTTTCAAGTTTCGGGCGAATCGGTTGCGGTTTTTGTATGACTCCGGAAACGGCATTTTTTACTTTTACGGAGTCGCTATTTTAGAACATTGAAAATACAGGTCTTTTTTACATCAAAAAGAAAGACTCGACTCTTATCCACAGAATCGGGAGACTTTGACTCAAGGAAAAGCACCGTTTCCGGTTTCCGGCTACGGTGCTCCCCTTAATACTTCGCTTCGATGACGACTGCCCTGCGTTTCACGACGCAGGGCTTTTTTTATTCGATGGGAAAATATATCTACAATTTGCCGTTCGTTCAATACGCATTGTTGATGTAGACTCAAAAAAATTAGGCGTGGGGGGGGGAATAAAGAGGTTGACATGAAGTATGTTCCGCAACGGCGCACGAACGACGGGTTCGGAAAAAGTGCGCTGCATTTTTTCAAATGGCTTTTGATCGTGACGGGCGGAGCCTTGGTGGCGGGCGGTCTTTTCGCTGCCCTGCTGTTCGGCGGCTCGCTGCGCCATCACATATCGTCTTCCGCGCCGGGGAAAACAATTCTGACCTATACGCTTAAAGCCTCGCTGCCGGAAAACACGGAGAGCGGCGGCCTGTCTCTTTCTTTGCTGAAGCCGGACAGGCTGACCTATGCGGACGTGATACGCGCGCTGACGTATGCCGCGCATGACAAGCGGATCAAGGCGCTTGTCGTCCGTCTGCGCGATCCGGAAATGTCTCCGGCACAGTTGCAGGGGCTGCGCGTCGCCATCGAGAAATTCCGCGCCGGCGGCAAGCAGGCTTATATCTATGCCGTCGATTACGGCGGCTCCGGCATCGGCGAATATTATCTTGCGTCGTCCTTCGGCCAAATCTGGCTGCAACCGGTCGGCAACGTGTCGATGAACGGCATCGCGGCGGAAGTGCCGTTTTTCAGGGACACGCTGGACAAACTCGGCGTCAGCGCCCAGTTCCTGCGCGAGGGCATTTACAAGTCCATGCCCGAGAGCGTGACCCTCAACGGCATGAGCAAGCCCGCGCGGCAGATGATGACGGGCATGATCAGCGATCTTTCCAGACAGATCGTGGCGGGCATCGCCGCCGACCGCAAGATGAAGGTGGCCGAAGTGAAGGCGCTGGTCGACGGTTCGCCCTATACGGACGGGCAGGCGCTTAAATTAAAGCTGATCGACAGGATCGGCTATTACGACGAGATGTTCGACGCGGCGATGAAGGCGGCGGGCAAAGGGGCGCACACGGTCAGGCTGCAAAAATACGCGGAGAGCCTGCGTTCCGGTTCGGATTTCGACGACGACGGGAAGAAGATCGCGCTGATCGTCGGCTCGGGCGACATTATTTCCTACGGCGGCCAGCCGCACCTCGGTTTCGGCGGCGGAATGGCGGCGGACAAGCTCGTCAAGACGTTCAGAAAGGTGCGCAAGGACAAGAACGTCGTGGCCGTGGTGTTCCGCATCGACAGCCCCGGCGGCTCGCCGGAGGCGGCGGAGACTATCCGCCACGCGATGCTTGAAACGGAAAAATCCGGCAAGCCCGTGATCGTCTCGATGGGCGGCTATGCGGCGTCGGGCGGATACTGGATCGCATCCGCGGCGAACAAGATCGTCGCCGAACCCGCGACCATCACTGGCTCGATCGGCGTTTTCGGCGGCAAGTTCGTGCTGGCGGGACTGTGGAGCAAGCTGGGCGTCCACTGGGGCAGCGTCTCGGCGGGCAGGAACGCGATGATGTGGTCGGAGAACGTGCCGTTCACGCAAAAGCAGACGGCGCAGTTCCAGAACATGCTGGCGGACATTTACCACGCTTTCATCATGCGCGTCGCGACGGGCCGCGATATGAAGCCAGCCGCCGTCGAGGCCGTGGCGCAAGGCCATGTCTGGACGGGCGCGCAGGCGCAAAAGCGCGGTCTGGTCGACGTGCTGGGCGGCATCAACAAGGCCGTAGCGCTGGCGCGGCAGATGGCGCACCTCAAGCCGGGCGAAAAGGCGCCGCTGGTTCTCTACCCGCGTCCCAAATCGCCGTTTGAAAGGGTCATGGAACTGCTCTCCGGTCAGGAGATGGTCGCCATTATGCCTGCGCTGCAGGCTGCAGACGTCCTGCGCGCGCTGCAAACGGCAACAAACGGCGAAACCGGCCTGCTGCAAATTCCGGAGATGCAACTGCGTTAAAGTTTGAGAAAAGTTATCTGACGAAGACCAGATCGACGCGGTCGATCGGCTGGCGGGAGGTGCCGGAGCCGAGCGCCTGCACGTCGAGGCGGACGGGCTTCACGCCCTTGTCCATCAGGTAGGAGCGCACTTCCAGCACGCGCGAGAGCGACATGCGCCGCGCGCTGTCCGCGCCGCCGTTGCCCTTGGCGAAGCCGCGGATTTGCAGGCGGAGGCTGTTGATGTCTTTCATCTGCTGGGCTATGTCGTCGAGTTTGGTTTTGGCCTGATGCGTGAGCAGGCTCGAGGCGGTGTCGAAGTCCAGCGTCAGATCGGCCAGCGACGGCACGGCGGGCTGCGCGGGCGCGGCCGTTTCGGGCGGCGGGATGACCGGAGCGGGCTCCGGCGGCGGCGGAATGAGTTTCACGGGCGCAGGTTGCGCCGGCTGGGCTGTTTCTGCAACGTTGTTCTGCGGCACCGGCTGTTCCGGTGTACGGGCGACGTGTCTGACGGGACGTGAAACGTGCCGGCGCGCCTCGTGGCGTGCAACGGGATGCGCTGACAGCGGAGCCAGCATGGTGTTGGTGAAAAACGGATGCGACAATTCCTGCGGCGCGACGTCGGCTGGCGGGATGAGCTTCACGGGCTGTTGCGCTTCTTCGGCTTCCTTCAGGACGGACATGTGCGTCGTGACGGCGGGAACGCCGGGTTCGTAACGGTAGACAAAGGCGCACAGGCCCTGCGATGCGGACATCAGCGGCGCGGCGCAGAGAGAAGCCAGAATGATCAGGTGCGTTTTTTTCATATCAGTATGACCTGCCTTTAATATTACGTGGCCGTCTTCGCTTTTACGGAATCTTGCGTACTCCACTGCGGGAGATTTTTCAGCAAGTCCGCGTGCAGCGTCGGGTTGGCCGCCAGTATTCCACTACCATAGACAATATTTTTGCCGCCGTCCATTTCCGATACGTATCCGCCCGCTTCCTTGACGATCAGCCCGCCCGCGGCCTTGTCCCACGGCTTGAGGCCGTCTTCCCAGTAGGCGTCGAAGCGGCCGGTGGCGACATAGCAAAGATCGAGACAGGCGCTGCTCATGCGGCGTATGCCGCAGCCGGAGGGCAGGCGCGCGCCGTCGCGGAAATGCTTGTCGCCCACGGCGACCAGCCCGTCGACGAGCGAGGAGCGGTTCGCGACGCGCAAGCGCTTGCCGCGCGAGAAGGCGCCCGCGCCTTTTTCGGCGTGAAACAGCTCGTCGCGCACGGGGTCGTAGATCACGCCGGCGACGATCTCGTCGTCTTTCTGCAGGGCGATGCTGATCGACCAGTGCGGAATGCCGTGCAGGAAGTTGGTCGTGCCGTCGAGCGGATCGATGATCCAGCGGAACTGCGCGTCGGTGCCTTTGACCTCGCCGCTTTCTTCCATCAGGAAGCCATACGTAGGACGCGCCTTTTGCAATTCCTCTTTGAGGATTTTTTCGGATTTCAGATCGGCCTTGGAGACGAAGTCGCCGGGGCCTTTTTTCGATATCTGCAGCTGCTCGACCTCGCCGAAATCGCGGATCAGCGAGCGTCCGGCCTTTTCGGCCGCGTCGACCATGACGTTGATGTAGGCGGAGCGGCCGCTGGCCATCGTTTTTTAATCCTTCGCGCGTTCGAGGTAGGTTGCGTCCGCCGTGCGCACCACGATGCGGATGCCGGCTTCGATGTGCGGCGGCACGAGGACGCGCACGCCGTTTTCCAGCACGGCGGGCTTGTAGGAGGAAGATGCCGTCTGGCCCTTGACGACCGGATCGGCCTCGACGATTTTCATCGTCACTGTTTCCGGCAGCTCGATGGAGAGCACCTTGCCGTCGTTGACCTGAGCCTTGCAGAGCATGCCGTCCTGCAAGAAGGCCGCCTGATCGCCGATGATGTCCTTGGCGAGGGTGACCTGCTCGTAGTTTTGCGTGTTCATGAAGGTGTATTCGTCGCCGTTGGCGAAAAGGAACTGGAGCTCTTCCTCGTCGATGCGCACGCGCTCGACCATATCCTGCGTGGCGAAGCGGATGTCCATCTTGTTGCCGGCGACGATGTCGCGCATGACGACCTGCGCCACGGCGGCGCCTTTGCCCGGCGAGCGGAGTTCGTTTTCCATCACGATCCAGAGCTTGTTGTTGTATTCGACCACGTGGCCTTTGCGGAGGGTGTTAGCTGCGACTTTCATTTTCAGGCTTCCTGATGCTTTACGATTTACGCGAGGTGATTGCTTTTCCTAGATTTTTTAGCGCGATTTGTAAATCGTTTTCTTGAATATGGGCCACCATTTTGTCCAAAGCCTGCTCTTCCGGCAAGGTCAGGGGGCGGTTTTTCAGCGGGGCGGGTTTTTTATTTGCCGTAATATTCGTCTGCTGCACGATTTTTATGTCCTTGATGGCGGGATAGCCGAAAAAGACATTGAGGCGTTCGATCAGCAGGGATTTCTGGTAGCTCAGCTCCAGCGCGAAAGCGCTGCGCACGGCGAGGTGCAAGACCGCCTGACTCTTTTTATCAAGCTTTTTGGCGTACTTAAGCTCCAGCGGCACGGTGTTGGCGGCGATGTCCTCGCCCGCGATGTCGCGCCATGCGGAGAGCATTTTGCCGAACAGCAAACCTTTCCGGCCAAGGATATCCTTGGTGAGCGCGGGAATGAGATTTGCGATCGGGCGGGGCTTTGACATTTTTAGAGAGTATCTTTATTTATTCTGTTATGTCCAGCAGTAAAGGTTCGCGTGCCAGGCACGACAAGTCCCTTCAGGAAGAACTCCTCGCGTGGTTCGACCGCCACCGCCGCGCCATGCCGTGGCGCGCGGCCAAAGGTAAAACACCTGACCCTTATCATGTCTGGCTGTCCGAGATCATGCTCCAGCAGACCACGGTCGCCGCGGTGGGGCCGTACTTTATAAAATTCGTCAGCAAATGGCCGACGGTCAAAAAACTCGCAGCGACGGATCTGGACGACGTGCTGGCAGCATGGGCGGGGCTGGGCTATTACGCCCGCGCGCGCAACCTGCATAAATGCGCGCAAGCCGTGGTGCGCGATTTCGGCGGAAAATTTCCGTCGGCGGTCGAAGACCTGATCGCACTGCCCGGCATCGGGCCTTATACGGCGGCGGCCGTGTCGTCGATCGCGTTCAACCGCCCCGCCGTCGCCGTCGACGGCAACGTCGAGCGCGTGGTCAGCCGTTTTTTCGCGATCGAAGAGCCGTTGCCGTCATCGAAGGAAAAAATCCGCGCGCATGCGTCAAAGCTGGCGGCAGATAACCCGCGCCCTTCGGATTTCACGCAGGCGTTCATGGAATTGGGCGCGACGGTCTGCTCGCCGAAGAAGCCGAAATGCGTTTCATGTCCGTGGCAGAAATCCTGCGCCGCGCACCAATCCGGCATCGCCGAAGAGCTGCCGCGCCGGAGCAAATCCGCGCAAAAGCCCGTGCGCTATGGCAGGGTTTTCTGGATTCAAAATAAATCGCAAGAGTTCCTGATCGAAAAGCGCGCAGGCAAAGGGCTTTACGAAGGGCTGTACCAGTTGCCGACGACCGACTGGACGGAGAATGCGAAAGCGCCGGAAGGACATCATCATGACGCGCGGCTGCGCTTCAAGCGGCTCGGCGCGGATGTGCGCCACAGTTTCACGCACTTCGATCTTATTTTGGAAATATGGACGGCGGAGGCGCAAAAAGGGTTTCGTCCCCGCAAGGGCAAGTTCGTTTCCGCGGGCGATCTTGAAAACTATGCGCTGCCGTCGCTGATGCATAAGGTGGTCAGGATGTGTCTGGGGAGAAAGACCGCTTGAGTGACGGCGGATTTGCCCGTAAAATGACAATATAAAACCAATAGCGGGAAAAAAATGAAACGTCGGATTGCTGCTCTTCTTTTTGTTCTTGTTGGCCTGTTCGCCACGACGCGGGTCTGTTATGCGGACCTTCCCGGCGAGGGATATGCGTGGCCGAATTTCCGGGAGCTTGTCCAGACCTTCCTCCTCATGAAGGGCGAGGACGTTTCCAAGCCGGCCGTGGCCGACATCTACGCGCGCGTCGTCTATTGCGAGCTTTTCAAGACGAACTACAGCAACGACTACCTCTGGCGGAAACTCAGAAAGAAGATCATTGCCCGCGCCGTCTCGGGTCAGGAGTATTACAGGGTCCGCTATCAAGTTGCGGTCAAATTCAAGATGGGACGCTACGATTTCAAAAAGCATGAATTCCCCATTTCCGCGGGGCAGCATTTCCACAACGTGGACCTCATAAGCCTTTATAACCAGGGCGGGAATGCTCACGCTTCCTTTTGCTACAACGGTAGCGACCCTATTTTTTCGTCGTTTTTTATGATGCAGCTTGACCATCCTCTCACAATCGAAGGGCTTTCTGTTTCGGAAAAGGAAGTCCCCAAGCTGATGGCGCGCATGCAGCAGGCCAATAACTTTCACCGGATGGTTTATGCTCGCATACGCTTGGTTGTAACAGGAACACTGAAGGGATTTTTCGTACTGAATACCTACCGGAATATTCTTTTCAAGGGGTATGTCGCCAACGTCGATTTCTTTCTCGATCCCCACCTGACGGAGCCGATCGGTCACGCTATTATTGATCAAAACGGTTAAAGGCTTCTCAGTCGCTGCGATCTCCGCGCGACAAAATGGTGTGCGTTGGCCATTTTTTTCGGGTGTTTTTATTTCCGGGGTGCTTTTCTTTCAAAGACCCGCATTTTTATATGCAGATCTCCGGTGCTTCTTGAAAAGCGCCGGATTTTTCTTTTGTATCAAAAAAGAAACAGTTTCTTCAACGTTTAAAAGCTTAAGCTTGGCTTGATGTTCTTTGCCGATCATGCCCTGCGCCACAGCCTGATCGAAGTAGTCCTTAATGCCATCCAGATAATTGCCGACTTTGATGAGAATGACCGGTGGTCCCTGATCATAAATAGCGCCCTCAAGCCCCTGCAAAGCTTCGCGTAATGTTCCGGGGCCTCCGGGCAGCATAATCATTGCGACCGGATTTTGATATGTTGACATGCGCGCGAAACGCTCTTGTTCGGTTTCGACGGGGATTATATGCGCACCCGGAATTTGTTCCTCGTTTTGATAGCGTTTTAAGACGAAAGCATTGACTTGTGCGCTTGCGGCTGCGGCGGCGAGGGCCGTTTTCCCCATGAGGCCATCGGTTCCGGCGCCATAGTTGATGCTAAAGCCGGCCTTGCCGAGCGCAGTGCCGAGTCCCTCTGCAGCGGTGAGGATATCTGCGTCTTTCGGCAAGCGAGATGCGGCGAATAGAGCGATAGTCGGTTTTGTAGCCATAATGGTCACCTTCTATTTTACGGAAAGCATATCATTATAATTACATAATGTCAATATTCATGCCCGGTTTATTGCGGGCATATTTAGGTAATATTATCAAATACTTAATTACGTATTCTGAATGTGCGACCGGATCTCCTGCCGCAGCACGTCGATCGGCCAGATCTTGCCCTTGTTCTCGAAATGCCAGAACGTCCAGCCGTTGCACGACGGTAATCCCTGCAGCGCCGCGCCGACCTTGTGGATCGAGCCGCGGTGGTCGCCCTGATGGTTGCGGGCTACGAGATTGCCGTCGGCGCGGACGCGGGCGGTATAGCGGCGGGTGTGGTCGAACAGCACGGTTCCGGGCGTGAGCATGCCCTGTTCGACGACCTGACCGAACGGGATGCGCGGTTCGGCGCGTTTTTCGATGGCCTTCAAGAGGCTTTCGTCGTCGCCGGTCTTGATCGCATTGATGCGCTCTTTGGCATAAGCGATATATTCCTTGTCCTGATCGATGCCGATGTAGTTGCGGCCGAGCTTTTTGGCGACGGCGCCGGTCGTGCCCGTGCCGAAAAAGGGATCGAGCACCGTGTCGCCCACTTCGGACGACGACAGGATGACGCGGTGGAGCAAAGCTTCCGGCTTTTGTGTCGGGTGGACCTTCTTGCCGTCAGATTTTTTGAGCCGCTCGCCGCCGGTGCAGAGAGGGATCGTCCAGTCGGAGCGCATCTGTAAATCTTCGTTGAGCGCCTTCATGGCGTCATAATTGAAGCGGTATTTCGATTTTTCGGATTTCGACGCCCAGATCATGGTCTCGTGCGCGTTGGTGAAGCGGCGGCCGCGGAAGTTCGGCATCGGGTTGGTCTTGCGCCAGATGACGTCGTTCAAAATCCAGAAGCCGAGGTCCTGCAAAATCGTGCCGAGGCGGAAAATGTTATGATAACTTCCGATCACCCAGATCGCCGCATCGTCTTTCAGAAGACGGCGGGCTTCGGTCAGCCAGTCGCGGGTGAACTTGTCGTATTCCTTGAAGCTCGAGAACTTGTCCCAGTCATCGTCCACGCCCGCGACCTTCGAATTGTCGGGCCGCGCGAGGTCGCCCTGAAGCTGGAGGTTATAAGGCGGGTCGGCGAAGATCAGATCGACCGAACGCGCGGGCAGTGACTTCATAACTTCGATGCAGCTTCCCGACAGAATTTCATTGCGGGGAAGGGATGCTTTTTGCGACTTCGCAGATTTTTTCTCAAGCGTCTTCATACCCCGAATCATGATTCATCGCGGACTCGCCGTCAACTGAAATCTGTAATGAAGAATCAAATAAATCAGTTATTTGCAGAAGATTCTTTAAGTAATCTTTTAGAAACCGGAGCGAAACTGCGGCGGTGGTGGACGGTAACGCCATGTATTTCCAGCGCTTTCAGATGTTCGGCCGTGCCATAGCCCGCATTGGTCGCCCATCCGTAGTGTGGAAAATCGTTGGCGATGCGGATCATCAGGCTGTCGCGATAATGTTTGGCAATAATGGAAGCGGCGGCGATTGAAAGGCTTTTGCCGTCGCCTTCAACTATTGTCTCAGTCTTGCAGGGCAGCTTCGGCGCACGGTTTCCGTCGATCAAAGCCACGGCGGGGCGGGCGTCCAGCCCTGCATAAGCCTGCTGCATCGCCTTCAGAGAAGCCTGCAAGATATTGATTTTATCTATTTCCTCGACGTTGCATTCCGCAACCGATACATCTGCAAACTCATTTATCTTATTGAATAAATAGAGTCTTTTCTTTGCCGTGAGCTTCTTGCTGTCATTGATTTGCGCCAGAATGTCCTTGGGCGCACGCGCGCGGTGGATCACTACGGCGGCGGCGACAACCGGCCCTGCCAGCGGCCCGCGACCCACTTCGTCGATGCCGCAGATGAGGCCGTCATATTTATCCTCGAATGAAAAATCCGGTTTTTGCGGCATGGGGTTTCTGGTCCCTGAAACGGTGTGGACATCTGTTTTTGCTATCATGCCGCCCGCCCCAAGTCCATCCGTCAAAGTCCGTTTGGTGGGTTGACGGATGGGGTATTTTATATTAATATGGAAAACAAATTAAGGAGCCCCATATGGCCTCACGTGCCTTCAAAGCCGCCGCAGAGAAATACGTCTTCGATTACGACCGCGAAGTCGCGGCGTTTTATGCCGACCATCCGGAGCTGAAAAAGAAGCTCTACTTCCTCGACGCCACCGTGCCCGCCGTCTACCGCGGTGACGAGGGGGACGAGGATGAAGCGGCCGAAATGCTTGCCCAGAATTCCCACCTCGGCGCGGTGATCGCCCAGTCCAAGGCCACGGGCATCGGCGGCTCGGTGCGCTATGCGGCGGAAGGGTATGATTGTGTCGTCCTCAAAACCCCGCGCAACAAAAAGAATGTCAACCTGATGGGCTATGCCGCACCGGCGGATGTAACCGACGTTTTTTCCTTCGACCATGAAATCGGGCATCTGATCTGCCCGGGCGGCTATTCCGAAGGCGAGGAGCTGATGAAAGAGTGCGTCGCCGACGCCTACGCCACCCTGCGCCATATCCAGCGCTTCGGCAAAGATTCCGCCCCGCTCAAAAGCCTGCCCGCCATGCGGGCGGTGGAAATGGTCTTCGGCAAGGATTGCAGCCACTTCACCCTGCCGGTGGTGGAAAAAATCATACAGGATGCAAAGACCACGGATTTTGAAAAGCTGTCGCCGGAAGCAACTATCGCGCTCGCCTCCACCTACGCCATGGCGAACGCCGAAAAGCCGATGCTTGTCAGTTTTATGGCAGACGCCTTTATCGCCCTGCGCCTGACCGCGAACAGCCTGCTCAACAAAGATTTCCTGCCGCTGCGCGTCCTCGGCGAATTCCTGCTGGAAACGCAGGTGCCCGAACAATACAAATGGGGCAAAGCGATCTTTGATGCCGCGCTCGACGGCAACATCGGCGTCGACGGCGTCAACCTGCCCAGGCCGACAGGCGCGGCATGGGCGGACCTGCGCAAAGCCGTCGCCGCCCGCGCCGACGGCTTCGGCAAACCGCCGTCCTCGGGCTTGATTATTGTTCCCAAGCTTTAATGCAAAAAAACACCCGCCTCTATTACTATTATATGAGCGCGGGTGCTTTTGTGTTCTGATATAAAATTATTTAGGCCCGTATTTCTTCTTCGCGGCTTTGATTTGCTGCGCAACGCCCTTCAACGTGGGCTGGTACTGGCTGGCGATGTCTTTGGAGACGGGCAGCCATTTCTTGATTTTGTCCGCGGCGTTGCTGCCGTTCTGCTCGGCAAGCTCGATCAGCTTTTGCATGTTGCCCTGCCAGTCGCGGGTTTGCGGCAGGCCGGCTTTTTTGCAGGCTTTGTTCACGGCGGGGGTGACCTGGGTCACGCTGCGGAACACGGTGCGCAGGCCGCTGCCCAGAACGCCGGATTTCGGGTTGACGAAATCCTGCATTTGCTTGTCCACGGCGTTGCCGACGGTGCGGATAAGGGCTTCCAGTTCCGGTGTCCATTTGGCCATTGTAAAATTCCTTTTGCGTTATGCGGTCTGGCGCGCAGGGTGGCACGGGGCAGTGATATGTCAATGTATCTATGAAATATAAAAGACGGAGCTGTATAGACACGCCAAAATGCCGTAATATCCGCAGATGACAGTTAAAAAACCCCCGTCCGGCAAAAAATCCTCCACTTCCAATCGCGGCGCTTCCAAGAACAATCCGCGGGGCGCGCAGCAAAAGGTGTACGTCAAGACGCGCAAAAAGCGCTCCGTCTCCTCGGCGCGCTGGCTGGAGCGGCAGCTGAACGACCCTTACGTCGCTGCGGCAAAAGCGGAAGGCTATCGCAGCCGCGCCGCCTTTAAACTGATACAAATGAATGAAGATCTGGGTCTTCTTAAAGCGGGATATAAAGTCGTCGATCTCGGCGCCGCGCCGGGCGGGTGGACGCAAATCGCCGTCGATATCGTCCAGCCGGACAAGACCGGCGGCAAGGTGGTGGGCATCGACTACCTCGACATGCCGGAGGTGCCGGGTGCGGAATTCATCTGCCTCGATTTTATGGATGACGCCGCGCCGGAGATATTAAAGAAATCCATCGGCGGCAAGGCGCACGTGGTAATGAGCGACATGGCGCCGCCGACCGTCGGCCACAAGCAGACCGACCACCTGCGCATCATGGCACTGGCCGAGGCGGCCTATGAATTTGCGCGCGAAGTTCTGCTCCCCGGCGGGGTTTTTCTGTCTAAGGTTTTTATGGGAGGCGCGGAAAAGGATTTACTTAACAGCCTCAAGCGCGACTTCACCAAGGTCAAGCACGTCAAGCCGCACGCCAGCCGTGCCGATTCATCGGAAATGTATGTTGTAGCGCTCGGTTTCAGGGGATAAACTTTGATGTCGTCTTCGGGCGGCGCATAAAGGGGAGATGCTATGAAAGAGAATGCTGCGATCAACGAGGCCTTGGGGTTTGACGATGTCCTGCTGCTGCCGAATGAAACCAACGTCAAGCCGTCGGCCGTCAGCCTCAAGACGCGCCTGACCAGAACGATCGAACTCAATGTTCCGCTGATCTCCGCGGGGCACGACAACGTCACGGAGAGCCCTATGGCGATCGCGATGGCGCATCTGGGCGGGCTCGGCATCATCCACCATAACATGCCTCTCGGCAAACAGGTCGAGGAAGTGCGCCGCGTCAAGCGCGCGGAAGGCAATATGGTTTTGAACCCGATCACCATCTCGCCGGACGCCAGCGTGGCCGAGGCGGTCGATTTGATGACGAATTACAGAGTATCAGGCCTGCCGGTGGCGGAATCCGGCACGCAGAAGGTGATCGGCATCCTCACCAACCGCGACATCCGCTTTTTTGAAGATTACGCCAAGCCGGTTTCCGAGCTGATGAGCAAGGAAGTCATTACCGTGAAGGCGGGCATCGAGATGGAAGCCGCCAAGAAGCTGATGCACCAGCACCGTATCGAGAAGATCGTCGTCGTCGACGAGCAGGGCCGCTGCGCGGGGCTGGTCACGGTCAAGGACGTCGAAAAACTCGGACGCTTCCCCAACGCCGCGCGCGACAAGCACGGCCGTTTGCGCGTCGGCGCCGCCGTCGGCACGGGCAAAGACGCGCTCGACCGCGCGGGCGCGATGACCGATGCCGGTCTCGACGTTCTGTTCGTCGATGTCGCGCACGCGCAAGCCCGCGAAGTTTTCGGAACCATCAGCTATGTCCGCCAGCAGCGTACCAGCGAGGTGCAGATCGTCGCCGGCAACGTCGCAACGCCGATCGCCGCCCGTTCGGTGATCGAGGCGGGCGCGGACGCCGTGATGGTGGGTGTCGGCGGCACTTGCCGCTCCGCCAGCCGCCGCATCGCGGGCGTCGGCATGCCGCAGTTTTCGGCACTTCTCAAAGTCGCGGAAGAATGTGTTTTGATGGGCGTGCCGGTGATCGTCAATGGCGGCGTCAACAACTCCGCGACGCTGGCAAAAGCCATCGCCGCCGGAGCTGAGGCCGCGGTCATCAGCGATCTTTTCGCCGGAACGGAAGAAGCGCCCGGCGAGATCGTCTGCCATGACGGCGGCGTCTACAAAATCGTCAATCCGTCGGCGAAACCGCAGCACCGTCCGGCCGCATCGCCGACGGCGGCGGCGCTCGACCCGCACGGGCTGGATGAAGATCCGGTGGACACCTCGGTGCCGTACCGCGGCCCTGTGGCGCATACCGTCCAGCATCTGTTGAAGGGGCTGCGCACGGCTATGGCCTATACGGGCAGCGCCGACATCCCCGCCCTGATCGAGAAGGCGGAATTCGTGCGCAAATGACGTCTGCGAGGACGTTGCCGAGCCAAAAGGATAAGAAATCATGTTGCCAGCGTCCCGCATAGAGGCGGTTATCGAGCTTATGGCCGGGATCATCGCCTCCGACCGTCCCGCCGAAGCCGTCGTCAGCGCGTGGCTGCGCGGCCGCCGTTATATCGGTTCCAAGGACCGCGCCGCGATCAGCACCCGCGCCTACCGCATTATCCGCGCATATCATCGCCTCTGCTGGCATATCGCGCGGGCGGGGGCGGAGGTCAACGTGCGCAATCTCGTCATCGCCGATCTGATGCTGGGCGGCGAGACAAGCGTTGCATCTCTGGCGGAGATGTTTTCAGGCGAGCGCTTCGCGCCCGCGCCGCTGACGGAGGAAGAAGCCAAACTGGCCGCCGCGCTTGAAAAACAGGACCTTGAAACGCCGGACATGCCCGTGCGCGAAAAAACCGAATGTCCGGAGTGGGCGTTGGCAAGCCTGCAAAGAAGCTTCGGCGACAATTTCGCGGCGGAGATGGAAGCGATGCACGCGCCCGCGCTGACGGACATTCGCGTCAACGTCATCAAGGCGACGCGCGACAACGTGCTGGCGAAATTGAAGAAGGACGGCTTCGACGCCGCGGCGGGCAAGCTTTCGCCCTATGCCATCCGCGTCGAGGGGCGCCCGCAGTTGTCGCAGCATGAATTTTATAAAGACGGCACGATCGAGTTTCAGGACGAAGGCTCGCAGATGATCGCCGTCTTCGCCAATGCGCAGCCCGGCACGCAGGTCGCAGACTATTGCGCGGGCGCGGGCGGCAAAACGCTGGCGCTGGCGGCGGCGATGAACAACAAGGGGCGCATCGTTGCGCTGGACGTTCTGGGAAACAGACTCGAAAAGGCCAAGCTGCGTTTCCGTCGCGCCGGCGTGCACAATATCGAGACGCACGCGCTCGGTCTTGAGGGCGACAAATGGCCGAAGCGGCACAAGAATTATTTCGACCTCGTGCTGGTCGACGCGCCCTGCACCGGCAGCGGCACGTGGCGGCGCGAGCCGGATCGTCGCTGGCGGCAGCTCGGCCCCAAGCTGGAAGAACTGCTGGCCTTGCAGCGCGAGGTGCTGGAAAACGCGCAACGGCTCGTCAAGCCAGGCGGGCGGCTGGTTTACGCGACATGCTCGCTGCTGGCCGACGAGAACGAAGATCAGGTCGCTGCGTTTGTGGCGGCACATCCGGAGTTTTCCGTCTCCGGAGATTTTCTGAAATTAACGCCGCTGCAACACGGCACCGACGGCTTCTTCGCCGCGGCCTTTGAAAAGGCCGCTTCATGAGCGGGCCCGTGGACAATCTTTCCAAAGCCGGAGATATCGCGGGCAATCTCGGCCTGCTGTTGAAAGCCGAGCGCGTCGCCCACGCCGTGATGAAGGGCGTGCACGGCCGCCGCCGCACCGGCACGGGAGAAACCTTCTGGCAGTTCCGGCCATGGGCGTCGGGCGATGCGCGGCGCGACATCGACTGGCGTCAGTCGGCCAAGCGCGACGATGTTTTTATCCGCCAGACGGAATGGGAAGCGGCGCAAACCGCATGGCTGTGGCGCGATGCGTCCGCCTCGATGGACTTTGGAATTAAAAAAGAATATGCGGAAACGCTGCTGCTTGCGCTCGGCGTCGTGTTGCTCAATGGCGGTGAACAGGCGGGCCTTTTGGGCACAGGCCTTGCGCCGCAATCCGGCACGCCCGCCATCCAGCGTCTTTTCGAAGCCTTGCCTCTGCAAAAAGAACTGGCTGAAAGCGCGCGTCCCGTCGCGGCCTTCTCGCATGTCATTCTCGTCGGCGATTTTTATTTTCCGCTTGATGAATTGCGCGCTTTTTGCGCCGGTCTTGCCGCGCGGCATGTGGCGGGCACGCTGGTGCAGGTTTTCGACCCTGCGGAGAAAGACCTGCCGTACAAAGGCCGCGTGCGCTTCGAGGACATCGAGGGGCTGGACGCGGACGCGGCGGACATCCCGCAGGTCGAGGCGGTGCGCGAGGCCTATACGCAAAAATTTTCCGCGCATCAGGCGGCCTTAAGCGAGATGGCGCAGCGTTTCGGCTGGCATTTCTGGGCTTTTTCCACCGCGACGAAGCCAGAGGCGGCGCTGACGCAACTTTGCGGCGTGCTGGGGACCCATGCTTGAAGGGGCAACGTTCCTGTTTCCGTGGCTGCTCGGCGCACTCGTCGTTCTGCCGGCGCTGTGGTGGCTGTTGCGTGTTTTGCCGCCGCGCCCGAAGATAATTAAATTCCCCGCATTCTTTCTTCTCAAAGACATAGAAACGAAGCGCAAAACGGCGGCGCGCGCGCCCTGGTGGCTGTTGCTGCTGCGCTGCCTTGTCGCCGCTTTATTCATTCTCGCCTTTGCCGAGCCGGTGCTGCATCCGTCGGCGCGGCTTCCCTCTGCGAAGAGGGGCGATGTTTTTATTGTGTTCGATAACGGTTGGGCCTCCGCCAGCCACTGGCAGGCGCGTATCGCGAAACTGGACGACATGCTGGAGCAGATCGGGCGCAGCGGCAAACCCGTCGTCATCATCCCGACCGCGCCGTCGGCCGAGGACGGGCATGTGCACAGCGTCGGGCCGATGGAAGCGGAGCAGGCACTGAAGTGGGCGGAGCGGCTCGCGCCGCAGCCGTGGCCGACCACGCCGGACAAGGCCGCCGCGCTGGTTGAAAAAGCGGAGAAAGCGAAGCAGGTTGGCATGGCGGTTTTTTTCAGCGACGGTGTGACGCCTGACGCGCTGGACTCGCAAAATCTGCTGAAAAACATGAACGTCATTGCGATGGATGATCGCGTCAACGATCCCCTCATTCTCCGACAGGAGGACGGCACGCACTATTCCATCGAGCGGCTGCAGGCCGCGAAACACGCTGAAACGGTTACAGTCGCGGCCTACACGACGGCCGGCGATATCGCCGATGAAACAAAGGTGGTTTTTCCGGCCGGAGACAAAAATACAAGTTTCACGTGGAACATGCTGGCGCAGGTGCGCGACAAAACGGCGCGTCTTGTCATCAACGGCGCGAACATGGCCTCCGCCGTCTTTCTCGCCAGCGCGCAATGGCGGCAACGCACCGTCGGCATCATCGCGCCGACGGCGGAGCGGCAAAACCGCGATTTCCTCAGCGGCGCCTATTACATCCGCCGCGCGCTGGAGCCGGAGAGCCATATTACCGTAGGCCCTCTTGCCGATCTTCTTAAAAGGCATGAATCCGTGCTGATCCTGCCCGACAGCGCGGCGCTGACCATGCCGGAAAAAGAGGAGCTGCGCCACTGGGTCGGTCAGGGCGGGTTTTTGATCCGTTTTTCAGGCCCGAATCTCGCCGCGCACAGCGACGACGATCCGCTGCTGCCCGTCCCCTTGCGCGTCGGCGCGCGTGCGATGGAAGGCGCGATGACGTGGGAAAAACCGATGCATCTCTCGGCCATTTCAAAGCAAAGCCCGCTTTACGGCCTGCCGCCGTCACCGGACACGACGGTCGCGCGGCAGGTGCTGGCCGATCCGACGCAGGCGGTCTTTGCGAAAACATGGCTGCAGCTTGCCGACGGCACACCGCTCATCACGGGCAGCAGCGCGGGTAAAGGCACGCTCGTTCTCGTGCACACAACGGCGGGGCCGGCATGGTCGAACTTCTGCTACTCTGGTTTATATGTTGCGGCTTTGCGGCGGATGGTTGCTTTAAGCAACGGCATCGCCGGCTACAAAGCGCAAACGACGTTGCCGCCGCTGTCATTGCTGGACGGGTTCGGCCACCTCGCGCCGCCGGACAACAGCGCGATCGTCAAGAATATCGCGCCGCATGACAATTTTTTCCCGTCGCCGCAAACGCCGCCGGGCCTCTACGGCAGTGCGCTGGATTTTTCGGCCTTCAACATCGGCAACGCCTTGCTGCATATGCAGCCGCTCGACGACATCCCGTCGTCAGTGACGGTGGAATCTTATCATAAGACCGGCGGGCATGATTTGAAGCCGCTGCTGCTCAAATGGGCGATCCTCTTGCTGCTTGCCGATACGCTGGTGACGCTGCGTCTGCGGGGACTCATGGTGTTTCTGGCTTTTCTGCCGCTGCTGTTTTCCACGCCCGCCGCGGCGGCGCAGCCTCCGCCGGAGAAACTTGCCTCGGAACTTTATCTCGCCTACATCGAAACAGGCGACGCCGCTGTCGATAATTTGAGCCGCAACGGTCTGGAGGGTCTGGCGAACGAGGTCAGCCTGCGCACGGCGGCGCAGGTCGGCGGCGTTGTCGGGGTGGATCCGGACAAGGACAATCTCGCTTTTTATCCCGTGATCTACTGGCCGATGACGAGCGCCGAGCCGAACCTCGACAGGCGCGCCGCCGCCAACATCCAGAGCTACATCAATCAGGGCGGGCTGATCCTGTTCGACACGAGCGCCGGACAATTCAACGATGCGGGCTTCGGCGATAACGCCGGATCGACGCCGGGCACGCGCGCGCTGCGCCGCCTGACGCACGACATCGACATTCCGGCTCTCAAGCAGATCGGGAAAGACAACATCCTCACCAAAAGTTTTTATCTGCTGCAGGATTTTCCGGGGCAATTCGACAGCGGCACGCTCTGGGTCGAAAAAGAGCCGAGCCCGCTCCATGACGGCGTGACGTCGGTGGTGATCGGCGGCAACAGCTGGGCGGCGGCATGGTCGCAAGACAACGGCGATCGCGCGCGCTATCTTGTCCAGCCGGGCGGCGAGCAGCAGCGCGAGATGGCCTACCGTTTCGGCATTAATCTGGTCATGGTTGCGCTCACTGGCAATTACAAGGCGGACCAGATCCATACGCCCTACATTCTCAAGAGGATCGGACAATGAACGCATCGTTCCAATTGTCGCCGCTTCTCTCTTTTGCGCTGCTGGCCGCGCTGGCGGGCTTTGCCGTTGTGATTTTGATTGCCGCGCGCTGGAAAAAAGCGCCGGATTTTTACGCGCGCGCGCTGTTCTTCCTGCTCCTCGCGCTGCTGCTGCTGGACCCGTCCATCATCCGCGAAGTGCGCAAGCCCTTGCCGGACAAGCTGGTCATCGTCGTCGACGAATCGCCGAGCGAAAAGATCGCGAACCGCGACAAGGAGGCGGAAAAAATCCTTGCGCATATCAAAAGCGAATTGAAATCCATGCAGGGCGTGCAGCCGGTCGTGGTTCATGCGGGGCAGGATCCTGCCAGCTTGCGCAATCAGGATACCGAGCTGTTCTCCGTCTTGCGTGACCGCCTGTCCGATCTGCCCCTGTCGCGCATCGCGGGCACGGTCTTCATTACCGACGGGCAAGTAAACGACGTGCCGAAGGACATCGGCCCGTGGGAGAAACTCGCGCCGTTCAGCGTCGTTTTGACGGGGAAGAAGGACGCATTCGACAGGCGCATTAAAGTCGTTTCGGCGCCGGAATACGGCCTGCTGAGCAAGGACGTGACGATCAAGGTCAAAGTGGAAGACAGCGGCGAAGCGCCCGCGGGGCCTGTCGCGCTCGAGGTGACGCAGGATGGAAATATTGTCAGCGCAAAGACGGTCGCGGCGGGCGCGGTCGCAAGTTTCACGTTCAGGCTCCGTCACGCGGGGCAGAACGTTTTTGAATTCTCCGTTCCGCCGGTCAAGGGCGAACTCACCACGCTCAACAATACCGCCGCCGTCATCGTCAACGGCGTGCGCGACAGGCTGAAGGTGCTGCTGGTCTCGGGCAGGCCGCATATCGGCGAGCGGGCGTGGCGCGACCTGCTGAAGTCCGACCCGTCGATCGACCTCGTTCACTTCACCATTTTGCGCTCGCCGACGTCTTTCGACCCCACGCCGGCGAACGAACTGTCGCTGATCGCTTTCCCCGTGCAGGAACTGTTCGAAAAAAAAATAAAGGACTTCGACCTCATCATCTTCGACGACTACGCGCAGTACGGGCTGCTGCTGCCGCAATACTTCGACAATATCGCCCAATACGTGCGTGGCGGCGGCGCGTTTCTGATGGAGCTCGGCAACGACCGGCATGAGGAAGGGCTGTTCAAAACGCCGTTGGATTCCATCCTGCCCGTCGCGCCGCAGATGCCGCCCGACGACCTGCTGGAAGGCGCCTATGTGCCGCAACTCACGGACATCGGCAAACGTCACCCCGTCACCGCCGGTTTGCAGATGAACGCGGGTCTGCAGCCGTGGGGACGGTGGCTCACGCAACTGAACGTCACGAAGACGCGCGGCGAGACTTTGATGACGGGACTGAACGGCAGCCCGCTTCTGGTGCTTGACCAAGTCGGCAAGGGGCGCGTGGCGGCGCTGACGTCCGACAATGTGTGGATGTGGGCGAAAGGCATTGACGGCGGCGGGCCTTATATCGGTCTGCTGCGCCGCGTCGCGCACTGGCTGATGAAGGAGCCTTCTCTTGAGGAGGATTACATCAAGGCCGAAACGCACGGCAGCGCGATTACGGTTTCGGAACGCGCGCTGACGCAGCCGCCGTTGCCCGTCACGCTCACGCGTCCCGATGGCAAGACGGAAAACATTGCCATGAGCGCCGCAGGAAGGAAGGGCTGGGTGAGCGCCACCGTGACGGTGAGTGGAAACGGCATTTACCGTTTCAGCAATGGCAAGAAGAATGCATTTGCCGTCGTCGGCACCGGCGTGAGCAAGGAATTCTCCGATGTTCACACGACGGCGCGCAAGCTCGCGGCGCTGGTCGACAAGACGCATGGCGCGATGATCTGGTACGACGACCATCCGCGATTCTCGCTCCGGCGAGTCGGGGCGTCCCGTCGCGACTTCGGCGGGGACGACTGGATTGGCGTTAAAGAAAATGATGTTTATGTCGTGAAAAATATTCACGGCGTCGAATTGCTCCCTAACTGGCTGTTTTTAATAATTGTTTTTGGAGGCCTGCTCGGCGTCTGGGCTTACGAAAGCGGATTTTCGGCGAAGCGCATTTGACAGCGCACGGCATGGCTTTAGAATATTCTCATAGTGGTCATAACAAACAGGAGGCGCGTATGAGCATGAAAGCGAAGCTGGGACAACCTGTCCGCAAGTTCGCGCCCGCGCCTCTGCCGCCGAAAGGGCAACAGCCCGAACGCAAGCCGGTTCCCCTGTCCACCGTGCCGCAAAAACGCTAGCCTTGTTTTACTTTCTTCCTGCTGCATGTCTTCGCGCGTGAAGGCATGCAGCAATATGTTTTATGAATACCCCCATCCAGCGTCTTGACCGCGCCGCGCCGGAACTTTACTTTCGGAGGCATGGATCACAGGCAACCCCGCAATACCACGCCGACGCAAAACAAGGCGCAGGACAAAAAACGCGCCGACGCGCTCCGGCAGAACCTGCAAAAACGCAAGCAACAGACCCGCGCGCGCAGCGGCGTCAAGGAGAAGTAAAAACATGGCCATCATGTCCGACACATGGATACGCGAACAGGCGCAGCAAGGCATGATCACGCCGTTCGAGGAACGGATGAAGCGCGCGGGCATCATTTCCTACGGCCTGTCGTCCTACGGCTACGACTGCCGCGTCTCGGACGAATTTATGATCTTCACCAACGTCGACAATGCCGTCGTCGACCCGAAGAATTTCAGCACGAACAGTTTTGTCACGCGCAAGACGGACGTCTGCATCATCCCGCCCAACAGCTTCGTTCTGGCGCGGACGGTCGAGACGTTCAAGGTGCCGCGCGACGTGCTGGTGGTCTGCCTCGGCAAAAGCACCTACGCGCGCTGCGGGCTGATCGTCAACGTCACGCCGCTCGAGCCGGAATGGCAGGGACAGGTGACGCTGGAAATTTCCAACACCACGCCGCTGCCCGCCAAAGTCTACGCCAACGAGGGCATCGCCCAGTTCCTGTTCTTCAAGGGCGATTCCGTCTGCGAGGTGTCCTATGCCGACCGCGACGGAAAATACATGGACCAAAAAGGGGTCACGCTGCCGCGCATGTAGCCTGAAGCGCAGGGCATCACCCTCTATACCAACCCGAATTCGAGATGACTTGACCCATGGACAAAATTCGCATTACCGGCGGCGCGCCGCTGAACGGAGAGATCGAGATCAGCGGCGCCAAGAACGCGGCGCTGCCGTTGATGGCGGCGTCGCTGCTGACCGACCAGCCGCTGCAGTTCGACCGCGTGCCCGCCTTGCGCGACGTGTCCTCGCTGATAAATATTCTTCAGGAACTGGGCGTCGCCTGCGTCTACGATTCGCAAAAGAAGACCCTGAAGCTGCACGCGGCCAAGCTGTCCGGCTGCGTTGCGCCCTATGACCTCGTGCGCAAGATGCGCGCCAGCATTCTGGTGCTGGGGCCGCTGGTGGCGCGCCACGGCGAGGCGAAAGTCAGTCTGCCCGGCGGCTGCGCGATCGGCACGCGCCCCGTCGACATGCACATCGACGCCTTGCGCGAGCTGGGCGCGGAGATCGACCTTGCCGAAGGCTACATCCACGCCCGCGCGCCGCAGGGGCTGACGGGAGCGGAAATCCACTTTCCCAAATCGTCTGTCGGCGCGACGGAGAACGTGATGATGGCGGCGACGCTCGCCAAGGGCGCGACCGTGCTGCACAACGCGGCGCGCGAGCCGGAGATCGTCGATCTCGGCCATTGCCTGATGAAGATGGGTGCGGAGATCAGCGGTCTCGGCACGGATCGGGTGACCATCCGCGGCAAATCGTTTCTGCGCGGCACGGCGCACGCCGTGATCGCCGACCGCATCGAAGCTGGCACCTTCGCCATCGCCGGCGCGATGACCGGCGGCGCCCTGACGCTGAAAAACGCCGAAATCGACCATCTCGGCGCGATGATCGATCTGCTCCACAAGGCGGGCGTCGATCTGGCGGAGGTTCCCGGCGGCGTGACCGTGAAGCGGCGGAGCGAGGTTTTGCGCGGCATCGACATCATGACGGAGCCGTACCCCGGCTTTCCGACCGATCTGCAGGCGCAGATGATGTCGATGCTGACCATCGCCACGGGCGCTGGCATGGTCACGGAGACGATCTTCGAAAACCGCTTCATGCACGTGCCGGAACTGATGCGCATGGGCGCGGACATCACCGTTCACGGCGCCTCGGCTCTGGTGCGCGGCGTGAAAAAGCTCAAGGGGGCGGACGTGATGGCGACGGATCTGCGCGCTTCCGTTTCGCTGGTGCTGGCGGGGCTGGTGGCGGAAGGCGCGACGCACGTTCACCGCATCTATCATCTCGAGCGCGGGTATGAAAACATCGTCGGCAAGCTGAGCGGCGTCGGCGCGAAGCTCGAGCGGCTCAAGGATGACAGAGAGGACTAAAGCGCGCCTGTGCCACGCACAGTTTGTTTTCCGTTATATTCTGAAATGCCGCTGCGGGCGGGGCGGCTTTCTGGCGGGCGGCGGAGGATTTTCTTTCGGCGTTTCTCCGAAAAGGTCCTTGAGGACGTCGTCAAGGTTCTGGTCCGGCTTGGCGAGAAGAAATTCGTCCCACGCCTCGAAAATACTTCCCGACTTCAGGCCTATTTCCATGATCTGGCGCGGCGTCAGCAATTCATAGCCGTCGCCATTGCCGCCGGGCTTGTCGGCGTAGGGGTTTTTCTCCATCCACGCCCTGTAGGCTTTTTCGAATTTTTGCTGATCTTCCGGAGACATGCGCTGTATCCTTATATTCTGAAATGCCGGTGCTTGCGCGCCGTCGCCGCGTCGGGCTTCGGCTGCGGGCCGAATTTGAGCTCGATGAGCTTGTCGAGGGTCATGTGGTTTTCGGCGAGCAGCTCGTCCATGTCCTTGTATATCTCTCCGCTGGCCAGCTCGAATTCCATGAGGATGCGCGACGTCATCGGCTTGCCGTTCAGCATGACGGAATCGCTGATGGACTTGTCGGCATCGGCCTTTTTGTCCATCCACGTCCTGTAGGCGGTTGCGACTTTTTGCTGGTCTTCAGGAGACATGCGCGGCTTCCTTTTTATATTTTGAAATGCCGGCTGGCTGGCGGCCGCGGCTGGCTGATGGTGTCGACGAACTGGTCGAAGGTGATGCCCGGATGCTTTTTCAGGTAGTCTTCCACGTTGCTGAAGATTGTGCCGTCGGCGACGCCCTTTTGCAGAGCCTTGCGCGGAGTCATCGGCGTTCCATCGGCGGCGACGATGTCGTCATAGGGCGTGTCGGCGGTGGGGCTGTGCGACAGCATCGCGTTGAAGGCTTCTATGACTCTTTGTTTTTTCTTCGGCGTCATGGGCGGCGTTCCTTTATATTTTGTAATGCCGCTTGGGGCCGGAGGTTTTTTTGTTCTGCGGTTGGGGCTGCGTCTTTTGTTCCGGTTGCGGTTCCGCCTGCGTTTTTTCCTGCGGGCCGAAGTTCATTTCGATCAGGTCGTCGATGGTAAGGCCGGGGTTCAGCGCGAGGAACATATCCGCCGCCTCGAACAATTCTCCCGAGAAGAGGCCGTATTCGATGAGGGTGCGCGGCGTCAGAGGTTCTCCGTCGGGGGTGAAAGCCCCCTGCATGGGAACGTCCGCCTCGGGATTTTTGTCTATCCAGGCGCGGCAGGCTTTGGCGAATTTCTCTTGGTCTTGCGGTGTCATTGGGGCAGGTCTCCGAAATTTCTTAAAAATAGATTTCATAATATATAAATATATAGTTTATATGTCAATAGGATATCGAAAAATTCCCCAATTTCCGCAGAAGCCCTTGAAAACAAAGTAAGACTGGACAAAGCGGCACGTGACGCTTAATTTTAAGCCCACTACAACAATTCTGGAATAACAGTAAATATGTCTGAAAAAGAAGATCTGATGACTTTCGACGGCGTCGTTCAGGAGTTGCTCCCGAACGCCATGTTCCGCGTCAAGCTCGACAACGACCACATCGTCCTTGCGCACAGCTCCGGCAAGATGCGCAAAAACAGGATTCGCGTGCTGGAAGGCGACAAGGTGACTATCGAGATGACGCCTTACGACCTCACCAAGGGCCGTATTATCTTTCGGTATAAATAAGCTCCGTGCTTATCCTCGCGTCAGCATCGCCGCGCCGCCTTGAACTGCTGAAGCAGGCGGGCATCGTGCCTGACAAGACCGTTCCCGCAGACATCGACGAAACGCCGCTGCCGCGCGAGCTTCCTGCCGCTTATGCCGCGCGCATCGCAAAGGCCAAGACAGAAAAGGTTTTCACCGCACATCCCGACGCTTGCGTGCTGGCGGCCGACACCGTGGTCGCGCGCGGGCGGCGCATTTTACCCAAGGCAGAAACGGAGGAGCAGGCGCGCGATTGTCTCCGTTTGCTGTCCGGCTGCCGTCACAAGGTTTTGACTGCGGTTGCGATAAAATCCCCCGCTGGCACGCGCCACGCGCTGGTGTCCTCCGTCGTGCGCTTCAAACGTCTGGAAGCTGCGGAAATCGACGCTTATATCGCCACCAACGACTGGCAGGGCAAGGCAGGGGGCTATGCGATACAGGGTGAAGCTGCTATCCTGATTCCGTTTATGAGCGGTTCTTATACGAATATCGTCGGGCTGCCGCTGTTCGAGACGGTAAAAATGCTGCGGGGTCTGAATAATGAGCGAACTTGAGCTTCTTGCGGATGAAATAGACGGGCGTCTTATGGCCGCCGTGGTGAAGGACGGCGTGACGGACGACCTTTACGTCGATCCGCCCGCCGTCGCGCCGCGCACCCGCTGGCGGGCTCTCTATTTCGGCAAGGTGACCAAGGTCGATACGAAATTGCAGGCCGCGCTGGTTGATCTCGGCGGCGGGGTGACCGGCTTTTTGCCCGCCAAGCACGTGCGCCGCGCGGGGGCCGACGAATCCGAGACGCGCTCCGGCATCTCCGAGCTTTTGCAGAGCGGGCAGATGGTGCTCGTGCAGGTCAAGTCCGAAGGGCGGGCGGGCAGCGCGAACGAAAACGAAAAAATGCCGCGCCTGACGATGAAGGTTTATATCTCGGGGCAGTTTCTTGCCTACACGCCCGCCGCGAAGCAGGTGACGATCTCGCACAAGATTGAAAACGAGGAAATTCTCGCGCTGACCGCGCGGCTGAAAGGCGCGGGAGGCTGGATCGTGCGCAGCCCCAGCGAACAGGCCGCGCCCGATGAAATCGAAGCCGAAGCCAAACGCCTGCAGGACGAATGGCAAAGCATTCTTGACGCTCAGGAGAAGCTGGGGGATAAGCCGGGTCTGCTGAAGGAAGGGCCGGATGCCATCGTGCGCGCGCTTACCGATTACGGCGCGGGCGCGTTCGAGCATATCTACGCGGGCGACAAGAAAATCCTCGGCCTGATCACCGACTGGTGCGCCGCGCATCTCCCCGCGCTGGCGACCTCGAAACGCCTGAGGCTCTTCAAGCCGGAGCAGGGCGCGCAAAAACTTTTCGACACGCACGATGTTTACGGTACGCTTGAAACCCTGAAAGAGAACGTCGTGCCGCTCGCGTGCGGCGCGTCTCTGGTCATCGAGCCGACGACGGCGCTGACGGTGATCGACGTCAATCAGGGCAGCGCCGGAGGTCATGCCGCCGCCAATCTCGAGGCCGCGCCGGCCATCGCCCGCCAGTGCCGGTTGCGCAACCTGAGCGGTGTCATCCTTGCCGATTTCATCAACACCGGGACGAAGGACGAACGCAGCCGCCTGCTGCAAGCGATCGAGGCCGCCGTCGGCGAAGATGGGGCCAACACGCAAGTACACGGCTTCACGCGGCTCGGTATCCTAGAGATCACCCGCCGCCGCCGCACCGCCGGTCTCGCCGAAAACCTAGCGAAATAAGGCACTTGGCGGCCAAAAAACCGCTGGACATAACCCGCTTTATTGCTTATAAAGTCCTACGCTGCAAAGCTTTAAGCCCAGATAGCTCAGTTGGTAGAGCAGATGACTGAAAATCATCGTGTCGGTGGTTCAAATCCGCCTCTGGGCACCACTTCCTCTTCCAAAGACATCCTGTAAAATCCAAAAACACCATAAAAACCTAGGAAAACAGCCATTTTAGCGTCCTATGGCTTCCGCAAGGATTCCGTGACATCCGGCACGAAGCTGGGTACCATGCTGGGTACCGGATAAAAGTACCCAGCTAGGAGATACCCATGCAATTAACGGAAT